>CAZHLD010000005.1:0-30900 GCA_964533185.1 uncultured Acidobacteriaceae bacterium | reverse complement strand
GGGCATTATTGCTGTGCTCGTCTTCACGACCGTTCCGTCAGCGTCCGCCCAGCAGTCGGAGACGACTGGCGGACTACAGGGGTACGTCAAAGATAAGTCGGGCGGAGCAATTGTGAAGGCCGAGGTGGAACTAACCAGCCCGGCGCTGCTCGGCAAGAAGACCGCGGAGACAGACGGAGCGGGGTTCTTCCACTTCGCGCTGCTGCCGCCCGGCGAATACACGACGACCATTACGATGCAAAGTTTCCGCACCTACAAGCGTACGGGGATCAGGCTCGAAGTCGGCAAGCTCCCCACGCTGGAAATCGTAATGGAAGTGGGAGCCGTGTCGGAAGTGATCGAAGTAAAGGCAGATACCGTGGTTGTGGACACCACGACGAGCAAGGTCGCGGTGACCATCACGCAGGACGTCATCCAAAACATCCCCAAGGGCCGCTCGTACCAGTCGTTGATCACTATGGCACCAGGCGCACGGCAGGAACCTTTGCAGAGCCGCCGCGATGACAGAGGCCGAGCGAGTGGATTCCAGATTGACGGCGCCAGCGACTCCGAAAACACCTACCTCGTGGAAGGGCTGGACACAGGCGAGGTTAGGAGCGGCGGAATCAAGTCGAACATCATCTTCGAGTTCGTGCAGGAAGTGCAGGTGAAGAGCAGCGGATTCGAGGCTGAATACGGCGGCGCAGTAGGTGGCGTGGTGAGCGTCATCCAGAAGCGCGGCAGCAATGAATGGCACGGGAACCTGGTCACTTACTTCCGTTCCAACTCCTTGGATGCCAACGACCAGTGCGCCATCACGCCTTCACCGAACCCGTCTTCGCCGACGCTCTTCGGACAGCAATTGGCCTGCGGTCTGCGCGCGAATCCGAGCACTTCCTTGAATTCCCTCGCACGCACGGACGCGGCGGCGGAGAACTACAAACAGAAGCAGGACCAGTACCGCATCCTGGAGCCCGGATTCGATGTCGGGGGACCGCTCCTGAAGGATCGTTTGTGGCTCTTTGCCAGCTACATCCCGAGTCTGCAGTCTGTTTCGCGCACGGTTAATTTCACGGGCTTGAACCCCGGTGTCCGCACGTTCACCCAGACCTTCAACACGCACAATGCCATGGGCCGTCTGGATTACCAGGCCTATAGCAAACTGCATGTCTATGGGAGCTGGGTGTACGGCTATTCGCGCGTCAGGGGGCAATTGCCTGGGATAGCGGATTCCACCATCGCCGGACAGATCAACACTCAGGCCAGCACGAATCCCTTGACGATTCGCGCCGACACAGGCAGCGTCAATCCCAGCAACATCTTCAACGTGGGCGGCGACTGGACGCCCACATCCCGGACGGTCATCTCCGCGCGGTATGGCTACTTCTTTTACAACAGCCAGGACCGCGGAAAGCCCACCGGCCTGCGCTACATATACCAGGCCGATTTGAACGCGACCAGCCGGGGGCTCGACGGCCTGCCGGTCAGCTCGAGCTTCTTCAATACCAGCGGTTTCTCAAACATCTCCAGTAACTTCCAGAATATCTTCGACGCGTTCTCTCGGAGAGCGTTCTCAACCGATTTCTCCCAAGTCGTCAGCAAGTGGGGGACGCACGCCTTCAAGTTCGGCTACGGGTTCAACCGGCTCTCGGAAAACGTGCTCTCCGGGTTCAACACCGCGCAGGTGTTGGTCTTCTGGACCCAGCTCTATGGCCCGGGTACCGCGGCCGGAAACACAGCTTGCTCCTCCATCATCGCGGCCAACGTGGCGAGCTTCGGTGCGGGCGCGGCTGCCGGCGGATGTCAGGGGAAAGTCGGTCATTTCATCGTCCGGGATGGCGTGGACACGGTGGGAAATGTTTCCAGCTTAAACCATGGCATTTACATCCAGGATGCCTGGACGGTTGGCCACGGGCTGACGCTGAACCTCGGCGTGCGGTTCGACAAGGAATTCCTGCCGCCGTTCAGCGCGGGGGCCAGTTCCATCAGCTTCGGTTTCGGCAGTAAGGTCTCCCCCCGGATTGGCGGGGCCTACGACCTGCTCCACAACGGCAAAGTGAAGATCTTCGCCAGCTATGGCAAGTTCTTCGACATCATGAAGTATTCGCTGCCGCGCGGCTCGTTCGGCGGCGAGTACTGGCATGACTGTGTCTATGCCATGGACGATCCCAACTTCAATCTGATCACGCCGAGCTCACCGGGCGGCCACGGTTGCCCGGTCACGGGTCCGGCCCCGGGCGTCACCGTGGGCCGGTTCATCGAGAACCAGGATTTCCGGGCGAACGTCAAAAGCACAATAGACCCGGGCGTGGATCCCAACATCAAGCCTATGCAACAGCATGAGTTTGTTGTCGGGGCCGACTGGGCATGGACGCCGAAGACCGGCATCTATTTCCGCTATGTCCGGAAACGTCTGGATAGGACGATTGAGGATCTCGCAGTTGTCGAGGATTACTACATCGGAAACCCCGGGCCCAACACGTACTCAGACCTGCTCCACCGGGCGCTGCCAAGCAACGGAATCAGCTCGCCACTTTGTTCCACGTGCCCACGGCAGCCTAAGGCCATCCGAAACTACGATGGTCTGGAGGTTCGCGTCCAGCACCGTGGGACGAACCTCTTCGGCCAGATTTCCTACACTTACAGCAGGCTGCGGGGGAACTATGCCGGCCTTACCAACTCGGACATCACCGACGGCAACGGCGGCCGCCACAACCCCAACAACCACCGGGATTTCGACCACCCGGACATGCAGTTCACCACCAGCGGAGCGGTCCAGAACGGCCCCCTGGCGACCGACCGGCCGCACGTTCTCGGCATGGTTGGCTGGTACCGCCTGAAGTGGTTGGGTATGGAAACCACCTTCGGCGCGACCCAGCTCATCGCCTCGGGCTCTCCGAACTCCACCTGCTGGGCCACGGTGAACTCAGCGTCGAGCTGCCAGTTCTTCGAGCAGCGCGGCACCTTCGTTCAGATCACCCGCGCCGCCAACGGAGCTTTCGTCAAGGGCGCGGTGGACTCGGGAGCCCGGATGCCAGTGCTCACGCAGAGCGACTTCAACTTCCACCACTCGCTCAAGGTGAGCAAGTCGAATGAAGCTTTGCGTCTGGCGTTCGAGGCCACATTCCTGAACCTGTTCAACCAAGGGACGGTGTTGTCCGTCTTTCCGAGCCCGCTCGCTGCAAGCTTCCTCAAGCCCACGTCCACCGATCCCTACGGGGTGAATTACTCGATCTTGCTGGGTGGCTATGATCCGTTCGCTGCGGCGAATGCTACGGCACCGGGTTTCACCACCAATACCCCATTGACCGTCAGCAATCGCTACGGCTTGCCGTTCCTGTTCCAGACGCGGCGGACGATCCGGTTGGCCGTTCGGTTCAGCTTCTAACCCCACTTCTACAAGTGGGCCAAGGGGCCGGTCCTCGGACCGGCCCCTTTTTCTTTGCTTTCCTGCTGATTGCGGGCCGCCGCGCTCGCAGTTCGGCTTCCGCTTCGAGTTCTAGGCGGAATCCGCTACGCCCCGGGGGTGCGGCTCTCTACCGCACCCCCACTTTTTTTACCTTCTCTCTACTCCCTTTGTCTCTTCATTGCCTTCTTTCTTTCCTCACACTACACTTCGCCCTTCACTTTGCACGCTTGAGGAGGTCTCGTCATGAAATCCCGCTTCATCTCCGCACTGGCGGTTCTTCTGCTTCTCGGACTTGTCCAGTCCTACTCCCAGGCTCCCACCGCCCGCCGCGTGATCAATCTTCCCGGACGCACCGTTACTGCTCCTTTCAGCGACGCTGTTCTCTCCGGTCGCACGCTGTATCTCGCTGGCCGCCTCGGCCTCGACCCCAAGACCGGCCGCCCGCCCGACAGCATCGAAGACGAAGCCCGCCTCGCCCTCGACGGCCTCCAGGCCGCGCTCGCCGAAGCTGGCATGACCCTGGACGACCTCGTCTACGTCCAGGTCTTTTGCTCCGACGTCGCCCTCTTCGACCGTTGGAACGCCGTCTATCGCACCTATTTCAAAAAGGAGTTTCCCGCCCGCGCCTTCATTGGCTCCGGGCGCCTTCTCTTCGGCGCCCACTTCGAAATTCAGGGCATCGCCGTCAAATGAAGTTGTTTGCTGACAGCTTGTTCACAGTCGTTGAGCAAGAATTACGAATAACCAGTTACGAATAACGATCTCTGACAGCCGTCAACTGACAACTGATAACTACTAATGTCCCGCCGCTTCAGAGCCGACGCCTCTCTCGTCCTCGCCACCATTCTTTGGGGCGCCACTTTCGTCGTCGTCAAAGATGCCCTGGACCACGCCTCCGTCTTCGCCTTTCTCGCTCTGCGCTTTGCCCTGGCCACGGTGCTGATGGCGCTCATCTTCCGACGCGCCGTCCGCCAGCTCACTCGCAGCGAAGTCCGTGCCGGCGCATTGATCGGTGTGCTGCTCTTTGCCGGCTACGTCTTCCAGACCACCGGCCTTCTCTACACCACTCCCTCCAAGGCCGCCTTCATCACCGGCTTTGGCGTCGTTCTCGTGCCCATCCTTTCTGCCGTCTTCTGGCGACGCCGCATCAACCGGTGGGTCTGGGCCGGCGCCGCCGCCGCTCTGGTCGGACTCTACCTCCTCACCGTTCCCCGCGAAGGCTCCGCTCACCTCAATCTCGGCGACCTGCTCGTGTTTAGCTGCGCCGTTGTCTTCGCCCTGCACATCATTGTCGTCGGACGCTACTCCGGCCGCCATCCCGTCGGCGCTCTCAGCTTCCTTCAGGTCGCCACCACCGGTGCCCTTACCGTCTTCGCCCTGCCCTTGCTGGCCGTCACCGGCCTCGAACCTCTTCGCATTGACTGGTCCCCCGGACTCCTCCTCGCCATCCTCATCACCGCCGTCTTCGCCACCGCCATCGCCTTTTCCGTACAGGTCTGGGCGCAGCAGTACACCACGCCCACTCACACCGCCATCATCTTCACCCTTGAGCCGGTCTTCGCCGCCCTCACCTCTTACCTCGTCCTCTCCGAACGCCTCGGCGCCCGCGCCCTTTCCGGCGCCGCCCTCATCCTCGCCGGCATTCTCCTCGCCGAACTCAAAGGCCCCGCCCAGGCCGCCGCCGACTCCCCCGGCCCCGTCTCCCAATCCTTTCCCGCGTAGCGCTGCGGGAGTGTGCAGTGGTGTTGGCTCATGTAGCGCTGCCCTTCAGGGCAGCACCTCTGAGCTCTTTGTATTGTGCTCGGCTGAATTTGTCCTGAGCGGCGTCCAAGCAGCCGTCCCTCGTGGAGTGCGGGGCTTGCCCCCGCTTTCGCTAGGGTGTGGTCTTTTCTTCGAACAACGGACAACGGAAAACAGACGACGGACAACCGAGAACGTTGATTCAACGCTGGTTGGTGTGGTGCTTCACGTCCACCGGCTCATGCATGGTAGCGGAAGGCTGGTGGGTTTTCTCGAAGTGGGCAATCTTTTCCTGGTGATTGAGCGTCATTCCAATGTCGTCGAGCCCCTTCAGCAGGATGTGTTTCCGGTGCGGATCAATCTCAAACGTAAACCTCAACCCCATCTCGTCCGTGACCATCTGGTTCGGCAGGTCGGCCGTCAGCCGGTACCCTTCGTGCTTCTCGCACCGTCGGAACAGCTCCTCCACCTGTGCTTCCGGCAGCGACACCGGCAGGATGCCGTTCTTGAAGCAGTTGTTGTAGAAAATGTCCGCGAAGCTCGGCCCGATCACCACGCGGAATCCGTAATCCAGCATGCCCCACGGCGCATGTTCGCGGCTTGACCCGCACCCGAAGTTCGCCCGCGTCAGCAGCACCGACGCGCCCTGGTATCTCGGCCAGTTCAGCACAAACTCCGAGTTCGGCTTCTCCCCGGGCAGGTACCGCCAGTCATAAAACAAAAACTTTCCGTATCCGTCCCGCGTCAGCAGTTTGCAGAACTGCTTCGGGATCATCTGGTCCGTGTCCACGTCCACCCGGTCCAGCGCCGCCACCAGTCCCGTATGATTGCTAAACGGCTTCATCTCCTCTCTTCTCTCCCTCTTCCTCTTTGCCCTTCTTGTTCTTTCTTTCTCTCTGTCTTCCTCTGCGTCCTCTGCGCCTCTGCGGTGAATCTTTATCTCTTCTTTTTCTGTGCCGTCCCCTTTTCAACGACTACAAAGACCTGTTCACTGAAGGCTGACACCTGACCGCTGACAGCTTCTTCACTCCGCCCCATCCACTCCCCACTCTCGTATATCCACAAAGTGCCCCGCCACCGCCGCTGCCGCCGCCATCAACGGGCTCACCAGGTGCGTCCGTCCGCCCTTCCCCTGCCGCCCTTCAAAATTCCGGTTCGACGTGCTCGCGCACCGTTCCCCCGACGGCAGGATGTCCGGGTTCATCGCGATACACATGCTGCATCCCGCGTCGCGCCACTCAAATCCGGCGTCCGTGAAAATCTTGTCCAGTCCTTCCTTTTCCGCCGCGTCTTTCACCACCATCGACCCGGGCACCACCAGCGCTTCCTTCACGTTCTTGGCGACTTTCTTCCCCGCCACCACCTGCGCCGCCGCCCGCAGGTCTTCAATCCGCGCATTCGTGCACGACCCGATAAAGATCCGGTCCAGCGGAATGTCCACAATCTTCGTTCCCGGCTTCAGCGCCATGTACTCCAGTGCTCGTACCGTCGCCTTCTGCTGGTTCGGATCCGCAAACGACTCGGGATCCGGCACCTTGCCCGTCACGTCGGTCACCATTCCGGGGTTTGTTCCCCAGGTCACCATCGGCGCAATCTGTGCCGCGTCCAGCTCAATTGTCGCGTCGTACTTTGCTCCCGCGTCGCTCGGCAATTGCTTCCATTGTTCCACCGCTTCCTGGAACGCCTTCCCTCGCGGCACAAACGGCCGCCCCTCTAAATACGCAAACGTCGTTTCGTCCGGCGCCACCATGCCCGCCCGCGCCCCGGCTTCGATGGACATATTGCAGACCGTCATCCGCCCTTCCATCGATAGCGCGCGGATCGCTTCGCCGTCGTACTCGATCACATGCCCGTTCCCGCCAGCAATTCCCAGTTTCCCGATGATCGCCAGGATCAGGTCCTTCGCCGTCACGCCCTTCGGCCGCTTTCCGCTCACGCGGATCAACATTGTCTTCGACCGGAACTGCGACAGGCACTGCGTCGCCAGCACGTGTTCGATCTCGCTGGTCCCAATGCCAAACGCCAGCGCCCCCATCGCTCCGTGCGTGGACGTATGGCTGTCCCCGCAGACAATCGTCTGTCCCGGCTGCGTGATTCCCAGCTCCGGCCCGATGATGTGCACGATGCCCTGGTTGCGGCTGTGCATGTCAAACAGGCGCACGCCCGTCTCTTTGCAGTTCCGCTCCAACGCCTCAAACTGGCTCTTCGCGTCGTTGTCCAGGATTGGCAGATGCCGGTCTTTGGTCGGCACCGAATGGTCCATCACCGCAAACGTCAGGTCTGGCCGGCGCACCTTCCGCCCCGCGGCCTTCAGTCCTGCAAACGCTTGTGGCGACGTCCCTTCATGGATCAGGTGGCGGTCCACATAAATCAATGCCGGTTTGCCCGGCTCCTTGTGGACCAGGTGGTCTTCCCAGATCTTCTCGTACATCGTGCGGGGGGACATGGTATCCAAACCTTGATTGTACCAATCCTTGCCAGCAGCGCAACCACCGCCGCGCCCGCAAAATGCGCACCAGGCAACGCGCCGCCAGTTTCTTGCGTCCCACAACCCAGGGTCTTCGCTTGCGCGCGGGACCCGTGGATCGGCCTGCGCGGTTCCGCCGCGCCTTGCTTACTGGGAACACGCGCAGCGCGTCTAAACTTTGTTTGAGCTACGCCGGTGTTATACTACTGTTTGCGCCGGTAGACTCAGGATTCAGGAGAGCAACAGCATGGGCATGGAACTTCGGGGCCTTCTGAGCTGGGCCAAGTCTCGCAAGCTCACCGCCACCCTTCTGGTCGTACTCACCCTCGCCGTAGGTATCCTCATCGGCACAGTCATCTCCGGGCAGGTCGCCGCCAACAAGGCGGCCGGCGTGGACGGCGCCGCACCTCTCGCCATACCGGACCCGGTGCGCCTCTCGAGTGCCTTTGCCTCCATCGCCAACCGCGTCGAACCCGCCGTGGTCAACATCTCCACCACTCAGGTCATCGACCGCGGCAGTCGCCGCCGCAATCCTCAGCAGCGCCCGCGTCAGAACGACCCCTTCCAGGATTTCTTCGACCGCTTCTTTGACTCCCCCGACCAGGGCCCCAGCGCCGAGCGCAGCCTCGGCTCCGGCGTCATTGTGGACAAGAAGGGTCTGATCCTTACCAACCACCACGTGGTGGATGGTGCCACCACTATTAAAGTCCAGCTCCACGGTGCCACGACCAAGTACAACGCCAAGCTCGTCGGCTTGGACGAAGACACCGATCTCGCCGTCATCAAGATCAACGCCGGCAAGGATCTCCCCACCGCCACCCTCGGCAATTCCGAGGCCGTGCAGGTCGGCGACTGGGTTCTCGCCATTGGCAGCCCCTTTGGTTTGGATTCCACTGTCACCGCCGGCATCGTCAGTGCGAAAGATCGCGCCAACATCACCGGCAACCGCCAGTTCCAGCGTTTCATTCAGACCGACGCCGCCATCAACCCCGGCAACTCCGGCGGCCCGCTGGTGGACATGGCCGGGCAGGTCATCGGCATCAACACCGCCATCATGACCGGCGGCCGCGGCTATGAAGGCGTCGGCTTCGCTCTGCCTTCCAACACCGCCATCCACGTCTATAACCAGCTCATTTCCGCCGGCAAGGTGGTTCGCGGCTCCATCGGCATCAGCTTCAATGAGGAGAACAGCACGAACCCGGTGCTCTTGAAAGAGTTCGGCGTGCCGTACGGCATGATCGTCCAATCCGTCGAGCCCGGCAGCCCGGCCGCTAAGGCTGGCATCCAACCCGCTGACATCATCACCGAGGTCAACGGCAAGCCCGTCCGCTCCGGCAACGACCTCGTCAATCCCATCGCCCAGACCCCCATCGGACAGAAAGTCCGCGTGACCCACGTCCGTGAGGGCAAGCAGATGGAGACCTCCATCACCGTTGAAGACCGCACCAGGGTTTTCCCCAACGCCGCGGCCGCCAGCGACAGCCGCCCCGACGACCCCGGCTCGGTCGAGTTCGGTCTCCGCGTCGAAGACCTCACCGCCGACCGCGCCCGCCGCCTTAACCTCGAAGGCCAGCGCGGCGTTCTGGTCGCCGAAGTCGAGCCCGCCAGCTTTGCCGAAGACATCGGCTTCGGGCGCGGCGACCTCATCGTCGAAGTCAACAAAGAGACGGTCAGCGGCCTCGCCGACTACCGCCGCATCATGGGCAAACTCAAACCCGGCCAGAACGTGCTCTACAAGGTGCTGCGCCGCGCCGATCCCGAGCGCCTCCTCACCGTCTTCCTGGCTGGCGTCGTCCCCGTCGACTCTAAGTAACTTGTAGGGGCCGGCTTTAGCCGGCCCTCTTTGGTGGCACAGGCACTCTTGCCGGTGCCTCTCGGTTGGGCCGCGTGTTTTTCTCCGCCATCCTGAGGCTCCGACCTGGTCGGGGCGGAAGGATCTCATCCACATGATCTTGACTCGCAACTTACCCCGCCTGTTGCCTCTCGGAAAACCCATCATGCAAATGATTGGAGCCTTCACCTCTGTCACCCTTAAAATATTCCCGATGCGTCCCCCTTGCCCATCCCTCTTTCTCGTCCTGACCCTTGCTCTCCTCTTCGGCCTCCTCGATACCTCTTCCGCCGCCGTGCCCCGCAACGCACCGCCATCCCAGAACTCCTCAACAAAGAACACGGCGACAAGAACCAGCTCCTCCGTCTCGCAGCCCGGTAAATCCGGGGCAGGGAAGAAGCCCGCCACGAAGAAGCGCCGCTCGCGTCGCGCCCGCGGCCAGAAAGCTCCCACCCCCGACCGCATCCGCGATATCCAATCCGCTCTCGCCCGCGAAGGCGTCTTCAAAGGTCAGCCCTCCGGCAAATGGGACGCCGCCAGCATCGACGCCATGAAGCGCTTCCAGACCTCTCAGGGCCTTCCTGTCACCGGCAAGCTCGACGCTCGCTCGCTCCAAAAGCTCGGCCTCGGCTCCGACGTGGCCGGCCAGGCCGCCCCTCGCGACCCCGCATCTCCCAGCGGCCCCACTTCCTCTCAAAATGCGCCCCCTTCGCCTCCCTCTGCCGCTGGTCCCTCTCGCGAAAATCCTCCCCCCTCTCGCCCGCCCGTTCCCAAATCCGCCTCCTCCGACCCAGCACCGCCGCCACCTCACAAGTTTTAGCTCCTTGCTTTGTCGTCCCGCGTCCCGACGTTTTCCATCGCCGCCAGAGATCTGCTGTTCCGTGCAACGCTGCCCTCTGCCTCTTGTTCGCCAATCGCTGACGGCTGAAAGCTGATCGCGGAAAGCAGCCTGCTCCCTCCACTTCCTATTCTTTTTCTTTCCTTGCAATCGTCAATGACTCAATGAGCCATTGGCGCAATCTCTCCCCCACTCCCTCATTTGACCCTTCCCCATCCCTCTGCTAAATTCATCTCTCCGCGCTTATCCTGAGGAGGCATCATGGCCACGGCAGTCGTCCCGAAGGTTTACAAAAACTTCATCAACGGCGAATGGGTCGAGTCCCGCAGCGGCAAAGCCTTCGAGAACCGTAATCCTGCCAACACCGACGAGCTCATCGGCATGTTCCCGCTGGCCACCGAAGACGACGTCAACGCCGCCATCGACGCCGCGCGCGAAGCCTATAAGACCTGGCGTCTCGTCCCTGCGCCTAAACGCGCCGAAATCCTTTTCCGCGCCGCCGAAATCCTCGTCCGCCGCAAGGAAGACCTTGCCCGCGACATGACTCGCGAGATGGGCAAAGTCCTCGCTGAAACTCGCGGCGACGTTCAGGAAGCCATCGAC
Organism: uncultured Acidobacteriaceae bacterium; assembly: GCA_964533185.1. Lineage (GTDB taxonomy): Bacteria > Acidobacteriota > Terriglobia > Acidiferrales > UBA7541 > CAZHLD01. Next base: position 20,033 of record CAZHLD010000005.1, on the reverse strand, counting down.
ATGACCTACTACATGGCCGGCGAGGGCCGCCGCCTGTTCGGTCAGACCACTCCCTCCGAGCTTCCCAACAAATTCGCCATGTCTGTCCGCCAGCCCATCGGCGTCTGCACCTTGATCACGCCCTGGAATTTTCCCATGGCCATCCCGTCATGGAAAATCATGCCCGCGCTCATCTGCGGCAATACGGTCGTCTTCAAACCCGCCTCCGACACGCCGCTCTCGGCCTATAACCTCGTCCAGGTCCTCACCGAAGCCGGCGTCCCGCGCGGCGTGGTCAACATCCTCACCGGCTCGGGCAGCAACGTCGGCGCGCCGCTCATGAAGCATCCCGACGTGAAAGTCGTCAGCTTCACCGGCAGCACCGAAATCGGCCGCGTCGTCAGCACCGCCTGCGCCACCGACTTCAAGCACTGCACCCTCGAAATGGGCGGCAAGAACATCATCATCGTCATGGACGACGCCAATCTCGACCTCGCCGTTGACGGGGCCATCTGGGGCGGCTTCGGCACCTCCGGCCAGCGCTGCACCGCCGCCAGCCGCGTCACCGTCCACAAAAAGTTGTACAAGGAATTTCTCGATAAGTTCACTGCCCGTGCCAAATCGCTCAAGGTCGGCGACGGCCTCGACCCCTCCACCGAAATGGGCCCCTGCGTCAACGAAGGCCAACTCAAGACCGTCATGGAATACGTCCAGATCGGCACCAATGAAGGCGCCAAGCTCGCCGCCGGCGGCCATCGCCTCGACTCTGGCAACTACAAGCGCGGCTGGTTCCACCAGCCCACCATCTTTGCCGACTGCGACCCCAACATGCGCGTCTCGCAGGAAGAGATCTTTGGCCCGGTCGTCTCCGTCATCCCCTGCGACAATCTCGACAACGCACTCGACATTGCCAATGGCGTCGTCTACGGCCTCTCCGCCTCCATCTACACCCGCGACGTCAACAAAGCCTTTCGCGCCCTCCGCGACATCTACACCGGCATCGTCTACGTCAACGCCCCCACCATCGGCGCCGAAACTCATCTGCCCTTCGGCGGCACCAAGCAGACCGGCAACGGCCACCGCGAAGCCGGCACCGCCGCCATCGACTTCTACTCCGAGTGGAAGACCATCTACATCGACTACTCCGACCGCCTCCAGCGCGCCCAAATCGACACCGGCTCATTCGGCCACGCCGAGTGACATCAGTCTATTATCGGTTGGTAGTCTGCCAAGTTATGGCAACTCGGGACCAATTAAGGGAACTGGCCGAGCTCAGGCTAAGGGAGGCGGAAACCCTTTTCGCCGCCGAACTCTACGACGGCTGCGTGTATTTATGTGGATACGTTGTGGAGGCTGCGCTGTAGGCTCGGATTTGTACGGTACTCAACGTTGCAGAATATCCTGAAGAAATGAAGCAGGCATTTTGGACGCACAACTTTGACCATCTGAGACTATTAGCGGGTTTAAAAAATGAGTTGGCGCTTGCGAGTGGGTCTGTCTTCGACAATTGGTCTTTGGTGACGAGTTGGAAAACCGAGAATCGTTATGATCCCCCTGGAACTAGCGATTGGGTTAAAGCTCAAAAGGTGCTGGAAGCGGTAAGAAGTGACCCCTACGGAGTATTCACATGGCTTCGCAAACGCTGGGAGACGAAATTCAGCGAGTAGTCGAGGAACTCCGCTCTACTAGAGGCGAGTTCACCCTGGCGATGCTTTTCAGCAGCTCCGAGGGGGGAGCGGTAGTTGGAACCTTATCCTCTCTTCCTCCTGGCTGGACGATATGGAGACTGCGGATGGTATCCGGATGGTGGCGGATTCGCTCCGGAGTTCCTTGAGTGCAAGTCTTGCTCCCGAAGTCTCAAGGGTAACAATACTCAAGACATCGGATCCTTTTGTTCTCGGCATCACTTCAGTGTTTGCAGTTACCAGTCCGAGATCCAGCGTTTTTGTTAGCAACACAACTTTTGGTGGTGTCCATGTCTCGAGTGGCATTGTCTTTTATTCGCAGCGCCCCGTCCCTGCTGCTCCGCGTTGAAAACTAATGTTTCTGTTGATGCTCGCACGGGCGTCTCTAAAGCGGCATTCCCGTTGCTAGCATTCTTCTCTGGCTGAGCATTGAGAAACTTTGCTCGTCCTCTCATTGACCCTTCTTGTCAGTGCGTCTAGAATGGATTTTTCAGCTATCACACGACCATGCGTCACCGCACGCTTCAGGAACAGCGCAACCAGCAAGTCCTCGCCGATGTAGTTCGCTTCTACATTGAGACGGGCGAGCCTGTCTCCAGCCGATCCATCTCCCGCCGCTACGCCGAAAAATTGAGCCCCGCCACCATCCGCAACGTCATGGCCGACCTCGAAGAGGCCGGCTTTCTCTACCAGCCGCACACTTCCGCCGGACGTGTCCCCACCGCCGCCGCCTATCGTTTCTTTGCCCAGCAGGTGGCCGCGCAGGCCCGCCTCACGCCCGAGGACGAAGCCTGGATTCGCTCCGAACTGGCCTCCGCCTCCACGCCCGAAGAGATCACTGAGCGCGCCGCCCACGTCCTGGCCGCCGTCTCCCGGGGCCTCGGCCTCATCGTTTCTCCTCCCATCGGCAAAGTCGTTCTCGAACACATCCGTTTTCTCCTCATCCCCGACGGTCGCGTCTTGGTCGTACTCGTCACCGCCGCCGGCACCACCCGCGACAAGCTCCTCCGTCTCGAGCGGCCTCTCGCCCAGCCCGAGCTCGACCGCACCGCCGATTTCCTCAATCGCTCCTACGTTGGCTGGACACTGGAAGCCGCGCGCGCCGACCTGCTCGCCCGACTCGCCTCCGAACGCGAGCGCTACGACCGCCTCGCCTCCAATGCCCTCACTCTTTGCGACCCCGGTCTTCTCGCCGACGCCGGCCGCGAGCTGTACGTCGAAGGCGCCGCGCAGATTGCCTCCGTTCCCGAGTTGGCCGGCCAGCAGCTCCTCGAGTTGCTCGCTGCCATTGAAGAAAAGCACAAGCTCGTCGCTTTGCTCACCGGCTTCATCGAATCGCCCGAGCCTGTCCACGTCGAGATTGGCATCAAGGAGATGCCTTCTGCGGGCGAGCATCTCGCTCTCATCAGCGCGCCCTATTCCGGACGCGACCAGGTCCAAGGCACGGTCGGCGTGTTAGGCCCCATGCGTATGCAGTACGAACGCGCCATCACCGCCGTTGCCTATGTTGCCCGCGTCTTCAGCGATACTTTGAACAGGAGTTAGGTCCCCTTGACCCAACGCAAGCGCAACGACGACAAACTCCCCGAGTTCTCTGGCGACGACGACGCGTCTTCCGACTCTGCCGCCGCCGCCTCCGCCGCCGAAGGCGCAGAGTCCGCCTCCACTTCGCTTGCGTCCGCGCTCGACCAGTTGGCCAAGCTTCAGGCCGAATCCGAGGAGCTTCGCGCTACTCTCGTCCGACGCCAGGCCGACTTTGAGAACTTCCGCAAGCGCATCGACCGCGAGCGCGTTGAAGACTCCCGCCGTCACGTCAGCCGCGTCATCGAATCGCTTCTCCCCGTCCTCGACGGCTTCGAGCGCGCCCTCGCTGCCCACGCCGCCCCGGCCTACGAGGACTACCGCAAAGGTTTTGAGTTGATCTACCGCCAGCTCTGGGACGCTCTCCAGCGTCTGGGTCTCGAGCGCCTCGACCCCGTCGGGAAGCGCTTCGACCCACACGTCCATCAGGCCCTCGAGCGCGTCGAATCCGCCGATCATGCCGACGGCACCGTGCTGGACGTCCTCCAGCCCGGCTACAGTTTTCACGGACGCCTGTTGCGTCCTGCGGTTGTGCGCGTCGCCGTTCATCCGGCCCAAGCCTCGGCCGGCGCCGACCCGCCCCACCGCCTCAATTAATCCGGTGGCGCAGGCATCCATGCCCGCGTGCTTCGGATCGCCGGCGTCTCGTCGGCTTTGGAGTGCGGCGGCTTGCTGCCGCCAGGTCATTCTGAGTCCCGACGCTTCTTGTCGGGACGAAGAATCCCTCCGCTGTCCGAGGGATCTGCTTTTGATTGTGTAGCGCTGGGCTTCAGCCCAGCATCTTGGTTTGGTAGGACAGGCTTCAGCCTGTCCTCCGGGTGGCACGGTGGCACAGGCACTCTTGCCTGTGACCGGCCGCTGCTGTTGGGTATCATCCCGAGCGCAGCGATCGAAGATTCCGGCCTTGCCGGAAGGGATCTGCTTTTGGTTGTGTAGCGCTGGGCTTCAGCCCAGCATCTTGGTTTGGTAGGACAGGCTTCAGCCTGTCCTCCGGGTGGCACGGTGGCACAGGCACTCTTGCCTGTGACCGGCCGCTGCTGTTGGGTATCATCCCGAGCGCAGCGATCGAAGATTCCGGCCTTGCCGGAAGGGATCTGCTTTTGGTTGTGTAGCGCTGAGCTTCAGCCCAGCATCTGATGAAAGTGCTTTCTCGAATTACGAGTTACGAATAACGAATTACGTTCTTTCGCTATGTCCCGAACCCACAAACGCGACTACTACGAAGTCCTCTCCCTCCCCCGCACCGCCACCGTCGAGGAGGTCAAGTCCTCTTATCGCAAGTCCGCTCTTCAGTGGCACCCCGACCGCAATCCCTCGAACAAGCAGCAGGCCGAGGAAAAATTCCGCGAGGCCACCGAGGCCTACAGCGTCCTCTCCGATCCCCAGAAGCGTGCCGCCTACGATCGCTACGGCCACGCCGGCCTCTCCGGCGTTGGCTTCGACCCCGGCTTCGGTCGCAGCATCTTCGAGGAGTTCCAGGACATCTTCGGCGACTTCTTCGGCTTCGAAGAAGTCTTCAGTGGAGGTAGCGGTCGTGGGCGCGGCGGCCGCTCGCGCAGCCGCCGCGGCGCCGACCTTCGCTACGACATGTCTCTCTCCTTCGACGAAGCCGCCGCTGGCGTCAAAACCAATATCAAACTCCCTCGTCAGGAGTTCTGCGAGTCCTGCAACGGCACCGGCGCCAAAGCCGGCACCGGCGTTCAAGCCTGCCAGTCCTGCGGCGGTCGCGGCCAGCTTCACTATCAGCAGGGCTTCTTCACTATTTCTCGCACCTGCCCGGCCTGCCACGGCGCCGGCCAGGTCGTCCGCGAGCACTGTCCGGATTGCCGCGGCCAGGGCCGCATCGAGCGCGAGCGCACCATCGAGCTTCGCATCCCTCCCGGCGTGGACACCGGCACGCGCATGCGTATTCCCGGCGAAGGCGAACCCGGCTCAGCCGGCGGCCCGTCCGGCGACCTCTACGTCGTCCTTGAAGTCAAAGATCATCCCTTCTTCGAGCGCCGCGGTGCCGATCTCTACTGCACCATTCCGATCAGCTTTGTTCAGGCCGCACTCGGCACAGACCTCACTGTCCCCGGTCTCGCCGACGACGAAAAACTGAAAATCCCCGAAGCCACTCAGACCGGCTCCATCCTTCGCCTGAAGGGCAGGGGACTCCCCGACCCGCACGGCGGCGGCAAAGGCGACCTCTACGTCACCGTGCAGGTCGTCGTCCCCGAAAAACTCACCCGCGAACAGCGCCGCCTTCTCGCCGAGCTCGGCCAAACTCTCAAGGTCGAAAACCGTCCCGCCGACCGCTCCTCCTCCCTCTTCGAAAAAATGAAAGACATCTTCGGCTAAGACCCTGTTCGCTTCTCGAGGATTGTCGACCAAACGAATTTCCTTGACTTCCCATAGCCTCGCCACGTAGTAAGATTCGAGCGGGAGGAGAATGCCCTGCCCTATCTCGACGTTACATTCGAAAAGGGCGGTACAGTCTTGAAAACCGTTGCTAGGCTAGCGGATGGCTGGCAACCTCGCCCGAGTACTGTCTGTTTCTTTGGCCAAGAATTTGTCGACTTTCGGCACGACATTCGCCTGCGGGTGGCGACGACCGTGCGCGCCTGGTTAATCGGGATTCCATTTGAACCGATTGTTGAGAACCGTCAGATACCTTCAACCTTCCCCAACGAGATCAGCGCCAGATTCGGGGACACTCAGCATACTGGAGGAATTGACGCAGGGCGACTATCTGTCTGCGTTGATCTTTCGCAGGCCAACCTGCAGATCACGAGTAACAACAAGCCCGCGCACATTTGGCGGCCCGGCAGAATCGCGATGCATGAGCGCGTCAGCTACGATTTGGAGTTTATGATTATTTTTAATCTGCCCGCGAGGCCTGCGTCAGATTCTTGGGAACATGACCTCCTCCCGTTTCTTCCAGGTGGTTTGATAGAAAGAAACAGGCGTCGACACTAGATCAGTGTTCCCACGCCTCGGGATTGCTTTGTCTCGAAATCGGAGTCAAAACTCAGGGGTTTTAACCACCGAGGCAACTTCCTTACGAATATTTGGGTCATTTCGCTGTGCACGGATAGTCGTTTGCTGTCTACTTACGGCTAAGAACTGAAAACTGACTTCAACATCCACTCGACATCACGCTGCCGCTTCCCGGCACGCTAATCCACGCGCAACCGTTCTCGGCCCCGGCAATCGTCCCGCTCAACGAGTCGCGGTAGCTGTACCCGCCCGCCGACTTCTTGTTCCTCTGCGACTGTTGCAGTGCCACAAAAATATTGGCGATCGGCATCTGGTTGCCTTCTTGCCCGACGTTCCCCGTCTGCCCGTCCAGCCACCAGCGCCCCTGATACACCGCGCCAAAGATCTGTTGCAGGTACATCGCCTCCGTCATGTTCAACTGTCGCCCGTTGATGAACACTCCGGTATTCCCATTCGACGCGTTCGCTGGCAGCGGCCCGAAGTCGTGCCCCGGCCGTATGTATCCTCCCGCCTCGCGGCCCCACATTCCGTAGAGCCCGCTGCGTGGGTCATACCAGTAACGCCCCGGTGGCGGCGCCGCGCCATACTGGCTCCGGAGCATGTTGATCTGCTCCTGGCTGATCGGCCTCTCATTAATCATCACTTCTGCTTGCGTCACTGCCGCTGGCACACCCACCGCCGCTGGCACCGAATTAGGTGCGGTGTTTGGAGCCGTTGTTGCGGCTGGTATGCTCGCTGTCTGCGTCGGCGTTCCGCTCGACCGCGTCAACCACAATGTCACTGTCACGCTCGTCGCCGCCACGGCCAACACCAGCAGGACCACCATTAAGACTTTCTGTGATTTCTCATCCGGCATTTGAATCTCCTCTCCGGTCGCTCAACAGGGAAGGGAATTGCTCCGCGCAGATATAGCACTACACGCAAGCTGTGACAATCCTCGCCAGCCGCCTCGAACGCGTGTAGTTTCAGGGAGTCGGAGCTTCAGCTCCGACCAAATCGCGGCGCGCAGCCCCATCTCGCGGTCACAGGCCGCTGCGGAGGGCAATGCCCGCAGCAGCATTTCTTTCTGTTGAAGGCTTATCATTCGTACTGAGTTGCTACGTGGCTCTCCGCCGTGGAGCGCACAACGGCGTCAATGGTGTTTGCGTGCTCGGAAGGTCGCCTATGCTAGATTCTCCTGTCTGGCTGACTGCTGATAGCTGACGGCCGGAGGCTCTCTATGCGCCGCCGCTTCTTCATCGACCGCTTCGACAGCGGGACCGCCACCCTTCGCGGTGACTCCGCCCATCATCTCGCCCGCGTCCTCCGCGCCGCTCCCGGCCAGCTCTACGAACTCTCCGACGGCGCCTCCCTCTGGCTCGCCCGCATCGACCGCGTCTCCAAATCCGCCATCGACTTCTCTCTCGTCGAGCCTCTCCCTGTCACTCCCGATCGCCTCCACCTCACCCTCTTGCTCTCCATCGTCAAATTTGACCGCTTCGAATGGGCGCTCGAAAAAGCCACCGAGTTGGGCGTCGCCGAAATCGCCCCTCTCGCCGCCTTCCGCAGCGAAAAAGCGCTCGTCGCTGTAGCAGGGAAGCGCGCCGCCCGCTGGCTGAAAATCCTCCTCGAGTCCGCCCAGCAATCCAACCGCCTCCGCCCTCCCATCCTCCACCCCGCCTCCCGCCCCTCCGACGCCTTCTCTCCCGTTGGGGCGCGCGCTCGTGTGGCCTCTTCAGTTCCTTCCGTCAATCTTCTCCTCTCCGAACGCCGTTCCGCTCCCTCTCTCCGCTCCGTCCTGGAAGGGAAGTGGGCCACCTCCGCCTCCCTTGCCATCGGCCCCGAAGGCGGCTGGACCGACAACGAGCTCTGTTCCGCCCTCTCCGCGGGCTTCCTGGAAACCTCTCTCGGCCCCACCATTCTCCGCACCGAAACCGCCGTCATCGCCGCTCTCGCCTCCCTGCGTTTCGCCCTTTCTGTTGATTAGCCCGGACCTCCACGCCGTGTCATTCCCAGGCTCGGCGCACTTTGCCAGGCCGAGGAATCTGCTGTTTCTCTTTGGACTGTGGCGGCTCTTGTCCCGAGCGTAGTCGAGGGATGCCGCCGCTTTTCTCTTCTCAGGGCTCTTCTCTCTTCTGTGCCCTCCGCGTTTCATCTTTTTCTTTTCTCTTCCTTCCTTTTGTTCTACGATACGCGCCGTCCCATGCCGCGCTCACTCAAGCTCGTCCTCTACGTCCTCTCTTTCCTTTACCTCCTCTCCCTCCCCGCCGCCGCCCAGAACCGTCCTCTCCGCACCGCCGACGCCGAAATCGTTCCCCCCGGCACGATGCGCGCCCAGGTCGGCTTCGACTTCCTTCAGGACGTAGACTTCCCCCTCTCCGGCCTCTCCGGCGACCTCACTTCCGTCGCCGTGATCAACATCCGCAGCGGCGTCGGCAAAATCATCGAGATCCAGATGTACGGCGCCGCCCAGCAATTCCTCGACATCAAAAAGCAGGGCGCTTCCTTTGTCCCTCTGAACCTCACCGGCACCCGCTCCACGCGCGACACCGGCGACTTCACCTTCGCCACAAAAATCCGCGTTCTTGCCGAAGCCGCCCGCCGCCCCGCCCTCGCCTTCCGCTTCGGCTATCAGATGCCCAACTCCAACCAGTCCCGCGGCATCGGCGCCAACACCACCAACATCTTCGCCGAGGTCATCGCGCAGAAGCACTTCGGCCGCCTCAACGTCTTCGGCAACCTCGGCCTGATTATCCTCACCGCGCCGAATGCCTTCTACACGCAGAACGACGTCCTCTCCTTCGGCGCCGCCTTCACCTTTCCGCTCCACCAGCGCGTGAATCTGGTTGGCGAAGTCGCCGGCCGCCACTCCACGCGCAAGATCGACGTCAATCTCATCGGCACTGAGTCCCGCTCTCAGGCTCGTCTCGGTGTTCAGATTTTCGCTGGTGGTTTCTGGTGGGATTTTGCCGGTATCGCCGGCCTCACTTCGCGCGACCCTCGCTCCGGCTTCACCTTCGGCATCTCCAAAGACATCCGCCTCTTCGAATCCTCCCGCTTCTAGCTCTCTATGGAGTGCGGGAGCTTGCTCCTGCTATCTCTGTTACTGTCCTTTGTGCTCTCTGCGCCGACGCCTGCCCCGGCCTCGTCGGGGTGCCTTCCTTGTTGAACTTCTTTTCGTCTCTGCGTGCCTTTGCGTACGGCGCCTGCCCCGATCCTGTCGGGGCGCCTCTGCGTTATCTTTCTCCTCCTCTTCTCTGTCCCTTCTATTTTGAAATCCCCTCTCTTTCTTCGCCCTCTACCGCTCGAAGCCATACCGTGCGATCGTGGCCAGGATTTTTACCCCGGCTCCAACGCTTCCCCTGAGCGTCCCAGAGATCTTTGACTGCCCACCTCGCCTTCTCCTGTACTTGACCGGCATCTCCATTACTCTGATTCCCATCCGGTGCGCCTTAATCTGCATCTCAATCGTCCAACCATAATTCGTGTCGCGCATCCCCAGCCCTTCGAGCGCCTCCCGCCGTATCGCCCGGAACGGCCCCAAATCCGTATACCTCGCCCCAAACACCACCCGCATCAACCCCGTCGCCAGCCAATTCCCAAATCTCTGCTGCATCGTCAACGAGCCCGCCTCTCGCTCTCCCAGCACTCTCGACCCCAGCACCATTTCTGCCTCGCCTCGCTCAATCGGCCCCACCAGCCGTGCCATCTCCGCCGGGTCATCGCTTCCATCCGCATCCATAAACACCACGACGGTAATGTCTCGCCGCAGCGCCGCCATCCCCGCCAAACACGCCTGCCCGTACCCGCGCCTCGGCTCGCTCACCACTTCCGCGCCTCCTCGCCGCGCCACTTCCGCCGTGCCATCGCTTGACCCGTTATTCACTACGATGATCTGCGCCGCACCCACCGCAGCCAGCTCCTTCAGCACGCCCGGCAGCGCCGCCTCTTCGTTAAACGCGGGCAGGATGGCAGCAATCCTCTCAGCCATAACCGCGCATCCTATGATGGTGACGCCCGCCTTGTCGAACCCGCCCCGGGCGTTTCACGTCCCGCTGGCGCAAACTAGTGCCCTGTGGTATAAACTCTCTTACTCGACCGAGCGATGGATCAACCCAATCTCGACCCTCGCGCTCTGCTGCCCGCACCTAAGGGCTCATCTTCTTCCGGCACCTCCTCCTCGTTCCGCCGGGAACTTCGCGCCTGGGCCCGCGACCTTCTCATCGCCGCCGCGTTGGCCATCGTCATCATCGTTTTCCTTTATCAGCCCGTCAAAGTTGAAGGCACCAGCATGGCCCCTCTCCTGGACAACGAAGAGCGCATTTTCATCAACAAGTTTGTCTATCACTTCGGCCCGATCGAGCGCGGCGACGTCGTCGTCTTCTGGTATCCCCTCGACCGCAGCAAATCCTTCATCAAGCGCGTCATCGCTCTCCCCGGCGAAACCGTCGAAGTCCGCAGCGGCCGCGTTTATGTGGACGGCCGCCTGCTCGACGAACCTTACATCCCCGCGCGGTTCGCGGACTCCGGCTCTCACGGCCCCGTGCGCGTTGCCGCCGACGAGTTTTTCGTCATGGGCGACCATCGCTCCAGTTCCAACGACTCGCGCGTCTTCGGCACCGTCCCCAGCCGTTTCATTTATGGCAAAGCCGTCTTCGCTTACTGGCCTTTCACGCGATTCGGCACCATTCCGGCCGCCGCCGGGAGTGCAAAATGATCTCGCAAGGAGGTCCCGCTGATCGACCCATCCCCACGCCCCGCTCTTCTTGCGCTCGAGGACGGGCGAGTCTTTAACGGTCGCGCGGCGGGCGCTCGCACGCGCCGGGGCGGCGAAGTCGTTTTCAATACCTCTCTCACCGGCTACCAGGAAGTTTTCACCGACCCCAGCTATTCCGGCCAGATCGTCTGCCTCACCTATCCGCATATCGGCAACGTCGGCTCAAACCTCGACGACGAAGAGTCCGCCCGGCCCTACATCGAAGCCCTCATCGTCCGCGAATTCTCCCTGCTCGCCTCCAACTGGCGCTCCACCGAGTCCGCCCAGCTTTACCTCTCCCGCCACAATGTCCCCGTCATCTGGGATATCGACACGCGTGCCCTCGTTCGCCACATCCGCAAAGTCGGCGCCCTGCGCGGCGTCGTCTCCACCGACGGCACTCCTGCTGACAAACTCGTCGCCGAAGCCCGCGCCCTTCCCACCATGGCCGGCCTCGAGCTTGCCAGCCGCGTCACCTGCGAAAAGTCCTACGACTGGAACCGCGGCTCGATAGACCTCTCTCTCTCGCCCTGGCGCGATGAGCTGGGCGAATCCACTGCCGGTGCCGAAGCCCGCCGCTTCCGCGTTGTCGCCTATGACTTCGGCATCAAGCAGAACATCCTTCGCCTCCTCACCGACCACAATTGCGACGTCACTGTCGTTCCCGCCCGCACCTCGGCCGAAGACGTCCTGGCCCTCAAGCCCGACGGCGTCTTTCTCAGCAACGGCCCGGGCGACCCTGAGCCTGTCACCTACGCCATCGAAGCCATCCGCAAACTCCTCGGCCGCGTCCCCATTTTCGGCATCTGCCTCGGCCACCAGCTCTGTGGCCTCGCTTTGGGCGGCCGTACCTTCAAGCTCAAGTTCGGCCACCACGGCTCCAATCATCCAGTGAAAAACCTGCTCACCCAGAAGGTCGAAATTACCGCCCAGAACCACGGCTTCGCCGTGGACCCGGACTCGCTTCCGGCCTCCGACGTCCAAATCACCCACATGAATCTCAACGACGGGACCAACGAGGGCATGCGCCACCGCTCGCTGCCTCTCTTCAGCGTGCAATATCATCCCGAGGCCTCCCCCGGCCCCCACGATTCCCAGTACCTGTTTCGCCAGTTCGTCGATCTGATGAAGGAGCACAAATTCTCCGGCGCTCTCCGCCGCGGCATACTCGGCGACTCCGGCCGCACAATATGAACGACACGCAAATATGGGTCGTCATTCCGGGCGAAATGGGGAATCTGCTGTTTTGACCTTAGAATGCCCAAGCGCACCGACATCTCGAAAATCCTGATCATCGGCTCCGGCCCAATTGTCATCGGCCAGGCTTGCGAGTTCGACTACTCCGGCACGCAAGCCTGCAAAGCCCTGCGCGCCGAGGGCTATCAGGTCGTTTTGGTCAATTCCAACCCCGCCACCATCATGACCGACCCCGAAATCGCCGACTGCACGTACATCGAGCCGCTCACTCGCGATTACCTCGAACAAATCATCGCCGCCGAGCGTCCCGACGCGCTGCTTCCCACCGTCGGCGGCCAGACCGGTCTCAACCTCGCCGTCGAGCTCGCCGAAAACGCCATTCTCGAAAAGTACGGCGTCCAGCTTATCGGCGCATCACTTCGCGCCATTAAAGTTGCCGAAGACCGCCTCTGGTTCAAAGACGCCTGCCGCAAAGTTGGCCTCGACGTCCCCGCCTCCGCCCTCGTCAACAACGCCGCCGACGCTCTCCGCCTCGGCGATCAGCTCGGTTATCCCGTCGTCATTCGCCCGTCGTTCACTCTCGGCGGCACCGGCGGCTCCATCGTCTTCAACCGCGAAGAGTTTGCCGAAGCCATCGCCCACGCCCTCGACGCCAGCCCCGTCCACGAAGCTCTCGTCGAAGAATCCGTCCTCGGCTGGAAAGAGTTCGAGCTCGAAGTCATGCGGGACGTTCGCGACAACTTCGTGGTCATCTGCTCCATCGAAAATTTCGACCCCATGGGCGTCCACACCGGCGACTCCATCACCGTCGCCCCCGCGCAGACCCTCACCGACAAGGAATACCAGCGCATGCGCGACGCCGCTGCTGCCGTCATCCGCGAAGTCGGCGTCGAGACCGGCGGCTCGAACATCCAGTTCGCCATCCATCCCGAGACCGGACGAATGGTCGTCATTGAGATGAACCCGCGCGTCTCCCGCAGCTCCGCGCTCGCCAGCAAAGCCACCGGCTTTCCCATCGCTAAAATCGCCGCCCGCCTCGCCGTCGGCATGACCCTCGACGAAATCCCCAACGACATTACGCGCAAGACCCCGTCCTGCTTCGAGCCTACGATTGACTACGTCGTCGTCAAAATCCCCAAATGGCAGTTTGAAAAATTCCCCGGCGCCGATAGCGCCCTCAGCACGCAGATGAAGTCCGTCGGCGAAGTCATGGCCATCGGCCGCACCTTCAAGGAAGCCCTCCAGAAGGGCATCCGCTCGCTCGAGCCGCATACGCCCTGGCGCGCCCCCGCTGACACGCCCGCCTCGCTCCTTCGCGAAAAGCTCTCCACACCGCGCCCCGATCGCATCCACTGGCTCTTCACCGCCCTTGAACGCGGCCTCGCGGCCTCAGAAGTCTGCCAGCTCACCAGGATCGACCCCTGGTTCATCCATCAGATAGAGGAGATCGTCGCCCTCAACCACCGCGTCTCCGGCGTCACCGTCGGCACCGCCTCCGCCGAGCTTCTCCGCGAAGCCAAGCGCAACGGCTCAAGCGACGAGCAGCTTGCTCAGCTCTGGGGCACCACGCCCGCCGCTGTCCGCAAGCAGCGCATCCGCCACAGCGTCGCCCCCGTCTTCAAGCGCGTGGACACCTGCGCCGCCGAGTTCGAATCCTTCACGCCCTATCTCTACTCCACCTACGAAGACGAAGACGAAGCCGACGCCGTCGCTCGCCCCAAGGTCGTCATTCTCGGCAGCGGCCCCAATCGCATCGGTCAGGGAATCGAGTTCGATTACTGCTGCTGCCACGCCTCCTTCGCCCTGCGCGAAGACGGCTTCGAGACGGTCATGATCAACTGCAACCCCGAAACCGTCTCCACCGACTACGACACCTCCGACCGCCTCTACTTCGAGCCGCTCACCCTCGAAGACGTTCTCGCCGTCATCGACCGCGAAAAGCCTCAGGGCGTCATCGTCCAGTTCGGCGGACAGACGCCGCTCAACCTCGCCCTCGAGCTCAAGCGCAACGGCGTCCCTATCATCGGCACCGCGCCGGAGATGATCGACCTCGCCGAAGACCGCCGCCGCTTTGGCCGCCTCCTCGAAGAATTGCAAATCCCTCAGCCGCGCAACGGCACCGCGCTCATCCCCGAAGAAGCCGCCCGCGTCGCCTCCGATGTCGGCCTGCCCGTCCTCGTCCGCCCCAGCTACGTCTTGGGCGGCCGCGCCATGGTCATTGCCTACGATCTGCAAACCGTTCAGGACTACGTCGCCCAGGCCGCCCTCATGGGCCCGGCCCGCCCCGTCCTGATTGATCGTTTCCTGGAAGACGCCGTCGAAGTGGACGTGGACGCTCTCGCCGACGGCACCGACGTCGTCATCGGCGGAATCATGGAGCACATCGAAGAAGCCGGCGTCCACTCAGGCGACTCGTCTTGCGTGCTGCCGCCCGTTTCGCTCTCGCCAGCGGTTCTGCACCGCATCCGCGATTACACCAGGCGCCTGGCCCAGGCCCTTCACGTCGTCGGCCTGATGAACGTTCAGTACGCCATCCAGCGCGACACCGTTTACGTCCTCGAGGTCAACCCGCGCGCCTCGCGCACCATCCCCTTCGTCAGCAAAGCCGTCGGCGTCCCTCTCGCCAAAGTCGCCGCGCGCCTCATGACCGGCCGCAAGCTCGCCGCCATGGGCCTGCCCGTGGTGCAGACCGATGGCGTCGCCGAAATCCCTGTCCGCGACTTCTACGCCGTCAAATCGCCCGTCTTTCCCTTCAACAAATTCCGCGGCGTGGACACCATCCTCGGCCCCGAAATGCGCTCCACCGGCGAAGTCATGGGCATTGCCTCCAATTTCGGCCACGCCTTCGCCAAGGCCCAGCTCGCCGCCGGACAGCGTCTCCCGCGCAGCGGCACCGTCTTTATCAGCGTCAGCGACCGCGACAAACGCCACGTCGCCTCGGTCGCCCGCGACCTCGCCTCTCTCGGCTTCCGCGTGCTGGCTACGCGCGGCACCGCCTCCGCCCTGCGCTCGGCCGGCATCGAGGCTGAATCCGTTTACAAAGTCAACGAAGGCCGCCCCAACATCGTGGACTTGGTCAAGACTGGCAAAGTCGACCTCATCATCAATACTCCCCTCGGCCGCGAATCCTTCTACGACGAAAAATCCATCCGCCGCGCCGCCATCCGCCACAACGTTCCCTGCATCACCACGCTCTCGGCCGCGCTCGCCGCCGCCCGCGGCATCCGCGCCCTCCACGAACAGTCTTTCGAGGTCGCCTCCCTCCAGCACCTCCACTCCCGCCGCGCCGCCGCTCCTCAATAGCTTTCAGCCTTCAGCTATCAGCCTTCAGTTCCTTGCGAAATTGACGCACCCAAGGGTTGGTTGCTGAAAGCTGAAAGCTGACGGCTGACGGCTGACGGCTTCTCTCCTTTTGCGCTAGAATGCGGATCATGAAATTGCACGGCATCTTCCCTCCGCTCACCACTCCCTTCAACCACGACGGCTCCCTCGCCCTCGATCATCTCCGCCAGAACATTGCCCGCTACAACCGCACTCGTCTCGCTGGCTACGTCGTCATCGGCTCCACCGGCGAATCCGTCCTTCTCAGCCGCGACGAAATCGAACGCATCTGGGACGCCGCCCGCGAAGCCGCCTCACCCGATAAGCTCCTCATCGCCGGCACCGGCACCGACTCCACCGAAGAGACCATCGCCCGCACCAACCGCGCCGCCGCCCTCGGCTACAAAGTCGCTCTCGTCAAAACGCCTTATTACTACAAGCCGCAGATGACCCCCAATGCCATCGCCGAGCACTACCTCCGCGTCGCCGACGCCGCTGTCATCCCTCTCCTCATCTACAGCGTCCCGCAATTCACCGGCGTCGCCGTCGAGGCCCCGCTTGTCGCCCGCCTCGCGCGCCATTCCAACATCATCGGCATCAAGGAAAGCTCCGGCAACGTCCAGCGCGTCTCCGAAATCATCAGCGCCACTCCGTCCGAGTTTCAGACCCTGGTGGGCTCCGCCTCCACGCTCTATGTTTCGCTCGCCGCCGGTGCCGTCGGCGGCATCCTCGGACTCGCCTGCGTCCTTCCCGAACTCTGCGTCGAACTGTGGCAGGTCGCCCGCGCCGGCGACGCCGAAAGCGCCCTCGCTCTTCAGCGCCGCCTTCTCGACCCCGCTCGCATCATCGTTTCCGACCTCGGCGTCCCCGGCGTCAAGTACGCCATGGACCGCGTCGGCTACTTCGGCGGCCCCGCCCGCCGCCCCTTCCTCCCCCTCACCGACTCCCAGCGCGCCTCCATCGACTCCCTCCTCGCCTCCCTCACTCTCGCTCCCACCCCCACGCCCTAAGCCCTCCCGCCTCCTTCCAGTCGTGCAGTTTTTCTTGTATGGGCGTATGGCAATACGCCCCGTCTTCGCACTGCATTGCGTGACGCATGGCCTATCACGCCGCAGCAGGAGCGGTGTTATTCTGAGTCCGCCGCTCGCCCTGAGCGAAGTCGAAGGGCAGGCGGACGAAGAATCCCTCCGCCCTCCTTTCGCTCCTGATTGTTCAGGAATTATTCCGGTTGGAACTTGCCTGGCCCCGCTCTTCGCCCTAAACCCTACACCCTAACCCCTACTCCCTTTACCACCCCCGCCGTCAACCTCCCCATCGGCACGGTCACACTCCCCACCACCCCGCTCGACCCATCCCGCACCGCCACGCGCAGTTCCTCCGCTCCCTCAACAATCGGCAGGTTCCTCGTCAGCAGGAGGCCTTCCTCCGCCACCGCCTGCTTCCAGACGTTTCCCTGCATGTTCATTCTCCGGTTGGACATTCCGCCACCCCAGTTTACTCCTTTCGATGCGCCGCGGACCTTCCTGTGCCGTCCAGTGACACCACCCCTCTGCCCGCTCAGATTCCCACTCGATTGCCCGCGTTGCCCGCCCCATGTATCATGGCCCCTCCGATGGAGTGTCGCTCCATTCCTTCCGCTCAGCTCCCCCACACCTCGCGCCTTTTCTCCACCTATCACGACGACTTCCCCCGCCTCTCCGACTTCTACGCCCATCCTCCCACCGAGGCGGGCGTCCTCGGCGCCATCCGCCAGCTCTCTCACGGCACCGCGCCCGACCCGGCCCTGCGCCGCTCCGTCGTCGAAATCCTCCGCGAACAAAACCTCCGTTTCGGCAGCGGCCCGGCCACACAAAAAAATCTCGACCGCCTCGCTGCCGGCTCCGTCGCCATCGTTACCGGGCAGCAGGTCGGCCTCTTCTCCGGCCCCGCCTACAGTTTCTACAAAGCGCTCTCCATCATCCGCCTCGCCGCCGATCTCACTTCGCGCGGACATGACGCTGTCCCCATCTTCTGGCTGGCCACCGAAGACCACGACCTCGCCGAAGTCAACCACTCCTGGTGGCTCTCCCGCTCGGATCTCTCGCGCCGCGAACTCGCTCCCGCCGGCCCTGCCGGCCAACGCGTCGGCGAAGTTCGCCTGGGCGACGCCGTCTCGACTCTGGTCGAACAAGCCGTCGCTTCCCTCGATGGCCCCGCCGCCGACCTCGTCTCCGAAGCTCTTCAGGACTCCTACCGCCCCCATGAAACCTTCGGCAGCGCCTTCGGCAAACTTTTCGCCCGCTTCTTTGCTCGCCACGGCCTGATTCTCCTCGACCCGCTCGACCCTCGCCTCCACCGTCTCGCCGCTCCCGTTTACCGTCGCGCCCTCGAAGATCACGCCGCGCTGGCCGCCGATCTCCTCGCTCGTGGACGCCAGCTCGACCGCGCCCGTTACCACGCCCAGGTGAAGGTCCTTGAACGCAGCACGCTCCTCTTCCTCAACCACGATGGCCAGCGCCTTCCCCTTCGCCCCGCCGCCGGCCGTGGCAATTCCGGCTTCGTCGCCGGCAATCACGGGCACTCCCTCGCCGACCTCCTCGCCCTCCTCGATCGTGCCCCCGAGCGCTTCAGCCCCAACGTCCTTCTTCGCCCCGTCGTCCAGGACACCCTTCTCCCCACCGCCGCGTACATCGCCGGCCCTGCCGAAGTCGCCTATTTTGCCCAGGCCGAAATCGTCTATCGTCGCCTGCTGCCGCGCATGCCCGCCATCCTACCGCGCGCCGGCTTTACCCTCATCGAACCCCACGTTGCTCGCCTGCTTAAAAAATATTCTCTCGAGCTGGGGGACCTCTTCCGCGGCCGCCAGCACCTCCGCTCGAATCTCGAACGCCAATTCCTCACCAGCGCCCTAGCCGCGCGCTTCACCTCCGGCGAGAAATCAATCCGTCGCCTTCTTACCGGCCTCCGCCGCCCCCTCGGCAAACTCGACAAAACTCTTCTCGGCTCTCTCTCCACCGCCGAACGCAAAATCCTCTACCAGTTCCTCCGCCTCCGCGAAAAAACCGGCCGCGCTCAGGGCGCGCGCCAGGGCGTCCTCGCCCGCCACCAACAGCAGCTCACCGACTCCCTCTATCCCCACCACGGCCTTCAGGAGCGCTCTCTGTGTCTCCTCCCATTCCTCGCCCGCCACGGCGACCCTCTCCTCGACGCCCTCCTCCGCCACTCCTCCCTCTCCATCCCCTCCCCCCACCACCTCCTCTTCCTCTGACCCTGCGCTACCTTTCAATGCGCTGTCATTCTGAGGGCCGACGCTTTGTGTCGGCCCGAAGAATCCCTCTGCCTCTGTCGTTCCGAGCGCAGCGAGGATTCCGCTCTCTCTTCCTCTGCGATATCCTTCTCCTCTGCGAACTCTGCGATATGTTTTCTCTTCCTCTTAGAACTCCCTGCCTTCGGTTGTTTGTTCGGAACGGACAGCGGACAACGGTCAACGGAAAATGTTAGAATCCCCCGTTGCTTTGCACGCATCTTCCTCACCTGGAGGACGTCCCATGAAAATCACCCCCGGCAAACAGCGTGGTCTCAAGGCCGTTTCCAACGACCGTGGCGTCATTGCTGCCGCCGCCATGGACCAGCGCGGCTCGCTCCGCAGCGCCATCGCCAAGGACAAAGGCATTGACAAAAAAGCCGTCACGCCGGAGATGATGTCCGAGTTCAAAGAAGCCGTCGTCCGCATCCTCACTCCTCACGCCAGCGCCATTCTCCTCGACCCTGAATACGGCCTCACCGCCGCCCGGCAGCGCGCCAAGAACGCCGGCCTGCTTCTCGCCTACGAAAATTCCGGCTACGACAACACCCGCCCCGGCCGCCTCCCCGATCTTCTCGACCACTGGTCGGTCCGTCGTCTCGTCGCCGCCGGCGCCGACTGCATCAAGATCCTTCTCTACTACACGCCCTTCGACCCGCGCGAGATCAACGAAACCAAGCACGCCTGGGTCGAACGCATTGGCGGCGAATGTGCCGCCGCCGACGTCCCGTTTTTCCTCGAATTTGTCGGCTACGAAGAGGGCGTGGACGAAAAGGGAATTGAGTTCGCCAGGAAAAAGCCCGAAGTCGTCATCAAGAGCATGGAAGAATTCTCCAAGCCCCAGTACGCCGTGGACGTCATGAAGGTCGAAGTCCCCATCAACATGGCCTTCGTCAAGGGCGCCGGCTCCTGCAAGGGCGACTCCTGCTACACCCGCGACCAGGCCAGGGAGTATTTCCAGAAGGCCGCCGCCGTCGCGAAAAAACCTTTCATTTATCTTTCCGCCGGGGTCAGCAACGACACCTTCGCCGAAACCCTCGAGCTGGCCGCCGAATCCGGCGTCAATTTCTCAGGCGTCCTCTGCGGCCGCGCCACCTGGAAAGACGGCATGCCCGTCTACGCCAAGCAGGGCATCAAGGCGCTCGAAGACTGGCTCTCCACCGAAGGCGTCAAAAACATCAACAACGTCAACTCGCGCCTCACTGCTGCCAAACCTTGGTTCGCCTTCTACGGCGCCTCCTCCGCCTCCGCCTTGTTGTAGGACAGGCTTCAG
>CAZHLD010000004.1:55542-96326 GCA_964533185.1 uncultured Acidobacteriaceae bacterium | reverse complement strand
GTTCGGACGGAACCTCTCGGGGACAACACAGCGAGTGGGCGGGGATGTGAGCTTTCTGCAGGCGTTCGCCGGTTCGGGCACGACGGGGCCCACGACCTCCCCGAACCTGTTTGACATCGGATTCTTCGTCCAGGACGAATGGCGCGTCTCGCCGAACGTGACGTTATCGGGCGGGCTGCGCTACGACATGCAACACATCGCGCAACCCAAGGTAACGAATCCAACGGCGCTGGCGCTGGGATTCAACACGGGGCAAATCAACGAAGACTCGAACAACTTGGGGCCGCGCATTGGCGTGGCGTGGAACGTGCTGGGAAACAACAAACTGGTAGTGCGCGGAGGGTATGGGATCTATTACGGGCGCACACCATCGATCATGATCGGGACGGCACATTCGAACAACGGGATTAACGTGCAGACGCAATCGTTTTCGGGCGGGGTGCCGGCGCAACTGGCGCTGATCCCGCAGTATCCGAACAACATGTGCGGGGCGCCTAACCCGCAGCCACAATGCGCGCCGCCGACGGGAGGCACGTCGAGCCCGCCGATTATCTTCATGTTCTACCCGCAGTACGTGGAGCCGTTCATCCAGCAGGTCAGCTTCGGATTCGAATACGAATTTGCCCGGAACTTTTCCGTGGCGGTGAGCTGGCTGGGAGTGCGGGGCACGCGCATCTACCGTGCAAGGGACCTGAACCTGAACCCGGCGACGACGACGGCGACGATCAACGTGCAAGGGGGAAGCCCAGTCTCGTTCCAGCGATACGGGACGCGGCCGTTTGCGGCATTTGGACGAATCCAGCAGTTTGAGAGCACGGCGCGGGCGAACTACAACGGGCTGGCCATGGAGGTGAAGAAACGGCTGAGCCATAACTTTCAGTTCCTGGCGTCGTACACGTTCAGCCACGCGCTGGACACCCGTCCCGACGCGACGGCGGTGGTGCCGGGCGGGTCGGACGACGCGAAGATCGTGCAGTACTCGACGAATCTGGCCAGCGATTACGGCTCGGGCGACAACGACCAGAGACACCGCTACGTGATGAGCGGGATCTGGCAACTGGACTACGCCAAGAACCTGAACGCCGTGGGCCGGGCGATTCTGGGCGGTTGGGAGCTGAGTGGGATCTTCACGGCGCAGGCCGGACAGCCGTACTCGGCCGGGGTGAGCTTCGACCTGAACGCCGACGGGAACAACCGGAGCGACCGGTTCCCGGGCATCGGGCGGAATACGTTCCACTTGCCGAAGTACGTTTCGCTGGATCCGCGGGTGACGAAGAACATCCCGATCCATGAGACAGTGAAGTTCCAGTTCATTTTCGAAGCGTTCAACATTTTCAACCGGGCAAACGTAATTGCGGTGAACACGACGGCGTTCTCACGGGCCACCACGGCGACGGCTACGACATGCAGTTCGGTGGCGGCGCCGTGCCTGGTGCCGGTGGCGGCGTTCGGGACACCGGCATCGTCGGTGTTTTCGCCGCTGACGCCACGGATTATTCAGTTGGCGGCGAAGATCGTGTTCTAGAGAAGCTGTCAGCCGTCAGCTTTCAGCCGTCAGTGAAATTCTGAGGGACCGAAGGGGCGCGATCGGCCGTGGCCGGTTGCGTCCCTTTGGCTTTTGGGGGCGGGAGAAAAGGACAGGAACGCCGGCAAGGATGCCGGCGCTATCGCACTCCCGGAGGGAGAACAGCAGATTCCTCGCCCCGGCCGAAGCGGCCGGGACTCGGAATGACAACGAAGAGAAAGCGGCGGCAAGCCGCCGCACGCCAAAAAGGCCGGCTGGAAGCCGGCGCTACCGAAGCTCGGCGGGGGCGGAGACGATGGCGACGCCGGGGGGAGTCTGGAAGTGAAAGAGGACTTCGGCGAAAGGAGGATTCCACTGCCAGTTGGCGAAGCGAAATTCGATTTCGATGCCGGCGGATTCGCGGACGAGGACGCGAGCCAACTCGCCGGTGGAGGGGACGACTTCGAGGAGGATTTCGTTAACGGTGTCGCCGGAGGCGAGAGGATCGAGGGCCACAGGGGCGGGGTCGGCAGACGAGTTGGCGCGGGGCAGGGCTCTCGGCTGCGCGCGGGGCAAGCAGCGCAGGACGGAATTGCCGGGGGCGGCGGGGATATCGGAGGCAAGCTCGATGCGGGCGCAGAGGCGCGAGAGTTTGGCCTTACCGGTGAGAAGGGCGAGGGGCGTGCGCCAGTCGTCGCTTTGCTTGACGGGGACGCGAGTGACGGTGCGGTCGGCGGGGACGTAAAACCAGACGTTCCTCCCATCCACGAGGAAGAGTTTCTTTTCGGGGGCTTCATACTCCCAGCGCATGCGACCGGGTCGGCTGAAGAAGACGGTGCCGGACTCGAGACGAATGTGTCCGCGGCTTTCAGAATAGCGCTCGAGAAAAGTGGCCTGCAAGGTGCGCGCAGGAAGGTAGCGTGCTTCGACGGCGCGGACGAGAGCCTGGACGCGACGGGCGGTACCGGACGGAGGGGCCTGCGCGGTGGCAGCGAGAGCGCCAAAGAGAACGGTGAGGAGGAAGGCTTTTCTCATCGGCAACAGTCTAGCAGGACGGTAGTGTGAGGAAAGAAGAAGAAAAGGAAAAAGATTCAACGCAGAGGCGCCCCGAGCGGGTCGGGGCAGGCGCCGTACGCAGAGGAACGCAGAGAGGAAAAAAAAGAGAAGAGAGAGAAAACAAGCACCGCGGCTCCGATCCAGAAAAAAAAGGGGGAGAAAGTGTTTGGCTTTCTCCCCCCGAGGAACCGCGAGACTGCTTAGCTGATCGGCGTGCTGGCGACGTCAGCGGCGCCGTTCACGTTGGCGCGGATCACGCCAGACTCATTGGTGAAGAACCGACGCTGGCCCGTGGTGCCGACGTTGGACGGCGTGGCAGTAATGGTGTAGGTATCGGCGAAGCCATTGAGATTCGGCGCACCTGGAGTGTACGCAAAGACGTAGCCGGTCTTGGTGTGCGGCGGCGTGCCGAGAACAGAATCGATCAGGTTAGCCGTGACGCAGTCGCCGGCCCCCGGGCCCATCATAACCAGGGTGTTGGGGAAGCCGGCGCACGAGGTTGAAAAGGTGACCGCAGCCGTGGTCAGCGTGCGAAGTGACCCAACCGCCGAAGCTTCGTTCGCGGCCATGCGCGACCGGAGCAGGTTGGGAATGGCGATCGCAGCGATAATCAGAATAATCGCGACGACGATCAAAAGCTCGATGAGCGAGAAGCCCTTTTGCTTATTCCGCATTCAAGAATCTCCTTATGAATTTTGTGTCCCGTACCGAGGAACCGGCATAGAGAAGGGCAAGCCGGATACCACTCCGGCGGGAGGGCGTTAGAGACAGGGCACAAGCGACCAGGGGATTGAAAACAGGGAGGATAGGAGGGAATGGATGAAGGATGCGCTGTCTCGCACCTACTGCCGGCGGCAGGGTGACGTTGAAAGAGGACACAATTGGGCCTGAGGGAAGGACAAGATTTGTCCTTGTCGGGGCGTACCTTTTATATCCCATATTTTTTGATGCAGTGTTTGAAGGAGCGGTAGCTCATCTTGAGGAGCTCGGCAGCACGGGTGCCGACGCCGCCGGTGGCTTCCAGAGCGGCCAACAGATAGGCCTTTTCGGTGTCGCGGAGGAGAGAATCGAGGTCAAGACCTTCGGGCGGGACCTTGGGATGACCGTTGGGCGCACCAGCCAGGGTCGCGGAGGGGCGACCGGAGCCGGTGATTTTTTCCGGAAGGACGGCGAGGGTGATGCTGGCGGAGGCCTCGAGGGCGACGCAGCGCTCGATGGAGTTTTCGAGCTCGCGGACGTTGCCGGGCCAGTCGTAGGCTTCGAGCCGACGCATGGCTTCGGGGTCCACGCCCTCCACGGGCTTTCCCATGGACTTGCGGAAGCGTTCGAGAAAGGCGCGAACAAGCAGCGGGATGTCCTCGCGCCGCTCGCGCAGCGGCGGAAGATGAATGGGGATGACGCTGATGCGGTAGTAGAGGTCTTCACGGAAGCGGCCCTCGGCGATTTCCTTTTCGAGGTCTTTGTTGGTGGCGGAGATGACGCGGACGTCGATGGCGGTTTCCTCAGTGCTGCCAAGGGGACGAATCTTGCCTTCCTGGAGGACGCGAAAGAGCTTGACCTGCATGGAGAGGGTCATGTCCGCAATCTCGTCCATGAAGAGGGTGCCGCCGTGGGCGGCCTGGAAGAGTCCCTGGCGGTTTTCGTTGGCGCCAGTGAAGGCGCCTTTCAGGTAGCCGAACAATTCGGACTCGAGGAGCGTCTCCGGGAAGGCGCCGCAATTAATGGTGATGAAGGGAGTCTTGGAGCGCGCGCTGTTTTCGTGGATGGCGCGGGCGACCAGCTCCTTGCCGGTGCCGGACTCGCCGGTGATGAGGACGCGGCTGGTCTGCGGGGCAACGGTCTGGATGAGGTCGAACAGTGCGCGCATCCTGGGGCTGCGGCCGATGATGTTATCCAGGCCGGTGAGGCGGCGAAGCTCGCGGCGGAGGTAGCCGGCCTCGGACTTCCAGCGGAGACTCTCGGTGACCTGCTCGACGGCGCGGCGAAGCTGGTCAACCAGCTCGTGGTCTTTGATGACGTAGCGGTCGGCGCCGGAGTTGATGGCGGCGATGGCCGTTTCGAGGGTGGGGACGCCCGTGATCAACAGGAAGATGGAGGAGGGGGAGATCTCCTTGGTAAAGCGGAGGAGATCGACGCCGCTGGAATCGGGCATGCGGATATCGGAGATAACGATGTCGAAGATTTGGGATTCGAGGCGGCGGCGGGCGGACTCGGCGTTGAAGGCGACTTCGACGCGATGGCCCTCCTTGCGGAAGGTGATCTCGAGGAGCTCGCAAATGGAGCGTTCGTCGTCAACGACAAGGATGTGCGCCATAGGCTCCTATCAACCTAACAGAGGCAGCGACCCGGGAAATGAAAATCGAAACTCGAAATTCGAAACTGGCAACAAATTGTCAGTCTCAACCACCAATTAGCGTGCGGCCACGGCTTACTTCCCGGCCCTGACAAATTGTACAGAGGACAGACAAGAGTGTCTGTCCCACCCAGAGCTACGCGACGCGGGGCAGTTCGACGGTGAATTCGGCGCCGCGGTCTTTTTCCGAGGCGACGGTGATGCGGCCGCTGTGGGCCTGCACGATCTGATAGACGATGGCCAGGCCCAGGCCGGTGCCCCCGGCAAACGAAGACTGTAGCGGCTCAAAAATCTTGGCGCGCTGGCGAGGGTCTATGCCCATGCCGGTATCACTGAAGCGAATGCGCACCCAGAACGGAAGGAGCTCGATGCCAACGGTGAGGATGCCGCCGGAGGGCATGGCCCGCAGAGCGTTGTCGCAGAGGTTCCAGAAAACCTGCTTCATGCGGTTGGAATCCACGCGGGCGCGAACGGAAGGCGCGGCAAAGGCGCGTTGGATGCGATACTTGCCGTTCATTTCGGGCTTGCGCTCGATCAGGGTGAGGGTCTCATCGAGCAGGGCGGCGATATCCTGCTCGGAGAATTCGTAGGTCTTCTCGCGGGAGTAGTTCAAATAATCGCTGATGATGCGGTTGAGGCGCTCGGATTCGCGGGCGACGATGTGGACCAGGTGCTGTTGGTCTTCTTCGAGCGGAACGAGGCGGGCGAGCTCCTGAACGGCGCCGGCCATGGCGGTGAGGGGCTGGCGGATCTCATGGGCGATGGCGGAGGAGAGGCGGCCGAGAGCTGCCATGCGCTCGGCAGTGGCAACCTCCTGCTCGAGGCGGTGGAGATCGGTGAGGTCCTGGAAGTTGAAAACAAAGCCGCTGATGCGCTGCGCGCGGGAGCGGAGCGGCGAGGCGGAAATGCCGAGGAAGCGTTGCTGGCCGTCGCCGGTGACGAAGTCAATCTCCTTGCGGGGGATCCCCTCACCTGAGCGGCGTGGCTGGCCAGGAAGCCAGAAGTCGGGAAAGAGTTCCGGGAGGGCGCGGCCGCGAACGTCGGTGAATTTGTAGCCGAGGATTTCTTCGCCGGTGCGGTTCAGAAGCAGGACGCGGCCCTGAAGGTCGGTGGTGATCAGGCCGCCGCGCATGGAATGGATGATGTCCTCGTTAAAGGCCTGGAGGTCCTGCAGCTCTTCGCGCTTTTCCTCGAGCTCGACGCCCTTGCGGCGCAGGGTCTGCGCGAGGAGGCTGGCCAGGTAGCTGACAGCCAGAAAGCCGAACAGATTGCTGAGGACCCAGATCTGCAGGGCGCGGGCGGAAGGCATGGTGGAGGCGGTACGGGGGATCTTGTCGTAGTAGGTGAGCTCGACGACGGTGGCCAGGAGAGCGAAGCTGAAGCCCGCGACCATAAAGGCACCGCGGGGGTTGAAAAGAATGGCGGCGACGATGATGGCCAGCAGGTAGAGAGAGATGAAGTAGCTTTCGTGGCCGCCGGTGACGTAGACGAGTCCGGTGACGAGGAGCAGATCGCAGACCATCTGCAAGGGAGCATGCCAGCGGGCCTGCGGGATCCAGCGCTGCAGGATGGCGTAGAAAATGGCCAGGGTGTACCAGAGGACCACCAGCGGGATGAAGTACCTGGCGGAAACGGCGATTTCGGTGTAGTCGCGGAGAGCCAGAACGATAAGCAGGAGGAAGGTGATGAGGAGAAAGCGGACCCGGTTGAGCCAGGCCAGCCATTCCCGGACGTTTTGAGTGATTTCCATGCGGAACCTAATGCGCGGGAGCCCTTCCGCGGAACGACCCCAGCCCCATCATTCTGCTACCCGGAAAAGAACAGGGTCAAGCGAGGCGGAGGTACTGATCAGCGTGCGAGCGCCGCTCCCGCCGGGGCGGGAGCGGCACGCAGACATGACGTTGGTGCAAGCTAGCCGCCACCGCCGCTAAGCTTGCCAATGAGCGTGAACAGCGGCAAGTACATGGAAATGACGATGCCGCCGACGACGACGCCCAAGAAGACGATCATCGCAGGCTCCATGGCAGAGAGCAGGTCCTTGACGGCAGCGTCCACTTCGTCTTCGTAGAAGTCTGCGATCTTCTGGAGCATGGCGTCCATGGCGCCGGTCTGCTCGCCCACGGCAATCATCTGCGTGACCATGCCGGGGAACACTTCGGTCTCCTTCAACGGGTCGGAGAGGTTGCGGCCGGCTTCGAGAGACTTGCGAACGGAAAGGAGTGCCTTCTCGATGACGGCGTTGCCGGCGGTGCGCGCGGTGATGTCCAGACCCTCGAGGATGGGAACTCCGCTGGAGATGAGCGTGCCCAGGGTGCGGGTGAAGCGGGCGACGCCGATCTTGCGAAGCAGGAGACCGATCACGGGGAGCTTGAGGAGAGCGGTGTCAATGGCCATGCGGCCCTTGGGGGTGCCGTACCAGACCTTGAGACCGATAGCCATTCCAACAAAGAAGAGCAGGATCAGGAAGCCAAAGATGCTGCCGATGAAGTTGGAGAGGCCGATAACGGTGCGGGTGGCCAGAGGAAGCTCGACGCCCAGACCGACGAACAGGGTGCCGAAAATGGGGACGACCTGCCAGAGCAAGAGGACGATGACGCCGGCGGCGACCAGCAAGACGGAGACGGGGTAAACGAGGGCGGACTTGACGGCGCGCTTCAGCTTGACGTTTTTCTCGATGTAGGTGGAGAGACGCTGGAGAATGGTGTCGAGAATACCGCCGGTCTCGCCGGCCTCGATCATGTTGACGTAGAGCTGATCGAACACCTTTTCAAACTGGCGCATGGAGGCGGAGAGCGTGGAGCCGCCCTCGACGGCCGAGCGCGTGCCCGTCAGAACTTTCTGAAAGGTCTTGTTCTCCTGCTGGCCGGCAAGGATTTCGAGACACTGGACCAGCGGGAGACCGGCATCGATCATCACCGAGAACTGGCGGGTGAAAATGGCCAGCTCCTTGGCGCTGACGCCGCTGCCGAAGCTGGGCAGAGAGAACTCCTTGCCCTTTTCGGAGACCTTAGAGACAGAGATCTGCTGGCGGCGGAGCTGGTTGGTGAGCTCGGTCTTATTGGTGGCCACCTGCTCGCCGGAGACAGCATTGCCGGAGCGATTGGTGCCGCGGTAGGTATAGACGGGCATGGGTGTAACCTCCTCTTTGAAACTCTAGTGCCGGGCCACGGGGACGTTGCCACGCATTGACGGCGAGGTGACGCCCCGGTTGATCAAGTCCTGGAGCTCGTCCGCGTTGGAAGAACGGGAGAGAGCCATCTCGAGAGTAATCTGCTTGCTTTGATAGGCGTTGGCCAGAGACTGGTTGAAGGTCTGCATGCCGGTCTGGCCGGTGCCCGTCTGCATGGCGGAATAGATCTGATGGATCTTGTCCTCGCGGATGAGGTTGCGAATGGCCGCGTTGGGAATCAGAACCTCCATGACCATGATGCGGCCGCGACCATCGGAGCGAGGCAGCAAGGCCTGGCAAAGAATGCCTTCGAGCACCATGGAGAGCTGGGCGCGGATCTGCGGCTGCTGGTGGGCGGGGAAGACGTCCACGACGCGGTTGACGGTGGAGACGGCGGAGTTGGTGTGAAGAGTGGCGAAGGTGAGGTGGCCGGTCTCGGCGATGCGCAGGGCGGACTCGATGGTTTCGAGGTCGCGCATTTCGCCGATGAGGACCACGTCGGGGTCTTCGCGAAGGGCAGCGCGCAGAGAATTGGTGAACGAGTGTGTATCCGAGTGGACTTCGCGCTGGTTGACCAGGCACTTTTTGTGGTTGTGGAGGAACTCGATGGGGTCTTCGATGGTGATCATGTGCTCTTCGCGTTCGCTATTGATCTTGTCGAGCATGGCGGCGAGCGTGGTGGACTTGCCGGAACCGGTGGGGCCGGTGACGAGCACGAGGCCGCGGGGCTTATCGCAAAGCGCCTTGACAACCTGCGGAAGGCCGAGAGCGTCGAAGCCCTTGATCTCCCAGGGAATGGTGCGGAAGACGGCACCTACGGCGCCGCGCTGATGGAAGAGATTGCCGCGAAAGCGGGCCAGACTTTTAAGGCCAAAGGAAAAGTCGAGCTCAAGAGTTTCCTCGAAGCGGTGCTTCTGGGCGTCGGTGAGGACGCTGTAGGCGAGGGACTTGGTGTCCGCGGCGTTCAGCGGAGGCAGATCAAGCGGGCGGAGCTTGCCGTGGACGCGGACGCGAGGGGCACTGTTGGTGGAGAGATGGAGGTCGCTCCCGCCGATCTCGATCATCTTCTTCAGCATTTCGCTCAATGTGATACCAGCCATGGTGCCACTCTCCTTAAAGAACCGTTTCGCGGAGCACTTCTTCGAGAGTCGTGAGGCCGGCGGCGACTTTGATGAGGCCGCTGCGGCGCAAGGTGATCATGCCCAGTTCGAGAGCCTTCTTTTTGAGCTCGAGCGCGGAAGCGCCGACGAGGATGAGCTCACGCAGCTCGTCATTGATCTCCATGACTTCGTAGAGGCCGACCCGGCCTCTATAGCCGTTCTTGTTGCAGGTGCTACAGCCCTTGCCGTGGTAGATGGTGGTGGATTTGACTTCTTCGGGAGAGTAGCCGGCGTCGAGCAGGGCCTGCTCGGGAATGGCCAGAGGCTCCTTGCAATTGGAGCACACGCGGCGGACCAGCCGCTGGGCGCAGATGAGATTGACCGAAGTGGCGACGAGGAAGGGTTCGATGCCCATGTTCATCAGGCGGCTGATGGTGGCGGGTGCGTCGTTGGTGTGCAGAGTGGAGAGAACGAGGTGGCCGGTGAGGGCAGCCTTGACGGCGATCTCTGCGGTCTCGAAGTCACGGATCTCGCCGACAAGGATGATGTTGGGGTCCTGGCGCAGAAAGGCGCGGAGGGCAGCGGCGAAGTTGAGACCGATCTGGTCCTTCATCTGGACCTGATTGATGCCCGGGAGCTGAAACTCGACCGGGTCCTCGGCGGTCATGATGTTGGTCTCGGAGGTATTGAGGCGGGCGACCGAGGAATACAGGGTGTTGGTCTTGCCCGAGCCGGTGGGGCCGGTGACGAGGACCATGCCGTAGGGGCGAAGGATGGCGCGCTCGAACTTGGTGAGAGACTCCTGCTCGAAGCCGAGCTTGGTCATGTCCAGGCGGAGGTTTTCCTTGTCGAGGAGGCGCATCACGATCTTTTCGCCGAAGAGAGTAGGGACGGTGGAGACGCGGAAGTCGAGCTCCTTGCGTTTGCCGTCCTTGCGGTACTTGATCATGATGCGGCCGTCCTGCGGGAGCCGTTTCTCGGAGATGTCAAGCTTGGACATGATTTTGATGCGACTGATGATGGCGTCTTTCAGCTTGAGCGGAGGAGATATGACGGACTGGAGAATGCCGTCAATGCGGAAGCGGACGCGAAGCTCTTTTTCGTATGGCTCGATGTGGATGTCGCTGGCGCCGCGCTTGACGGCGTCGGTGAGGAAGAGGTTGACGAGCTTGATGATGGGGGCTTCCTCGGCAGCCTTTTCGAGCGTGGCAAGGTCCATTTCTTGTTCTTCGGCGGCGAGTTCCATTTCAGCGGCGTCGTCGGCCGCGAGGTCCTTCATGACCCTGCTGAGCTCTTCGACGCTTTCGGCTTCGCCGTAGAACTTGTGGATGGCCTCGGTGATGGCAGATTCGGAGGCGACGACCGGCTCAACGTTGAAGCCGGTCATGAACTTGATGTCGTCCATGGCGAAGACGTTGGTGGGATCGGTCATCGCGATGGTGAGCGTGGAGCCGACGCGGGAGAGCGGAACAATCTGATAGCGGATGGCGGTGTCCTGCGGGATCAGCTTGATGACGCTGGCATCCACCTCGTAATACTTGAGGTTGATGGAGGGAACGCCGTACTGGCGGGAGAGGACGGCGGTGATTTCGTCGTCGGAGATGAAACCCATTTTCATCATACAGGTACCCAGGCGGCCACCATGCTGCTTCTGGTAGTCGAGGGCCTGCTTGAGTTGTTCTGGCGTGATGAGGTTCTCTTTGATGAGAATCTCACCGAGACGAACGGACATCTGGTACTCCGGAGGGCGCACCCCTCTCCACGCTAACGCTAACAGATGGGACAGGGCGACCAGCCTGCCAATTGGGACAGCCGTTTTGAATCGGGCAATACCTGTTCGAAAGGACAGGGGTGTGGCGTGCGCGCAACACGAGTGTGGCGAGAGTGTAGGAGGGAGAGAAGTCGGGCGGATTGAGGGAGATGCACGGAGTGGGCGGCTTGACTTGGGTGCAGGTGGCCGCTATCGTCTGAAAGAATTGGCTGGAGACGAGTGGCGAGCGGCTGGTGAAGAAGTGGCGAGCGGGGAGAACGGCTTCTATGGTTGAAGTGAGCGCGGTGGGCGTCGCGGACGTGCCCGAGGCGAAAGCGGAGCGAGGGCAGTTCCCTGCCTCGCTGAAGACGGGGCCAGTCGGGGAGCCGCTGCTGCTGTTTTACGAGGCGATGGCCGAACGGCTGGGGCCGATGCGGTGGTGGCCGGCGCGGACGGCGTTTGAGGTAATTGTCGGAGCGATCCTGACGCAGAACACAGCGTGGGGGAACGTCGAGCGGGCAATCACGAACTTGAGGCGCGAGCGGCTGCTGACGCCGCGGGCAATCGAGCGAGTACCGCAGGCGAAGCTGGCACGGCTGGTGCGGCCGTCGGGATACTTCCGGCAAAAGGCGAAAAAGCTGAAAGCGTTTGTTCGGTTTCTGAGGCAGGGGTACGGCGGATCGCTCGCGAGGATGTTCCGAACGCCGACCGAAGAGCTGCGGGAGAAGCTGCTCAGGGTGCACGGGATTGGGCCGGAGACGGCGGACTCGATTTTGCTATACGCGGGCGGGCGGGCAGTGTTTGTGGTGGATGCGTACACGAAGAGGATACTGGCGCGGCACGGATTGGCGAGCGAGAAGGCGGGATATGAAGAGGTGCGTGCGCTCTTTGAGAAGAACCTGCCGCGGGAGGTGAGGTTGTGGAATGAGCATCACGCATTGATTGTGAACGTCGGGAAGAATTGGTGCCGGAGGAGAGCGCCGAAGTGCGGGGAGTGCCCGCTGGGTGAGTTTTTGAGTGACGCGCAGCGGCGGGCGTTGGAGGCGGGGCGATGAGCCCACGGGAAAGAAAAAACCGGGTCTGGCTGGGAGTTGGCGGGCTGCTGATCGCGCTGCTGCTGTCGGCGGTGGTGACGCTGGGGTCGCTGAGCCTGCCGTTTGAGCCGCAGCAGTGGACGCAGATGCTGGTGCTCTATGCCGTGTCCACGTTTATCGTGGCGGCGCTGCTGGTCTTCGGGCTGATCCTCGCGCGGACGGCACTGCGGCTGTGGCTGGAGCGGCGGGCGGACAAGCTGGGCTCGCGGTTCAAGGTAAAGATGGTGCTGGGGGCGATGGCGATTTCGCTGTTGCCGGTGGTTTTCATGTTTGTGATCAGCTATGGGCTGCTGAACCGAAGCCTGGCGCGGTGGTTTCCGAGACCGCTGGAGGTGGCGACCCAGGCAAGCGCAGAAGTGCTGAGTGGATTGGGCAAGGCAGAACACGAACGCCTCGGAGGGTTGGCCCAGCGCGCTCGGCTGCTTATCGAAGACCCACCACCGGCCGTAGGTCGTTGCGGCTTCAAGTGTGTAATGCAACTGATCGAGTTCGGAGCGGAGGCGATGTGGTCTGTTGACTCAGCCAACAGGACACGGTCCCTCGTCAGCGACCTACCGAGTGAAGGAACCCTGCGGTTCGAACGAGTTCTTCCCAGTGGCGTGGAAGTATGGAGCAAGGGGGATGTGTATCTGCTCGCGGCGCGCACAACCTACCAGGATGGATACCTCTTGGTCGGTCGGCGGGCACCTCAAGGCTTTCTTGAGCGACACACGCAAATCGAGAGAGAGGTAGCGGCCTATGAGGCGCAGAAGCAGCAGTACCGGGCGTACAAGGCACAGATGCTGCTGTACCTGCTGCTGTTCACGGTGCTGCTGCTGTTTGCGGCGATGTGGTTTGCGCTGTTCCTTTCAAAACAGGTGACGGTGCCGATTGAGGCGCTCTCGGAGGGGACGAAGCGAGTGAGCGCGGGCGACTTCGGCCACCGCGTGGACGTGCACGCGCAGGACGAGCTAGGCGCGCTGGTGAGGTCGTTCA
Source organism: uncultured Acidobacteriaceae bacterium (assembly GCA_964533185.1). Classification (GTDB taxonomy): domain Bacteria; phylum Acidobacteriota; class Terriglobia; order Acidiferrales; family UBA7541; genus CAZHLD01. Next base: position 83,325 of record CAZHLD010000004.1, on the reverse strand, counting down.
ACCAGATGACCGAGCAGCTCGGAGACAGCCGGCGTCAGATTGATGAGTTCACGCGGAACCTGCAACTGGCGGTGCAGGAGCTGGAGCGTCGGCGAAAACTGATGGAAGCGGTGCTGGAAAACATCCCGACGGGAGTTATTTCGCTCGACGAAGAGGGCGGCGTGATCCGGCTGAACCCGGCGGCAATAAAAATCCTGGGCGAGAAGGCGCGGGAAGCGCGGGCGCTCCCGGAGCTGCTGGGCGAAGAGGCGGCGCACGGGGTGCAGCAACTGATGAGGAAGTCGCTGCGGCTGGGCGCAGCGTCAAAGGCGCTGGAAATTGCGCCGGGCGGGCGGGTGGTGCACGCGGCGGTGACGGTATCGTCGCTGGGGCCGAGGCGGTCGAACCCGGGCTTCGTGGTGGTGCTGGACGACCTGACCGAACTGCTGCGCGCGCAGAAGGCCAGCGCGTGGCAGGAAATAGCGCAGCGGATTGCGCACGAAATCAAGAACCCGCTGACGCCCATCCAGCTTTCGGCGCAGAGACTGATGCGGCACATCGAGAGGGCAAAACCTGAGGGACAGGCAGGAGTGCCTGTGTCACCTGAGCTTTCGACACTGGTGAGCGAGTGCGCGGTGCTGATCCAGCGCGAAGTGGCGGCGCTGGAGACGCTGGTGGACGAGTTCTCGCAGTTTGCGCGCTTCCCGACGGCGCGGCTGGTGCCGGCGGACGCGAACGCGATTGTCGCGAGCGCCCTCGAGTTGTTTGGCGGGCGGCTGGACGGGATTAACGTGCGGACGGAGCTGGCGGCGTCGATCCCGGCGATCAAGGCGGACCCGGAGCTGCTGCGGCGCGTGGTGGTGAACCTGATTGACAACGCGGCGGAGGCGCTCGAAGGGTCGAAGGCGCGGGAGATACGCATCGAGACGCGGGCGAGCGCGGATGGAGAGACGGTCGAGATCAGTGTGGCCGACAGTGGGCACGGGATTTCGCCGGAGGACAAAGACAAACTTTTCCTGCCGCACTTTTCGACCAAGGAGCGCGGGACGGGGCTGGGGTTGGCGATCGCGGCGCGGATTATCGAGGAACATGGAGGAACGATCCGCGTGGAGGATGGGATGCCGGTGGGGGCGAGGTTTGTGATTGTGTTGCCGGTGGCAGAAGTGACGGCGTTTTAGTTGGTAATGGAAGAGAGGGATTCAGCACAGAGGTTACGGAGGCTACAAAGAGAGGACATAGAGAAGCGGAAGAGAAGAGTTGAGAGTTGAGAGTTGAGAGTTGAGAGCGGGGATACGAGGGAATGGCGCAGACGGTATTGATTGTGGATGACGAGAGCGGGATACGGCAGTCGCTGGGAGCGATCCTGCGAGAGGAAGGCTACCGCGTGGAGACGGTAGCGACGGGAGAAGAGTGTCTGGAGTCGGTGGGGCGAGCGCCATACGACGTGGTGTTGCTGGACGTATGGCTGCCGGGGATCGACGGCCTCGAGACGCTGGGGCGGTTGCGCGAGGCAGCGCCGGGAACGATGGTGGTGATGATCTCGGGTCACGGGAACATCGAGACGGCAGTGCGCGCAACCAAGCTGGGCGCGTTTGATTTTGTGGAAAAGCCGCTGTCGCTGGAGAAGACGGTCCGCACGGTGAAGAAGGCGATCGAGTACATGCGACTCGAGGAAGAAAACCGGCGGCTGCGGGCGGAGCTGGGACAGAGGTACCAGATTGTCGGGGAGAGCATCCCGATGAAGGCACTGCGGCAGCAGATTGCGCTGACGGCTCCGACGAACGGGCGCGTACTAATCTACGGCGAGAGCGGGACGGGCAAAGAACTGGCGGCACGGGCCCTGCACGCGGCGAGCCTGCGGCGGGATCGGCCGTTTGTGGAAGTGAACTGCGCGGCGATCCCGGAGGAGCTGATTGAGTCGGAGCTGTTCGGGCACCTGAAGGGGAGCTTCACCGGGGCCAGCGAAGACAAGGTGGGGAAGTTTCAGAAGTGCGACGGGGGCACGCTGTTCCTCGACGAAGTGGGAGACATGAGCCTGAAGACGCAGTCGAAGGTGCTGCGCGTGCTGGAGGAGCAGAGGTTCGAGCCGGTAGGGTCGAACCAGGCGGTGACGGTGGACGTGCGCGTGATTGCGGCGACGAATAAGAAGCTCGAGGAGGAGATTGCGCGCGGGGCGTTCCGCGAAGACCTGTTTTATCGGCTGAACGTGATTCCCTTCTACGTGCCGGCGCTGCGGGAGCGGCAGGAGGACATACCGATTCTGGCGCGGCATTTTCTGGCGGAGTTCAGCGCGGCGTACGGTCGGAAGTCGAAAGAGCTGAGCGACGGGGCGATGGTTGTGCTGCTGCGCTACCCGTGGCCGGGGAACGTCCGCGAGCTGAAGAACCTGATCGAGCGGCTGGTGATTGTCTGCCCGCAGCAGAAGATCGAGCCGCACCACCTGCCACCGGAACTGTTTCGCGGGGTGGCGCGCAGTCCGCAGCAGTTCTACAACACACTGCACGAGGCGCGGGAGGCCTACGAGCGGGAGTTTATTTTGCGGAAGCTGGAAGAAAACCAGTGGAACATGACGCGGACGGCAGTTGCGCTGGGTCTGGAACGGTCACACTTGTACCGGAAGATGAAGACGCTGGGGATTTCGCCGGCGGAAGCTTGAAGAGAGGGAGTGGGGACCAGGGCGGAAAGGAATTATTCCTTGCTCATGTGTTCGAGTTGGCGGCGCCAGTCGAGCTGGCGGACAAGGGCGGGACGCTGGCGCCAGTTGCGCTGAACTTTGACGTAAACCTCCAGGAAGACCTTCACGCCAAGCAGTTCTTCCAACTCTTTGCGGGCGGCGGTGCCGATTTTCTTGAGCATTGCGCCGCCGCGGCCAATGACGATAGCTTTCTGGCCGTCGCGCTCGACGTAGACGGTGGCGCGGATGCGGACCAGGCGCGGGCCCTCTTCGAAGGAGTCCACCAGGACGGCGACGGCGTGGGGGACTTCCTGGCGCGTGGTGGCGAGAACTTTTTCGCGGAGGAACTCGGCAGCGAGGAAACGCTCGGGCTGGTCAGTGAAAAGATCGGCGGGAAAATACGGCGGGGCTTCGGGGAGCTGGGCGATGAGACGGTCGAGCAGCAGGGGCAGGCCGTTGCCGGTGAGCGCGGAGATGGGGATGATTCCGACGAAGTCGCACTCGCGGGAGAGAGAGTCAATGAGCGGAAGGAGAGTGGCCTTGGGAATGAGGTCAATCTTGTTGGGAAGCAGGAAGCGCGGGCCGCGGAAACGGCGGGCGTGTTCGAGGGCAGCGCGGTCGTCGGGGCCGAGAGACACGCTGGAATCGAGCAGGACGGCGAGGACATCGATGCCGTCGAGAGCCATTTTGACTTCTTCCATCATCTGGCGGCCGAGAGGGGAGTCGGGCTTGTGCAGGCCGGGCGTGTCAATGAGTACGATCTGGGCGTCGGGGCGATTGACGATGCCCTGGATGCGGTTGCGGGTGGTCTGCGGGTGGCGCGAGACGATGGCGACTTTGCGGCCGACGAGTTGATTGACGAGCGTGGATTTGCCGCTGTTGGGGCGGCCGAGAAGGGCGACGAAGCCGGATTTGAAAGGCATGATCGGGCGACATGATAGCAGGTGGTGGGGGACAGGTGGCAGGTGACAGGTGCCAGTTGCGAATCGAGAGTTAAGAGTTGAGAGCGGAAAGAGAAGACCGCCGAAACAGTGAGCGGAGATTGACGGGCGGGGGAAGGAAAGGTAGGCTGCGGCGCGAAATGGGAGGATAGGAACGATGAGAGCGAGTGGAGGAGGAGACGTGGGCGAGGGCATGAAGCGAGTAATGAGCGTGGTGGTGGCGCTGCTGCTGGCGTTGGGCGGGGCAATGGCGCAGGAGGGTGGGGCGGCACAGGCGCAGGGTACAGCGGCAGCGGCGCAGGCGCAGGCAGCGCCGGCGCAGTCGGCGGCGAAGGCGCTGGAAGGGTTTGATGAGTACGTGGCGCAGGTGATGAAGGAGTGGAAGGTGCCCGGGCTGGCGATTGGTTTGGTGCAGGGCGACACGGTGATCTTGTCGAAGGGCTACGGGCAGCGGGACGTGAAGAACAACCTGCCGGTGACGCCGCAGACGATTTTTGCGATTGGGTCGATCACGAAGTCGTTCACGGTGACGACGCTGGGGATGCTGGTGGACGACGGGAAGCTGGACTGGGACCGGCCGGTGCGGGAGTACCTGACCGGGTTTCGTTTGTACGACGAGGCGGCGACGGACCGGCTGACGCCGCGGGACATGGTGACGCACCGGTCGGGGCTGCCGCGGCACGACGCGCTCTGGTACAACTCGCCATTTACGCGGGTGCAAATGGTGGAACGGCTGCGGTACCTCGAGCCGAGCAAGGACCTGCGGCAGACCTACCAGTACAACAATTTGATGTTCATGACGGCCGGATACCTGGCGGGGCAACTGGCGGGGACGACGTGGGAAGAGCTGGTGGCGCAATGCGTGTTCGTGCCGCTGGGGATGAAGAGCACGAACACGTCGGTGCAGGCATCGCAGAAAAGTGTGGACTATGCGAAGCCGTACATGAAGGCGAAGGAAGAGATAGCGGAGGTGCCGTTCCGCGTGATTGACAACGTGGGGCCGGCAGGGTCGATCAATTCCAATATCGAGGACATGACGCAGTACCTGAAGATGCAAATGAACCAGGGCAAGGCGGACGGCAAGCAACTGCTCTCGGCGATCAACGCAGGGCAGATGCAGATGCCGCAGATGGTGATCCAGGGGCCGTTGCGCTGGCCGGAGTTGGGGCACACGGCGTACGGGATGGCGTGGACGGTGGGCGCGTATCGCGGGAAGAAGATGGTGGGGCACGGCGGGGCGATTGACGGGTTCATCGCGCAGATAACTTTCCTGCCGCAGGACAAGATTGGCGTGGTGGTGCTCTCAAACCGCGGCGGGCAGCCGCTGCCGACGATCGTGACCTACAACCTGCTGGACCGGCTGCTGGGCGCGGAGCAGGCGCCGTGGAGCCAGCGGTTGATGGACGACCAGAAACAGCAGGAGGCCGCACAGGAAGAGGCCAAGAAGAAAGGGTTCACGCAGAAGCGTCCGAATACGCGGCCATCGCATGACCTGGCGGAGTACGCCGGGGAGTACGAGCACCCCGGGTACGGCGTGGCAAAGGTGGAGATGGACGGAGGCGAGCTGCGGATGACGTTCAACCGGATTACGGCACCGCTGCGGCACTTCCACTACGACACGTTTGAGACGCCGGAAGACCCGCTGAACCCGCTGGAGCGGGAGAAGGTGAGCTTCACGACGAATATGAAGGGAGACATCGAGAGCCTCTCGGTGCTGTTGGAGCCGAACGTGAAGCCGATCGTTTTCACGCGGCGCGCGGATGCGGCGATGCGGACGAAACAGTTTCTCGAGCCGCTGACGGGACAGTACCAACTTGGCCCGCAGACGGTGACGATCCAACTGCGCGGCGAAGATACGCTCTTGCTGGTCCTGCCCGGGCAGCCGACGCGGGAGCTGATCCCGGCGCGGGGGATGACGTTTGACGTACAAGGTCTGGCGGGGTTCAGCATGGAGTTCAAGAAGGATGCGACCGGAGCGGTGACGGAGATTGTGTTTTACCAACCGAATGGGACGTTTGCAGGGAAGAGGAAGTAGAAGGACTCCGCTGCCAGTGCACGCGGTGCGGCCTGCAAAACGCTGAGATGCTGAGGCCCCGACCGAGTCGGGGCCTCAGCATAACCAGACAAGAGAGGGCTGGCTGAAGCCGGCCCTTAAAATGTTCGGCAGAAGGCGCGGAAGAAGAAGGTGGGGTGGCCGATTTGGATGTCGGCGCGAGGGTCGGGGCCGAGGATGGCGCAGACCTCGTAGTGCTGCTCAATCCAGGACATGAGGCGGCGGTTGTAGTCGAGACCGAAGGATTTGGGGCCGAACTCTTCGGTGGCGCGATTGGCGATGAAGATGAGTGGCGGGCGGGCCGCCGCGAGACGGGCGATGGCCGCGTCTTCGCCGGAGGAGTCGAGGATGCCGGGGAGGACGATTTCGTCGCGGAGCGGGTTGCGGCGGCCGGTGAAGAAGTTGAGAGCGGTGCCTTCGGGCAGGACGGCGAGCGTGTCGCCGGGGGTTGATTTTTCTTCGATGAGGGCGATGGCCTGGGAGAAGGCCATGCCGTGGTCGGGCGGAACCCGCATTGTGCCCCGCGCCGTGGAGAGGACAAAGGAGAACTTCGTGCGGTATTTGTAAGCGTTGTTGAATGCCGTGGCCAGGACGGCGAGAAGCAGTACGCCGACCATGATGCGGCGGGCAAGATGCGAAGCGCGTGCGTCCTGGAGGATGCGGGGAAAGAGCTCCAGCCAGACGTAGACAAATAGAAGGACGGAGACAGGAAGCAGGTAGGAACCGTAGGCGCCGCCGCTGGGGACGCGAAGCAGTGCCCGGGCGAGGCAGGCCAGGGCGTAGGCGGCAAGAACGATAAGGATCAGCGCAGGGCGGTCTGCTGCGATGTGTGGGCCGCGGGGATGGTGGAGTTGGGAATAAGCGGCGAGAATCAGCGCGACAAGTATCAGGGGCATAGCGACGAAGGGGCCGAGTTCGCCTTGAAGTAACGCACCCCCCAGCAAGACCAGCAGTGAAATAACCAGAAGAAGGATAGGGCCGCGAGCGGCGCTCGTAGAGGACTTCCCCGCCCCGCGGCGGGCGAGGAGCAGGGACGCGGCAGCGATCATTCCGCCAAGAGCGGCGAGGCGCAAGAGGGCGAGAATCATGTGCGCAATGGAGACGAGCGGGCGGTCGAAGCCGAATTTGTGCAGGTAGAAGTAGGCCAGTTCCGCGGGGAGGTGGGTGAAGAAGAGAAAACTTTCGCGCGTGAGCGTGTGCCAGCCGACGCGCGCGGCGATGAAGGAATAGACGGCGGCGGCGATAGCGAGCGGCGGAAAGACAAAGAAGACCACGGCGCGGAGAGTTGCGAGGCGGCCGTAAAAGTGAGAGAGCGCGGCGGCAACAACTCCAGCGACGAGGGCGGCAACACCGAATTCAGTCTTGGTGAGGAGAGTGACACCGGCAAGGACGGAGGCGATGAAGAGGTCGGGACGGCCCCCGGTTTCGAGGAAACGGATGAGCCACGAAAGCGAGAGCAGGCCCAACAGGCAGGCGTGGAGCGCGGAGAAGGAGTACGGAAAAACGAAATTGCCGGCGGGCTTGAAGGCACAGAGCCAGACCACGCCGAGAAGAGCCAGGGTTGCGGCCGGAGGAGACATGAGACGACGCGAAAGGGAGTACAGAAGTGCGAGGATGCCGACGCTGGTGAGGATGCCGTTGAGATAGAGGAGGCCCAGCGAGGGGCCGAAAGCGCGGCAGAGGCCGGCGTTGAAGTAGGGGGAGAGCGGGGCGTAGATGAACCGGACGTCGGAGTAGAGCGTTTCGCCGGCGGCGAGGCGGAGAGGCAGGTTCATCTCCCGGCCGTGGTCGATCAGTGGATCGCCCCAGCGCTGCCAAGAGACGGCCAGGGCGAGGACGAAGACGGCGAGGAGGAGAAGGAGCCAGGGGAGGTCGCGGCGGTTGAGGGGAGGCTGCGACGCGGGGATAACGGCCCGAGCGAATTGGCGGAGAGCGAGCATCGAGCGCGACATGCTAGCACGGGAGCAGGGTGGTGCGCGGCGGCGAGGGGCACAGGCAGGAATGCCTCTGCCACCAACGCCGGAAGGACAGATGCAGAGAATGAGGACCGGCTAAAGCCTGTCCTACTCAGGCGGGGAGGGCGGCGGCCTGGCGGCGGGCGCGGAGGCGGAGAACTTTGCGCTGGTTGGCTTCGAGGACTTCGAAGCGAAGGCCATCGAAGTCGTACTTCTCTCCGGGCGCGGGAACGTGGCCGGCGATGGAATTGAGCAGGCCGGCGACGGTGGTGGCGTCTTCGGCGCGGTCTGGGGGCAATTCGATGCCGAAGAGCTCCTGAAGTTTTTCGAGAGAGACGCTGCCGCGCATGACCAGGCTGCCGTCGGATTCGCGGACGACGTCGGGGGCAGGGGTGCGATCTTCTTCGCCAATTTCGCCGACGATTTCCTCGATCAGGTCTTCCACTGTGACCAAGCCGGCGACGGAGCCGTACTCGTCAATGACAATGGCCATCTGCTGGTTGCGCTGCTGCATGTCTTTGAGGAGCTGTGAGCCGAGCTTGGTTTCAGGGACGAACAGGGCGGGGCGCATGATCTCGCGCACCGTGCGCCAGGCGAGCTCGCGGTCGGGAACCTGGAGAAGATCGCGGGCGAAGGCGATGCCGATGATTTCGTCGAGCGAGCCGTCGTAAACGGGGATGCGGGAGAACTTGGTGTCAACGAGCAGGCGGCGGAGCTGCTCGATGGTGTGGGAGGCGGGGATGGCGACGACGTCGGGGCGAGGAGTCATGACGTCGCGGACGCGCTTGTCAGAGAATTCGACGACCTGCTCGATGAGCTCGGCCTGGTCGCGCTTGAGGAAGCCTTCTTCTTCGGCGGCTTCGACGAGCTGCTCGATGCCCTCCTGCTGAGCCTGAGCGGCGTTGGGCGGCTCGTCTTCGGAAAGATGCGCCAGGGTGATAAGACCTTCGAGGGCGGCGCGGAGCGGCCAGATGAGTTTGACGGTGATGCGAATGGGAAGAATGAGGTGGCGCAGCCAGCGTCCGCTGGTGCGGGTGATGAGCAGGTAGGGGATGAAGTGCATGGCCAGAAGCACTTCGACGGTGAGGAAAACGAGAAGCTGGGCCAGCGCTTCGGCGGAGGAGAAAACAAAAAAGAGGACGCCGCGGGCAGTGACGACCGCGACGAAAACCAGCCAAAGATGCGCGAGCAGGTTGAAGGTGATGGCGGCGCGGCGGCGGTCCATGCCAAGACGCGGCTCGATTTCGGCTTCGAAGACGTCGAGATTGGCGTGGAGGCGACCGACGGCAACGCGGCCGAGCTCGCGGTAGATGCGGTCGAGATAAGAAAAGACGGCGAGGAAGGCGCCCAGGGCAACGACGGCGATGCTGTAGAGGAGGACCGGCATCGGCTACCTCAGACCCAACTCGGCGCGGAGGCGACGCTCGACGCGATCCATGCGGCCGCGGTCGGTTTCGTGGTCGTAGCCGAGCAGGTGCAGGACGCCGTGGAGCATGAGAACGCGAAGCTCCTGCGGGAGAGTGCGGCCGAAGCGGGCGGCATTGCGGCGGGCGGCCTCGGGGGAGATGGCGATATCGCCCAAATAGGAAGTAGAGGAGGGAGAGGAGGTAAAGGAGGGAGAGGAAGAAGAGAGGCGGGCGCGTCTTAGGGCGGCGTGGCCGTTGGCGGGGAAAGAGAGAACGTCGGTGGGACCGGGCTTGCCGCGGAATTCGCGGTTAAGGCTAGCGATGGAAGCGTCGCTGACGAGGCAAACGGTAAGGTCGCGGTCACTGAGGCGCAGGGCCGAGCGGACGCGGCCGAGAAAGTCGGTCAAGGGCCGGGTGGCAACGGGTACGCGACGCTGTCGGTTGATGATCATGGCTGTGGAAACGCTACTTCGCAGACTCGGCCCTGGCGTTTTCGGGCGAGGGCGCGGGCTGAGGGCCGCGTTCTTCATAGGCCTTGATGATTTGCTGGACGAGGTTGTGGCGGACGACGTCGCGCTCGTTGAAATGAACGAAGGCGAGGGCCTCGATTTTGCCGACGACTTCCATGGCTTCGATCAGGCCGGAGCGGCGGCCGACGGGGAGGTCGATCTGGGTGATGTCGCCGGTGATAACGGCCTTGGAGTTGAAGCCGAGGCGCGTGAGGAACATTTTCATTTGCTCGCTGGTGGTGTTCTGGGCCTCGTCGAGGATGACGAACGAATCGTTTAGCGTGCGGCCGCGCATGAAGGCGAGGGGAGCAACTTCGACAATGCCCTTTTCGAGGAAGCGCTCGAGCTTATCGGCGTCGATCATGTCGTAGAGCGCGTCGTAGAGCGGGCGCATGTAAGGGTCGATCTTTTGCTGGAGCGTGCCGGGGAGAAAACCGAGGCGCTCGCCGGCTTCGACGGCGGGGCGCGCGAGAATGATGCGGTTGACCTGCTTGGTGAGCAGCGCGGAAACGGCCATGGCCACGGCAAGGTAGGTCTTGCCCGTGCCGCCCGGGCCGATGGCGAAGACCATGTCGAACTTCTCGATGCACTCCATGTAGCGGCGCTGGTTGGGGCTTTTCGGAGTGATGAGCTTCTTCCCAAATGTGCGGGGTTTGCCCGGCTGGAGAATGCCCTTCAGGGAAATTTCTGGCTCTTCGGCGGCGACGCGGAGGAGGGATTTGACGTCGCCGTTTTCGAGGTGGCGGCCTTCACGGACGAGCTGGTTGTATTCGTCGAGAATACGGACGGCGCGGTCTACGCGGGCGGGATCGCCGTCGATGGCCAAGCGGGTGTCTTGGAGTTGAGTGGTCACGCCAAGTGCAGATTCAAAGAGTTTCAAGTTCTCGTCGAGGGTGCCGAAAAGGGTCCCGACCTCGCCGGCGATTTCTACAGTGCGTCGCATTGAGTTGGGCCCCGGACGAACAGGGGCGGTTTGGAAACCTCCAAACGAGACCCTTGGCTGGGTAATAGGGTAGCGGAGGAGGGTGCGGGGGTCAAGGGGTGCGATGTAAGTGCCTACAATGCAATATGTTATAGGAGGATGAAAGACAGAAAGAAGGAAGTCCCGGGTTTGCGATCCGGCACTACATGGCGGAAACGGCGCGGTCGCGGGCCCAGGCGCGAAGGGCGGCGATGTCTTCGGCGCGGGTGACAGAGAGCGGTCGGGTTGCGCGGAGTTCCGCGAGGAGGATATCCGTGGAGAGCTGCTGCTGTTGAGCGAAGGCAGAGTAAAGGCCGCTGACGATGGACTGCTCGATTTCGGCGCCGGAGAAACCGTCGCTGGAGGCAGCAAGTTTTTCGAGGTCGAAAGATGCGGCGTCGCGGCCGCGGCGCTCGAGATGAATGCGGAAAAGCTCGGCGCGCGAGGCGGGGTCAGGAAGGTCCACGAAGAAGATTTCGTCGAAGCGGCCTTTGCGGAGAAGCTCGGGCGGGAGCGCGGAAATGTTGTTGGAGGTAGCGGCAATGAAGACGCCGGACTGGCGGTCCTGCAGCCAGGTGAGAAAGGTGGCCAGGATGCGCTGAGAGAGGCCGGCGTCGACGTCGGCGCTGGCGGTGGAGCTGGCGAAACCTTTTTCGATTTCGTCGATCCAGAGGACGATGGGAGCAAGCTGCTCAGCGGCTTCGAGGGCTTTGCGGAAACGCTTTTCGGATTCGCCAATGAATTTGTCGTAGATGGAGCCGGCGTCGAGCCTGGCGAGTTCGAGGCCCCATTCGGCGGCGACGGCTTTGGCGGCCAGGCTTTTGCCGCAGCCCTGCACGCCGGTGATCAGGATGCCCTTGGGCGGCTCGAGACCGAACTTGCGGCCTTCGGGGGTGAGGGCGCCGCGGCGCTGGCGGAGCCACTCTTTGAGATTGCTGAGGCCGGCGACGTCGGCGAAGGTAGGGCCGGTCTTGACGTATTCGAGGACGCCTTCTTCGCGGAGGGCGTCGCGCTTGGCGTCGAGCACTTCGTTGAGCACGGCCTGGTCGGCGCGGTTGCGCGCGAGCAGGCAACGCGTGAGCGTGCGGCGAGCTTCGTCGAGGGTGAGGCCGATGAGATTCTGCGCGAGCTGGCGCATGCCGGCGGCATCGAGCTCGACCTTGAGAGAGTGCTGCTTTCGGAGGGTTCCTACGGTTTCCAAGACAAGGGGAAGGAGCAAGCCAGCATCCGGAAGGTCGAGATGGAAGGGAACAACCTGGTCGCCCAGCTCCGAGGGGAGCTTGAGCAACGGCCCGGACAGGATGATGGAGCGGCGGACCTCGCGGAAACTCTGGGCAAGCTCGCGCATGCGACGGAGGATGCGGTCCTGGTCGAGATAGCGGGCGAAGTCTTTGAGGAGGAAAAGCGCGTCGCCGCGGATCTGGGCGATGTTGGCCAGGGCCAGCTCGGGCTGGTCGGTCTGATAGATGGGCTGCGTGGTGCCGCGGCGGACGAGACCGGTGGTAACGCTCCAGACGAAGAGGGGGACGTCCAGCTCGGCAGCGACTTCGGCCAGAAGCTCTTCGACGCGAGATTCCTCGTAGGTTTCTACGGCGATGAGGGGATGGCGGGAGTTGACGAGAAGGCGAAGCTCGTCGCGCTTGTCGTTCTTGGTGGCGAGAGTGGTAACCATGTGAAAGGGCGTCCGTCCCATTATGCGGGTGGGGAGACACGCCGCAAGGGACAGAACGGCGATGAATGACAGAAAGAGCAACGGGCAGGCGCGTTTGACAATGGGTACAGCGTCGGATAGGCTTGCTGGTTCGCAACCACTGCGGAAAACTAGCTGAGAGGGAGCAGGAATGGCTCAAGGTACGCCAACGAAGGTCAAGAAGCGCAAGAAGTCGGTACTGAAGCGGGCGCGGCGCTCGATCGTGCGCGCGGCGATTAACCGCGCCAACCGGACGCGGGTGCGCACAGTGATCAAGCGGATGCGCGCGGCGATCGAACAAGGGAACGCCACAGAGGCCGGTCAGTTGCTGCGTCCGACGATGGCGGCGATCGATAAGGCCATCGGCAAAGGCATCCTGCATGAGAACACGGGCAACCGATACAAGTCGCGGCTGACGGTAGCGGCGGCGGGGATGGGTAAGAAATAGGGAGTAGGGGCAAGGGTGTAGGGAAGCGATCAGCTTTCAGCGGTCAGCAAAGAGCAAGAACAAGATTGAAAAGGGTTGAAGGGGCACGGGAAACCGTGCCCTTTTTGTTTTTGGAAAAAAATGGCCGACGCGGAGCCGGCCGCAACATGAGGAGGTGGTTAGGCGGGGGAGGGGGACATGAGGTGGGCGAGGAGGAATTCGAGGACGGCGCGCTGGTCGGCGACGCCGGACTTGAGGCGGCTGTCGGCCTCGTAAAGAGCAACGAGGCCGTCGAGGAGCTGGCGGCGGGGGATTTTGCGGGACTGTTCGAGAGCGACGGCGGCGGCGGAAGCGCGCATGCGTAACATGCCGGCAGCCTGCCCTGGCGAAGTGCGCGGGGAAAGCTCCTGAGCCTCGATGAGTTTGCGGTACATCCAGGCAAGGGCGCCGACGATGGCGGGAGGCGGCTCACCTTCGCGCAGGAGGCTGTCGAGGAAGGCGAGGGCGGAGGGGCGGCGGCGCTCGGCGAGCATTTCGGCAAGCTGCCATACTGTGTATTTCTTCGAAGAGATAACCAGGGCATCGACATCGTCAGGAGTGATGCGCTTGCGGTCGACAACGTAGGCGGCGAGCTTTTCGAGCTCGGCGCGGATTCGAGAGAGGTCGCCATCGAGAAGGTCGGCAAGATCGGCGGCGGCTTCGCGGTCGATGGAGACGCCGAGGTGAGCAGCCATCTGAGGTACGAGGAGAGTGGCGGCGGGGATGCGCTGCTCGGGTGAGTCACCCAAATCGACGGAGACGACGAGGGCTTTCTGGGTGAGGGTCTTGAAGAGGGTCATGCGCTTATCGAGTGAGGCGGCTTCGAGGACGAGGACGGTGAAGGGAGCCGGGTCGGCGAGATAGGCGGCGACCTGGTCAACGGCAGCATCGCGGTCCTTGCCGCCCAACTTTTCAATGGCTTCGACATCTTCGAGGAAGACGACCTGGCGAGGGGCGAGCATGGGAAGTGTCTGAGCTTGGGCGAGGACGCGGTCGAGAGAATCGTCGGCGGCGGAGAAGCGCGAGACGCCCCAGTCGCGGGCATCTTCGGGGACGGAGGCTTCGATGAGCTTGGCGCGGCAGAGATCGCGGAGGTAGAGGTCGCTGCCAAGCAGGAGTACGGCGGGGACGGGCTTGCCGCGCGTGAGGTGATCGACGAACTGTTTGGTGTCGAGGGCGGGCATCAGAAGTTCTCCAGGATGGCGGAGACCAGCGAGGCGGCAAAGTCGCGGGCCAGGCGGCCGAGGGCGGGGTCCTGCTCCTCGAAAAAGCTGGGGACGTCGGTGGAGATTTCGTAGGGCTGGCGGAAGAGGAAGTTGTCGTTGCGATAGAGGATGGCTTTGGTGGCGTGATCCTCGAGTGAGACTTTCAAATGGACGGTGACGAGCATGGTGGTGGCGCGGCCGGTGGCGGCGTCGAAGAGAACGGCGGCGGTCTCGATGCCGGTGACCTGGCCGCGGAGGACGGCGTCGGCGGCGGCAGGGTCGGAGACGATGCGATAGCCGGTGCGGGCGAGGAATTCGCGGACGACGGCCTGGGTGAGACGCTGCTCGATGCGGTAGCGGGCGGTCTGATTCTCGAAGGTGACGACGGCGATGGTTTTGATGTTGGGAGGGATGCGAGAGGCGCGGCCGGCGACGTGGTAGCCGCAGCCGGAGAGAAAAGCCACGGATGCAAATAGGCACAGAGCGATGAAGAACGTAACTCGTAACTCGTGATTCGTAACTCGAGGGAAGTGGGTGGACCACGGACGAGATGCGAACGACCGGAGGGGGCGGGCTAAGAGGAGAGAAGGAAATTTGAAATTTGAAATTTCAGATTTCAAAAAAGAAAGAACCTGAGGGCGGCGCGTGAGAAATGCGTCGTGAGGGGGGACTTCCCTGCCCTGGGGGGAGGCGGCGGATTGGGGAGGCTTAGGAGGCAAGGAGTCGCTCGGCGATGGAGATGGCGTTGGCGGCGGAGAGACGCAGGTTGTCCACGGCGCCCCAGAGCCAGAAGCCGTCGGGGAGATTGGAGTCGCGCTCGATGCGGGCAAGATTGATTTCGGTGGAGCCGGCGGCGGAGAGGTTGGAGGGAGGAGCATCGCCGGAGACAGTGATGCGGACGGAGGCGGTTTCCAGGGCGCGCTCGATATCGGCGGGTTGGCGCGCGGGGTCGAACTCGGCAAAGGCGCTGAAGGCCGAGGCGTAGAAGACCGGCGCGTGGACGAGCTGGATGGCGGGCAGCGGCGCGCGGCCGTCGAGATAGGTGCGGAGTGCGGCGGCGATGGCGTCGCGGGAGTCGGAGAGACGCACGCGGCTGGCGTCGCCGTAGCGCGAGAGCATGTTGAAGCCGACCTGAGTATCGAAGACGTCCTGGGCAATGGGCTGGAAGGAGAGGAGCTTGACGGATTGGGTTTCGAGCTCGTCAATGCCCGACTGGCCATGCTCGGAGACGGGCTGGAAAAAGATGATGGCCAGGCGGCGAACGGCAAGAGGAGCGAGAGCAGCGGCGAGGGTGCAGGCGACAATGGCTGCGGCGGAGGGCGAGACGCAGACTTCGCCGCCCTCGGAGAGGCCCGGAGCGGGAGGCGGGGGCGGGAGAAGCGAGTCGAGCGCGGGGATCCAAGCGCGTGCGCCTGGAGTTGCGACGAGGCCGTCGCTCAGGTCGATGACGGTAGCTCCGGCGCGACGCGCGGCTGGTGCGTGCTTGCGGGCAAACGCGGGCGAGCCGGTGAAGAAAACCAGACGGGCGCCCTGAAAGCTCTCCTCGTCCACAGGCTGGATGATGGTGGGCTCGCCGGCGGCTTCGGTGAGGATGCCGGCGGCGAACTCTTCGTCGAAGAGGCGGAGGTCTTCGATCGGAAGAGTGCTTTCCTCCAAGAGCTGCTTGAGCTCCTTGCCGCGGAGAAAGGAGGCGCCGGCAATGGTGAGACGCGAGGGCCGCGAGCGTGCTTCGGTGGGAGCGGTCATGGCTCAGGCAGGATGAGAGACCGGGCGGTGTCGGAGCAGACGAACAACGTGCAGTATGACGCCGGAAATGGCGTAACTGCCGGCAATCAGGAGAAGAACAGCCTGGGAGAACATGACGATTGAGGCCACCAGGAGCGCAATCAGGATGAAGATGAGCGAAGGCTGGCGACGCATCCAGCCGGCGCCCTTGAGACTGAAGTAGCGGACGGTGGAGGCCATGAGCGCGGCCAGAACAGCGACGAGAATGAGCCATGCGACGGACCAGCGCCAGTCGGCAATGGGTGCGCGCCAGGCATGGACGATGGCGGCAACCATTCCGGCGGCAGCAGGGGTGGGCATGCCGATGAAATACTTGGAGCCGGCAACGGCGGACATGCCCTGTACGTTGAAGCGGGCCAGGCGCCAGGCGCAGCAGATGACAAAGGCGAAACTGATGAACCAACCGAGCTGATAAACTTGAACCTCAATGCCGTCGCCCGCCTGGAGGATGCCGCGCACGCCCCAGGCAAAGGCTAGAAAGGCGGGCGCGATGCCGAAGCTGACCATATCGGCGAGAGAATCGAACTGCTTGCCGATTTCGGTGCTGGAGCCGGTGGCACGGGCGACGAAGCCGTCCATGGCGTCGAAGAAGACGGCAAAGCCGATGGCGCGGGCAGCCCAGTCCAGGTCGGTGTCGGCGCCTTTAAGGGTGTTGAGGACGGCGTAATAGCCGCAGAAGAGATTGGCGACGGTGAAGACGCTGGGAAGCAGATAGATGCCGCGGCGGAGACGGTGGTTCTTGAAGCGAGGGCCGCCGGGGGATTCCGGGCTGTTCATGAGGTCGCTCATTTCCACCGCGCCAGGATGCTCGAGCCGCCGGCGACATGCTGGCCAGGGCGGACGAGGATTTCCGCGTCGAGGGGCAGCCAGACGTCCATGCGCGAGCCGAAGCGAATCATGCCGACACGCTCGCCGAGGGCGACACGGTCGCCTGCTGACTTCCAACTGAGGACGCGGCGGGCGATCCAGCCGGCAATCTGCTTGAAGATGATCTCACCGCGGTCGGTTTCCAGATGAAAAACGTTTTGTTCATTCTCGACTGACGCGCGCGAGCGCATGGCCGCTAAGAATCGCCCGGGCCGGTACTCGACCTTGCGGATGCGGCCGGCACACGGGGCGCGGTTGACGTGGACGTCCCAGACGGCTAGGAAGATGCTGATGCGGCGGCCGGGCCGGGCGCCCAGAGGCTCGTCAACGATCTCCATGATACGGCCGTCGGCCGGTGAGACGACCGCGGCCGGGTCAGCCGGAACCTGGCGCTCCGGGTCCCGGAAAAAATACAGGACAAAGGCAGCGAGGAAAAGAAGTATTCCGCCAAGCAGGTACCAGCCGAAGGCCAGGGCCAGGATGGCGGGTACGAGCGGGACAGCGGCAAAGATGTAGCCTTCGCGAACCATGAGGGAAGGCGGGCGGGGAGGCCGCCGCGCGCGCTTCTATTCTACGACAGAAGGACAGGTGCCGGACGACCCGCAGCTACAAATCAGCGGGTGGCGAGGTTGCGGCCGTGGCGGGCGATGATCTGCTCCATCGCGTCTTTGACGCGCAGCTTTCGTTTTTTGAGTTCAGTTTGAAGGAAGATGTCGTCGTTGCTCAGGTAAGGAGAATTGGTGAGCTGCTCGAGCTGCGCTTCGTACCCGGAATGCTCTTGAGCAAGCTGTTGAAATTCGGGATTGCTGGCCAACAGGTGTTCGCGGATTTCCCCGGACGGGATGGGCATCAGTTCCCTCCTCGTTTGTGGAAGAAGAAAGCCAACGGGGGAAACGTAGCACAGGGGCGGGGGGAGAGCCAAGAGAAAAGGAGGCGAAGAAGGGAGAGCAAGGCAGATCGCCCTTCCCGGCAGGCCGGATTGGGAAAAAGCAGATCCCTCGTCCGCCACGGCGGACTTGGGATGACACCCGGCGGAGCGGGCGCACGCTGGAAGGGCTATGGAGGTAGCTCAGAGAGGGCGGGAGAGGAGGAGGGCGTCGGCGGGAGGGTCGGAGTAATTGGCGAGGCGGCGACCGGATTGAGTGAAGCCGTGGCGGAGGTAGAAAGAGATGGCGGTGGTATTGGTGTGGCGGACTTCAAGGAAGCAATTTTTTGCGCCGCGGGAACGGGCGTGGTCAAGGGCGCCGGTCAGCAGTTGCGTGGCGATGCCGTGGCGGCGGAGATCAGGGCGGACGGCGAGGTTGTGGATCTCCATTTCGTCAGCGGCGAAGCGGGAGACGACAAAGCCGGCGAGGACTTCACTCCTGAGAGCCACGAGGCCGTGGAGGGAGCCGTCGCAAGCGCGGGCGAAGTCGGCGGCAGTCCAGCGAGAGGCTTCGGGGCTGGCGGATTGGATTTCGAGGATGGAGGGGATGTCGGGCGGCGCGAGGGCGCGGATGAGGATTGCGGGGGGCATCAGGCGGGGTCCTTCCAGAGGAGCTCAGCGTCGGAGCGGCGGACGTAATTGGCGTCGAGGGTAAGGGCATCTACCACATCGCCGCCTTGGGCGCGGGCCCAGCCGAGGCGGCCAATGGAGGGAGCGAGGACGGGGGAGACCTCTTCGATGGGGCTAAAGCGGAAGGAGGACAGGTCGAGGGCGGGGCGGAGAACATGCGGCGTGGGCGAGATGAAGGCGACGGGGGCGCCGGTGGCTTCGGAGCTGGCTAAAGCGAGAAACTCCGCGGCGGGCATGACGACATCGTCGGTGCGGCGGAGGAGGCGGGTTTCACGGCGCTGGTAGAGGCCGGCGAAGATTTGGCCGCGGCCGGCATCAATGACAGGTGCTAGGAGGGAGTGCTGTGACTGAGATTGGAAGGCGACGGCTTCAAGGCTGCTGACCGGGGCGATGGGCTTGCGGAAGACCTCGGCCCAGCCCTTGACGGCAGTCAGGCCTACGCGCAGGCCGGTGAAGGAACCGGGGCCGGCGGAAACGGCGTAGAGGTCGATTTGGGCCACCTGAACAGACTGCTCGTGGAGAATCTGCTCGAGATGACGGAAGAGGCGGGAGGAATAAGGCTCGTCGCTGGTGTCAGATAGGCAGGCCAGGACAGAGGGGTCGCGGAGCAGGGCAACGCTGCCGGACCTGGTGCTGGTATCGATGGAGAGGATAAGCACGAGGGGATTGTAGCGCAGGTGCGGCGATGAGGGCCGGGGGAAGAAAGCAGCGAGAGAGGTGGAGGGAGCAATTGGAGTTCCAATCCGGCCAGGAAGAGCGGGTTAACCTACTGAAAGGATGAGATATATATTGACTCAGAAGTGAGGATTCCCTAAACTAGAGGGTGCTCACCTCTGGGGGGAATCCGACATGGAGTATAAGATTGGGGAAAAAGTTGTGTATCCGAACCATGGTGTCGGCACTATCGAGCAGATTAGCTACGGAGTGCTGAACGGCAGGACCGAAAAATATTTCATGCTGCGGATTGCGTCGAGCGGGCTGCGGGTAATGGTGCCGCAGTCGAATGCGGAGGCAGTGGGGCTGCGGCCGGTGATCCGGTCAATCGAGACCGGCAAGGTGATGAACTTTTTGGAGAAGGGGAAGTACAACTCGCACCACGATTGGAAGCACCGGTTCAAGGAGAATTCAGAGCGGATGCGCACCGGAGCGCTGATCGAAGTGGCGGCGGTGTTGAAGAGTTTGGTGGCGCTGAGCCGGACGAAGCCGCTGTCGTTCCGCGAGAAGAAAATGCTGGACCGGGCGAAGTTCCTGCTGGTGAGCGAGCTGGCTACGGCGAGGAATACGAGCGAGGCGAGTATCGAAGGGGCGCTGGTGAAATCGCTGGCCAAGGCGAAGCTGCAGATGCCGGTGGCGATGGAGAGCATGGAGTAGGGGAAAGGGTTTAGGGTTTGGCGTTATCCGTTATCCGTTATCCGTTATCCGTCGTCCATTGTCCGTCCTCATTGATCAGTTGTAGGTTCCCACCGAAAGTCAAAAGCGAACAGACCAAAGCACGCTCGAAGTAGCCAACTAGCGTTGTTTCTTGCGGCGGGGTGTGCGCGGGCGGGGGGATTTGCCCCAGGCGCCGGCGCCGGGAGATTCGATGCGGACGACGGCGCCGGGCGGGGCGTAGAAGACACACTTGCCAGGAAGAGACTTCGCGCGTCCACCGACGATAAGGGTGTTCTTCCCCTTTGCGCCCGGGCCGCCGCCGGCCAGTCCATAGGGCGCAAACTTGCGGCGGTCGGAAAGAATCCCAACCTGAGTTTCGGTCAGCAGCTCGATTTCGCGGACAACGCCGTCACCGCCGCGCCAGCGTCCTCTGCCGCCGGAGCCGCGGCGGAGGGCGTAGCTGCGGACACGGACGGGATAGGCGTGTTCGAGGACTTCGACCGGGGTGTTGAGCGAGTTGGTCATGTGAGTGTGGATGCCGCTGATGCCATCTTTGCCCGGACGGGCGCCGAGGCCGCCAGCGATGGTTTCGTAGTAAGCGAAAGGCGCGCCGGCGCGGCGGGGGTCAGTGCCGCCGAAGGTGAGATTGTTCATGGTGCCCTGGCTGGCGGCGGGGATGCGTTGGGGAACAGCGCGGGAGAGGGCGCGGAGAAGCGTGTCCACAATGCGCTGCGAGGTTTCGACGTTGCCACCGGCGACGGCGGCGGGTGGACGCGCGTTGACGATGGTGCCTTCGGGAGCGATGACGCGAATGGGGCGCATCAGGCCGGAGGTGGCCGGGACCTGTTCGTCGAGCAAGCAGCGGAAACAATAAAAGACGGCGGACCAGGCGATGGCGGCAACGGCGTTGACGCTGCCGGCGCACTGGGGCGCGGAGCCGGTGAAATCAACTTCGGCGCGTTCGCCGCGGATGCGGACGGTGGCGACGATGCGCAGCGGGCGGGAGGTGATGCCGTCGTCATCGAGAAAATCTTCGCCGCGGTAACGGCCGTCGGGGATGGAGCGAAGAGCGGCGCGCATCATAGCGTCGGAGTAGTCGAGGAGATGGCGGCTGTAGGCTTCAACTTCGCTGCGGCCGTACTTGGAGACGATACCCGCGAGACGGCGTTCGCCGATGCGGCAGGCAGCGATCTGCGCGGTGAGGTCGCCTTCGCGTTCGCCGGCGGTGCGGACGTTGCCGAGAAGAAGAGTCATGACACTGCGCGAGAGACGCCCGGCTTCGAGGAGCTTGACGGGCGGGATTCGGAAGCCTTCCTGAAAGATTTCGCGGGCGAGGCCCATCGAGCCGGCCTGCGAGCCGCCGACGTCGGCGTGATGGGCGCGGTTGGCGACGTAGAAGATGGGGCGGCGACGGCCGGGGAGAAACACGGGCGTGACCAAAGTAAGGTCGGGGAGATGCGTGCCGCCAGCGTAGGGGTCGTTGAGAAGAGCAGCGTCGCCGGGGCCGAGGTCGAGCGCGGCAATGGCGGCGGCGACGGACATGGGCATCGAGCCGAGATGGACAGGCATGTGGTCGCCCATGGCAAGAACCTGGCCAGCGGAGTCAAAGACGGCGCAGGAGTAGTCGCGGCGCTCTTTGATGTTGGGCGAGAAAGAGCTGCGGCGAAGAGCGGCGCCCATTTCTTCGGCGACGGAGTGGAAGAGGTTTTTGAAGATTTCGAGGCGGGTGGGGTCGAAGGACATGGCTAATTCCCTCTCCTAGAGAGAACCAGGCTTTCGTGTGAGTCGACGCCGGCGAGCCAGCCGGGCGGCAACACGGTGGTGGCGCTGTACTCCATGATGATGGCGGGGCCGCGGAAGCGGTTGCCGGCGCGGAGTTTTGAGCGGTCGTAGACAGGCGTATCGAAGGCGCGACCGGAGAAGAAGGCGCGGCGCGAACCAATGATGGCCCCGCGAGCGTTGGCGCCGGATGGACGCGAGCGAGGCAGCGCGGGCTTGGGCGTGCGGCCAGAGATGCGGGTGCGGACGGTGACGATTTCGACGGGGCGCTTTGGGTCGGAGTAGCCGTAGCGGCGGTCGTGGGCGCGGTGAAAGGCGGCGACAAAATCGCCGGACGCAGGCCCCCGCACCATGCGGTGCGGTGCGGGGACGGTGAGTTCGAAGGCCTGGCCGACGTAGCGGAGATCGAGCAGGCGCTGGACGTGGATCTGCGAGGAAGAAAAACCTTCGGCGCGCACTTCGTGGGTGCCGCGGCGCTCGAGCGAGGTGAAGACGCGGGCGAGGCGCGCGCGGGCGCGGCGGAGAGAGTCCACGGGCCAACAGATGGTCTGAGAGAAATCGCGGACGACGTCGGCGCGGAGAATGCCGAGGGCGGAGAGAGCTCCGGGAAAACGCGGGATGAGGACGCGGGGCATTTCGAGAGCGGCGGCGAGGTCGCAGGCGTGCAGGCCGCCGGCGCCGCCGAAGGCGACCAGGGTGTAGTCGCGGGGGTCGTAGCCGCGCTCGATGGAAATGACGCGGATAGCTTTTTCCATGACAGCGCTCGCGACGTCGAGAATGCCCTGGGCGAAGCGTTCAAGCGAGCGCATGGGCGCGGAGGCGCGGCGAATGAAGTCGAGGGCGCGGCGCTCGTCGAGCAGAAACTCGCCGCCGAGAAAACCCTCCGGAGCGATGCGGCCGAGCACGAGATGCGCGTCGGTGACGGTGGGCAGCTCGCCCCGGCCATAACAGATGGGGCCAGGGTCGGCGCCGGCGCTTTCGGGGCCGACGCGCAGAGCGCCGGCGCGGTCGAAGCGGGCGATCGAACCGCCACCGGCGCCGACGGTGTGGATATCGAGCATGGGCACGGCGACGGGAAGGTCGGCGAGCTGGGATTCGTTGGTGGTGCGGAGGGCGCCTTCGACGAGCGCGACGTCGGTGGAAGTGCCGCCCATGTCGAAGCTGATGATGCGCGGAAAACCGGCGAGCCCGGCGACGTATTGCGCGCCCAGAATGCCGCCGGCCGGACCGGAGAGAATTGTGCGCACGGGTTCGCGGGAGGCCACGGCGGCAGAGACGATGCCGCCGCTCGACTGCATGATGCGGACCTGCGGGCGCGGGGCGGACTTCGAGGATGAGGTGGAGGACGCGGCCTCGCGCTCGATTTCGGCGAGGTAGCGAGTCATGACCGGAGCGAGGTAGGCGTTGACGACAGTGGTGGCGGTGCGCTCGTATTCGCGGAACTCGGGCAGGATTTCGTGAGAGATGGAGACGAACGCAATGCCGCGGCGGCGCAGGGCGCGGGCGAGAGCCTGTTCGTGGGCGGGGTTAGCGAAAGAAAAAAGCAGGCAGACGGCAACCGATTGCGCGGCTGATTTTTCGACCAGGCGGACGATGCGGGCGAGCTCGGCAAGGGAGGGTTTCAAAAGCGGGCGCCCATCGGCGGCGATGCGCTCGCGCAGGCCGAAACGGCGCTCGCGAGCGACGAGAGGCACGGGGCGGTCGACGAAGAAGTCGTAAAGACGCGGGCGGGCCTGGCGGCCGATTTCGAGGACGTCTTCAAAGCCGGTGGTGGTGACCAGCGCGACGCGGGCGCCGCGGCGTTCGAGCAGCGCGTTGGTGCCAACGGTAGTGCCGCAGGTGAGGTCGAGGTGCTGCAGGGGCGCAACATCCCTCGACTTCGCTCGGGACAAATGTTGCGCCCCTACACCAATCTTTTCGAGGGCGTTGCCGATGGCTTCGGCGGGATTGCGCGGTGTGGAGGGGACTTTGAGGATTTCCAAACGGCCGTCGCGGACGAAGACGCAGTCGGTGAAGGTGCCGCCGGTATCTACGGCAATGCGCATGGGGGCGAAATTGTACATCACGGGACAGGAGACAGGGAGCAGGAGGAAGTGGAGCTTGACAGGGAGAAGCAAGATGCGGCAAAGTGCGCGGCGAAAGGAGAAAGACGCTCATGAAGCAAAATGTTATGAGACTCGGGGTTGCGCTTGTGGTTGTAATCATGCTGGGAATGGCAGCAGGGTGCGGATATCAAGCACCGGCGCCGGCCACACCAGCGGTTGATCTGGCGGCGGAGGAAAAGGCCATTCGGACGGCGGCAGCCGAATGGGGCGCGGCGATCAAGGCCAGGGACTTGGAAAAGACACTGTCATTCTACGCGGCAGAAGCGACCATTCTGCCACCTAGCATGATGCGGGCTTCGACGCCGGAGCAGCGGCGGAAAACTTGGGAGGCGTTTTACAAGGATCCAGCGGAACTGGCATCAATTGAGACCACCGACATCACTCTGTCGCATCACGGCGACCTGGCGTACGAAACGGGGCGATTTACACAGTCCGTGAAAGACAAGAAGGGCAAGACGTCGACTGTGGTGGGGAAATACCTTGTCGTGTGGAAAAAACAGGCCGACGGAAAATGGAAAGCGGTAGTCGATACTTGGAATATGGATAGCTAAAGGCGCAAGTTGGAGAACTATTGCCGGCACAGAGCCGGCCCTACAAGAAGCTTCTAGGCGAGGGGGAGAGAGGCTTCGGCGTTGAGGTCGAGCGAGGCGCGCTCGCCAGCAAGGAAGCGCGGGTAGGCGGCCGCAGCGATCATGGCGGCGTTGTCAGTGGAGAGAGCGCGGCTGGGGAAGAAAATCTCGAGGCCGCGCTTCCTTGCTGCCTCTTCGAACGCGCGGCGAAGTTGGGTGTTAGCGGCGACGCCGCCGGAGACAAGAATCGAGCGGGCAGAGGATTCTTCGGCGGCAGCGAGCGTGCGGGTGACGAGTTCATCCACCACGGCGTTTTGAAAACTCACCAACAAAGCCAGAGTATGCGGCGTGCAGAGCGGGAGAAGCTCGGCGACTTTGCGATGGCCTTCGCGCAGGGCTTGAGCGCGGGCTTCGATCTCCGGGGCAAGCTCGGGATGCGCGCGGACGTAGTAGAGAACGGCCGTCTTCAAGCCGCTGAAGCTGAAGTCGTAGGGATTGCCTTTCATCTTGACGCTGCCGAAGCGGATGGCGCCAGCGAGAGCGACAGCGTCCTTCCCTGCCCCGGTGGCGAGCTGGTCGATGACCGGGCCGCCGGGATAGCCGAGGGCGAGGAGTTTGGCGACTTTGTCGTAAGCTTCGCCGGCAGCGTCGTCGCGGGTCTGGCCGATGCGGCGATAGGAGAATTGCGTGACGCGGCCGCCGTCGGACGCAGCGGCGTGGACGTCGTAGAGAACCGTGTGGCCGCCGGAGACGATGAGGCAGACGGCAGGAAGCTGCGGCTCGCGGGCGGCGAGATGTGCTTCAAGCAGAACGGCGTGGACGTGGCCTTCGAGATGATTGACGGGGATGAGCGGTTTGCCGATGGACATGGCCAGGACTTTGCCGTAGGTGACGCCGACAAGCAGCGAGCCGATGAGTCCCGGACCGCGCGTCACGGCGACGGCGTCGAGGTCGTTCAGCGAGAGGCCGGCCTGCTCGAGGGCTTCGCGGACGACGGGAACGATCTGGCGGAGATGTTCGCGGGAGGCGAGCTCAGGAACTACTCCACCGTACTTTGCGTGCAAGTTGATTTGAGAGGCGACAACGTTGGAAAGGATTTGCCGGCCGTCGGCGACAACCGCGGCGGCGGTTTCGTCGCAGGAAGATTCGATGCCGAGGATACGGGTCATTGGGTCATTGAATCATCGGATCATTGAATCATTGTAACGCGTCAAGCCTGGATGCAAGATCCAATCGTCAAGGATTCGATGAGCCTATCGTTCAATTCTCCATGTTAGCATACGCGCGTGGACAGCAAGCTAAAGCGCGAGTTGGAAGCGATTGGGCGAGACCGGACGTCGGGCGCGGCGGAGCTGGCGCTGCGGGCGGTAAGGGCCTTGAATGTGTGGTTGCGGCGCAAGCCTACGGCAAGAGAGACGGAGCTGATGGAGGTGGCGCGGGCGCTTCTAAATGCACAGCCCTCCATGGCGCCACTGATCCGCCTGGCCAACGAGGTAGCTTTGTCGGTTGACGTGCAAGCCTCTATAGAAGCACTTGCAGAATCGCTTTCGCTTTTCCGCAAGGTACTCGAAACAGCCCCGATGCGAATTGCCCAGCACTTTTCCAAAGCGCTTCGCCGCAAGGGACAATGGACCCTCGCGACCTACTCCTATAGTTCGACCGTTCTACGAGCCATCTGTCAATCAAGAAAAAAGGTGGGCATAGTCTTGTGTTCGGAAGGGCGTCCTGCCGTAGAAGGCCGCCGGACTGCCCGGGAAATAGCCCGGATGGGGCTAGTAGTTCATTTCACAACGGACGCCGCATTGACTCGCGATCTTTGCGCAGCTAACGTGCTTGTGATCGGGGCCGACAGCGTCAGAGCACATGATAATTGGATCCATTTCCTGAATAAGGTCGGCACCCAGGCACTCGTCGATAGCGCACGGTTCTTCGAGAATCCAGTCTGGATCCTGGCCGACACGACGAAATTCCTGCCGCGGGAGCTGGCTATTCTGTCCGACTACAGAGAAAGGGCAAGGCCAGCAAGGGAGGTATGGACACGGCCGCCGAGGAATGTCGTCGTCTGCAACTACTATTTCGATTTCGTTGGATACGAAACGGGTATGCGTGTGCTTACAGAAAAGGGCTGGCTGAAATACAATCAACTTCGACGCGAGCTGGCGTCCGTCCGCGTTTCGCCGCGGTTGAAGGAGCTCGTGAATTGACAGGGGCGCGGGGGCCGCGTATTTTGCGAAGGCCAAACCGAGAATAGCCACCCCGACAGGTTCGGGGCAAGCGCCGACACAGAGACAGAGGGAAGAGAAGGGCAAATGACGAAGAGAGTCCGGAAAGCGGTGTTGCCGGCGGCGGGGCTGGGGACGCGGTTCCTGCCGGCCACCAAGGCGCAGCCGAAAGAGATGCTGCCGGTGGTGGACAAGCCGCTGGTGCAGTATGTGGTCGAGGAGTGCGTGGCGTCGGGGATCGAGAGCATCATCATCATCACGGGCCGGAACAAGAAGGCGATCGAAGACCACTTCGATGCAGCGCCGGAGCTGGAGCAGTTCCTGATGGAGAAAGGCAAGCCGGAGCGCGCAAACATGGTGCGCGAGCTCGCGGACATGGTTCAGATCAGCTACACGCGTCAGAAAGAGCCGCTGGGGCTGGGGCATGCGGTGCTGATTGCGAAGGACCTGGTGGGCGACGAGCCGTTTGCCGTGCTGCTGGGCGACGTGATTATCCCCGGGCCGCGGCCAGCGACGAGGCAGTTAATGGATGTGTACGAGGCGACAGGCGTGGGCGCCATTGCGGTAGAAGAGGTGCCGCGGGAGAAGACGCAGCTCTACGGAATCGTGGGCGGAGAGCGAGCGCCGCAAGGGCCGTGGGGAGAACGTCTGCTGCGCGTGCGGACGCTGGTGGAGAAGCCGCAGCCGGCGGAGGCGCCGTCGAACTTGGGGATTACGGGGCGGTACGTGCTGCCGCCGGAGATTTTTGATTGTCTCGAGCGAACGAAGCCCGGAACGGGCGGCGAGATCCAGTTGACCGATGCGCTGCGATTGCTGGCGCAGGAGAAGGGTTTGTGGGCGTACATCTATGAAGGGATTTCGTATGACGCCGGCGACAAGCTGGGGTTTCTGAAGGCGACGGTTGAGATCGCGTTGCAGAATGCGGAGCTGGGGGAGGCGTTTCGGGGGTATTTGAAGAGTTTGAAATTGTAATTGAGAAGAGGGTTGAAAAGGATTTAGGGTGCAGGGTGTAGAGAAGGGAAAGAAGAGTCAGGACTTTTTTGAGGGCCTAGAGTCTTTTGAGGAAGAGTCGGATTTAGAGTCCTTCGATTCCTTACCTTCCTTACTTTCCCTGGTTTCCTTTGAATCGGACTTCTCGGATTTGGATGAGTCGCCGGTGGAAGATTTACCGCCGTAGTCGGTAACGTACCAGCCGGAGCCCTTGAACTGAATGGCGGGCGAAGAGGCCATGCGTTCGGCTTTTCCGCCACAGGTGGGGCACTTTTTCAGGTGCGGGCCAGAGAGTTTTTCGATGCGCTCGTGGCGCGCGCGGCATTTTTGACACTCGTATTCGTAGAGGGGCACCCGGAGACTCCTTTGGCTGTGTCTCGAAGCAAGCGATTCTAGCATGGGCGCGCGGGGCGGACGAATCGGCGCGGGAGAAGTTGCGAAAAACGACACTCGCAATTCGAAATACGGGACTCGTGACTCGTAAAACATGATTCGTGATTCGAAAAGCGGGAAGGAAAAAGCAGATTCCTCGCCCCTCGTTGCGCACAGAGCTTGGAATGACATCCAGGGCATGTGGTGACGCAGGACGCGCCGAGCCGAGGAGGGAGGCAAACCGGCGGCATCCCTCGGCTTCGCTCGGGACAAGAGCCGCCGCACTCCAAAGGCAGCGGGCAGGAGACATGTTAGACTGGCGCGGGCAG
>CAZHLD010000004.1:0-55442 GCA_964533185.1 uncultured Acidobacteriaceae bacterium | reverse complement strand
AGCCGCCGCACTCCAAAGGCAGCGGGCAGGAGACATGTTAGACTGGCGCGGGCAGAGATGAAGAAGCGGGCACAGCGATGAAGAAACGAACGACAACGGAGGAGAGGACGGGTTGCCTGTACTTGGTGGCGACGCCGATCGGAAACCTGGAAGACATCACGCTGCGGGCGCTGCGCGTGCTGAAGGAAGCGGACGTGATTGCGTGCGAAGACACGCGGCAGACGCAGAAGCTGCTAAGTCACTACGACATTGCGAAGCGGCTGGTGAGCTACCACGAGCATAACGAAATGACGCGGGCGGCGGAGCTGGTGATCGAGTTGGAGCAGGGCGCGCAGGTGGCGCTGGTGAGCGACGCGGGGACGCCGGGAATCTCGGACCCGGGGCACCGGCTGGTGACGCTGTGCCAGCGGCACGGGATTCCAGTAGTGCCGGTGCCGGGACCGTCGGCGCTGGTGGCGGCGCTGGCGGCGTCGGGGCTGCCGACAGATGAGTTTGTGTTTGTGGGGTTCCTGCCGGCGCGGGCGGGAGAGCGGCGGCGGGCGCTCGGGCGGCTGGCGGGCGAGCGGCGGACGATTGCGTTTTACGAGGCGCCACATCGGCTGGTGGAAATGCTGCGCGATGCGGCGGAAATATTGGGCGCGAGGCCGGCAGTGGTGGCGCGTGAGGTAACGAAACTGCATGAGGAATTTGTGCACGGGACGCTGGCCGAGCTGGCCGAGCGGTTTGAAAAGAAGGCGCCGCGGGGTGAGATTACGCTGCTGGTGGGGCCGGGAGAGGCGGCTGCGCCCGCCGTGGATTCAAATGTATCGTTGCCGAAGCGAGTGGAGCAGTTGATGAGGGAACAGCAAATGGATCACAAGGCCGCGCTCAAGCAAGCAGCACGAGAGCGCGGGCTATCCAAGCGTGACGCCTACAAGGTGGTGTTGAGCGAGAGACAGTAAGCATTCTTCTGTATCAGACAACTCCTCCGGGGAAGAAAACCCGCCAGGACAAACCGTTTTCATTTAACACAGCGGACACAGAGACAGAGCGACAGAGAGAGCACAGAGAAGAGGAACCCGCGCCGCGTTGTGTCAGTCGGCGGATTCGGGAGCGAAGATGCGGTGGAAGCGCGGGCCGGTGAATTCGACGCCGACGATTTTCTCGCGCTTGGTTTTGCCGGGCATGACGTGAACGATGCGACCGACGGTGGCAAAGTCGGTCTCGCCCTGACGGCTCTGGCGAGGCATGGCGATGGCGATCTCGACCGTGGCGCCGAGCTCGATCTCGCGGTTGATGACGAAGGCGGTGCCAGAGCGGCAGACGTTTTCGGTTTCGGTGGATTCTTCGAAGGCGATGCCTTCGCTATCGGTGCCGCGGACCTGAAGGGGGAGATGGACGGCGATGCGGCGTTCGGCGCGGCGTTCGAGGGCAGTTCCCGCTCCACCAGTTGGACTCACGAATCACCTCCGGCAAAAGTGGTCTGAGAAAAGAAGGAGTCAACGCGGTCGAGGACTTCGGCGGCTGCGCGGGATGCATGGACCTGGCGGCGAAGCTCGGCGCCATTGCGGACACCGTGGGTAAACCAGCAAGCGAATTGCTTCATCTTGCCGAGAGCGTCGGGCATGCCGGAGTCGGCCAGATTGCGGAAGTAGCCGGAGAGCAGGCGATAGCGATCAGCTTCGGTGGGTTGCTCATAGCCGCCAGAGGCGGCGTACTGCTCAATCTGGCGGAAGATCCACGGATTGGTGGCAGCGGCGCGGCCGATCATGACGGCGTCGCAGCCGGTCTCGCGGACCATGCGAGCGGCATCTTCGGGGGAGTTGATGTCGCCATTGCCGATGACGGGCATGCGGACGGCCTGCTTCACGTCGCGGATGATGCTCCAGTCGGCGCTGCCGGTCAAGCCCTGAAGGCGCGTGCGAGGATGGACGGCGATGGCTTCGACGCCCACCTGCTCGGCCATGCGGGCGACGTCGGTGGCAACGATGGAGGTGTCGTCCCAGCCGGCGCGGATTTTGATGGTGAGTGGAATGCGGACGGCGGAGCGGACGGAGCGCAGGATTTCTTCGAGGAGCGGAAGGTCGCGCAACAGGCCGGAGCCGCCGCACTTGACGACTTTTTTGGCCGGGCAGCCGAGGTTGATGTCCACGATGTCGAAGCCGAGCTGCTCAACGAGCGCGGCGGCCGAGGCCATGACTTGCGGGTTGGCGCCGAAGAGCTGGGCGGTGATGGGGCGCTCGTCGGGCTGGAAGTAGAGGTAGTGGAGGGTGCGGGCGGCGTTGCGAGTGACGCCTTCGGCGCTGGTGAACTCGGTCATGATCAGGCCGCAGCCGCCGAGCGAACGGATGACGCGACGGAAGACAGTGTCGGTGACGCCGGCCATGGGCGCAAGTACGGTGGCGGGACGGATGGTCACGTCGCGGATTGTCAGTGAAGCAGGGAGCATTTCAGAAACGTAATCCGTGACTCGTAATTCGTAACTCGCGAGGAACCATTAGAGCAAGCTATCGTCGAGGCGCGTTGGAGAAAAAATCGTTGCGCGATCTTCGTGAGCTTCCACTTCGTCCTTCGCCAGTTGAGAAAGATGGGCGCTGGAAGCGGCCGCTACATTTCCCGGCGCTACGCGTGGGCGATCAGAGCGGGCAGGGCGCACAGGCCTCGCGGGCAGTTGTGAGGCGAGAGCGGCGTCGGGTGATGCGGAGAGGTGAGCAGCGAGGGCGGTGGAGGAGCCGTCGAAGAAACCTTCGACGAGGCGATCGACGGCGTGGGTGCGGGCATCTTCGGCAGAAAGATTGGGGCGGTAGAGCCAGGCGCGGCCGGATTTGCGGCGCGTGACAACACCCTTGTGGGCCAGGCGGTCCATGATGGTCATGATGGTGGTGTAGGCACGCGGGCGCACGGGGACGAGCTGCTGCTGGATATCGCGGACGGTGCCTTCGCCGAGAGGCCAGAGCGTGTTCATGCATTCGAGCTCGAGAGGTGCAAGCTCGAGGAGGGATTTGCCGAGGCCGGTGTCGCGGGGCTCCTGGGCGGCGGGTTGGGGGGACGAGGCCATGATCAGTCTTTGCGACCGGAGCCGCCAGCGGCGGCATCGAGCTTGAGCTGTTGCGGGGCTTGCTGGGAGGCGGGGGGCGCGTCGGCTTGCAGGAAGCGATCGACGCGGAGGAGGCGGCGCTCGAGGGCGGAGCTCCAGGCGGTCCAATCGCCATCGCCCTTGTCGGAGGCAAGTGAAGCGCGGATGGAAGCGAGCTTGGAGTCGAGATCGTCGAGATAGTGGAGCATCAGGGCTTCGCGGAACATGGGCAGCTTGGGCGAGCCAAACTCGTAGCGGCCGTGATGGCTGACGATGAGGTGCTGAACGAGCGTCTTGAGCGGCGGCGGGAAGCCGTCGATGGCGTCCATTTTTTTTGTGAGTAGCTCGAGCTCCATGATGATGTGGCCGAGGAGCTGGCCCTGGTCGGTGTAGCCGAAGGAGCGTTCGTAGGAGAGCTCGTTGATTTTGCCGATGTCGTGGAGGATGGCGCCGGTGAGGAGAAGGTCAGGGTCGGCTTCGGGATAACAGCCGGCGACGGCGCGGCAGAGGGTGCAGAGGCTGACGATGTGCTCGAGGAGGCCGCCGAGATAGGCGTGGTGCATGGTCTTGGCTGCAGGGGCGCGCTTGAGGCCGGGGGCGATGGCGGGGTCTTCAATGACGCTCTGGCAGAGGCCGCCAAGCCAGGGGTTGGAGATGGACGCGGCAAACTCGCGGAGGCGAGCGTAAAGCTGTTCGACGTCCTGCGTGGTGTGAGGGAAGAAATCGCCAAGGTCGACTTCCTCAGCGGTGGCGCGACGGAGGCGGTCGAGAGAGAGCTGAGTCTTGTTGCGATAAAGCTCGACGCGAGCCTGGACTTTGACGAAGTCGTCGCGGTCAACGCTGGCGCTGATCTCTTCGGCGTTGTCCCACAGGCGGGCCTCGATCGTGCCGGTGCGGTCGCCGAGTTCGAGACGGAGGAAGGGCTTGCCTTCGCGGGTTGTGCGCAGCTCTTTCTCACAGACGAGGAAGAAAGTGGTGACGGTCTGGTCGGCCTGAAGGTCGGCAACGTAAGCGGGCTTCATGGTTTTTCCGACTTGCCTGAGCCGAACGGCCAGTACCAGCGGCGGCCCCTGTTCTCCTTTTCCTTTTCAGCGTTGGTGGCGCCGGGCTCGACTTCCTGAATTGGGTTGGAGGCGACGGCGGCGGTATCGGTGAAGCCGGGCTTGACGACGATGTGGCTTTCTTCGCGGAGTGTGGTGAGGTAGGTGCGCATGGCCGGCTCGATTTTTTCGTAGTAGAGGCGGTTCTGAATTTCAGCTTCAACCTTTTCCATCGGCTGAATGCCGGCCTCGTAGCGGATTTCGACCTTGAGGAAGAGAAAACCGGTCTTGGTGCGAACGATGTCGGTGAGCTGGCCGCGGTCGAGCTTGAAGACGAGGTCTTCGATGGACTTATCGAGCTGGCCGCGCTCGAAGATGCCAAGTTCGCCGCCGCGCTGGGCGGTGCTGCCGTCGGAATAGCGTTTGGCGAGCTCGATAAAATCGTCGCCGCGGTTGACGCGGTCGAGGAGATTGCGGGCCTTCTTTTCGGCCTCGGCGATGCCGGCCTCGTCCTTGCCTTCGGTGGTGATGAAGATCTCGCGGAGAGCGACCTGCTCGGGGCGGTGGAATTCACTTTTGTGCTCGTCGTAGTACTTGCTGATCTCGTCCCTGCCAATCTGGACGCGGGAACCGACCTCTTTCTGGATGATCTGCTGGGAGAGGAGGCTCTTGCGGAGGCCGTCTTTCCATTCCTCGAAGCTGAGGCCGAGCTCGCGGATCTTAGATTCGAGCTCGTCCATGTCTTTGAGATTGTTTTGCTGACGGATCTGGTCCATGCGGCGGATGACGTCTGTTTCGACATTGATGCCGACATCTTTGGCGCGCTGGACCAAGAGCGACTGGTCGATGAGGTCGCGGAGAAGAGTCTTCTCCTTCTCCGCCAGGGCGGCCTGAAGCTGAGCCGGGGTGCAGCCGCGGCAGTCGGCGCGGACGTCCTCGAGCATGGCGGAGCGGGCGCGGGCCAGATCGCTGGTGGTAATAATCTCGTTATTGACGCGGGCAATGATCTCTTCGATGACGACGCTCTTGGACTGGGCGGCCAGCGAGGCCGAACCAAGCAGCAAGAGAAAGAGAAGGAGCAAGGATGTCGTGGGTTTCATGGCGAGTGAATCTTATCCCTTCGACTGGAGTTCGAGCAATACGTTTCTGACCGCAGCGACGGCGCTTCCCTTCCCCCGCGGGAGCGGCATCCAGAGGACGCCGGCGGGGTCGAGGCGCATGCCGGGGCTGGTGCGGACGATGCGGACAAGCTCACCGGGATTAACCGGCGTTTCGGCGCGGAACTTGACGGCCAGCTCGCTGCCGTGGCGCTCCACCGAGGCGACCAGAAGCTTTTCGCAGAGGGCTTTGAGGACGGCATAGTCGAGCAAATTGTCGACGGCGGGCGGCGGAGGGCCGAAACGGTCTTCCAGCTCGCGGCGAACCTCGTCGCGCTCGGCGCCGCCTGCCACCCCGGCGATGTGCTTATAGGTGCGCAGGCGCAGGTTTTCGCCGGGGATGTAATCGGATGGGATGCGGATTTCGAGGCCGAGGTTGATTGTGGTGCGAAGCTCGGAGGCCGGGGCTTCGCCCTTGAGGGCGGCGACGGCGCGCTCGAGCATCTGGCAGTAAAGGTCGAAGCCGATGGCGTTGATGTGGCCGTGCTGCTGGCGGCCGAGAAGATTGCCGGCGCCGCGAAGCTCGAGGTCGAGGGCGGCAATGCGGAAGCCGGCGCCCAGATCGCTGAACTCGCGGAGGGCGGCCAGGCGGCGACGCGCGAGCGGAGTGAGCGAAATCTCCGGAGGAATGAGGAGATAAGCGTAAGCGCGCTGGTTGGAACGGCCGACGCGGCCGCGCAGCTGGTAAAGCTCGGCCAGGCCCATGCGGTCGGCGCGATTGATGATGATGGTGTTGGCACGGGGGATGTCGAGGCCGTTTTCGACAATCGTGGTGGAGACGAGGACGTCGGCTTCGTCGTGCATGAAACGGAGCATGACGGATTCGAGCTCTTTATCGTTCATCTGGCCGTGGCCGACGACGACGCGGGCGCGGGGAACGAGTTTTTGAACGAGGGCGGCGAGGGAGTAGATGGACTCGACGCGGTTGTGGACGAAGAAGACCTGGCCCTGACGGGCGAGCTCCTCTTCGATGGCGCGCTGAACGAGGCGCTCTTCGAAGGACGCGACGACAGTCTGGATGGAGAGGCGGTCTTTGGGGGGCGTTTCGATGACGGACATGTCGCGCAGGCCGGCGAAGGCCATGTGCAGAGTGCGGGGGATGGGAGTGGCGGAAAGGGTGAGGACGTCAACGTCTTTGCGAAGCTCCTTGATGCGCTCCTTGTGGGCGACGCCGAAGCGCTGCTCTTCGTCGACGACGAGGAGGCCGAGGTCGTGGAAGCAGACGTCGCGGGAGAGCAGGCGATGAGTGCCGATGACGACATCCACTTTGCCGATTTCGATAGCGGCGAGGACTTCCTTCTGTTCCTTGGCGGTGCGGAAACGAGAAAGCATCTCGATGCGCATGGGGAAGGCGGCGAAGCGGCGGCGGAAGGTGTCGAAGTGCTGGAAAACGAGAACGGTGGTGGGGGCGAGGACGGCGACCTGGCGTGAGTCGGCGACAGCTTTGAAGGCGGCGCGCATGGCGACTTCGGTCTTGCCGTAGCCGACGTCGCCGCAGAGGAGGCGGTCCATGGGGAGGGGGCGCTCCATGTCGCGCTTGACGTCGGCGATGGCGGTGGTCTGATCGGGGGTTTCGTCGAACTCGAAGGCGTCGTCGAATTCCTTTTGCCAGGTGGTGTCAGCGGAAAAGGCGAAGCCGCTGACGGTCTTGCGCTCGGCGTAGAGACGAAGGAGCTGGTCGGCCATGTCGGCGAGAGATTTTTTGACACGGGCCTTGCGCGCGGCCCAGGCCGTGCCGCCGAGCGAATCAAGCTGGGGATGGGCGCCTTCGACGGCGCGATAGCTCTGGACAAGATCGAGGCGCTCGAGAGGGACGTAGAGGCGGGCTTTGTCGGCGTAGCCGAGAAGCATAAACTCGCCGCGGGCGCCTTCGCTTTCGAGCTGGCGCAGACCGAGAAACTGGCCGATGCCGTGGTCCACGTGGACGACGAAGTCGCCGGGCTTCAGTTCAGAAAAATCTGCGAAGAAGCCGGCGGTCTTGGGGCGACTGGGACGGGCGAGCGTAGGCAGCGGCTCGAAGAGATCGGCTGAGCCGTGCAGGACGAGGCGGGCTTCGGGAAACACGACACCTTCGAGGAGCGGTGCGCGGGCAAGAACGAGGGCGGGGACGCTGCCAGCGGAAGAGTCCTCGGCGAGGCGGACGGAGGTGACGTTTTCCTCGAGCTCGCCGAGGCGGTAGGCCAGCTCGTATTCGTGGCAGAGGTCGGCGAGGCGCTCGAGTTCACCCAGCGAGGAGGCAGAGACGAGAACCTGCTCGCCGGCGGCGAGACGCGCGCGCATTTCAGACATGAAGGCAGGAACATTCCCGTGATAGCGCGGTGCGGGTTGGGAGAGCAGTACGCGGGGCTCGCGGTCGGCGCGGCGCAGAGGGAGCTGCTCGAGGAAAAGGCGGGAGAGAGGAGCGAGGGCGCAGCGCCATTCGTCGGCAGAGAGAAAGAAAGAGTCCCAGGAGGAGGCGGAGGGGGATTCTTCGGCGCTGGAGAGGAAGCGCTGGATGGCGTCGTTGAGGGCCTCGGGCTCGTCGAGGATCACCAGCGGGCGATCGGCGAGATCGAAGAGTGTGCCGGTGCCAGGCTCGAGACGCGCGGCTTCGAACTCCCAGCCAGGAGGGGCGCCGGCAAGAGAAAGCTCGCTTTCGGTGGCGTCGGAGGTGGTCTGAACGTGGAGACGCTCAAGGAGGTCGCGACGACGGGGGAACTCGGTGAGCGGAGGGAGGACGAGCCGGACGCGCGGGCCGACGGAGCGCTGCGTGGCGGGGTCGAACTCGCGGAGGGATTCGACGGTGTCGCCGAAGAGCTCGAGGCGGACGGGGCGCGGGTCTTCGGGGGAGAAAACGTCCACAATGCCGCCGCGGACGGCGAACTGGCCGGGCATCTCGACAGTTTCATGGCGGGAATAGCCGATAGCGGAGAGGTGTTCGAGCAAGTCGTCGAGCGGCACCTGGGCGTCGCGTTCGAGAGTGCGGGTGAGGCCGGCGTAGGAAGCGGCGTCGCGGAGGCGCATGAGAGCGGCGGCGACGGGCGCGACCAGCAAGTCGGCTTGGCCGGCGGCGAAGCGCGAGAGCGAAACGGCGCGGGTCTCGAGGATTTCCGGATGCGGGGAAAGATGCTGGCCAGGAAGGACGTCGAGCGCGGGAAGCGCGACCACCTGCGCGGGAGCGCCGCCGAGTGCGTGGACAAAATAGCGGAGAGGCTCGAGGAGGCGCTCGGCGCGAGGGTTCGATTCGACGAGGAAAAAAATGCGGCGACGCAAGGCGGTCGAAGCGAAGGCGACGACGAGGGCCTTGGCGGGGTCGGTGAGGCCGGCGAGACGCTCTTCGACTGCGCCGCGGCGCAAGGAGTCGAGCGTTTCCTCGAGCGCAGGATGGCGGCCAACGCGCGCGAGAAGCTCAGCGACCGATGGAAGAAGCATCACGGCGAGCCGGAGGGCGGCGCGCCGGCGCGGCGCATGCGGTCGAGAATGGCGGTGGTGGAGTAGGCGGGCTCGACCGGAATCGAGACGACCCGGCCGCCGGCGGATTCGACCTCGGCGCGCCCGACGATTTCTTCAGGGCCCCAGTCGCCGCCTTTAACGAGGACATCGGGGAGAAGGCGGGCGATGAGATCGCGGGGCGTGGGGGCGTCGAAAATGGTGACGTAGTCCACGGAGGCGAGAGCGGCGAGGATTTCGGCGCGCTCATGCTGCGGCAAAACGGGGCGGCCGGGGCCTTTGAGGGAGCGGACGCTTGCGTCGCTATTGATGGCGACGATGAGATGGTCGCCGAGGGAGCGGGCCTGCTCGAGACAACGGATGTGGCCGGGATGGAGGAGGTCGAAGCAGCCGTTGGTGAAGACAACGCGGCGGGCGTTGCGTTTGGCGTCGGCAACGGCGAGAATCAGGTCATTTTGCGAAAGGACTTGGCCCAACTCGGATGCCCCACCGGAAAAGCCCCACGTCAGCCTCGGCCCGAAAAACGGGTCTCAGCCCGACGTGAGCTACAAGAGATGAGTAATTGCTACGACGCATCATTCTATCACGCAGGCTGGGAGTGCCGATGAAACGGCGGCAGTGGCTGCGGGT
This sequence comes from uncultured Acidobacteriaceae bacterium, assembly GCA_964533185.1. Classification (GTDB taxonomy): domain Bacteria; phylum Acidobacteriota; class Terriglobia; order Acidiferrales; family UBA7541; genus CAZHLD01. Next base: position 46,131 of record CAZHLD010000004.1, on the reverse strand, counting down.
GATACTGGCGTGCGCGCTGGTCGGCACGGGCGCGCTTTGTCTGCGCCTCCTGGGTCCTTTGGCCCTCAATAGTTCAAGCATCACAATTCAGGCAGGAGGGTGCACGGTCCCTCTCACCTACGTGAAGGCGAAACGGGGCGCGGCTGTCTCTGCCGTGGTGTTCCACGGACTGGGAGGCAACCGTGGCGTGATGCGCGCGCTGGGGCATTCGCTGGCCCTTTCGGACGTGGAGGTGTACCTGGTGGATTTTCCCGGGCATGGCGACAGTTCGGAACCGTTTACCTTCGGGCGAGCGGAGGAGTGCGCGGCGGCGGTGGTCAGCACGCTGGCGCAACAAAGAAAAATCAAACTGGAGCGGACCCTGCTGGTGGGGCATTCGTTTGGCGGCGCGGTTGCCGTTCGGCTGGCAGACCGGTTCCCGACGGCGGCAACTGTGGCGATTTCGCCGGCGCCAATGGTCTTGCCGCGACGGATGCCTGTGAATTTGCTGGTGTTCAGCGCGAAGTACGATCTGCCACAACTCAGGCAGGCTGCCGCGGAACTCTTGCGGGCGGCGGGAGGAGTGCGCGACACGGACGAGGACGTGCGGCAGAAGCGTGGCGTACGGTATGTGGTGGTACCGCGCGCGCAACATGCCAGCCTGTTGCTGGACCGGGTGGTCTGGGAAGAGATTGACGGCTGGTGGCGACGCGCAGTCCCGACTGATTTATCAAACCATTTTCACGCTTTCACAGCTGTCGTACTGGGAACGGCGCTGGGAGCGGCAGGGTTGATGATGCTTTTTCCGCTGGCGGCGAGTGGGGTGGCGGCGGCGTTTCGAGCGCGAGGAAGCGAAGAGCAGGGAGACCGCCGGGGGGCGAGACGAGTGTTAGTGGAGTGGGCGGTGATGGGAATGTTTGCGGCGGGAGTGCTGAAGTTCTGGGTGCCGCTGGGAGCGCTGGGGATCTACAACGGGGATTATTTGGCGTCGTTTTTGCTAGTAGCGGGCATCGTGTTGGCCGTCATGAGGCGACAGAGGGCGTGGCAGGCGCTGCCCATACGAGTGGTGGAGGGGCGCGGAGTGCGGCTTTGGCGGGGAGTGGGGATGGCGGCGGTGGTGGGGTTGGGGGCGGCGATGGCGTTTGGCGGATGGGTGAATTGGGAGTTGACGGACGCGTGGCCGAATGCGGCGCGGTGGTGGAGGTTTGCGGCGTTAGTGTTTGTATTTGTGCCGTATTTGTGGGCGGAGGAGAAGGCGTTGGGGGCGCCGGAGGAAAGAGAAAGAGGGCCTGCTAAAGCGGGCCCCGACGCAGGTCGAGCAAGAACCGGGTGGCGGCGGTGGGGGATTTTTCTGGCGATGCGGGGGATCTTGTGGCTGGCGATGATGTTTGGGTTGTTTGTGCTGGACAGCGGAGCGGTGCTGATGCTGCTGTTCGTTGTGTACATGGCGACCATATCGGTGTTGCAACGGATGGGGAGTGACGCAGTGCGCAAGCGGACGGGGTCGGCGCTGGCGGCCGCAGTGTTCGGTGCTATAGTAGCGGCTTGGTTTGTGGCCAGCGTGTTTCCGATTACGTAGTGCGGACGTAGCGAGCGGCAAATCGAATCATGAATGAAGTCGCAATTGTTGGGGGAGGGCCGTCGGGGGCGGTGTGCGGGGAGAGGCTGGCGCAGGCGGGCTTCCGCGTGACGCTGTTCGACGAGCACTTGGCGTGGGAGAAACCCTGCGGCGGCGGACTGACGCACAAGGCCATTGCGGCCTATCCCTTCCTGCTGGACGGACCCCATCCAAAAAAACTGATCCGGACCGTGGAGCTGATTTCGAGCAGCGGGCACCGGGCGCGACTGGAGCTGGACAAGCCGATCGTGATCTATTCGCGCACGGTGCTGAACGGTCTGCTGCTGGACCGCGCGGCGGCGGCGGGCTGCCGGGTGGTGCGCTCGCGGGTGACGCACCTTGAAACGCGCGGGACGCAGGCGCGGCTGACGATTGCAGAAGAAGGAAACAGCCGGGAGCACGCGGCGGACTTCGTGGTGATCGCCGCGGGCGCGCGAAACGTGCTGCTGCCGGAGACACGGAAGCTCGAGCCGCAAGACCTGGAGATGACGTTGGGGTACTTCGTGAAGGCGCAGGCGGACGGAATTCAGGTGAAGTTCCTGCGACGGTTCGAGGGCTATCTGTGGTCGTTCCCGCGGTGCGACCACCTTTCGGTGGGCATCTGCGGGAGCATGGCGCGGCACACCAGCCAGGAGTTGCGCGGACACCTGCACGATTTTCTGCGGGAAGAGAATGTGGAAAGCGAAGGAGCGCAGTTTTACAGCCACGTACTGCCCTCGCCGCAGGCGCATACGCTGAGCGCGCGGCGCGTGGTGGGGCGGAACTGGGCGCTGGTGGGCGATGCGGCCGCGTGGGTGGACCCGATTACAGGCGAGGGTCTGTACTACGCACTGCGGTCGGGCGATTTGCTGGCGCAGGCACTGATCGAAAGCCAGCCGGAGTCGTATCCGTCGCGGGTGCGGAAGGCGTTTTCGGCGGACCTCGAGTTTGCGACGCGGATTGCTCGGCGGTTCTATCGCGGGCGGTTCCTGGGCGGTGCGGTAGCGACGCGGATGATCCAGCTTGTCGAGCGCAGCGCAACATTCCGCGAGCTGATGGCCGACGTTTTCAGCGGGGCGCAGGATTACCGGAGCCTGAAGCGGAGGCTGTGGTCACAACTGGGCGTGACGATGACGGAAGTGGCGACCAGTTTCCTGAAGCCGCAGCGAACGCTGGTGCCGGGAGCGACAGGCAGCGGGGAGCCGACGAGGTGAGCAGCGCACCGTCGGAAAAGCCGACACTGGCGCCGGGATTAGAAGGCAAGGTTGAGAAAGTGGTGCCGCGGGAATGGACGATTGCGGCGTATGACCCCCGGCTGCCGGCCGTTTTCTCCACACCGGCGATGATTGGAATGATGGAAGTAGCCGCGGCAAAGGCGGTGCAACCGGCGCTGGCGGCCGGGTCGATGTCGGTAGGGACGCGGATTGAAGTGGATCACCTGAAGGCTGTGCCGGCGGGAACGAAAGTGACGGCGACAGCGCGGCTGGTGAAGATCGGCGAGAAGTTTCTGACGTTTGAAGTGGAAGCGCGGGCGGGGGAGGAAGTGATCGGGCGAGGGCGGGTGTTCCGGGCGATTGTGGAGTATTCGAGGTTCCAAGAGAAGGCCCGAGAGATCACGGATGCACACGGATAGACACGGATAAAGAAAAAGCAGATTCCTCGCTTCGCTCGGAATGACAACCGCAGGAGTGCCCGGCACAGCGCCGGCCGCGATAGCAAGACGAGCAAGCAGTCCTCAGTAATCAGATAGAGATTCCAACTGAAAAACTTTAATAGAGTGGGCGGCGCTGGGCGGCAGCGGCCTTGCTGCGCGTGGGAGGCGGCGGAGGGACGCTGGCCATTTTGCGGATCATGGCCAGGACCAGGTGCTTGTCGCCGTCGGTGAGGCCGGAGCTGTGCTTCTTAATTTCGGAGAGGAAGCGAATTTCGTCGTCGGAGAGCTCGCCGAGCATTTTTTGCGTGTCGCGGTCGCGGGGCGTTTCGGTGCCGGGGAAGAAGTCGGCGAGGGTGATCTCCATGGCCTCGGCGATTTTGGCCAATGTTTCAAGAGAGGGCACGGTGTGGCCGTTTTCAACGCGGGACAGATAGCAGCGCAGCAGGCCGGTGCGGCGCTCGATATCGCCCTGCGAGAGTCCGCGCTGACCGCGGTAAGTGCGAATCACCTGGCCGATGGCGACCTTGGGTTTCTCTTTTGGCACCGGATGCGACCTCTTTGAGCGCGTATCTTACGCATGGGGAATTATCGGGCGCAAGGGGAATCTTCGCCCGGTTTTCACTGTGTGTCATCCTGGTACAGGGGGATGGTGCTGGAGGAGGGACTTGAACCCCCACGGCCTTGTGGGCCACGAGATTTTGAGTCTCGATTCCCGCCATCTTGCACGACAATGCACTGGTGCGCGTGAGGACGAACAAACACGCAATCTCCTTGTATCCATGCCGGTTCCGTGGCACGGTCCAACTGCATGGGGGCGCACCCCAATGCACGAAGAAGCAAAACCAACTGACACCAGATGCTAAATGACAATGGCCGGCATTCGCACATATTTCCTGTAGACGGCCTTTCTAGCAGCGTCTCTTCTCTTGCCAGCTTTTAGAAACTCTTGAATCTCCTTTTTTCGGGCATGCTTTACTTCCTGCAATGAACGGATGCGCTCAAGCCCTGAACTGGTGATCCGGACTGGGTGGCTTCTCGCTTGGATCCTACCCTGAAGACAAAGTCTATAATCATATCCTTTGCTTGTGCCAAGGATTCTTGCTGCTTCCTGTACGTTATAAGACTCCTTCGACAGGGGTTCTTTCGTACAGATCGAACAGGTGCGAGTCCGTGCCAGTTTGCGTTCGTCCGTACTTTTTGCAGCTTCAACCGCGTAGTCTGGGACATAGTGAAAAGTGTCTGCTGCTTCCAACTCCTCGCTCTGTACCGGGAAGGGTTTGCCAAAATACTCTCTTGCGGCCCTTCGGACAGCATTCGCGAGGTACTCACGGAATGCGCGATAGTCTTCAGGAAAAGACCAGTGTTCTGTAAGGACGTGGGCCACCACATGAGCAATGGCGTGTCTCGCTTGTTTGCGCTCTGACTTTGAAATGTCCTCAGGATAGTGTTTCCGAAACCGAAAGCTTCGTATGTATTCCCCAAGCCAGAAGATCTCGCTCGAATGAGTTTCGACCAACCCCAATTGCGCGAGCGCAAAAATCAGCTGTGCGCGCAAATCATCTGGCGGAACCTGTGAAACCCAAAAATATCTCAGCTTAGTCTGATCAACGAGAGCTTGCGATGGGACGACGCCTTTCTAGACTCTATTCGCCCTCCCAAAGCTCTCCACGTCCTAGCATGGCGGAGGCGCCGACCTGATTTCTCCCTTCTGAAATAAATGTAGCGGTCGCGGTGCCGACCTGGCCCCCTCTTCCGCAGGCGAAGTTGCACACATAGGCCCGAATCCTTTTCGTAGTCTGAGTACAGGTAGACCGTAGCGCGAAAACTACGACCCTGGATGCTTCCAGTTGGTGTCCAGAGCGAGGAGGGAGTACGTTCGAGCTTTTCCCCAAGCGCAAGGAGCGCCTCCCGAAGCCAGATCACACATTCCTCGTCACTTAGCAGCGATTGTCCCATTGGTTGAAAGACAATCATGGATGAGGCGATGCGCACATTCAAGCGCGTTCCTGCAAGGAGGGGACATGACCGAGAAACTACTCTTCACCCGAAAGGAATCCGCGGAAATACTTTCTATATCAATTCGCCAGCTCGACTACCTTTTGAGCGCCGGGAGTTTGCCCTCGCGCCGATTGGGCCGGAAACGGCTCATACCGCGTGCAGCTGTCGAAGTTTTTGCCCGGCGCGACCATCCATCACCTCACAAGAAAACTCCCGTCACGGAGCGAAACAATGACTGACACAATTCAAGTAGGCCGGGATCTCGATCAAAGTGACTTCGCTTCCCTGGAACGGTGCTTCATTCCGCGTGAGGTAGCGGTTGCGGCGTGTCTCCGCAGGGTCTCGGACTCGGAGGCGCGGGAACTTTTCGGTGTCAATGGTCGAGGAGGCAGCTACTCCGGGACCGTTTTCCCATTCCCAGATCCAATCACGGGCCGGAATGTAACCTATCGACTGCGCCGCGATTCTTCCGATCTAGAGCAATCTGGGGAGAGAGTAGTCGAAAGAAGAAAGTACATCTCCGCGGCCGGGGCCGGAAATCGCGTGTATTTTCCGCCGGGACAGATCGGTCCTTGGCTCGAGCAAATCAAAATGCCGATTCTGATTGTCGAGGGAGAGAAGAAAACATTGGCCATGTGGGCTGTTGCATGGAACGGGCTGGGCGATGCGGCTGAAATGCCTCACTTCCTGCCCATCGGCTTGCCAGGCGTGTGGTCCTGGCGCGGGCGAATCGGGAAAACCCCCGCGCCAAAAGGCGGCACTCAGACGGTAAAGGGAGTGATCCCGGACTTGCGAAGGATGATCTGGCGCGGAAGAGGGGTCATTCTCCTTTTCGATTCAAACGCCAGAACAAACCGGGATGTTCAGGAAGCCCGCCGCCAGTTGGCCGGTTGGTTGGAAGGGCAAGGAGCACTGGTCAGTATCGCTGAACTTCCGCCCGAGCCCGGCATCAGCGGCCCAGACGATGCCGCCGCCAGACATGGCGCCACCTACATTCTTGACATTCTTGAGACAGCGCTGCGGTTCCTGTCTAACCGCCCTCTACAAGTCCTGTCGCCCGAGGAAGAAGAGCTTGTTCGAATTCAACCGCCAGAGGGATTCCTCGGTGAGTACATCAAATACGCCTCTGGCAAGCTTTCCTCAGTCCCAAATGATTATCACGTTCTTATCTGTTTAGCTTTGATGGCCGGCGTCCTCGCGGGGAAACTCCAGACTCCCACTAGACTTCGTCCAACAATCGCAGGCGTTATTGTCGGGATACAGGGTACGGGAAAGACTCTTCCTACTCTATTTGCGCGCGGATTAACAGAGGTGATCGAAGAAGAGGAAGAAGCTCAATATAACAAGGAGATCGAATGCCTCCGCAGGGAACTAAATGCACTCAAGAAGAGCGACAAGGATGAGCAAGGTGAGGAAGCGAATGCCATCCAGACTAAGGTCGACCGGATGGAAAGGGCCGGCCGTCCCAAGATCATTATTGCAACACAGTCAAGCGTCGAAGGGCTGATGGAGGCACTTGAATACGAGCCAGCCGGGATTGCCGACTATGACGAATTTGGCGGGCTGTTGAAGGACTTTGGTCGCGAGCACATGCGGGCTGCGCGCGAGAACCTGATCAAGGCAATCGACTGTCACCCCATCCTGTACCGTAGAACGCGAGGCCAAAGTGTCGACGTGCGAAGTCCTGCTTTGTCTCTTTGGGGAACTACAAACGTCGAGGCTCTGAGGGCCGCGGCCAAGGAAGACGACATGTTTGGCGGTCTCTTCAGCAGAATTCTATTCTGCGCACCCGATTTGGACTTCTCAATACCATCTCCTAAGGTCGGCGATGAACAACTAAAGAATGGACTGTTGGCCGAGCTACGCAGCTTCCGCTCGCTGGGAGACGTTTGCGTGGAATTGGAAGACGGTGTGGAAGAACGGTTCTTGAATTACGGGTACCAAATCGCGCCGTTTTTGAAAGGCGAGCGCGTGAACATCGTTGAACCGAAAGATACGATAACATCAGTTGGATATGTTTGCTATCACACTCACGCCCAAAAGGTGGCTCACCTTATTGCCGCCGGCGAACACCTTTTACGAAAGCTCAAGGCCTCCCTTCACGTGTCAATCAGGCACGCGTTAATTGCCATTTCCATCGTAGAGAGATTTCGCCAGCAGGCGCTTCGCCTCTTCCGCCATATCGAGAGACGGGAGCCCGTGTTGTTGGACGCAGAAAAACTTCTGCAAAAACTCAGACACCACCCCGGGAGGGAGCGCAGCCACTATCAACGCATGATGAAGAGTTGGTCGGCTGCTCGATTCAACGCGGCTTTGGTAGAACTCGAGCGCTCCCACCAAGTTCTGTGGGAGGAGGAGAAAAGCACGGGTGGAAGGACTAGGCGAACCTATTTCCCAGCTCGTCAGGGCGAATCCTGCGAATCGTCAAGTTGTTGAGATGAAGGCACTTCGTGCTTCGCATGATTCGCGCTTCTGAGTGTGAAGAACCTTAGCCGATGAATACAATTGCCACGTCCACGAAACACTGCGCAAGTTGCGGGATCACACTTTCGCCCAGCCGATCACGGTTCTGTTCGTCCATTTGCCTCGGAAAGTTCAAACGGGAACAGGCTCGCGCCAAATACGGTCACCGACACAGGTTCAAGTGCTTGGAGTGTGGGTATGTACTTCAGCTAGGACGCCGCAGGAAATAGCTGCAAACCGTTGCAGTTTCTTTTCTGAAGGCCCCATCGGCCGACATTGAGACCTCTTCCTCCAGCCGCTCAAGAAAACGCGAGATGGATACTTGATTTGTAAGGGGGGGCTCAATTCAGGATCTGGGACCCGCATCCAAATTTGGACGTCGGTGTCACCAGAAGCTTGCTCAGCGGGGACTTTGGCGAACCCTGGAAAAAGCACGGTTAGGCAGCGGGGCAGTTCACACCTCTGCGCTCACCAAGCGCGCAAGTTCACCCAAGCGAAGCGTGAGCAAGTTAGAGCATGCGTCATTGCAAGGGTTCACGTCGAATCCTGCCGGCCTCTTCTACCAACCTGGGTGTCATTAATGGATCTCGAAAACCTTTTCGACCGTCTCCCGCTCGGTCTCGCACAGGATGTGGTTCACTTCTTCGCGGTCCACGTGCGTGACGAGCGGGATGCCGCTGATCCGGCTGGCCTCGGGGGTCAGGGCGGCGATGTCGTCGCGTGTGATGTACTGCAGAGCGAATTTGCGCGCGCCGGCCATCAACTGGCGCAAACCCTGCGCGACGCGCTGATAGTAGGTGTAGATGCCGATGGCGCCAACGGGCAACTTCGAGAACCGGTCGCCGAAGCGTTGCCGTAACTCAGGCGCGGTCACAAAGATTTCGTCCACCGACAGGCCAAAGCGCTGGATGTAGATCGGTAGATCGCGGTCCTCGATTGACTTTCCAATCGTCTTGGCCACCATGGCCGCGGCGAGCGGGCTCCGCGCCCAGGCGATCATTTTCACATAGGGCGCGGCCAGCGCGAATCCCTTGAAGATCTGGTCTTCGAAGGTGAAGCCGCCAGCCAGAGCGATTGGCGGCACGTATTCTCCTTTATTTGCCAGCCGCTCGCAGTATTCGCGCAAGAGCGAATGCAGCTCGATTCCGGGCACGCCCCATTCATTCATCATCCGCCAGGGGCTCATGCCGGTGCCGCCGCCTGCCGCATCCACCGTAAGCAGATCGAGCTCGGCCAGGGAAGCAAACTTCACTGCGCGCGCCAGGTCCGCCGGACGATACGCTCCCGTCTTGAGGGAGACGTATTTCGCTCCCAGCTTGCGAAGCTGCTCGACCCGCTTCAAAAACGCATCCTTCTCTACCATACCGACGCGCGAGTGGCGTTCGAACTCGTGGAAGCTCCCCCGCTTGAACGCTTCAATTACCACGGAGTCGGAAGGATTAGGGAGCACAATGTACCCACGCCGCTGCAGTTCCTGAGCCTTCTCAAGGTCGCGGACCTTCACCTCGCCGCCAATGTCTTTGGCGCCCTGGCCCCATTTCAATTCGACAGCCCTGACACCGAGCTTCTGAATGGCATACTCGTGAACGCCAAGCTGCGTATCCTCCACGTTGGCCTGCACGAAGATCTCGCCGTACCCTTCCGTCTGCCATTCGCGGAAGCACTGAATACGCCATTCCAGTTCCGGGCTGGAAATCACGCGCCCGCTTTCGAACTTGGCGCCCATATCCATGCCGCAAACGTTTTCGCCGATGGCAATGGGTGTCCCCGTGATCGCCGCGCCCGCGGCCAGCCCCGGCCAGTTGTTTTTCGCCACGTTCGTTGAGCCCATGGCCGCCACCCCGAACGGGAGCTTGCAGCGGATGCTGCGGTCGCGCCCGATCGTCGTCTCGAGGTCTACATTCGGGAAGAGCGCCTTGTTGCTATCGGGCTCGATGCCCCAGGCCCCGCACGCCCGGCCCAGAATGGTGAAATGCGACAGATCGACGGGGTAGTCCTTCTGCGATGCCGTTGTGATGATGCCGAACGGCTGCGGGTAGATCATCTCAGCGCCACGATAGGCAGATTTGCCGATCTCACACATGCCGATGCAGCCGTCCACACAGGTTGTGCACATCCCGCTGAACGGGCTGATTGAATCCTCGGTGCGATTCTTGCTCAGCGTGGCAGCTGAGGAGTTGAGGCGCGAATAGGTCATGGCAGTTCTCCCGCTATTTGGCAGATTTCTCCGAGTCGAGTTTGACTGGCACATCCGGCCGGAACGGCCCGGCCAGCTCGCAGGCGTGGCACGGGTCGAGGAAACACATCGCATCGTCGTAGCTCTGGAAACACACCGGTGCGAAGTTCAGACAACCGCTGCACAGCGTCGTTTCTGCCTGCGGGCCCTGGCAGCGCAACTCGCACACCGGGCAGATCGAGAGGCACGCGCCGCACTGGCGGCAGAGCTCGCTGGTTCGATCGAAGGGCCGTGCGACGCGCCGCGACACCCCGCGTCCGGCAAAACCAATCGCGCCGGCCATCATCTGCTGGGCGCACATGCGTACGCACAGGCCGCACTGGATGCAGGTCTCGTGCTCGGCTTCGTACCGGCACTCACGCAACCCCATCGCGGACGCGAGATCCTGTATTTGCTTTGAGTCAGGGCACGTAGAGACGTAGAGCTCGAGCAACAGTTTCCGCGCCCGTTCCACCCGCTCCGAATGCGTCCGTACGCGCAGGCCCTCTTCCACCCGGTAGGTACAAGAGGCCACCAGCTTGCTGCGCGGCGCCTGTCCAATCTCGACCAGGCAAAGCCGGCAGGCGCCGTACGGCGTCAGCCCGTCTTCGTGGCAAAGCGTCGGTATAGGAAAGCCCATGAAGCGCGCGGCCTCAAGCAGCGTCGTCCCTTCTTCCATCTCCACCGCCAGGCCGTTGATCTTCAACCGCACCATGGCTGCTCCTAATTCACAAGCACGGCATCGAACTTGCAGCTTTCTAGGCACGCTCCGCATTTCGTGCAGCGCGCTTGTTCGATGGTGTGCAGCTTGTTCTTCTCCCCCAGGATCGCCTTCCCACTGCACACCTGCACACAGGCGCCGCAGCCGTTGCACGTCACCGGATCAATCGTGAACGTGATCAGCTCGCGGCAGACCTTCGCCGGGCAGCGGTGCTCAACGATATGCGCGATGTATTCATCGCGGAAATAGCGCAGCGTCGAAAGCACGGGGTTCGGAGCGGTTTGTCCCAACCCGCACAGCGAGGATTCCTTCACCAGCCAGCTCAGGTCGTCGAGAAGCTGCAGGTCCTCTTCGCGTCCTTTGCCTTCCGAAATCCGCGCGACAATCTGCTTCAGTCGTTGCGTCCCCACCCGGCACGTAAAGCACTTCCCGCAGCTCTCGTCTTCGAGAAAGCCCAGGAAGAACTTTGCGATGTCCACCATGCAGGATTGCTCGTCCATCACAATCATTCCGCCCGAGCCCATGATCGAACCGACCGCAGAAAGACTCTCGTAGTCCACTGGCAGATCGAATTTGTCAGCCGGCACGCAGCCGCCCGAAGGCCCGCCGGTCTGGATGGCCTTGCACTTGCGGTCCCCGGGAATGCCGCCTCCAATTTCGTACACGATTTCCCGCAGGGTTATGCCCATAGGAACTTCGATCAACCCCGTGTTCTGCACGGCCCCAACCAGGCAGAAGGTCTTGGTGCCCTTGCTCGTTGGCGTCCCAATGGACGCATACCAATCGCCGCCGCGCATCAGAATCACGGGGATGTTGGCCCAGGTCTCCACGTTGTTGATAACCGTGGGCTGGCCCCACAGGCCTTGCTGCACCGGATACGGCGGCCTTTGCTGTGGCTCACCAACGCGCCCTTCGATCGATCGGATCAGGGCCGTTTCCTCTCCACAAACGAACGCGCCAGCTCCCTTTACCACACGGATGTGAAAGTCAAAGCCTGAGTCAAACAGATTTTGACCCAGAAGTCCCCTCGCTTCAGCCTGGGCGATGGCCTCGTGCATGCGCTGCACGGCCAGCGGATACTCTTCACGGACGTAGATGAATCCCTCGGCAGCTCCCATCGCGTAGCCGCCGATCATCATTCCTTCCAGGACCGAGTGCGGATCGCTTTCCAGCTCCGTGCGGTCCATATATGCGCCCGGATCTCCTTCGTCGCCGTTGCAGATGATGTTTTTGGTTCCGGCCGATTGTCTGCGCAGCAGTTCCCACTTCTTGCCAGTGGGAAAGCCCGCGCCGCCCCGACCGCGCAAACTGGAGCGGATCACTTGCTCAACGACTTGCTCGGGCTGCATCTCCCGCAATACCTGGTACAAGGCTTGGTAGCCTCCGCGCGCGATGTACTCGTCCAAGTTTGAAGGATCAATCAAGCCGCAATTGCGCGCAACAATGCGCAACTGGTGCTTGAACATGGGCACGTCTCGATAGACCGGAATTCCGCTGAGCTTGCCAGCGCCATTGGCTGTGTACTTGGTCCACGCACCGGTCAGCGTGTTGTCGTCACCAGGCATCCAGGCGAGTGCCCATTCCAGCTTGAGATCGTCGGGCAGCGCGCGAAGGATCTGGCGCGCTCTCCCCGGCTTGATACGCCCGTAGGTGATCCTTCCCGTTCCCGGCAGCCACACGTCGAGGAGCGGCTCCTGGCAGCACCAGCCGATGCAACCCGTCTGGCTAACCTGGATGGTATGGCCGCTCTTCTCCGCTTCTTCCTGTGCGGCCTCCAGGACTTCGCGCGCTCCGGCTGCCTGCCCGCACGTCGCCATTCCGACGATGACCTTCGGCCGGTCGGGGTAGAGAGTCGCCCGGCCGCGAACGGCGGCCCGGTCCAGGTCCTCGCTCGTTCGAATACGCTCGACGTCTTCAGTCATCGTGCACCACCTGGCGCTTCGTGGCGCCTCGTGGGCGGTACCGATTCAGAGTGCCCCGCACTTTGCCTTGCTCCATGTGCGCGTAGGTATCGCGATCCACTCGCACCACCGGGGCGAGCGCGCAGCACCCCACACACCGGACCGGCGCGACGGTGAACTCCCGGTCGGCGCTGGTGCCTCCCGCCGACGTCCCTGCCTCAATCTCGACCCGGTCCATGATCCGCTGTGCGCCCCGGACATGGCATGCCGTTCCCAGGCACACCTGGACCAGGTGCTTTCCACGCGGCTTCAGACTGAATGACCGGTAGAAGCTGGCAACTTGGTAGACATCAGTCACGGGAATCCGCAGTTTTCGGGCAACCTGCCGCAACATCTCCTCCGGCAGGTAGTAATAGGTGGCCTGGATTTCCTGGAGAATGGGGATTAGGCTCGCGCGGGCATCTTCGAACTGTCCCAGGATCTTTTCAGCTTGCTCGGTTACCATGGAGGCCATGGGCACATCCGGCGCTGGCTCAGGATTGGACGGGAGGCGAACGTACCCCTCCCCGGTACAAGCTGGACGTTGGTCCAGCCTCTTCGTCACTCGTGACCGAATGCGGGCTCTCTGTGCAAGATGTCTTCGTACTGAACCTGGTGCTCGTTGTGGCAATCCGGACACTGCAGCGTGACCGGCCACTCCACCCAGGGCCCGGGCACCAATGTCTCGAGGGGCACCTCGCGCTTGGTCACCGGGCACAGGAAGAATCCCGCCACAAAGTGACGCCCAGGCTCCTCCCTAAAACGCGTCATTGCTACAATCCTCCGCGCATGGTCGAGCAACCGCCATGCCAACTGGCCGGACCCCAACTGATGCAATTCTCAGCGATTAGGGCTGCCACTTACCCTAGAAGATGGTCTTCTTGTCCCTTTCGAGGAGTCTAACGCCTCGGTAGGCGCCAAATTACCGCGACCGCTGCGAGTTATGGCCCATTTCTATCGCTTCCTTTGGGTACTTTCCCTTCTATGACGATTCGTGTTGCGTTTCAGTAGGCATGAAAGCAATGGGCGAACCTCAGGAAGCTACAGTTTAGGCCTTCGGTTCACCCCCAGCCCGCGCTAGGCTGCGCGGCCAACAAAGGGGGTCAATGTGACTGCGGCGGATGTCTACTACGGGCAGCGAAGTGATCTAGCAATGCGTGAACCCAAGTCTCTAGACCATAGCCTCTCAGATGGGTTCAGTTGATCTCAGAGGTGCTCAAGTCGCACGCAAAAGTGTATTCGCGAAGAATCGTGCCAGGGATGAAGCGTCCGAGAATCTCAAGTGAACAAGAATGGCAAAGCACGCTGCGCTGCTACATGCTCGTGTTAGGTCCCAGCCCGGGCAGTCAGGCGGCCCGGGTTTTCACGGCCTGCTCGTAGCCGCGGGCCAGGTAGTATGCGGCGCGGTCGAAAAATCGGTCCACCATTTCGAACAGCTCAAGCTCCTGGAACAACTCGACGTGGCGATCGACCAAGCCCGCAAAGCGCAGGTAGGACCACAGGTGTTCCTTCACTGCCATCAGGGCAAACAGCACGTGGCTCAGCGCAACGCCTTGTGCGGCGCGGCGCGCGCCGATGTCCCTGTAGCGGTGCTCAATATCGGCCTCGGTCTTGGTCAGCAGCCAGTCGCCCAAGTTCCGATACACCTCATACACGCGCTGCTGCAGCTCGGCCGTGGGTACCTTTCGCAATTCGTTGGCCTTCTCGGAGTGCGCGAGTTTTTCCATCAAGCCGCGCGCCAGTTCCTCCGAGTGTGTTTCAATCAACTGAACCAGCCGCTGCGCGTACATGGTCACCTCCCCCGGCGGGCCTAGCGCACGCCGACCCGCTCACTGCCCGCCACCGCTACCGGCGCCAGAATTTCAGTCCCCGCCTCGCCGCGAAGTGCGCTTTTCATTTTCTCCGGCAACGTGATGATGGCGCGGTGGCCGCCCGCCCCGAGAAATTCAAGCGCCGCCTCGATCTTCGGCCCCATGCTGCCGGCCGGGAATTCACCCTCGTGAAGGAAACGTTGCGCTTCTTCCCGCGTGAGAGCGTCGAGGGGACGCTGGTCGGGCCGCCCGTAGTGCCAGTAAACCTGCTCAACGCCCGTCGAGAAAAGCAGCAGGTGCGCTTCGAGGTTTCGCGCCAGCAGGGCCGAGACTCGGTCCTTGTCAATGACGGCTTCAATCCCGACGAGGCGGCCTTCGCGTCGCACAACGGGAATCCCGCCTCCTCCCGCGGCAATCACAATCACTCCAGCGGCGAGCCCCGCGCGGATGGCCGGCAGCTCCAGAACCTCCAGTGGCCGCGGCGACGGCACCACACGCCGCCAGCCGCGCCCGGAGTCTTCCACCATCTCCCAGCCGAGCTTGCGCTTGCGCTCAAGGGCTTCCTCGAAGCGATAGAATGGCCCGATGGGCTTGGTGGGCGTGCCAAATGCGGCGTCGTTGGGGTCTACGACCACCTGCGTAATGAGACTGGCGACGCTCGCATCGATGCCGCGCGCGGCTAGCACGTTTCCCAGCGTCTGCTCGAGCAGGTAGCCGATGCTACCTTCGGTTTCCGCATCGCACTCATCCAATCGCAATGCCGGCAGGTTTGGTTCGGACAGCTCCCCGCGGAGCAGGGCTCTGCCGACCTGAGGGCCATTGCCGTGGGTTATCACGACGCGATATCCCGCCTGGATCACGTCGGCGATTCCCTCGCAAGTCTCGACGGCGTTGCTCTGCTGTTCTTCAAACGTACCCCGCTCACCCGGACGTGCGAGCGAGTTGCCTCCAATCGCAATGATCGCGATGGGCTTCATGCGTGCCCCTCTCCCAGCAAGGCGAGCAGCACGGCCTTGGCCAGGTGGAGCCGGTTCTCGGCCTGGTCGAGCACAATCGAACGCGGGCCGTCGAGCACCTCGCTGGTTACTTCCTCGCCGCGATGCGCCGGCAGGCAGTGCAGGAAGACTGCATCGGGCTTCGCCCGCGCCAGGCGGTAACGGTTCACTTGATACCGGCTGAAGATGGCGCGCCGCGCGGCGGCCTCCGCCTCCTGTCCCATGCTCGTCCAGACGTCCGTGTACACAGCGTCGGCGCGTTCGACGGCATCTGCCGGGTCTTCGACCACAAGTAACTGGGCGCCGGTCGCTCTGGCATCTTCACGGGCTTCAGCGAAAATCGAGGCTTTCGGTTCATAGCCTCGCGGCGAGGCCACGACGAGGTGAAGGCCCGCCTTGGCCGCGGCCTGGAGCAGCGCGTGCGCCACGTTGTTACCATCGCCGAGGTAGGCCATGCGCAGGCCTTTCAGCGTGCCCTTGTGCTCGCGGAGGGTGAGCAAGTCGGCGACCGCCTGGCAGGGATGGAGCAGGTCCGACAGCGCGTTGATGACCGGGATGTGCGCTTCGCGCGCCATCTCATCGAGGATGCTGTGGCCGAAGGTGCGCACGGCGACCGCGTTCACCCACCGCGCGAGGTTGCGCGCCACATCGGTGACGGTCTCGCGCGTGCCAAGGCCCACATCCGCCGGGCCGAGGTACACCGCCTGGCCGCCGAGCTGCGCCATGCCCACCTCGAACGAAATGCGCGTCCTCAGCGACGGCTTTTCAAAGACAATGGCCAGCGCCTTGCCCTCGAGCGCGTGACGGAATGCTTCCGGACGACGCTTCACCTCCGCCGCTAGGTCGAGCAGGCCCTCGAACTCATCGGGCGTCAGATCGTGGAGCGAAAGAAAGTCGCGTTTCACATGCCCGGCACAAGGGCGCAAGTGCCAATGAGAAACGAGCGTGGAATAGGTTCGGCGCATGGGTTCGCCTCCGTCTAGCTACGCGGGTACTCCGACGCGGCTGTGCACGAATTCCCGGATCACTTCGCCGATCGTGAGCCGGCTGCGCTCTTCGATCTCATACCGCACGCGCACGGTGGGCCGCGGGATGACGATGATGCGCCCCAGATCAATCGGCGTGGCCACCAGTACCAGGTCGCACGGCGTCTCCCGAATCGTGGCCTCGAGCTCCGCGAGCTGGTGTTCGCTATAGCCCATGGCCGGCAGCAGCGGTCCGATGTGAGCATATTTGGCGAAGACCTCTCGCAGGCTGCCGACCGCGTAGGGCCGGGGATCAACCAGTTCAGCACCGTAACGCTGGGCCGCGACCACTCCCGCGCCGAAGCTCATTTCGCCGTGGGTCAGCGTGGGGCCATCTTCCACGACAAGGACTTTGCTCCCGCTCAACTGCAAGGGCTCATCCACGTACACTCTCGAAGCCGCTTCGATGATTTGTGCCCTGGAGTTCAGCTCGCGGACGTTGCGGCGCACGGTTTCAATCGCTGACTCCGGCGCCGTATCCACCTTGTTGATCACCACAACGTGGGCACGTCGCAGGTTGACTTCACCCGGGTAGTACATCACCTCGTGCCCGGGCCGCAGCGGATCGGCAACGACAATCTCCAGGTCGGACCGCAGGAACGGCGTATCGTTGTTCCCGCCGTCCCAGACAATGACGTCCGCCTCTTTCTCCGCGCGCTCAAGAATCGCTTCATAATCCACGCCGGCAAAGACGACCGTACCCATCGCGATGTGTGGTTCGTACTCTTCGCGCTCCTCCACCGTGCAGCGCTGCCGCTCTAGGTCCTCCAAAGATGCAAACCGCTGGACCCGCTCGAACAGCAAGTCCCCATAGGGCATCGGGTGACGCACCACAGCCACGCGCAGGCCCTGTTCCTTTAGCGCCTGTGTCACGCGGCGGGACACCGGGCTCTTGCCACATCCCGTCCGCACCGCACACACGGAGACGACCGGCACGCGAGCGTCGAGCATCGTGCTGTCCGCCCCGAGAAGCAGGAAGTCGGCCCCTGCCGCTACGGCCCGCGACGCCAGGTGCATCACGTGGGCGTGCGAGACATCGCTATAGGAGAAAACCACCGTGTTCACGGCCTGCTCGCGGATCACTTGCTCGAGGCTTTCTTCGGGCATGATCGGAATCCCATCTGGATAGCGGGCGCCGGCCAATTCCGGCGGGTAACGCCGCCCGGTGATGTCGGGAATCTGCGTCGCAGTGAAGGCCACGACGTGGTCGTGCTCCGAGTCACGGAAGCAGACGTTGAAGTTGTGGAAGTCACGGCCCGCCGCGCCCAGGATCACTATGCGACGTTTCATCGGAAGCCTCCTCTGGAGTTGCCCTACACAGCCCAAGCGTCAGCGGCCGCCGGCGCCATAAAGGTGAGGGGAACGACCTGGGCATGGGTCAGATTCAGGAAATCCAGGAGCGGCGCACAGAAACACTCCCGGGCCGCCTGGCCGAAGAACATCCGCGGGCAGAAGACCAGCTCTTTCTGAGAGAGCAGGCTGGCGTCGAGATAGACGCCGAATCCAAACGGGCTCTCGAACGGCTGCATATGGCCGAGCTCTGTGTCCGCGTAGATGGCGTCGAGCTCCTCTTCGGGCAGCGGCTCTACCTGCGGGGAACCCAGCGCGTGGCTCAAACGTTCGCAGTCCACAGCCATGCCTTCTGGAAAGACCGCCACGGCCGGGCGGCCTTCGACGCGGAAGAACTGAATCCGCACATGGTTGGCCGCACCACAGGTGCAGTTGTCCTGTTGGTGTATGTCCTGGGGAAACTGCCGGACAAGGTAGTCGCGCAGGACGACGAGCGGCTTCATAAGCGTCCCTCCGGCGCGGCTGGGAGCCCCGACACTCGAAAAGCGCTCCCTCCCTAAGGGCGAGCAATCCATCGGCCAGCCGCAGGAGGTCTAGAGCGGCCCGTTCTTGATTCAAATCAAGAGACTTGCACCGCTGTTGAATTCCACTACGCCCAACCCCTTGGGCTGTCTTGGGCCAACCCCCTCATCCTTCTTTCCAAGCCTGCGCCAACTTACACACGCGGGGCAGTTCACGCATAAGAGCCGGGGGCTACAGGTCTTTCCCTTACAGCGAGATAGCGGTCCCAACTGCCTGGCGTGCCGCGTGCTCCCCTCCGGGCGGATGGGAATGCATGGTGCATCACATCTCGAGCTTCTCACCGGCAACCGCCTAGTGGCATTGGGAGCACTGGACGCCGGTTGCCGGTTCTTTAGCGGATACCCGATCACGCCTTCCAGCGAGATCTATCAAACGATGATGGGGGAGCTGCCGGCGCGGGGTGGTTTGGCTCTTGCGGCTCCTGATGAGATCACGGCTCTGGCCTACTGCGTGGGTGCTTCGCTCACAGGGCAAAAGGCGATGACCGCGACCTCCGGGCCGGGCTGGTGCCTGATGATCGAGACGGTCCAGTACGCGGTGATGACCGAGACGCCAGTAGTGATTGCCGTGGTGCAGCGATTGGGTCCTTCGACCGGCGGGGCCACACAGGGAGCACAAGGTGACGTTCTGCTAACGCAGTATTGCACATCGGGTAGCTACACAATCCCTGTGCTGGCCCCGTCCAATTGTCGCGAGTGCTACGAGCTCACGCAAGCCGCCTTCTACTGGTCGGAGCGGCTGCGCACGCCGGTCATCCTGCTTTCCGACAAGGAAGTCGGAATGACCTCGGAATCGGTGAATCTTGACTCGCTTAACCGCCGGGTGGTGGTCGAGAGAAAACCATTCAGCAACAACTCAGCACGCTTCCGCACCTACGCCTGCGATTGTCTGGAGGATCCGCCGAACTTCGCAGCGGTTGGCGGGCGGGCGCGCGTCGTGGCAACAGGCTCGGTTCACGACCAGGAAGGCCGGCTGCGCAAGAACGCTCCGGAAGTGCTGGAGCTGCTCATCCACTTGCAGGCAAAGATCGATGCCCATGCCGCGGAAATCGTACTGGTTGAGGAAGAGCCCTGCGAGGATGCGGACCTGCTGATCGTCAGCTACGGAATCTCAGCTCGCGCGGGCCGCGCCGCAACTCGGCAACTGCGTGCAGAGGGACGCCGCGCGGCATTTCTGCAGATCAAATCGCTGTTTCCCGTTCCCAAAAGGGAGATTGTGCGGGCAGCGGCCGGCTCGAAGCGTGTTCTTGTCGTGGAAGAAAATCTCACCGGGCAGTATGCCTCCGTTCTCGAACCAATCGTCGGGTCTGACCGGCTCGTTCGCGTCAACGGCATCGGTCACATGATTACACCGGGCGAGATCCTCGATCGGGTGGAAACGGCGTGAGCACGCCTTACGTGAAGCGGGATTCGACCCTCCCCTACTGCAAGGGCTGCGGCCACGGCGTCGTCCTGCGCGCCCTGAGCGAGGCACTGGAGAAGCTCGAAATACCACCTGCCGAACTGGCCATCGTCACTGATATTGGTTGCGTCGGTCTGGCTGACGCGCAGTTTGCGACTCCGCACACCATCCACACAACACACGGCCGCTCAACCGCTTTCGCGGGAGGTTTGTCTTTGGCGGATTCCGTTCTCGGCGAAGGAAAACTCAAACCTGTCGTGTTGATTGGCGATGGCGGGGCGATGATTGGCCTGAACCACCTGGTGAATGCGGCGCTGCTGAACCTCGACGTGACCGTTCTGGTTCACAATAATTTCCTCTTCGGCATGACCGGAGGACAGAATTCCGCCTTCACACCGCTCGAGTTTGTGACGTCAACCACGCAAGCCGGAAACACCACGCCGCCGCTCGATCTGGCGCAATGCCTACTGGCGGCGCGGGCTCCTTTTGTGGCACGCCAGTTGGCCACGGACCGCAACCTAGCGGACGTCCTCGCACAGGCCATTTCTCATCGCGGGTTCGCCATTGTCGAAATCCTGGAGCTGTGCACGGCCTATGCGACTCGCTGGAATGCACTGACCGGCGCACAACTGAAGCAGGTCGCTGATCGTTGCGGCTTTCAATTGGGAATCTTGCGGGCCGAACAAAGGCCGATGTTCGCAGATTCCTACCGGGAAATGGCTGCCAGGGTGCGGCCGAAGGCCCCGCGTAGTATACGAGTTGGCGGCTCGCATGCCAAGCTGGCCCAGCCCGTCGAAGTCATTCTTGCAGGCACGGCCGGAGAGCGTGTCCAGACGGCAGCTCTGCTGCTCGGCCAGGCCGCGATGCAGGCCGGATTGCACGTCACCTTGAAGAGCGATAATCCGGTGACGCAGGGCACCGGGTTCTCTGTTTCGGAAGTGATCCTCAGCGAACAGGAGATCCTCTTCACCGGCATCGAACAACCGGACGTGATCATCATTGTGTCCGGCGATGGCTTGAGTGAGCTGGAACGCAACGGCATCTTCGAACGAGTTCGGCAGGAGACACTGATCCTGGCTGATACAAGTTTGGCTCTTCCAGATGTTCCGGGCCGCGTTGTGCGGCTGCCGTTGAGGAAGACCGCAGGTGTCAACCTGGCAGCGCTGGTGGGTGTAGTGCGATGGATCGAGATGAGTCGAATACTCCCGCTTGAGGCATTCTGGGAAGCTCTGGAGGCGCAGTTTGGGGCCATAGCCACCCCACTAAAGGCCAAGCTCAGTCAGAATACCGGAACGGAGCCTGTCACAGTCCCTACCAATTGAAGCAAGACCTTCTGTTATCAAAGCAGATGATCTACGTGATGCTCCCCGAGTTCTTGCTCCTCAACGGGCCTCGTTCACCCCCAGGCCCCCGTACTTCGCTTTCCAGGCGTGCGGCGTGTGCATGCTGACGCCCATCTCGCAGGCCAGCTCCAACGCCCTGCGCTGGCCTCCATCTGCTTCACCGCCCCACGACATGCGCCTCGCTAAACCGCTGCTTCTTCATCTCTACTTTCCTTTTGGCCTGCCCAAGATGCGAAATCGTATCTCGTCCTGGTACAGTCTTTGGGAAGCCGGTCACCTGGACAGATAGACCAGCGTCGGACTCCAGGGGTGCGTCGGGAGAGTGTATGTGCGACGCACAGCTAGAGGAAGGCGTCATGAGCGTACCCGAGAGCTAGTATCTGGGCCGAATAGGGCTTTCCCGGGCGCCTTTTGCACGGAATTCCGCCGGATTGCGCGAAAAGGATCAGGTGGCACACCGCTCAATAGCGGAACCTGTGAATAGACCAGTCTGAAGGTTGGATTCTAGCCGGAATTCGGACGGGCAAACTTCCCAAGAAAACCCCGGCAGAATACGTAAGGAGGTACAACGGTTTCGTGGGCTGAAGCCCAAAACGTGGGCTTGGTCTCCTCGGCTACCACTATTCGCTCGGTGGTACAGAAAAAGGCTTCACGCAAGAGGCAAGCAGTCCGTCCTGGGCGATCCTGTCGATATTTATCATCAGGCATTCTTCCACCGCCAGTCGAGGTATCCGTTTTCGGCGTCCCAGAAAAGGCCCCGAATCTCCCTCCCCCTGCGCTGCACCGCGTAAGGGGAGGCTCTGGGGTCGGTTTGGAGTGGGGCATTGTGCCGCGCCTCCCACAAGCCCACTAACTCGATACAACGGGTGAAGGGACCCCAAATCTTGGCTAGAATCTCGACGTCCCTGCCCGCTTTGAGCCGAGGCATCCGATGCAGCGTGAGGGTACGAATACGCCATCTCCTGACGGAAAAGACGGAAAAGGAGGAATCCCCTGAGCGAAAACCCTTGTACGACCTTGCGCTTCCGCATCGCGATGGGCGTTCTCGACGTCCAAATGTTGTGCCCCTATCTTTGTTGACCGAAGGGTTGCAGGTTCCCTTCAGCAGGCCCAGAGCAGGCGAGTCCTGCCCGGGGAGCCACTCCTTTCAATTGCTTAGGAAGCTCGCTTGTCTTGTCGGCCCTAGGCTGTGCCCAATGTTGTGCCCCATCACCTTCAGAGGGTGAACTTCGGCAACACCGCCACCTATAGACGAAAGGGCAGCGACTTCTGGTTCCCTGCTCTACAGGAATTGGGCGCCCCCGCGTGAGAATGATACGCGAATCACGGTTCGGCGGGAGGGAAGGCCAGATCACGGTGGCCCCAAGAGGCGATCAGGTGCGTGCCTCCACTGCCGGCGACGGCCTGGGCGACCTGCTCAGTGGAAGTGATGATGCACTCCTCGCCGCCCTGTGCGATGAAGTCGATGGCGGCTTCGATCTTCGGCCCCATGGAGCCGGGCGGGAATTCACCGGCGGCCAGGTATTCGCGGGCCTGAGCGAGGTTCACGGTTCCCAGCCACTGCTGGCCGGGTTGGCGGTACCGGAGAGCAACTTGCTCGACGGAAGTGACGATGATCAGTTGGTGCGCGCGGATCTGAGTGGCGAGCAAGCTGGACGCACGATCCTTGTCGATCACCGCCTCCACTCCCACCAGAGAGCACCCTTCCCAGGTGACGGGGATCCCGCCGCCCCCGCAGGCAATTACCACTGCACCGCGTTCCGCGAGGTCAGAGATGGCATCCTTCTCCAGAATATCGAGCGGTTGCGGGGACGGCACCACACGCCGATAGCGGCCCTTCTCAATCTCTCGAATCTTCCAGTGCGGTTTTCCCCGGCGAAGTCTTTCCGTCTCTTCCCCCGTGTAGAAAGATCCGATCGGCTTGGTGGGATGGGCAAAGTCCGGGTCGTCCTTGTCCACCAGAACCTGCGTGATCACGGTGACGACGTCGCGGCGGATTCCCTCCCGCCGGAACAATTCGGTGGCCAGTCGCTGGATCATATAACCCATGCCGCCCTCTGAATCCGCAACACAAGTGTCCAGAGGCAGAGGTGGCACGCGGCGCTCGCCCTCTTCGACGCGAATCAGAATGTTGCCGATTTGTGGACCATTGCCGTGCGTAATCACCAGCTTGTGACCGGAACGAAAGAGGGGCAGCAGGTGTTCGAGGGTATCCGCCGTGTGGGCGAACTGCTGAGGGATTGTCCCCCGTTCGTCGGGTCGTGTGATCGCATTGCCGCCTAAAGCGATGACTAGCGTTTTCGTCATGAGGCTCCACTCCCCGGCCCAGTTCGTCGAATCTCTGCAAGGAAGTGCTGGAACCGGTTGGCAACCGCCTCGATGCTCAGCGAGATCGGCAACGGCCGTCGCACAGCGCGCGAGGCAGCCGGGATATCCTTCAGGCCGCTGCCGGTGACGAGCAGGACGACTCGCTCATCGCGATCCACCAATCCTTCCGCCAGCGCGACGCGCAACCCTGCCAGGGATGCGGCCCCGGCGGGCTCGGCGAAAACACCGGTGTGGCGTGCGAGTGCGGCGATGGCTTCGAGAATCGCCTCGTCGGTGACCTTCACGCCGCCCCCGCCGGTAGCGCGGACGACACGCAGACACTGCAGCGCGTTGCGGGGCGCTTGGACCGTCAGGCTGTCGGCCACGCTGGCGGCATTTGCAACCGGGGTGATTGTATGTTTCCCTTCCTTCAGGGCATTGACGATCGCCGCCGCGCCTTCCGGCTGAACGGCGATGAGGCGAGGCACCTTCGCGATCAGCCCGGCGTGTTGCAGATCCGCAAAGCCCTTGGCCAGGCCCGAGAGAATCACGCCGTCTCCCGTGGGAACCATGACGACCTCTGGGCACTCCGGAGCGAGATCCGCAGCAATCTCGAGGGCCGCCGTCTTCTTGCCCTCGACGGTGAAGGGGTTGAGCGCGGTGTTGCGGTTATACCAGCCGAATTCCCGGCAGGCAGCCAGGCACAGTTCGAAGGCGTCGTCGTAGGTTCCCTCGACCGGCAAGACGAGCGCCCCATAGCTGAGCATCTGGATCAGCTTGGTCTCGGGCGTGGAAGCAGGAACAAAAACCACCGCTTGGATTTCAGTTGCGGCCGCGACGGCCGCCAGCGCCGTCGCCGCATTGCCGGTGGAGGCTGCGGCAACCGTTTCGCAGCCATACTCCCGCGCCTTTGCCACCACCAGAAACGAGGCGCGGTCTTTGGTGGATCCGCTCGGATTGCGAGTATCGTCTTTCACCCATAGCCGCTTCATTCCAACCGCGCGGCGCAAATTGTGCACTTCGAGAAGGGGAGTTCCGCCAACGGGAAACCGGGGAAGGAATTCGGTGGAAGAGATTGGAAGGAACGCGGTGAGGAACTCCGCGCTCGATGCCGACGCCGAAGGCCAGCGCGAGGGAAGCACGTCGAGCACGACTTCCAGCACTCCTCTCGTGACACCGCCGGGCTCTTGAAGACGGGAGCAGGCCGGGCACACCAGGCGTACTTCGCTTTCCTGGTAGGACGCCCCACATTCGCTACAACGAAAGTGAAACTTGCTCATCTGTACCGGCCTGCGACACAGGTTCGATCGCGATGCGATCGAGACTGCAGGGATGGATTCCCGTCTCCCTCCTACATCGTGAGGGCCATCAGAGCCTTCTGAACGTGGAGACGGTTTTCGGCCTCGTCGTACACCACCGACTGCGATCCATCGATGACCTCGTCGGTCACTTCCCGGCCGCGGTCGGCCGGGAGCGGATGCATGTAGATCAGGTGGCGCTTGCCCAGCGCCATGCGCGCTGCGTCGCACCGCCAAGTCGGATACTCTTCGATGAGGCGCAGCCCTTCCGGCACGTCGCGCGTCGTCATCAGCGGTCCCCATGACTTAGGGATGACCACGTTCGCATCTTCGAAGGCCTCCTCGAAACGGTGGGTGATTTCGAAGCGGGTGCCCGACGCCTTCGCATTGGCTTTAGCCTGCTCTTCGATTTCGGGCATCAGCCGGAACTCCGGCGGGTACGCGAGCGTAACGTCAATGCCGAAGCGCGGCATCATCAGAATCAGGCTTTGCGGCACCGAAAACGGGCGGACGTAATTCGGAGCGCTGGTCCAGGCCACGCCGAGCTTCAGGCCGCGCGTCGAGCCGAACTTCTCGCGGATCGTCAGGTAGTCGGCGAGGATCTGGCAGGGGTGGTGGACATCGCACTGCATGTTGAGGACGGGCACATCGGAATTCTTCGCAACC
The DNA here is from genome assembly GCA_964533185.1 of uncultured Acidobacteriaceae bacterium. Taxonomy (GTDB): domain Bacteria; phylum Acidobacteriota; class Terriglobia; order Acidiferrales; family UBA7541; genus CAZHLD01. Next base: position 20,846 of record CAZHLD010000004.1, on the reverse strand, counting down.
TCGCGCAAGTAGGCATTGCCCTCGCCGAAGGCGCAGTGGCGGATGGCGATGCCCTCGCCGTAGCGCGAAAGGACCTTAGCGGTGTCGCGGGCGTTTTCGCCGTGGCTGATCTGCATTTTGTCGGGCGAGAGGTAGATCGCATGGCCTCCGAGCTGGGTCATACCTGTCTCGAACGAGTTGCGGGTGCGGGTGGAGGCGTCGAAGAAAATCATGTACAACGTCTTGCCGGAAAGAAGCGGCGTCGAGCGGCCCTCCGCTTTGGCCGCCTTCAGCTCGGCCGCGAGCCTGAAGAGCGTCTCCAACTCCTGAGTCGTCCAATCCTCCGTACTGAGGAAGTGCCTTCCTTTGAGTTTCGCTTCCATGCCCTATTCTCCGTTCTTGAACGCAGTAGCGGCCATCAGCTCTTCCTTCTGTGAAGCAAGGGATTCAGGAATCAAGCTGTACACGGCGGTGGCCCGGACGAGATCGTCCACGGCCACCCATTCCTCCGTTGTGTGGGCGAGTTCCTCGAGGCCCGGCGCGAAGCCAACCGTGGGAATCCCGAGCCGGCCCATGCTGGCGACGCCATTCGTGGAGAAGGACCATCGTGAGATCGCGGGCGGCTTTCCGAGAACGGCCTCGACGGCCCGCGCCACACCCTTCACCAGCGCGTGGTCTTCGCGAAGCACCCAGGTGGGGTAGTACTTTTCCTGCCGCGCACGCTCTCCGCGCCAACTCGTTTCGTCGTAGGTGAGGAGCTCCACCTCGGCATCCCCGAGGCGGGGCAACGAGCGGAGCTCGTTCATCGCGCTTTCGACCGTTTCGCCGACCGTGAGGCGACGATCAATGTAGATCCGCGCGCTGTCCGGCACCGCATTCAGCGAAGGGGAGGTGCATTCGATGAACGAAACCACAACCGACCCTTTTCCGAGGAAGGGATCGTGCGGCAGCCGACGGTGAAGGGTTTCCACGTCGGAGATGATGGGCGCCATCTTGTACAGGGCGTTGACGCCCAAATCAGAGTGCGCGCCGTGCACCGACTTGCCTCGCGTGGTAATGGTGGCCTCGAGTCGCCCCCGATGGCCGCGGTAGACGTTGAGGTTCGTGGGTTCCCCGAGGATCACGGCGTGAGGCCGGATGCCTTCTTTTTCGATGAGATGCAGCAAACAGTAGCCGTCGCACGCTTCTTCCATCACCGACGCCGTGAGATAGAGCGTGACCGCGGCGGGGAAACCGCGCTCACGCAGAATCTTCGCCCCATAGGCCATGCAGGCGATGGCCGGAAGTTCGTCCACTGCGCCCCGGCCCCAGATCTTGCCGTCTTCGAGTTTGCCCCGGAAGGGATCGTGTTCCCACGCTTTCGGATCGCCTACGCCAACACAGTCGATGTGCCCGTCCATCAGGATTTTCAGCGGCCCGTTGCCGATTCGCGCGACGACGTTCCCAAGGCGGTCGAAGAACACTTCCTCAAAGCCAAGTCTCTCGTATTCCTGGTACACGCGCTTGCAGCGCTCGTCTTCGTGGCCGCTCTCGGCCGGGATGGCGATCATCTCCCGCAAGAATGCTACAAAGTTGTTTGTGCAGCTCCGTGCAACTTCCAGCGAAGCTTCCACTGCTTGCGTCATCGAAGATCCTCCTGATTCACGATTTCGGGTGGCCGCTCTGGATCCGGCCGAGAACGCCCGTCTCCCGATTGAAGGCCGCAATCTGCTCATCCCATTGCGGCAACTCCGCAACCAAGTCCTCCCAGAAGGAAGGGCTCCACAAGGCGTTGAGCTGCTCGACGGTTTTTCCCTGCTGCTCCACCCAGGTGAAATATTTGAGGTTATGGATGGCTTTGCGATCCAGATAGCGCAACTCCTTCAGGTGATCCGTGGTCGCGCCCGCCAGGAAGCGCTCGAAGTCCACGGCGGCTTGGCGTTCGGTGTACGGGCCGCGCTCTTCGTTGAGTTCCGCCAGGCGTGTGCGGTAGAGCTCGACGGAATCCGTGAACGACGTGAAGAGAACGTCGCTCCGGTAAAATTCAAAGTAGCGGGCGGTCTTGATCGCGGCGAGCAAGTTGCAGATGCTCGAGATTCCCAAAAGGGGCAGGTCGGCGAGAACCGCGGCAGCAACTCCGCGGCGGCTGAGCTCGGCCTGGCCTGTCGGCTCATTGAACAGGCGCAGCAGCCGTAGAGTGGCTTCGTCATCGATGGCGGTCACGACGTCGGTGGTGCGGACGTTGTGGATCCACGGAACGTGCTTATCGCCAATGCCCTCGATCCGGTGGCCACCGAATCCAGCGAGCAAAAGTGTCGGACACTGCAAAGCCTCGGCGACGGCAATCCTGCATCCCGGGAATTGATGCTTCAGATAGTCGCCTGCGGCCAGAGTTCCCGCCGACCCGGTGGCGCCCACCCAAGCCGCGAGGCGGTTCGGAGGCCCGGCGATGCGGCGGAACACCGATTCGGCCGCCGGACCTGTCGCCCCGTAGTGCCAAAGATAGTTGCCGAACTCTTCGAACTGGTTGAAGATCACCGCCTCCGGTCGAGTCCGGCGGATTTCCCAGCAGGCGTCGAAGATTTCCTTCACATTGCTTTCACAGCCCGGTGTCGCGATGATCTCAGCGCTCATGCTTTCGAGCCAGCGGAAGCGTTCGCGGCTCATTCCCTCGGGAAGGATGGCCAGTGCTTTACAGCCCAGCAGCGCACTGTCGAACACGCCGCCACGGCAGTAATTGCCGGTGGAGGGCCACACGGCGCGCTGCGTGGTTGGATCGAACTCACCGTTCACCAGTCGTGGGACCAGACAGCCGAACGCCGCACCTACTTTGTGCGCGCCGGTGGGGAAGTGTTTGCCGACCAGTCCCACGATGCGAGCGGGCACGCCAGTGAGCTCTGAAGGGATCTCCAGAGCGTTGACCTCACCGAATCCGCCGGTCTTCGGGTCGTTGTGCCACGTGATCCGGAAAAGATTCAGCGGATGCACCGCCTGCATATCCACGCCGCGCAATGCGGCAACGACGGCGGGATCGAGGGCGCTCGGATCACGCATTTCGGCAAACGTGGGGATCAGGATCCGCTTCTCGCGGCATCTCTCGACCGCACGTCTGCGGATCTCCTCTTTCGTCAACGGAGTCAACTTGGGCCGCTCCTTTCCCGTCGCATTGTGCCCCGTGGTCGTTCGACCCATTCACTCACCCCAGGAAACGCGTGCCCCTTTTCAGGGTCCGAAATCGCTGCCGTAGGGCAGGCACCAACTCGCGGGCGCGGGCGGCAAGCTCCGCGGGATCCAGAGTCTTGTGGCAGAAGTCTTCCAGAAGAACTCGCCCGCGCGCAATGGTGTGCCGGACGGGAGCTTCACTGGCACCGTAGACGAGGTGGCCGAAAAGATTCTCCGGCCCGATCGGTGTGGGTGGCGGAGCATCCACCACGATCACGTCTGCCGGAGCGCCTGGCGCTAACTCGCCCAGCAGTGGTTCCTTCAAGAACCGACCGGCCACCTTCGCGTTGTTGAACAACAAATCCGGGAGGACCTCGAACCCAGAACCTGTATGGCCGCGTTGGGCCCGGTTGGCAAGAAACGCAGAGCGGAGCGCGCGCAGCATCGCCGAAGACATGCCGTCCGTGCCGATCCCCACCAGGCAGCCCTGCCGTCCCGCGTTTGCGGCGTCGAGATGGCCCACACCGTTGTGGGCGTTCGATTCCGGGTTATGGATCAAGACCGCCCCGGATCGAGCTACCTTGGCATAGTCCTCTGGCACCAGGTGCACCCCGTGGGCGAGCAGGCAATGCTCGTCGAGCAACCCAAACCGTTCGAGGCGGTCCACCGGCCCCAGGCCGAACGCCTGGCGAGACGCTTCGACATCAACCGGGTCCTCGGCGACGTGAATGTGGCAACCTGCCTCCCCTGGCCGGTTCTTGGCAACTTCAGCCAAGGTTTCGTCCCGCAAGGTAAAGCTGGCGTGCAAACCGAAGACGCCGCGGATGCGGGGATGGCTGCCTTGCTTGCGGATGAATCTGAGGTTCTCTTCGATTCCGGCTCGGGCTTGGTCGTGTCCGTTACGGTCGGTCACCTCATAGCACAACACACCCGAGAGCCCGTTGGCATTCAGGACATCGGCGATGATGTCCAGACTGCCATCGAGACAGGAGGGCGAAGCGTGGTGGTCGAACACGGTGGTGGTTCCCCAGCGGATGCAGTCGGCAACAGACAGTTGCGCTGAAAGGCGCACCGTCTCGGGGTCGAGCGCGCGATCGAGACGCCACCACAGGCCGTCCAGGATATCGGTGAAACTGGCGAGGGGCAATCCCGGATCGAGGCCGCGAGCGAGGGCCGAATAGAAATGATGATGAAGGTTGACGAGACCTGGCAGGATCAAACCGCCGTGCGCGTCAAGGAAGCGCGCATCCGGATGGGCACGCCGCAGTTCGGCCTCGGGGCCGACCGCGAGAATCCGCTTTCCCTGCCAGATCACCGCGCCTCCGGAAACAACATTGGACTTTGCATTTCGAGAAGGCGAGAGACTGGCAACGACGACGCCATTCCCCAGCAGGAAGCGATCGCTCATCGTTTAGTCCTCACCGAAAGTTGAAGCCTCAGTGGACAACTTTTCTTCCACTGAACTTCCTGCGCGCCCAGCAAGCGGGTCCGGGTTCACCATGTTCGGTTTGCCCGAGTTGAAGATGGATTCCCATACGGTTTTCATTCGCCGGAGCAGCGCGGTGTCCAAAGTCACTGACTCTGAGTCCGTCGCCCTCCCCTGCATTACTTCAAAAGGCTCCCATTGAACCTCCAAAATGAAACCTGCACCGCGCAGGACGGCGCGGTTGCGCTCCGGTTCAGGGCCGAATTGCATTTCAACGCCACCGACGCGTGCATGGAGGATGTTGTCTTGACGGCAAAAGCCATCCCGGGAACCCGGCGAACGAAAACTATCGAGGCTGAGAAAAACCTGTTCTTTGACCTTGAACGGCGCGCCGTGCTGCGGGCAGTAAACGTCGCAATTGGAGCACTCGTTGCACAAGCTTTGAACCACGCCGAGTTGATGCGCTTTCCGAATTGCAAGACCGCTGCCCTGCGACCGTTCGAGCCCGCCGCCAGGACGAAGGCGAAGGAGTTCGGTTGGCGTCTCGACGAGCTTTGCATCATAAGCAAAAATGGCGTCATTCGGGCAGGCCGGGATACACAAGTCGCAGTTAATGCAATCGTACAGGTCCAGGGCGCGATCCAGCCGGCGCGGTTCGCTCTGGTTGGATTGAGCGTGATAGCGCGGGTCATCGGCCAGGGCGGGGACGATCTCGCGGCCGTTGAGACGTCCTGCCACTCGCGTCGCTTGTAACACGATCGCGTCACCGTCGAGGCCAGCGGCCGCCGCGGCTTCGCGCACCGCCCGGGGAAAATCGTTCGGATGCTCGTCGGCGACCGTCGTGAGGCGCGAGCGTTCGTGATCCCAGATTTCTGCCCCGCCGTTCATCAAGCGCAGGGTTTGTGCCACCGCCTCGGCGCCGTGTCCCCGAGTTGCAAGCACGTACGCCTCACGGCTGGTCACCCCACAGCGCTGCATCTCCTCCGCCAACCGGGTCAGATATTGCGGAAGCCGGCCATAGCCCCCCTGGCGGAGGAGATCCGTGCAGGTGGTGACCGGCACCATCCCGCAGGCGACGGCTGCCGCAAAGTTCTTCCGGTCAATACCCGCAGAGAACGACACGCCCAACTCGAATCCCAGCTCCTCACGAACGCGCTGCATCAGGTTCATCGCGATCACGTGCAGGGGCTGGCCCGAAAGGAACATGTAAGGATCGGTCTGCGTGGGAAAGAACTTCGCATTGTTGGCGACGACGAGCGTGTTGGTGAACTTGGCTCCGACGGCCAAGCCACGGTTCTCGGCATCCCCCCGGAGACGCCGCAGCATCTCCAGCGCGTCGTCGTACTGGAGGTCTTGGTCGAAGGCCTCGCGGAGAAGCGTGAGGTGGTGGTACCCGAGCCGGTCGATGAGAAGTTTCCCGACCTCTTGAAATCCCAGCAGCGTTGGATTGAACTTGATGATGACGTGAAACCCAAGTTCCTCGAGAAGGTAGCGAACGATGACTTCAACCTGCTTGGCCGGGCAACCATGAAATGTGGACAAGGTCACGCAGTTCGAAATTGAGGATGGCAGCTCGATGTCGCCAAACTCGCTGAGATCACCTGTCAGTTGGCGGCGCAGTCCCTCGAAGTGGGGTGCCGGGTTCTGCAGTGACCGCAGAAAGCCCGTCACCTTTTCTGAGCGAATGCCGTCCAGGTCATAGCCCACGCTGGTGTCGTACACCGAATCGCCACCGGCCGCGAAGCCCGCGGCATCGTCGAAGGCGCCGAATCCACGGCTCTTCTTGAGGATCTCGACCAGGTAGACCGCCTTTGCGTACTCCAGGAGTGACTCGGGCACCGTGAGTTCTTGAGACCACTCGACGTTGTAGCCGACGTTGGGGATGTGGATACACGGACGCGGAATCTCGAGGTGATCGTTGACCTGCACGGTTTTGAGCTCGAGAATGCGGCCGCCCGCAAGCCATGACAAAACGATGTTCTGCGCCAACTGGGTCTGCGGGCCTGCCGCCGGCCCCACGGGGGTTGATGCCCGCCCGGAGAAGTGGCTCGCACTGAAATCCAGCTCTTTTTTCGGGAAGAACCATTTGGCAACCGGGAGGTCGAAGATCGACTGGCTGACTTCGACCTCGCGGCGCATTCGGCGCACCAGGTCTGCAAACGGTACTGGCGTGAGTCTTGCCATCAGACGAAACCTGAAATTCAAACTCGATTTGCGGGCCGGCGGCGGGACTTCGGCACCGATGGCGCGGCCGCCGGGGCGTCGTCCATGGGAAGGCGGAAGCGGCGCACTCCATCATAGGAGTACAGGGCGCCTGCCACAGCCCCGGCCGTGGGCACCAATCCGATTTCGCCGACTCCCTTGGCCCCGTACCCGCCGATCTCGTCGGGAACTTCCACCAGAATCACCGTGACCTCGGGAGTGTCGGCTGCTTTGAGAATGCCGAGGTCGCGCAGCAAGAGAGAATCCGGATGCCCTTTCGTGCAGGGGAAGTCTTCGGACAGCGCGTAGCCAAGACCCATGTGGACTGCGCCCTCAATCTGTCCCGCGCACTGCAGCGGGTTGATGGCGTGCCCGACGTCGTGGGCCGCCACCACCCGCCGGATGCGGCCATCGTCCCCCAGAATGACCACCTGCGTCGCGTAGCTGTAGGCTACGTGCGTCTTCGGATCCTGTACATTGGCGCCCGTCTTCGTGGTGAAGTTGCAGACGTATTCGCCGTGGTAGTCCCGGCCCGCAAGTTCTTCGAGCGAGCGTTGCTTGAGATCTGCGGCGAGCTTCAGGGCCGCCGCCCGGACTGCAACTGTGCTCAGCGAAGTCGCCCGCGACGCGGTGGTCATGCCACACAGCACCGCGAGATCGCTCACGGTGCGAACCTTCATGCTCTCCGGATCCAGGCCAGTTTCCTCCGACACCACCTGGCGGAGCACGGTGAACAACCCTTGGCCCATTTCGGTGTAGCCGGTCCGAATCTCCAGGCGGCCGCTTTTGAGAACCTGGATCAATACCCGGGCGCTATCGTCCATCCCGTTTCCGACGCCGGTATTCTTGATGCCGCAGGCAATGCCTGCATACTTTGCGGTCTTGTAGACCTTCTTCACCGCCTCCAGGGTCTGCCGGATCCCGCAACTGGCGGTCATGACTTGGCCGGTGGCAAAGCGATCGCCCGGGCCCAGAATGTTTCGTTCCCGAATATCGTAGCCGTCGATTCCGACTCGTTCGGCGAGCCGGTCGAGCATGCCCTCGATCGCGAATGCAGCCTGGTTAGCACCAAAACCGCGCATGGCGCCGCTGGGCGGATTGTTGGTGTAGACCGTCTTTGCTTCAATGTCGAGGTTGGGCACCCGGTAGGGTCCGCATGAATGACCGGCGGCGCGTTCCAGCACCTTCATACCGACAGAAGCATAGGCACCGGTGTCACCCACGATGCGCGCCCACACGGCCTGCAATCGGCCTTCCGCATCGGCGCCCACCGTATAGTGCAGGATCATGGGATGGCGCTTCGGGTGCAGACGCATCGACTGCTCGCGGGTGAGCACGGTTCTCACCGGCCGGCGCAGGAGGTGAGCCGCAAGCGCGGTCTGCGCCTGGATGGAAAGATCTTCTTTGCCGCCGAAGGCGCCGCCACTGGAGACCAGTTCCACCTCGACCTGCCCGGGCTCGAGGCTGAGCACGGCCGCGATCTGTCGCTGGTCGTCGTGAACGCCCTGCCCCTGCGAGTACACTTTGATCCCGTTTCCGTTGGGCAGCGCGAGGCAGGCCTCGGGCTCCAGAAACGCGTGTTCGACGCGCTGCGTGAAGAAGGTCCGCTCCAGAACGTGCGCCGAAGTGGCGAGGGCCGCATCCACGTCGCCACGGGAAAAAGCGCAGACCTCAAGCAAGTTATCGGAGTCGTGCACGCGCGGGGCGCCAGGATCCAGTGCCGCGAGGGGGTCTGTCACCGGCTCCAGCACCTCGTACTCCACTGCGAACTTCTCTGCCGCCTGGCGAGCATGGAAGCACGTGTCAGCCACGACCAGGGCGAGCATGTCGCCCACACAGCGAGTGATTTCGCAGGGCGCGACGAAAACCGGCCAGTCGTAAACAATCAGACCCACGTGACGCGGTCCGAGAACATCCTCTGCAGTGAAGACGCGCACAACGCCCGGCATCGCCAACGCCGGCGCGGGATCGATCCTCAAGACCTTTGCCCGCGGGTGCGCGCTGAAGAGCGGAGCGGCATGGAGCATCCCCTCGATCTGTAGATCCGCAACGAAGGGCTTCTCGCCAAGCGCAAGCTCGTCGCCGCGGTAGCGCGCCGAAGATCCGCCTACGCCCTGTTCATTATTGTCACGATGGAGAGCTGGCGCGCGACCCAGTCCAAATTCTTCACCAAAGAAGCGAGCGTGACGCGGTGTGCTGCGTGGGAAGCTGTCGCCATGCGCCCATGCCTCGCCTGCCGTCTGAATGGCGTCGAGGATGCGGCTGTAGCCGGTGCAGCGACAGAGGTGGCCGGAAAGGGCCTTCGCAATGGCCTCGCGGTCGTGGGCCCGCCCCTGCCTGAGCAGCGCATAGGCGCGGATCACGATGCCTGGGATGCAGAAGCCGCACTGGATCGCCCCTTCCCTGACAAAGGCCTGGGCTAGCAACCGTCGCGATTCTTCCGGGATGCCTTCGAGAGTTACGACGTCACGTCCCTCCATCTGTTCGGGCTTGCGCAGGCAGGAGAGCACCGGCTGCCCATCCACCAGGATGGTGCAGCAGCCGCAGAATCCTTGAGGTGCACATCCATCCTTGGGAGAAGTAATGCCACACTTCTCCCTCAGGACTTCGAGGAAGTGCATTCCGCGCTCGTAGGATGCTGTGGTCTTACTGCCGTTGAGGGTGAAAGTGAACTCTGGCATCGGCGGAGCCTCGTGTTTGGCCCTTTCCGCACGTTCAGCTAGTTGGGCTCATTGACCTAAAGACACAAAGGCACTCCTTCAACGGAGCATGAACGAGGCCAAACTTAGATTTTCTGTAACTATATTGTTTTGAAACGGATAGGTGGTGGGAGTGGCGGGCTCAGGGGAAGCGTGCACCATTTGGCCGTTCTTCCTGCGCGTTGTGCCCCTATTTTTGTTGACCGAAGGGTTGCAGGTTCCCTTCAGCAGCCTCAGGGCAGGCGAGTCCTGCCCGGGGAGCCAGCCTTTTCAGGAACTTGCAATACAGTAGGGCGAGGTTGATTCCGTCACTGAAGCGGACTATATAGCGGGTGCCTGTCGAATTCACCCGATGGGCAGTACCTGCGCTGTGCGCCTGGAACCCCCATCCCTCGTCTTTCGGTCGCAACCGTAACCGCTTGTAACGCTGATGGGCGGGCTGACAAAGGTGGTCCAGCCGTCTCCGCTCACAGACAGAGTAAATGTCTTTTGTCCTGGCCCGTTCTCGCCAGCCCGGTCAACAGAGAGACCCCAATCCGGCGTTGTGGACGGTGCAAACGTGTACGTGCCCGCGCTGGCGTTGCGACTCGCAAACTGCTGGGCCTCCACAGCCTTAATGCTGGGGCCAACTCCGATATTCGCACCGGTGGAGCCGTCCCACGGTCAGTGCATCGATTTCGGAGGACTGGGACAAGCCACATCCGAACAAGACCACCTTTCACAGTGACGCGAAAACCTGTGGCAATGCAGGCGGTGGTGGAGATCGCGAAACCAACTTGCTAAAGAACCGGACCGATGTGCCGGCGACCGTCCACAGCGTGTCGTTCGATGCTATCGCCAAGTTGGAATACCCAAAAGCGAAGAAGCACCGCCACGACTGGACACCCGAACAATTGGCTCAGATTGCGCCCTACGAGGGGTACCTGTAAGCGTCGTGGGATACTTCGTGGCGATTAAGCCCCAGACCGGCGGGTCGGGAGAGTCAACCAATTGTCACTGGACGAAAGGCCCGCAGGTAGACTGGCACATCGCACTGGTCAAGAAGCCAGGACAGGGCGAAGAAGATGCTGTCGTGGTTGAGACTACTCCACGGGTGCGGCGGTCACATCCGAAGTGGACGATCCCCAGGCTGGACAATTGGGAGCATTCGGATGCGCCGGTTCGGATTAGCGGCTGGCTGATGATCGACCCGGAGCATCGCAACCATCTCGGCACCTATCGCTCGACCCTTTGGGAAGTTCATCCCATCACCAAGATAGAGGTCTTCAAGGACGGGCAGTGGGTAGACTTGGACAAGCTGCCGTAGCGCAGACAAGCAACGGGGTCCATGCGCGACGATGTCTGGAATCAGCTGAGACCTCCGCAACGCACCTCGCTCATCTAGACACTCTGGCCTCAGTTGTGTGTCCGACGGCCGAAAAGAATGGGGAATAATGGCTGCTGCGCCGCCCCCAATACCCCCGAATCCCCTCCCCCCGGCTTCAGGAGTGCATCGAGAGGGGGTGTGTAATGGTAAGGGATAAGGGCGAGGAATAAGTCCACGAGGGCCGAAATTGGCGCCAAAAAGGGCTTTCCAGGCCGTCTTTTGTACGGAATTCCGCAGGACTGCACCAAAACGATTGAGGGAACACTTTCGAAACTGCGCCCATATGGATAATCACGTCCAATGCTTGGATGTTGGCCGAAATCCGGACGGACAAATTTCCACGGAAAGCCCATCATACGTAGGTACAACCGATTCGCCGGCCGAAACTGGCGAAAGGGAGGACCGAGCCGATCAATTCTCCTCGGTTGTCAAACTATCCGCCCAGTGGCATGGCAAAGGCTTCTCGGAAGAGGAGAGCAACCCGCCCTGCGCGACCCTGTCGGTATTCAGCGTCAGGCGATCTTCCACCGTCATTCGAGGCATTAGCTTTTGGTGGCGCAAACCGCGAAGATCTCACCGCAATCACCGAACTGTGAGACACACTTCAGCAGGGCAGCGTGAGAGTGATTTCAGCCTTTTACAGGGCGCGGAAAGGCACTTTCTTGGAGGGGTAGGGTGCTTCCACCCCGGACAGTGTGAGGAGCGTGAAAGAAGAAGCCTCTAAGATCTCTCTTGCGCTGCCCTGCCTAGCGTTAGAGGAGGTTGTCGAGGTCGGCTTGGGGCATAGTGCCGCTCCGGGCCACCCAGAAGCCACTGACTCCGCACAAGGGCTGAACGCGCCCCAAATCTTGGCGAGAATCGCGCCTTTCCTGCCCGCTTGGAGCCAGGGCATCCGATGGAGCGTCAGGGCCTGAATTACGTGAACCCCTCACGGAAAAGGGGGAATCCCCTTGGCGAAAAACCCTTGTGCAACCTCGCGCTTTGGCATCGCGCGAGCGCCTTGCGACGTTCAAATTCGGACGCGCTGAGCAAGGGCTGCTCGCAATGGCATATTGGCGGGGCAGGCTTGCGCTAGGTGCGCGTTCGCGGCAGGAAATAACCAAGGAAACAGAGGAAGGAAACTCGCCTGCGAGAATCATCACCGATCCCCACTTGGGTGGCTCTCCGAGACGAATCGGGGCTGAGAACGGGATTTCGTTGAGCTTGCCGCAGCTCTCGAACAGGACACGCATCATGCTCAGGGAATGCGTTGCCTCATGTCAGCACCTCCGGGGGCGAAATGACCAGAACTCCAGCCAAGGGGATGAAAGCGTCCGGGCAGCCAAAGAGTCGATATTCGCAAAAGGACTCCTTTGTCGCCCTCGGACTTGTCCGTCACTTACGCCCTGAAGCCGCCCTTATTCCCCCGTTTTCGAGGCTGTACGCGTGGCAATCGCATTCGCGCAAATGCTCCGTTTTCGCCCCTTTGGGGGGCAAAGGCAACAAGTCGGCTCAGACTCTCAAAAGGGGTGGAAGAGGGGGAGTTTGGCCTCTTTCACGGCCCGCGAAGCACATTCTCGCGCGGTAAAGCCCATGGCAAGGTTTAGGGCGGAACCGTCCAAGAATCGGGTTCTTGACCTCTCTTTGGCTGCGGCTCGCCTGGCTAGTCGGCCCTGGAAACGTGTGGGAGTGCAGCACTTTACGTCTCACGCCCAGAAATGCATGAACTGCGCACAATAGTCTAGGAGCCCACATCCTATGAAATCACGGGTTCCTGCCCGGCATTCGTGCCCCTGAGACGGTACATCTGAACTTCTGAAAACCTGAGAATTCTCGCCGATCAATCACCCAGCGCTCATCGCTCCCAATCCAGTCAAAAAGGTCAAAAGTGCCTCAAAAGGGCTCCTTCCAGCCTATCGTTGCCACGGCCCCGCTTGTGAAAAGTCGGTGGGAATGAGCGAATCCCTGCTGGCCAAAAGGCGGAATCTATCTGCTGGCGAGCTCAGCGCCCTTATGAGTTTTTCGAACTGCCAAGCTTCGGCTACATCCGAATTCGGATGTACCGATCCGGGGCGATGGAAACGGAGGATGAGGTGGGCCTGCACAGCCGATGGGCCTGCAGTTTTACGATGTTGCGCATCTGGCTTTCTACTTCGGGGTGAGCCATGAGGCCGCCTTGTGGCGGCTCAAGGCGCTGTAGAGTACTTCGGAGGAAAAGCGTGAGAACCTGGCTCAGAAGCAGGCGGCAACGAGCGCTTTTCGTCGCGCGCTCGGCGAACGATATTTGGCAAACAGGCAGCGGTTCAAGCGACGTGAGAGTACCTTCCAGCACAAACTCCTGAGCATGGCACTGGAAGCGTATCGGGTCGGAGAAATCAGCAAAGCAAAGCTGAAAGAGATCGCGTCCGAGCTAGAGATATCGAACGAGGAGCTCAGGGCGCTTCTCGGCGGAATCGAGGTTGAGACGGAGCCGGCCAAGGAAGGGGTTCGCATCCCTGGTTAGAGCTTATGGCTGCTCCGGCAAGACCTTTGGACGCATGTGTCGATACCTGCGTCCTGATCAACTTCGCGCTCGTCGGAGGGATGAATTTGCTTGCACAGATCGCTGACTTGGTTTTTCACGTGCCGCAAGAGGTACTCAACAAGATCAGCTCGCTGAGCAGAAACGGCAAGTCGAGGCAGTGGTCGCGAGCGGCGGACTGAAAATGGCTCGAATTGAGGCCGTAGAGGAATTGCTGTCGTTCGCAGTATACGTCGGGCAGCTTGACCGCCTTATGGCTGACGCCCACCGCCGGCGTTTTGATACCATCGCGGTCTGGCGCTTTGACCGCTTCGCCCGATCCGTATCTCATCTCCTACGCGCTTTGGAGACATTTCGCGCCCTTGGAGTCGAGTTTGTTTCCCTCTCGGAGCAGGTAGACACGAGCACTCCCACCGGCAAGATGGTGTTTACTGTCCTGGGCGCGGTTGCTGAGCTCGAGCGGGCCTTGATCGTGGAACGTGTGAAGGCAGGAATGAGAAACGCCCGGGTCAAGGGAAAGCGTATAGGCCGTCCTCCCCGCACTTATTTGGCTCCAGGAACACGAACCGCGATCGCAGAGGCCTACGCGCCGGGAAAAGTCAGCCTGTGCGCCCTCGCGGATCGCTTTGGCACATCGGTAGGAACCGTGCAGCGTTGCCTTGCAGCGTACCAAAGGGCATCTGCAAGGGCCTCCGCATCTGTCTGACTCCCCATTCCTTGATTCATCCGAATCCTGCCGCACCAAACGATGTGTATTGGTGCAGATGGGGATCCCGCACAGAAAGTTTCGATCCAGCCAGACTGTCAACTCAATGTGTCGGCATTTTCTTGCCTGCTGTATTAGAGTACGTTTGGGAGAACTGAGATCGAAGATGAGACTGTCGCGACGCACCCTACTGCTCGGAATCCTAGCGGCGCTGCTAAGCCATGTGGCTGCCGCTGCGAGCGGGTGGCAAAACATCGGGACTGTAACCCGCGTGGAGGCGATGCCGAACGGGGTGGAGTTGGAGGCCGGGCAGGCACGCGTCCGTGTTGTGGCCGTGGGCGAGTCAGTGATTCGCGTGCGACTCGCGCCGGACGGCAACTTTCCCGCAGACCTTTCCTGGGCAGTCGTTCCGAACAGCGTGCCGCCTCCTAAAGTAGTTGTGGAAGACACACCGCAGTTCGTTGAGATGTCCACAGCTCGAATCCGCGTGCGCATCCAGAGGTCGCCGCTGCTGATTTCTTTCCTCGACCCGCAAGGAAACGTAATCCAGCAGGACTACCCGCATCGCCCCATGGCATGGAACCAGGGCCACCTGCGCGTCTGGAAGATGATGCCAGCGGACGAGTTTTATTATGGCCTGGGAGAGAAGGCCGGGCCGCTCAACCGGCGCAACCAGGCCTACACGATGTGGAACACCGATGCCTTCGGCTGGCAAGAGTCCACCGACCCGCTCTATAAGAGCATTCCATTCTTCATCGGCCTGCGGCGCGGTGTGGCCTACGGCGTCTTCTTCGACAACACCTATCGCAGCAGCTTTGATTTTGGCAAAGAGTCCGAGGCTTTCTATTCCTTTGGCGCGGAGGGCGGCGAACTAAACTACTACTTCTTCTACGGCCCGCACCCGAAACAGGTGCTGGAGGATTACACCGCGCTGGTCGGGCGGACGCCGCTGCCCCCCCTTTGGACGCTTGGGTACCAGCAGTGCCGCTACAGCTATTTCCCCGAGGCGCGGGTACGCGAGATTGCGCGCCTGTTTCGCGAGAAGAAAATCCCCGCTGATGTCATCTACCTCGACATCGACTACCAGGATGGCAACCGCCCGTTCACCATCAACCGCGAGTACTTTCCCAACTTCGAAGGCATGATCCGCGACCTGGGCGTGCAGGGATTCAAGGTGATCGCCATCACGGACCTGCACCTGAAGAAAGAGCCGGGCTACCCGCCCTACGATCAAGGCATGGCCGGCGACCATTTCGTGAAGAACCCGGACGGGAGCGTGTACGTTGGAAAGGTGTGGCCAGGAGACAGCGTCTTCCCCGACTTCACCTTGACGCGCACGCGCCAGTGGTGGGGCACGCTGTACAAGGATTTCGTAAACATGGGCATCGCCGGCTTCTGGAACGACATGAACGAGCCGGCCATCTTTGAACGCGCGGACAAGACCATGCCACTCGACACCGTGCACCGCCTGGACGACGGCACGACCCGGGACCACCGGGCCATCCACAACGTCTTCGGCATGCAGAACGCGCGCGCAACCTTCGAGGGCCTCCGACGCCTCCAGCCCGAGGTGCGACCGTTTGTGCTCACCCGTGCAGCCTTCGCCGGGGCGCAACGCTACGCGGCCTCCTGGACGGGCGACAATACCAGCTCGTGGAACCACTTCCGACTGACCGTTCCCACTCTGCTGGGCCTGGGCGTTTCGGGCTATCCCTTTGTTGGTGTGGATATCGGAGGCTTCAACGGCAGCCCGCCACCCGACCTGCTGACGCGCTGGATCGCGCTGGGAGCCTTCACGCCGATGTTCCGGAACCACACCATGAAAGGCAGCGCCGACCAGGAGCCCTGGGTGCATGGCCCCGAGCACGAGGCCATACGCCGCCGTTACATCGCGCTTCGTTATCAACTGCTGCCCTACATCTACACCCACTTCGAGGAAACTACCCGCACCGGCATTCCGTTGATGCGCCCGCTGTTCCTCGAGTACCCGCAGGCACCGGGGTTTTACGGCGAGGACCGGCAGTTTCTCTTTGGGCGAGACATCTTGGTGGCTCCACCCCTCATCGAGATGATCGACTCGTATGACGTCAACCTGCCGCCGGGCGAGTGGTACGACTACTGGACGGGGACAAAACACGCCAGCGGCAAGCCCATCAGCGTGAGGCCGCCGCTCGACGCGCTGCCGGTCTATGTGCGCGCGGGCGCCATCCTGCCCCAACAGCCGGTGGTGCAGCACACCGAAGAAAAACCCGACGGCCCGCTCGAGCTGCGCGTTTACCCTGGAGAGGACTGCCGCGGCTCGCTCTACTTGGATGACGGCAAGACCTACTCCTACACCCGGGGCGATTACCTCCGCGTCCAGTACACCTGCCAGCCGGGGCGAGATACGCTGGGAATTACGCTCTCCGCCTACCAGGGCAAATACAAACCCTGGTGGCAGCATGTGCGGCTGGAAATCTTCGGAATGGAAAAGGCGCCGAAAGAAGTGCGCGTGGGCAATCGCCCAGTCACTGGCTGGAGCTACTACGCGGAGAGAAATCACGTGACGTTGACACTGCCAGAATCGTCCGCAGGAATGAAGATTCAGATTGTCTATTAGCCTGGGGCGGAAAAAATCTTCTCCGTGTCATTCTGAGCCGCTGGCGACGTTTGCCGGCCCGAAGATTCTCTCTGTTCTTGAAAGATTGCAAAGGAGGGATTCCTCGCCTCGCTCGAAATGACCGCTTGGGGAGAGTTTTTCAGCACCCGTTAGGGTTTGGTGAGAAACGCCTGCACAGCCTCAAAACCTGTGCAACTCAGGAGCCGACCAGCCAGTTTTCAAGCAGTGCGCGGGCCTTGCCGCCTTCGAACTGTTGTCGCACCGCGTCCAGGACGCGCAACCGGGCGGCTTGCCCCCGCCCGTAGAAACCGACCCAGTAGGGGATATGCAGGTCGCTCGAGACCAGGGTCGGGCGAAACTCGAGGTTCCGCACCCGGAAAAAGCCCAACTGGAAGATGATGCGGCGCAGCTTGTCCTGCAAGAGCTGGAGAGCCGCGGAGTCCTCCAAGGCCGGGTCCGGGCGGTTGCGGGTCTCGACGGCCACAAGTTCAGTGGCATCCGGCAAGCGGTCAAACTGATACAGGTCCAGCAACCCCCGAACCGCCTCGAGGGCAAACCAGGAGGTCTGGCTACGCTTCCCGTTCCTGACCTCCACGCGGTAGAGGCGATACGGCACGTAAACGTCGGCCACTGAACACAGCGGACCCGCACGCATGCGCCGCAGCAGGCCGGCAATCCCACCGCCAGCAAAGCGCTCCATCGCATCCGCGCGGGTGACCTTGGACCGCAGGCTGTGTATGGTGAACATCGCCGCCCGGCCGCTCCTACCGGAAATAGATCCACAGGCCAACCACAGTGACTAGCAACAGAAACGTGAAGGAGAGGTTTAGCCGATGCTCGAGCCCCGTCTCCCGGGCCAGCTTGCGCGCCGCGATGGCCGTGGTGTCCAGCTTATCGTCCACCGTCGCAAAGGTGAGCCCGGCCAGTCGCTCGCGCGCGGGTGCCGGTGTTCGGTAACTGACGACAATCAGAACGGCAGCGCACACCACGAACATGAAAATGGCGTAGTGCAGGAAGTTCATGTCCACGAGCCAGCGGATCACCGGCGAGGTGAAGTGGCGGCTCTTGTCCCACACTTCAAAAACGAAGCGCACCGCTCCCAGCACGAAGCCCAACAGCAGCGAGCTGATGGCCCCGGTGCCGTTCATGCGCGGCCACAGAATGCCGAAGATGAAACAGACAGCGATCGGCGGGCTGATATAGGCCTGGACGCTCTGCAAGTAGATGAATAGCTGGGCGCTGAGCAGGGGGATGAAGGGCACCCACAGCACTCCCAAGACGACCATGATGCCTGTGCAAACCCGGCCGAAGGTGACCAGTTGGAGCTCGGTGGCGTTGGGCTTCAGCTTCTTGTAAAAATCAAGGGTGACTATCGTGGACGCGGAGTTGAAGACGGAACTCATCGCGCCCATCAGTGCCGCGAGCAGAGCTGCGATCATCAACCCCACCAATCCGGCCGGCAGCAGATTGACGATCAAAGTCGGGTAGGCGATGTCGCCGTTCATGACCCGTCCATTTTCGATCTGGAAGAGCTGCGGATACAGGGCAAAGGCGATCAACCCGGGGAGCACCAGGATGAACACCGGGAGGATCTTCAGGAAGCCGGCGAAGATCGTGCCCGCCTTGGCGTGCCCTTCGTCCTTCGCGGAGAGGACGCGCTGCACGATCACCTGGTCGGTACACCAGTACCAGATACCCAGGATCGGTGCGCCCAGGAAGATCCCTGTCCAGGGAAACTCCGGGTCGCTGATCGGCTTGATCATATGGAAGTAGCCGGGAGGAACGGCCGCGCGCAAACCGGCCAGACCCCCCACCTGATCCAGGCCGATTACCGTAAGCACCACAGCTCCGGCGATGAGGATCAGCGTCTGCACCAGGTCGGTGTAAATCACCGCCGATAGCCCGCCCGCGATCGTGTAGATCCCGGTGGCGACGACGAGGATGATGGCCGCGGTGAGCGGGCTCCAGCCGACCACACGCTCCAGCACGACGGCTGCGGCATACAAGTGCACTGAGATTTTTGTGAAGACGTAGGCAATGATCGAAATGCTGGCCAGGTAGATGCTGCATTCGCGGTTGAAGCGTCGCTCCAAGAATTCCGGCATGGTAAACACATTGGAGCGCAGGTAGAAGGGAACGAATACCCAACCGAGAATCAGCAGGATCAGGCAGGCCAGCCACTCAAAATGGCCCACCGCCAGGCCGGAGGTCGCGCCCGAGCCCGCTAGTCCGATGAAATGCTCGGTCGAGATGTTGGAAACAAACAGCGACGCCCCAATCGCAAACCAGCCCACGTTGCGGCTGGCTAGGAAATAGTCCTCCGAGGTTCTCTCCCGGCGGGCAAAGTAGAATCCGATCGCGAAGACGATCACGAAATAGAGCCCGATGATGGCCAAATCGAGGGTCCCCAAGACCCGGTGAGTTGCGGGCGTTGCTGCGGCAAGAAGCATGGCTACCCCCTGAGATTCTCACCAACCACACCCGGCGATTTGCCATCTGAAGATGAGCAGGTGTTTGCCCCATTGATCCTGCGAGTAAGATTGAAAGAACTCATAAGCACACCTGGGAGTCCGCTAAGACAGGAAACAGGGCAAGGTCGTAGAGAATATAGAGAGAAAGTGTAAACTCTGGGCGGAGTAGATCGGGTCAGCAATGTTTTCTCGGCGTCAGTTGCTCGCATTCTTAATTCACCTCGGAATCGGGGCCTTGCCGGGGCGCGCGAATCGGCTGTGGGCCGCGGACGTCAAAGGCGAGCCGCAATACCAGCTCACGGCAAGCGATGAAAAGGTCTTGGAGGAGTTGGAACGAGCCATTTCCCTCTACTTCTGGGAACAAGCCAGCCCGCACACGGGATTGGTCCGGGACCGGGCCAAAGCCAAGGGCATTGAGACCCGCGACGTCGCAAGCATTGCAGCCACGGGTTTCGGCCTGACCGCAATCTGCATTGCTGACAAGCGCGGTTTCATTCCAAGTGCACATGCGCGCGCACGCGTCCTGGCCACCTTGCGGTACCTCTGGAAGCGGCTGCCACATCAGCGCGGCTTTTTCTATCACTTTGTAAACATGCGCAGCGGCGAACGAGCGTGGCAATCGGAAGTGTCCTCGATCGATACGACGATTCTTCTCTGCGGCGTTCTCACTTGCCGACAGCATTTCGACGACCTGGAGATCAAGCACCTCGCCAAACAAATCTATGAGCGGGTGGACTGGACGTGGATGCTGACCGCTGGAAACTTGCTCTCCCACGGCTGGACGCCCGAAGGCGGTTTCCTGAAGACCCGCTGGGACATCTACTGCGAATTGATGATGATCTACTTGCTGGGGCTGGGATCGCCAACCCATCCCCTGCCGGCGGAGACGTGGGACGCCTGGAAGCGGCCGGTGTTCGAGTACGAGGGGGTCCGGTTCATTGGCTCCCCTGCGCCGTTGTTCGTCCATCAGTACTCGCACGCCTGGTTCGACTTCCGAAACAAGCGGGATCGGCACGCTGAATACTTCGCAAATTCGGTCATTGCCACCGAGGTCCATCGACGCTTCTGCATTGGCCTTGCGAAGCACTTCCCTCATTTCAGCGAGGATCTTTGGGGTATCACCGCTTCGGATTCGGCGCGTGGCTACGTGGTGTGGGGCGGGCCTCCCCCGATGGGGCCCCTGGACGGAACTGTGGTGCCGTGCGCAGCCGGCGGCTCGATCCCGTTTCTGCCGCAGCAGACCCTTCGGGTGCTGCGCACAATGCGTGAACGCTTCGGCGACAAAGTCTGGTCCCGCTACGGGTTCGTAGATGCGTTCAATCCCCACACAAAGTGGTTCGGGCCTGACATCGTCGGAATCAACGCCGGCATTACGCTTCTCATGGCCGAGAATGCCCGAACTCAGTTTGTCTGGAATACCTTCATGAAGAATGAAGAAGCTCAGCGAGGAATGGATCGGGCTGGCTTCCGGCCCGGCGACCCGGCCGGGACTCGCTGACTCTGCCAGATCAAAGATCTGCTGCACTTCCGCAATCCCTCCCAGATCGACCGGACTAGCGAATCTCAATCAAGGCAAGACCGTGGGGCGGGAGCTTGAGTGTTAGCTTCCCTCCCGAAAGCGAACGAGATTGTGGCGGTGGCAGCTCAGCCGCCTTCCTCAACTCCTGGATCTGTTTCTGCGTTGGATATCGAGGCTTTCCCATTGCCTCGTAGGCGTGCAGGAGTGAACCATGCTCCGCGTCGAGCCGATGAATCAA
>CAZHLD010000003.1:55394-98149 GCA_964533185.1 uncultured Acidobacteriaceae bacterium | reverse complement strand
AGCGCCACTGAAAACATCACCGCGTTGCCTTCGCGGGCTCTCGTTGTGCCGTCCGAGTACTCAGTTCCGCCCCGAGACGCTCCTGCAATCGCCCTTCAGTCGCGGCTTGCTGGCAGATTCGTTCCAGTTTCTCGGCGCTGCGTGACCACACATAGTTCCGCTCCACAAACTGTCGCCCCTCTCGCGCCAGTCGCGCCCGTTCCGCCGGGTTTCGCAGCAGCGCGGCCACTTGGGCCGCAAACTCCTCCGCCGTGTCCGCCACGTACACAGGCAGGTTCGGCTCGCCCTCGACGCGCAGTCCATACGCCGCAAGCGAGGTCGTCACCACCGGCACTTCCATCGCCATCGCCTCTAGGATCTTGTTCTGTATGCCCGCTCCGTACCGCAACGGCGCAACGGCCACTGCTGCCTTCTCCAGATACGGCCGGACGTCGTCCACAAACCCCGTTATCGTCAGTCCACGCTTCCGCCGGCCTCTCTCCAGCAATGCGGATCCCGGATCACGGCCGACGATGGACACGTAGACCTCCGGGATCGCCTGCCGGATCAGCGGAACGATCTGGTCAATCAGATAAATGGCCGCGTCTGCGTTCGGCGCATAGTTCATCACTCCCACCATTACGATTGTGTTCGAATTGGGAAGCTCCGTCCTCCGCTTCCAGAACTCGCAGTCCACTCCAATGGGCAGGATCTCCGCCGGCCGGCCGGGCCCCAGCACTGCTTCCCGGTCGCGACACGAAATAAACGTCAGATGCGGGCTCTTCCGGATCACCTTCTTCTCCAGATGTCTCACCAGCAGGTAACGCAGCCCCAGCAGCGTGCGCTTGGCTGGCCGTGCGTAGGCCATCTGCCCCAGGATCCTCATCGAGGTCGCGTCGCACACGTCGATTACAATCGGCAGGCCCTCAAAATCTTCAATCACCGGGAAGAGGTCCTTCCCGTGATACAGCAGCACGTCGTAGGACTTCTCCCGGACCAGTTTCGCAAATGCCGTCTTCATCTCCCGGACCGCCTGCCGGTACTCCCACTCGCGTTGCAGTCGCGCCCCGATGCCCGGCACCCGGCCCAGCAGCTTTCCGCCGCGACTCTTCGTCGCGCCGTTGCCGCCAAAAATCTGCATCTCCTTCGTGTAGCCGGCCATCTCCTCCTTCGCCTCGGCAGGAATAGCCAGCCGGCTCGCGCTGAGCAGCGTGATCTCGTGCCGCTGCGACAGCTCCTTGATGAAGTGATAGCAGCGTGTCGGGCCTCTCAGGCTCGGGTGCTGGAACGCGAACGTCAGGTACAGGATCTTCATGAAAGTGTAGGTTCTCCGGGCCTTTCGTTAATCGAGCAGCGTCACTCGAATCGGCGGAAACGCGCGTTTCCTGCGCGAATAGCCAAAGCTGTTCTGCGCGCGGATCTCTTCCAAGTTCTTCTCCGCCGCAATCCGCCCTCCGCGCGCGTCGAAAATGCGGTTGCCGGTGACCTTCAGTTTGTAGTCCCCGCTCAGGTCAATGGCTTCGTCGCTGCAATCAACAAACTCGTTCTGCGCCACCAGCCCGCTGCCCCCGTCGAAGTCCACTCCGTCTCCGCCGACCTTTCGGAAGAGGTTGTCCCACACCTCTGCCCTGGCTTCGCGGATGTACACCGCGTCCTTGCCGTGCGTTTTCCGAAACTCGCTCCGCAAAATCTTCACATCGGCTCCGATCAGCGAAAGCGTCCCGGGGAATTCGATGTCGTTTACCACGGCGTGTCGGCCCTCTTCGATTCGCACGTGCTCAAACTCCGATCCATCCGCCTGCACCACTCCCACCGCTCCCCATTTCAGCCACGGCCGGTGGGCGGTAAAAACAATCGGCTCTCTCTCTGTCCCTCGCGCGATCACCGGGCTGTACGAAATCAACGACCGCCCCGGGTGGAATCTCAGCACCGTTCCTGGCTCGATCGTCAGCGTTAGCCCGCCGGGCACGACAATCGTCCGCGCCACCTCAATGACCGACTTCTTCAGGATCAGCCGCCTGGAGTTCTCGGGATCAAGCGTGAACTGCGCGTTCTGTCCAACAAATCCCTCCGCCGTCATTTGCACCTGCTCGAGCAAGTTCTCCGCCGCCACCAGGTCGTAGCCCGTCAACCGGAACCACACCCAGCCCGATCGGTCAAATCCATACCCCGCTCCCAGCAGCAGCGCGGTCGAGCACATCCACGCCGTAGCCAGCTTCAGGATCGGTTTTCCTAGCGCGCTCTTGTTCATTCGCATCCAGATCCACTCGATCACGGCGCACGTCGCAAATGTAATCCCGATCGTCATCAGCAGTCGTGTAGGCACCCAACGCACCACCCACGCGATGCCCAACGCCACTCCCACCGCAATCGTCACGATCGCCAGCGCCTTCCAGGGCAGTGGCCTCGGCGGCGCTGCCGTGTTCACGACCCGCAAGTGGTTTGCTGCAGAATCCACGACGAAGCCTCCAGCAGATCATTCGCTATGTAATCCGGTCTGATGGGCGTCCCGGCCAGCCTTCGTTCGGTCTCGCGTCCGTAGCCCGTCCGTACCAGCACCAGCCGGCAACCCGCCGCGTACCCGGCCAACAGATCGTTCACGTTGTCGCCCACTACAAACGACCGGCTCAAATCGATATCAAGCTCCCGCGCCGCCTTGTGCAGCAATCCCGGCTTCGGCTTGCGGCAGTCGCACTCCACTCGGTACGGGCCCAGTCCCTCCGACGGGTGATGCGGGCAGTAGTAGAACGCATGAACGTGCGCCCCCCGCGCCTTCAATCGCTCTTCCATCTTCGAGTGAATCTGCTCCACCGCATCCTTCGGGAAGTAGCCTCGTGCCACTCCCGCCTGGTTTGTGATCACAATCACTTTCAGTGCCGCCTCATTCAGCCGCGCGATTGCCGCTTCGGCTCCCTTGATGAAGCGCAGTTGGTCCACCGACCCGAGGTAGTTCACCTCCTCGTTGATCGTCCCGTCGCGGTCCAGAAATACGGCTCGGTCAGGCATTTTCTTGCGAACAATCCGCCTCGATCACTTCACAGATCGCGTGCGCAATCGTGATGTGCGCCTCTTGAATCCGCGGGGTGCTGTTCGACGGCACCCGGAAGCAGATGTCCACGGCGTCTTTCAGTTTTCCACCCTGCTGCCCGGTGAACCCGATGGTCTTCATCCCCATCGCCTTCGCCTTCTGGATCGCCCTCAGCACGTTGGGTGAGTTTCCGCTGGTGCTGATCGCCAGCGCCACGTCTCCGGCCTGCCCCAGTGCCTCCACCTGCCGGGCAAACACTTCTTCAAACCCGTAGTCGTTCCCGATGGCCGTCAGGATCGAGCTATCCGTCGTAAGCGCAATCGCCGCCATTGCTCTTCGTTCGCGGCGAAACCGGCTCACCAGCTCCGCGGCGATGTGCTGCGAATCGGCCGCACTCCCGCCGTTACCGAACACCAGTACCTTCTTGCCCTCCCGCAAGGCCCGGCTGATCGCCTCGACGATCCGCACCAGTGTCGGCATCTCCTGCTCCACAATGCGTTTCTTGGCCTGGATGCTTTCCACTAGCTCTTCCGTCAGTCTGACTTCCAGACTGAGTGCGACTGTGCTCATGGCCGTACCTCCCAGGTTTGCAATCCGCGGGGCTCAAACGTGAACTCCACAACTTCGGCGCCCAGCTCTTCCAGCTTCCGCGCCACAATGTGCTTCTTGTCGAACTCGCAATAGAGGAACATGTACCCGCCGCCGCCCGCTCCCGTGATCTTCCCGCCCAGGGCCCCATTGTTCCTCGCCGTCTCGTAGAGCGTGTCAATCTCCGAATTCGAAATCTCTTTGGCCATTCTCTTTTTGTGCAGCCACGCTTCGTGCAGCAACCGGCCAAACTCATCCAGTTTCCCCTGCAACAGCGCGTTCTTCATGCTGATGGTCAGGCTCTTCATCTCGTCCATCGCGGCGAGCACGTCCGGATCCTTCTTCTCGTATGCTTCCACCTGGCTCTGGATAATCTTCGCCGAAAGCCGCCGCTTGCCCGTGTAGCAGAGCAGCAGGTTGTACTCCAGCTCGTTGATCGTCTCCGGATCGATCCGCAACGGGTTCACGATCACGCCCGAGCGTGAGAACTCCATGAAGCTGAAGCCGCCAAACACCGCCGAATACTGGTCCTGTTTTCCGCCTTGAATTCCCAGGTCCTTCCGCTCGATCCCGTAGGCCAGGTCTGCGATTTCGTAGTGCGTCAGCGGCAGTCCGTGCCAGTGTTTGAGCACGCCGATCAGCGCCACCACCAGCGTGGACGACGACCCCAGCCCCGACCCCGGCGGCGCATCCGTGTGAATAAAAAACTCCAGCCCCTGCCGGTTTCCGTTGTTCACTTTTTTGAGCACGGCCTTCACCAGGTCGAGCTCGCCGTCGTACTCCAGCTCGGACGTCACGTGGTATTTCGCCAGAATGTCGTAGTCGAGCGACCTCACGGTGATGTCCCGGTCCGGCCGCGGCCGCATCGACGCGTACGCATACTTGTCAATCGTCGCGCTCAGCACCACGCCGCCCCGTTCATCCATGTAAGGAGAAACGTCCGTGCCTCCGCCCGAAAAACTGATTCGCAGCGGTGCTTTGCTTCGGATGATCATGCCACTTCTCCCTGGATGTGCTCTTGCAACCGCCGATACCCTTGCGGCGTCCCGATATCCACGAAAAATCCCTTCGCGGGATACCCGAACAGGCGAAATCCCGATTCGAGCAGGGAAGGGAAGACCTCCCGTTCCAGCGACACTTTCTTCCCCGCCGGGAACCTTCCCAGCAGCTCGGTCTCAAACACGTAAATCCCCGCGCTGATCAGCGCCGGCGCGCTCGCCATCTCGGATTTCTCCACAAAACTCACCACGCGCTGCACCGCATCCATTCCCACCGACCCGAACTCCCGCGCGTCCGGCACCGACGTCAGTACAATCGTCCCGATAGTCCCCCGGTCCATCGCCCGTTTCTGTTCGTGGAATCGCAGCAACTCGCCCAGGTTCAGGTTCAGGTACGAGTCGCCGTTCAGCGCCAGGAAGGGTCCCCGCAGGTACTTCTCGGCCTGTTTCAGTGCGCCGGCCGTTCCCAGCAGCTCCTCCTCAATCGAGTAATCAATGCGAACGCCCCAGTCCCGCCCATCGCCGAAGTGAGCTTGGATGTTTTCGTAGAGGTATCCCACGCAGAACACAAAATGCCGCACGCCCTGTCTCTTCAAACACTCCACCTGCAGCTCGAGGAACGGCCGGCTTCCCACGCTGGCCATCGGCTTGGGCCGGTCAGACACCACCGACCTCAACCTCGTCCCCGTCCCGCCCGCCAGGATGACGGCCAGCATGTTTTCCAGCCGGGCATCGCTTCTCCAATGCGGTGCCTTCATCATGTTCACTTGCCTTTGCCTGCTTAGCATCGGCGCCTCACCTCGGCCTCGGCGACGCCACCGGCGACGGCGTAACGATGCCCGGCAGTTCGGGCATCACGCCGGCGCTTTCCACCGGCTTCGCTGCCCATTCCACCGTTGCCAGCGCGAAGCCGTTTCCGTTCTGCCCCGCGGGAATCAGCCGGTAGTCTTCCTTTTCCGGCGCGCGGAATCGCACGGTTGTCTTTTGACAGCCAGCGCACCCGGGCATCTCCGCATCCACCCACGAAGACTTCATCGTCACCAGCCCTTTCGAGAAGTAGTCTTCACTGAGCAGCTTCTTGTTTCCCGAGAACACGTTGTTCACAAACTCGCCCCCGCCCCCGCCGAACATCGGCTTCTTTCGCTTCGCCTCGATGGCCAGCGTATTCCCCACAAACGTCGTGTAGGCCACGCGCGCCCGCGAAAGGTCCTTGGTCGCGATGCCGATCTGGTTGTTGCGGATCAGGTTGTTGACGATGATCGGGTGCGAATCTTCTCCGACGCTGATTCCTTTGTCGCCCATCCCTTCAAACCGGTTCCCCTCGATCAGCACCTTGCTGCCGGAAAGGTCCAGTCCATCTCCCTTGTTGTTGAGGAACACGTTGTCCCGCACTTCCCCCGTCACAAAGTCCAGGTCCACGGCGTCGCTGTCCCCGCCACGAATTACGTTGTCCTTCATCCAGATGCGGCCGTTCTTCAGGTTCATCCCGTCTTCGCTCATCATGTCGAAGATCTCGCAGTGCTCAATGTCCAGGTCCCCGTTGTGCACCGCAAACCCGCCGGTAAAGAGCGTGGCGTTGATCTGCGCTTGGCCGCCGCCCTGGATGTTTGTGTAGCGCACCACCACCTTCTTCGGCGGGCGTACCACCGCAAACACCCCCCACGGCTCTTTCTTCCCGTTGTCGTGGATGTGAATCCTTTGCTGCGGGGTACCGACCGACGTCAATCCGCCGTAGGCCATAATGCTCGCCGACGGCATCATCGTCATGTCCGTGCCCGGTCGCAGGATCAGTGGCACTGCCTTGGGAACGATGACCGTGCCTGAAATCGTCACATGCCCGCCGAGTTCCGCCGCGCCCGGATGCTCGTGGCTCGCACGGAATTGCGGGTACTCCTTCAGAAACTCCGTCAGGCTCCGCGTCGGCGCATCCAGGTCAAACACGTCCGAAGCGTCGTAGGCGGTAATTCCGACAACGTTTAGCGGCGGCGGGTCGGCCTGGTTCAGCGCTGCTGAACCCATCGCCTCTCCGTTTACGGCATTCGCCGCTGCTACTTTGATCTCCGGCGCCGTCCATTCCAGTGGATCGCGTTTTGCCGCCGTCAGCTTTCCGGTCAGAAAAAACCGCTTCCGCCCCGTCAGCGTGTTGAAGTACTCCCAATACTGCTCCTGGGCGTTCGGGTTCCCCGAGTCCGGCTTAATGAAGCCGCCTTTGTACTCCACCTTCGGCAGCACGTACTTCTCCAGCGCAAAGTGAATCGTGCCTCCCGCGCTGCTCGTTTCGCTCAGTAGTGGGTCGCTCGCATCCAGCTTCCCGTTGTCGTTCGCGTCCTCATACAGTCGGTACTTCCCGCTGAACACCGCTGCGTCAGCAAGATCAATTTTTTGCATCTTGATCCCGCTGAAGTCTGCCGCCGTCACTTCCAGCGCCGCGCGGTCGTTGGCTTCCAGCTTGTAAATGAGGTTTGCAATCGAGAGGCTCAGCACCTTGTGGACGCGGCGCACGTTGAACTCGAAGTCATTTCGCCTCTGGTCCATCTTGTGCCCTTGGATTGGCGTCGCCAGCACGTCGCTCCAGGCCAGCGGACGGATTTTATTGTGGATGGCATCATACTTGGCCATCAGGCCCTTGCCCCCGTCGGCCACCAGCTCCCACAGGATCTTGTTGCGTTGCAGGCGCAGCTCGGGGTCCATCAGCGTCGCCCGCTGCAGCTCATCCGGCCCGTGACTGTTCCAGAAATCAATCGTGCCCGGTTCCTTGGGCATGCGGCCCAAGTGCAAGTCCCACGGAATGGGTTCAAACATCCCCCGGCTCGGGTCGAAGTACAGCCGGAAATTGTCCGACCCGAACCGCACGTGGTTTGTGTTGCACAACGTCGTGAGTGCTCGGAGCCTCAGGTACTTGTCCCAGTCCAGCACCGCCCGCGCCCGCCGGAAGTTTTCGGGCGTAGGGTTCAGCGAATGGTCGATCAGCACCTGCATGGCCCGCATGGCCAGCTCGCCGTCGCGGTCCACCATCCGCCGCATCGTGCTGAGGTCGTACTCAGCGTCCGACGCATTGGCCGCGCCGTACTTTGTGTACTGGTCGAAGTGCATGGCCCGGTCGTTTTGGCCGAATACGGTTGTCTCCGGCCTCTGCTGCGATGCGAACACCGGATGGTCGAAATGTTCCACCTCGTAATAGAGTCCCTGCACGATCCCGTTGAGCCGCAGGATCACGAACTGGTCACGCAGCGTCACCAGCCCCTGCTCTCTCATCAGCGAATTGACGAAGTAGCTCAGGACATAGTCCTTGTCGCTCGGGATAATTAGATTGATCTGCTTCTTGCCGTTAAAGGGGATCTCCTCCTTCTTGATCTGACCGTTTTCTTCCACCTTGTCCTTGCCAAACTTGATTCGCCAGGACTTCTTCGGTCCTGCCCAGTGCGGCGACAGGTCGCCCCGGACCCGCACCTGGACGTCGTATTCCTCGCCCTGGTAGCGGAATTTCCCGTTGGCCCACACCCTGTTGTCGTCGGTCATGAAGCCAAGTTTCTTTGCCTGGGCCACGGAGTTCTCGATCTTGAGATACTCCAGCCGCTTGATCTTCAGGTCGTAAACGGGCAGCCCGGACTTGAGCAGCAGTTGCTGGTTGCGGAATGGGTTCAGGAACCCGTCGGCGAGCTCCACATAGACGTTGCTGCTCAGCGGTTTGCTGGCATATCGCGCCAGCGTCGCCGACTGCGTCAACAACACAAACGCCACCACCGCCAGCGCAAACATCCCGATCAGCGCGTCCGAAAACCTCGGCCACAGTCCGCGGAACGGCTGGCTGGCCCGCTCCAGCGGCGCCGTCAGGTGTTCCCACCCTTTCGCGATCATCTGATTCACAGTCATCTAGCTCTGTCCTCGCCGCTCACTCGTCACGACGCCTGCTCCAGCCGGAAGGGCGTCAGCTCCTCCGGTCGGGGGATCGACGACATCCGCGCCTCGCTCCGCACCGCATAGCAGTACTTGCTCAGCGCCTGGTCTTGCAGGTCATACTTCGAAATCAGCATGTGCACCCACGTCGGCATTAGGCCGTCCACTTTGATCTCCAGAATTGCGTGACCGCTTCGCATCACTGGCCGCGCCCCTTCGAGCGGCTCCAGCAGCTTGAGCGTCCGCGTTGCCCGCAGCTCGTCGTCCACGTTGATTCGCGTCCGGCTCACTTCCATTCGCTCAAATGCCTGCCGCCGGTACTCCACGATGATCCGCGGCTCCATGTTGTAGAGCCTCTGCAACCGGAAAAACTCCTTCGGCAGCGTCCCGTCGTCCAGCAGCTTCGCGTCGGGCAGCAGTCGCTGCGCAAACGCGCGCTCCACTCCTGCGTACGTCTCCCTCGGCACATCCTTAGCGATTTTGTAGATGAAGTTCAGGTATCTCGACTTCACCTCCATTCGGATAAACGTCGCCTGGTTCGGGTCCTGTCCGTACACCCGAACCCGAAGTTTGTGCCGTTGCGCCTCGCCCGCTAGCTTTTGGTGGTAGGCCATGTAGTCCGCCGTATCGAAGTACAGGCTTCGCACCATGTAAGCGCCGGTCGGCCCTGCATGCGCGTCGGGACGCATCAGCGCCTCGATGTCCTTCATCAGCGCCGTCCGCCGCGTCCGGTCCACCAGGTACTTGATTTCCAGCCGCTGGAACTCCAGCATCCCCCGGTGTCCGTTCCGCCCGTTGCTCTCGGCCTTAGAGGTCAAGGTGGTTCTCCGGCGCGATCACGGATACCTGCCGTATCTTTCCGTTCGTCAGCTCTCCGATGATTCGTTCCGGCGTCGCCTTGCTCGCCAGCTTCACGTTGTATGTGTACTCAAACTCCGACCCCGAATTGACGTCCGTCGCGCTCCGCAGCTGCTTCCACGCGATCAACTTCTGCGTGTCCGCCGGCAAGGCCTCGAACGGCTCCTTCAGCCCCGACCGAAAAATCAGGATGTAGTCCGACGCTCCCGCCCGGTCGTACCCGATCTTCGACAGCACCACGGTGATCAGGCTGACCATCACTGTGCCGATTACTCCCACCATCCACGCATTCGCTCCCGACGTCAGCCCGATACCGATCGTCACGAAGAGAAACATCATGTCTTTCGGGTCCTTGATCACCGTCCGGAAGCGGATAATCGATAGCGCGCCCACCAGCCCCAACGACAGCGCCACGTTGCTCCCGATGGCCATCATGATCATTGCCGTGCCTGGCGCCATCAGGATCAGCGTCATGTAGAACGACCGCGTGTACGAGATGCCGGTGTGCGTCTTTCGATAGACCGTCGCCCACAGATATCCCAGCGCAAATGCCAGCAGGAAGCTCAGGATCACTTGCGACGGGTTCAGGTCAACTTTTAAGAGGTTCATTGGATTCATTTGTGCTTCTCTCCTTGTAGTTTTCTACCGAGGGTTCCTGTCTCTGCTTCTTCAAACTCGAGAACTGGAAACAAAACTGGACACTGCTCCGCCCTTCTCAGCGCCAGCGCGTTTTTTCCTGGCGTGAGTTGCAGCCATCGCCATCCTTCCCGGCGTGGCAGTCACATCCCGCACCGCACAGGGACGTGACCTCTTTCAGGGGGAAATGAGCTTGGTCGGGGACGTTACATCCTCGCCCAGTCCCACCAAAAACAGTTTCCTCAGGACGCAGCTCGCAGCGCGCTCACCAGCCGCAGGTCAGCCGCGTTTACCGCCACCGAAACACTTCGCTGTAGCAGGTCAATCGACACAATCACGCTGCCCTTGTGATTACCCGCTCCAGCGTACAAACCTCGCAAACCCGCCAGCGGTCCGGCCACCACTTCCACCGGGTCGCCCACCCGCCAGTGCGCCACCTCTTCAAACTTTTCCCGCGACTCCAGCACCAGCCGCACGCCTTCTATCTGCTCCTCGGGGATCCACGAGAGCCGCGGCCATGCGTTGCCCACCAGCTTCACCACGCTCGGCGTTTGCAGCACGCGCACATAATTCCCCACATCCATCTTTGCCTGCACGAAGAGATACCCGGGCATCAGGTTCTTCTTCACTTCCCGCTGCCGTGCTCCCCACTTCACCCGCGTGTGGTACTCCGGCAGGTAAATCGGAAAACCTCTGCTCGCCAGCCGGTCGGCCGCCGCACGTTCGTGACGGTGTTTGCAGTACACCGCATACCACCGCCTCACGGGCTCCATCTCTGTCCTCGCCGGGGTCATGCTCGTTCCCCCCTGACTGCACAGTAGGGCTTCATCGCCTCATAAAGCTTGTCCAGCGACACGCGGTACGGATGCCGCACCACGTACGCTTCCTTGCCGGCCAGCGCATGGCCTAGCAGGTTGCATTGCAGTATGGCCGCGCGCTCCAGTAGCTCGTTCCTCCGCGCCGGAAACGCAAATTTGTACGCGAGGTAATTCCCAAAGAGCTGTTGCTGCTCGTACTGCACCGAGGCCGCCATCCGCATTGCCACCTGCCGCGGGTCCGTCGCCTCCACCGAAATCTCTTCTCCTTCATGGCTCATCAGGAAAAATACCTTCTCCAGCTTGCCCTCAAACGGCCCGATCCCCGCTCCAAAAATCTTCTCCGGTTCCAATTGCACATTCAGTTGCCGCTTCACCGCCGGCAGCGCCTCCCGCAGCAGCCGGAAGGGAAGCAGCCGTCCCATCCAGGTGTTCGCCATCGCGCTCTGCATCCGGTCCAGCCACCGTACCGCCCGGAACACAAAGAGCTTTGTCCCTTTGACGTGCTTTCGCGCCTCACTCAGGCTCTCAAGGTGCCAGTCGCACAACCGTATGTTTTCCGGTATGCCGTACATCCGCTCGCCGCTCTCATCCAGCAGGATCCACTCATCCCCGATGAATTTCGCTCCCTGCGCCGCAAACGCCAGCAGCGCTTCCGTCTTGCCTCCCTTTGACCAGCCCGTTAGCAACACTCCCGTCCCTTCGTACTCAAACGCCGACGCATGCAGCGCCACCCACCGCTTCTTCAGCGCCGTCACGTTGACGATGGCCATCAGCAGCGGCACCGCGCTCAGCCCGCTCTCGCAGACGATCTCGCACTGCCCGCCAATCTGCTCAAACGCAATCCGCGCCTTCGCCTTCCGCTTCCCGCTCTCCAGCAAATAGAAGTCGTCGCCTGCAAACCCGCTCTTCTCCAGCTCTACATATTGCAAATTCGGTGTCGGCAGCTTTTCCACAAATCGCACCACAATTTCCGGTTCCCGCGTTAAGGTCTGCTGCAGCGGCCCAAGCTGTCGCGCCACTGCGGCCGCATCGCTCTCCCAAGCGTTCACCAGCCGCACGCCCACAATGCCGTGGATGTCATAATCAAACGTTTGGGGACTCGGTTCTTTCGCAACAGGTGCTTCTACTTCCTGTTTCTCCGCACGTTTGTGCCCATTGCTGGAAACTGCCGGCGCAACCGCAGCCGCCGTCGCCGGCTTGTGCCCGTTCGTGCTTCCGTTCAGCGTGAACTTCCCCAGCCCCTTGTACAGGTCCAACAGGAACGGCGCCGGGTCTCGCCACGAGAAGAGCGCGTCCGTCTTCTGGCCTTGCAGCGACTTCCACCACTCTCCCAGTGTCAGCTCGCCCCGCCGCCAATAGTGCAGCGCCGACTGACAATCTCGCCGCAAGTAAATCCACTTCGCTCCCTGGTACTTCTGCTTCCGGTTTTCCGGCAGCGGCAATCCCACCGCATCGCAATACGCGGAATAGACCAGCTCGACTCCGCCTGCCTCCGCGATCGCCGACCGTCCTGTCGGCCGCCCGATGTTCGGCTCGACGATGTAGTGCTTCCCGCTCGTGGGGTCTTTCTTCATCTCCACGTACCCGAGCCCGCGGAAGTTCACCTTTCGGAAGAGCTTCACCGTCTCTTCCAGCACGAAGTCATCCCGGACTTCTTCCGCCAGGCAGCTCGTCCCCACTTCTGGCGGCCACTGCCGCAGCTTCCGCGAAACGAACGTCACCACCGGCTCGGAATTCGCATTGAAGTAGCAGTTGCACGAATACAGGTCCGCGTCCGTCCCCTCGATCCACTCCTGCACCAGCAACATTTGCGCCCACGGCGCGCACTGGTCGTACGTCTCGAGCAGGTGTTCCGGGCTGACAATCTTGATCGCCTTGGCCGGCGTGGAGTCCTTCCACTGTTGCGTCCGCACCGGCGGTTTCAGCAGGCAGGGATAACTCAGCTCTTGCGCCGCTTGCTCGGCCTCCGACCTCCGCTTCAGGAAGTACGTCTTCGGAATCGGCAGCCCTTCCTTCTGCGCGAAGTCGAGGAAGCTGAACTTGTCCATCATCATCTCAATCACGTGCGGCTCGGGCAGCAGGATCTCGTACCACGCTTGCAGGCTCTCGCGGTTCCGCGAAAGCATCAGCACGCTCAGGTCGGCGCACGGAAAGAGAACCGGCTTCTGCTTCCAGTGCGGCCCCATCTTTTCCAGCAACTCGATGAATTCCTCACCGGCCGTGTCCGCAATGTGCACCTGCTCGCACACGTTCGTCCGGCTGCACGGGTGCTTTGCGTCCCGGGCGATCCCGACCACGGGCACGTTGTGCCCCGCCAGGATCCGCGCCGTCTGCAAGCCCGTCATGCAATCGAGGTCAATCACGATTGCACGTGGTGTCCGCGCGTGTTCTGCGTTCACTCGCACGTTTCTTCCCCGCATCGAATTGTCCTGCGCTGCTCCCTGCTCACCGTTGCGACTCCTTGAGCATCTTTCCCGTCTTCATCACTGGCCTCGCCTTTGCCGGCCCCGCAGCGACTCCATTACCATTATTGGTCGCCTTGCCATTCGAGCCGTTCGCGCCGTTCGTGTGTGGCAGGTAAATCAGCTCGGCCGCGCTGAGTTCTTCCGCTCCCTGCAGCCGGAAAATCTCTTTCACGGAGACGATCTTTTCTTCCACTGGCAGGATGGACTGCGCTTCAAAGATCTCCTGCGCCGTCTTCTGCATGGCGCGGACTCCGGCTCGCAGCAGATGGTTCGCCCAGATCACCACGCTGATTCCCGCATCGGCAAACGTCTGCACCGGTGTCCGGTAGTACATCGTCGGGACAATCACCACCGGGCACGTCCCGCCCCAGTGCTTCATGAATTCCAGCACCTGGTCCGGCTGCGGCCGCTTGCTGTGCACCAACAGCGCGTCCGCGCCGGCTTCGCAATAGGCATGGGCTCTCTTCAACGTTTCGTCCATGCCCCAGCCCGCAATCAACGACTCAATCCTGGCCACCACACAGAAGTCCGGGTCCTGTTGGGTATCCTTCGCCGCCTTGATCTTCCCGGCAAACTCTTCGATTTCGGCCAGCGGTTGATGTTCTCCGTTGATAAACGAGTTGGTCTTCGGGAACAGTTTGTCCTCAATGCACATCGCCGCTACGCCCCGCTGCTCCAGCTTGCGCACCAGCCGCCGCGCGTTATTGAAGTTCCCGTAGCCCGTGTCCGCGTCCAGCAGTATCGGGATGGTCGTGGCGTCGCTCATGAACTCCACCACTTCCAGCACCTGCGTCCAGCTCGCCTCGTTGCTGTCCCGCACTCCCAGCGACGCCGCAATGGAGAGGCCGCTCGCCCAGATTCCTTTGAACCCCGTTTCTTCCACAATCTTGGCGCTCAGCCCGTTGTGTCCTTCCAGCAGAAACTCGAGATTCCTCGAGCGCAACAGCCCCTTGAACTGTGTCGTTTTCCGCGTCATGGTCGTTCGTGCCTCTTTTCTTTCTCTACGGCAACTGCGTATTGTCCGAACACGCGATTGGTTGCGCCGCTTGGCCCTCATCCGTGCGGACCGGCCCTGTTACCCGCCCGTTCGATGAGAACGAACAGATAATTTCAACCACCCGCTTCCCAATCTGTCGTTGTGTGTCCACGGTCATTGCGCCGATGTGCGGGGTCAGCACGACATTGGGCAGTCTCGCCAGAAGTGAAATCTTTCCTTCGCCTTCCTGTTCGTGCACGTCCACTCCCGCGCCTCGCAACCGTCCGCCGGGCTGCAATTGTCGGTAGAGCGCCGTCTCGTCCACCACGCCGCCTCGCGCCAGGTTGACGAGGATGGCTCCCTGTTTCATCCGCGCGAGCACGTCCGCATTTATCAGGTTTTGCGTCGACACGCTCAGCGGCACATTGATGCTCAGGAAGTCGGCCCGCGTGATCACCTCATCGAACGTCGTCAGCCGGATGCCCTTTTCCGCCAGCTGGGCCGCAATGGTTGGATTGGGGTTCTCTACGCACCCGATGGTCTTCATCCCCAGCGCCGCGCCCAGTTGACCCAGACGCGAGCCGATATTTCCTGTGCCCACGATGCCCAGCGTCTTCCCCGTCAGCAGGTACCCCTCGATCTCGTACTTCACCCAGTGTCCTTGCCTCCACAGCCGGTCGGCCTCTCGTAGGTTGCGCGCAATCGCCAGCATCAGCGCGATGGCCATTTCGGACACTGCCTGCGCTGCCGGCTCCGGGATCCTCATAAACGCGATCTTGTGCGACCGCACGTAGTCCAAATCCAGGTTGTCCACTCCGCAGCCCGCTCGCACCAGCAGCTTCAGGTGCGGCGCGCTGTTCAGTACCTCGGTGGAGAGGCTCACCCCGCTTCGAAACACAAGGACTTCTCGATCGCTGATCTTCTTCTTGAGCTCATCTTCTGGTGCGCTAAAGGCGCACACCACGTCATGCCGTTGGTTCAGCTCGTGTATGGCTGGTGGGTCGATCGGGCTGGCGATCAGGATTCGCATAGTTTCGGTTGACCGTATATCTCGGGGTCTTTCCTCCTTCTTAGTCTCACTTACATCTCAACCTACCTTGCTCAGGGACTGTGCCTTTGCGGCTGCCACTGCGCGATTCGCTCGCCGCGGATCAGCTTGGCGACTGCCACCAACGCAGCCGCATTGGCCATGCAATAGAAAAACGGGATGTACAGATACTTCTGCTGTCCGAACCGCGTACGCCGCAGCAGGTAGCCGATTCCTGCCACGCTGTAAAACGCCACTTGCCCGGCCGTCGCAACCAGGTACAGCGTCCCGCTTCTGCTCAACGCCGCACTGCTCGCAAGCAGGATCAGCAGCGCCACCGGCAGCAGCCGCCGCAGCACCTTGTGCGAGAACAGCACCAGCGAGTAGAACCCGTAGCGGAAGGGGTTCAGCAGCCGCTTCCGCAGCAGCAGGCCGCGCAGGCCGCGCGTCATCAGACGTGTCCGCCGCCGGAACTCTCGCCCGGCTTCCGGCACCGCCGCTTCGTAGGAGAGCGCTTCGCTCTCAAACACCAGTCGTTTCCCCTGCTCGATCACCGCCGTCGAAATCGCAAAATCATCGGTCACCGCCGGGTCGGGAATCGGTTGGTAGAGTTCGCGCCGAATTGCGTACATCCCGCCGTGCGCGGAAACCACGCTGCCCGACTGGCTCTCCAGTTCCTTGAGCCAGGTGTCGTAATTCCAATATAAATCCTCGCCCCGGCTGCTCGATTCGCTCTCCTCCGGAATCGTGTAAGCGGTGTTCCCGGCCACGCCTCCCACTTCCGGGTCGGCGAAATTCCGCGCCAGCTTCCGCAGCGCCTGCCGGTGGTACATCGAATTGGCGTCCGAAAACACCAGCACCTCCCCCGTTGCGTGGGTGACGCCCGCATTCAGCGCCGGGATTTTTCCGCTCCGTGGCAGACGCAGTAACCGCACTCCCCGGTCCGCGTAGCCCTCCACGATCGCTGCGGTTTGGTCCGTCGAGCCGTCCGACACGACAATCATCTCGAGCGCCTTCGTCGGATAATCCAGCGCCAGCGCGTTTTCCAGCCGCGCACCGATGCTCTTTTCCTCGTTGTACGCCGCGATGATCAGGCTCATCGCGGGCGTAATCGGCTTCTTCTTCACCTCTTGCCGCCGCAGCCTGCCCACCGTTACCACCAGCAGTGGAAATCCGGCATAGACGTACACCAGCGCAGCGAGTGTCAGCCAGAATCCCAATAGGGTGATGTCGGACATCTCTTAGTTCGCTCCGCGGCCGCTCACCACGCAGCCGGTCGTTCGCAACAGAATCTGAAGATCCAGCCACAGGCATTGGTTCCGCATGTACGCAATGTCCAGCCGCAGCCGGTCGTCAAAGTCCAGTTCGTTCCGGCCGGACACCTGCCACAGCCCCGTCAATCCGGGTTTCACCGCCAGCCGCGCCGTGTGCCACAGGCTGTACGTGCTTGCGCTGAACGACGTCGGCCGCGGCCCCACCAGGCTCATCTCTCCCCGCAATACGTTGAAGATCTGCGGCAGCTCGTCCAGGCTCGTCTTCCGCAGGATGCGTCCCACCCGCGTCACCCGCGGATCGTTCGTGATCTTGAAGTCCGGATAGCTCAGTTCATTCAGGTGCTGGTACTTGGTCTTGAGTTCCTCCGCGTTTTCCACCATCGTGCGCAACTTGTACATCCGGAATCGCCGCCCGCCCTTGCCTGTCCGCGCCTGCGAAAACCACACCGGCCCGCGCGAGTCCAGCTTGATCGCGATCGCGCACAACACCAGGATCGGCAGCACCACAATCAGCAGCGCGCTGCTGCTCCCCAGGTCCATCAGTCGCTTGATTCGCCGGTAGGCCCGCCGGCTCAGCCACGGCCCCTTGTCCCGCTCGTACCAGGCCTTCTCCGGAAACGCGCGCGTGAAGTATTCGTCCAGGTCCACCCGCTCTACGGGCGGAGCACTACTGTGCGCCTCACCCGCCGGCGGCGGCGGTTCTTCCTTCGCTGCCCGCCGGTTCGGCTTGTCGTGATGAACCCAGCCCGTGCTCACTCACTCTTCTCCATCAATGGTTTTTGCGACCCGTTGCCCACCGGCTTCTCGTGCCAGGCTTGCTGCGCGCTCACCATAAGGTCTTCCAGCGTCAGACCGTCGTCCGGGAATTGCGCGATTCCCGCTCGCAGATGGTCCAGCGTTCTCTGGTAGTACAGCGCGCTCAGCCGCTCCATCGCCTTGCGCGCTTGCTCGTGCGTTGACTCTGTCATCAGGATCACGTAGCGGTTGTCCGCCGCGAAGTAGCTCAGCGTGTCGCTCTCGCGCAGCGCCTCCTGCAGCACCCAGCCGAACACGATGGACGCTACCTGCGACGTCCGCGTCAGCAGCATCACGTCTTTCGCCGAGTTCCAGTTGTTGCCGTTCACCCGCCGCACTTCTTCGGCCAGGTGGCCATTGCCCAGACTCAGGACTACCACCGACAGTGGCCTTCCATACCGCCGTGCACGCGCCAGCTCTCGGGCCAGGTCCGGTAGCGAACGGCGGAACGTCGGTACTCCTGCCGCCCGCGTGGCCACTTTCGCGGCATCGGCTATCGTGGCCTCAGCCTTGCTCCTCATCAGCCGCGTTGGCGATAGAAAGGAGAGAAATCGCATCTTTATGCCTCGAGCTTCTTTTCAGGTGCCGCACTATCCATGACGGCTCCCTCTTTCGGTTCCGCGCCGTTAGGAACTCCGGGCGGCGAATCTGTTTTTCCGACCGTGGGGCCGCCTTCTGTCCCGTAGTACGCCCGGTAGTAGGCCGGCAGCCCCCGGATGTCCAGGGCGTTCAGCACGATGCCGATCACGTTGTTGGCCTGTGCCAGCGCTCGCTGCACCACGTCCCGCGGCGTGTATCCGCTGCGCACCACCAGAACGCTTCCATCCACCAGCCGCGCCAGGATCCTCGCGTCCGCCGCGTTGATGAAAAGTGCGGGCGAATCCAGCAGCACGAAGTCGTAGCTCAGTAGCGCCTCGCTCACCAGATGGCGCATCCGCAACGACGACAGCAGCTCGGCCGGATTCTCCGGCGGCACCCCGCTGGTCAGCAAGTCCAGCCCGGTGACTAAGTTCCGGTGCACGAGATTCCGCCAGTCCTTGCGCCCGTTGCTCCGTTTCATACTCGCTTCAGATTCTTCGGCGAGCACGTCGGCCAATCCCGCGTGGTTCGGTGCCCGGAACACACGGTGCAGACACGGCCGCCGGATGTCGGCATCGATCAACAACACCCGCCGTCCCAGTTGCGCCAGCGAGATCGCCAGATTCGACGACACCGTGGTCTTGCCTTCCCCGGGCTGCGAGCTCGTCACCAGCAGTGACCTCGTCCGCGGGCCCGCCGCACCGAGCAGGATCGACGTCCGTAGCCCGCCGAAAGCCTCTGCAAGCGCCGAATAGCGCTGGCGGTCCTTGTCAATCCGATACCATTCCGGCGATCCCGCCGCTGCCTTTCCGGCTGTCATCGGCAGCAGCCGTCGGCCTGCACCGTCTTTTCGCTCTTGTCTGTGGCCGCTCACCGAGCTTATCGACGGGATCATCGCCAGCGCCGGCGCTTCCGAGAACGAACTGATTTCTTCGGCCGTTCTCACCCGGGTGTCGAGGTACTCCTGCACGAACGCCGTTCCTATCCCCAGGACAAGTCCCACGATCAGCGCAAGGCTTAGGTTCACCAGCAGGTTGGGTCGATCTGGACGCCGGGGCGCCTTCGCCGTGTCCACGATCCCCGCGTTGCTCGCTTTCAATCCAGCCGACACCCCCGCCTCTTTCAGCTTTTGTTGCAAGGCGTCGTACAACTGCCGGTTCGCCTCCATGTCCCGCTTCAGGATGTTGTATCGCCCGGTCTTTTCCGTCACCGTGGTCGAGACTTCCTCTTGCTTCTTGAAGGCTTGGCGCAGCAGCTCTTCTCGCTGCACGGCGGCGTGATACTCATTCGTCATCCGTTCCGTGACTCTTTGCCGCTCCTGCTTCAGCTGTGCTTCCACCTCGTCGATCTGGCTCTTCACCTGTTCGCTCTTGGGATAATCTGGTTTGAACGTGGACGCCAGTCGCGCGTACTCGCGCTTCAGTTCGGCGACCCGGATAGTCAGGTCTTTCATCACGTCGCTGTACACCCCCGGAATGGACTCGTATTCGCCCTTTTGCACCACCAGGTCATACACCGACTGCTTCTCGATCCGGTTCCCCTGGGCCTGCGTCATCTGCATCTGGAGTTGCCGCAGCCGCTCGTCCACGATGTTTTCCGTCGCGCCCTTGTTCTCCAGAAACAGCAGCCCGTTCTCGTTCGCATACCGTTGCAATTTCGTTTCGGATTCCTCCAGCTTCGTCTTCGTTTCCGCCAGTTGGCTGCTCAGCCATTCCGCTGCCTTCTGGCCCATTTCCATGCGCATCTCGATGTACGTCGAAAGGGCCACATTCACGACTTTCGCCGCCAGCTCGGGGTCCTGGGACTCAAAGCTCACGTTCACCAGCCGGCTCCCCGGCAGCGGTGTGATCGCCAGCCTCTTCTGGAAGCGATCCAAAACTCTTTGAGCCAGATCGCCCGGTGCCGGCGTCTCCGCATCCCGGCTCCAGAATCGGAAGGACCACCCGCTCGGCGGCGGATTGAATTCCTCCACTTTCTCGATCCCCACCTGGTGGATCACCCGTTGGGCCAGCGTCTGGCTTTTCAGGATTCCGAATTGCGTCTCCAGGTATTCGTCCGTGATTCGCTCCAGCGTCGAGAGCGTCTCCACCGGCACCACGTCCGCGTTTTCCTTCCGGATTTCCAGCAGCCCCGTGGCCCGGTAAATCGGTGTCTGCAGCAGCGTGCCGGCCAGAACGCCGAGAAACACCACCGCAAAGACCCCCAGAATCACCCAGCGGCGCTGCAGAATCGCCCGCCAGAAGAACCACAGGTCCGCCGAAGTCATCGCCCGGTTGTGTTCGACGGCAACCCACGGCGCTGGCCGCAGCTTCTCGATCGGGGCCGCCTCGCCGCTGTGCAATTGAATCCCTGTATTTTCTGTCATTTTGTTTCGCCCTTTAATCCTTTCGCTTCGCTTTAGAAAGCGACGGCACGGAACGACAGCAAGCGGAACAACGCATCCGCACTTGCCTTGCCAAACACTTTGCCACCGCTACTCGGAACAAACACAATGTCCTGCGCCTGCAGCGCAATATCTTGCGTTTTTCCTTTCAACATTCTCCCCAGGTCAATGGGAATCTTTGTTCTCTGTCCGTTCTCATCCGTTCGGATGATCAGACTTTCGCCCTTCGAGGCAACTCCCGTGAGTCCTTCCCCGAGCGCCACCGCCTGCAGCACTGTCAATCGCTCGTTGCTCTTCAGCGCAAATCCACCGGATTTTTTTACCTCGCCCACCACGTAGACCATCCCGGCCTGCTTCACCTTGACGGTATCCCCCGGATGGATCAGCACGTTGTAGCGGGGGTCGTCGGACTCCAGCAGCTTCTTCAGGTCGATCTCGAGGAAGTTGGCTTCCGCCGGAACTTCCGCTTGGGCGGCCGCCTCCTCCTTCTGCATTCCTGGTTGGCCCGCCGCGCTTGAGCTGGCCTTCGGGTTGCGCATCACGTACACGCTTCCTCCCGCATCCGGCGCTAATCCTCCCGCCAGGGCCAGCACCTCGAGCAGCGTCTTCGACCCCCGGATTTGCACCACCCCCGGCTTGTTCACTGCCCCCATCACAGACACCGCGTGACTCTCCATCTCCGTCACCTGCACGGTCACGTGAGGGTCTTTCATGTAGTTCCGCCGCAGCAGTTCTTGCAGCACCAGTTCCAGCTCTCGCGGCGTCAGCCCTTCCGCCGCCACCACTCCCAGCAACGTCAGCGATATTTGCCCGCCCGCAGAGACCCTCACCGGCTGGCTCAGCTCCGGGGCATCAAACACCATGATCGTCAGCAGGTCGTTGGGCCCAATCCGGTAGTCCTGCAGCGAGCTCGTGTTGGCGTTCTCTGGTGCGGCCGCCCGCAACAATTCCTGCAGCCGTCGGTTCATCTCCTCCGGCGTGGTCAGATTGGCCTTTGATTGGCCGGCCGCTGGATTGCCGGTGGGCGCGGTTGGCGCCTGCGCTTGTGTGCTCAGAGGTGTGCTAAGCAGGAGGATAGCGACGATTATCTCTCCCATTTTTTGAAGAATTCTGCTTCCGTTTTGGTTGTTCTGTCTTGCCATGGTGACTTTCTCCTTTGCTGCTCAAATCCCTGACTGCCGGGGGCCCTCTCGCTCCGCTCTCCCGGCCGCCGCCATTCTCATCGCATTTCAATCAACCTCTTGCTCCAGCATCTTGTCTCCGCCATGCATCAGCGCTCGCAGCGTCAGCACCGCAAAGCCGCACACGGACTCCTCATTCGCGGGCCGCTCCGCCCGCACCACCCGTCCTTGCGCATTCAGACGCAAAGATCGCGGCGAGTTCGGCACCGTGGCCAATAGCATGTCCACCTTCACGCTCGTTCCTTCGGGCGGACAAACACGGGCGAACACATACGCGCCGCTGATGCTGATGTCTCGTGTCCGGCCTTCCACTCGCTGCTCAATTCCGTTTAGGTCTTTCCAAATGAAAACGGTTGGCACTTGCAGTGCATATCGCACGGCTTTTCTGAGCTCCATAGATGCTCTCTCGGCTCGACGTTGGTGTGGTCGTTCAACCTGGCTCTCCTTCATCTTGAAAGGTCCCGTGTTTCCCGGGTACTTGAATGGGCCGCGAACAAGTTCTTGAGGCCCACTGAATTCACCGATAGTGCGGCCAGGCCATTTTTCACGCAAGAGAGCCATCGTCTCCTCGCCATAGAGTCCCGCGTGCATAGACACTTCGCTCTATACTCTTCCGTCTGTAGCTCCAGACGGTTATCCGTTCTCTCTCAGGCGAAATCGTCGCTAGACCGGTTCCGCCGGTGGGTAGAATGTCGGGGGGACGCCTGCCTCTACTTCCAGGTCTTCTGCGGAGTTTCTGCCAACAGACAGAAAATCAATTCCTTACTTTCCAAGGGGTTGAACGCCTCTGCAGCAATTTATTTCCCTCCCGCGCCTCCTAACTCCTTGATTTTACAGCCGGTAAAAATTATTGCGCCCTCTCCCACCACCGCTTGTCGGAGTTCCATGCTCCGTTATGGTGCAATTCTCGTTCCCTTCTTCTTCTGCCGGATCGGGAGGTCTCCATGCCTTTTCTCTTGCATTTCCCCCGGACGTGTAGTATGTTCCTCTCATCGGTAGCGAGTTCCCGCCTACCCTAAGTTCCCAGGTTACGTCTGGAGGTAAGCGCATGGGTAACCCTCCGATCACTGTGTTTGTCGCCGAGTCCAACCAGATGGGCAGCCAATTGATGGCCAGTGCCTTCAAGGGGGCTGGGCAGCGTCTCCACGTCGAGGTGACTGCCACAGACTCGGATACCGTTCTAAGCTCTCTGGGCAAAAAGCCCCCTCAGGTTGCGGTCATCAGCGCGCACCTTCAGGATGGGCCTCTCATGGGTCTGAAAGTCCTGCGTCAGCTCCGCGCAGCTCAACAGCGAATCCCCACTGTCGTGCTGCTCGATTCCTCCGACCGTGATTTAGTGATCGAGTGTTTCCGTTCGGGTGCCCGCGGCGTGTTTTGCCGCAGCAAGCCCTTCGAGGCCCTGTGCAAGTGCATTCACGTCGTTTTTCAAGGTCAGATCTGGGCCGATACGTCAGAGTTGCAGTACGTTTTGGAAGGGTTGGCGGAGATGGCCCGCCTGCCGGTCGTCCAGAACCGCGGGTCGGTCAAACTCACCAAGAGGGAATCAGAGGTTGTCTGCCTGGTCTCCGATGGGCTGACCAACCGCTTGGTCGCCGAACAGCTCGGTCTCAGCGAGCACACCGTCCGGAACTACTTGTTTCGCATTTTTGACAAAATCGGGGTCTCGAGCAGGGTGGAACTGGTGCGTTACTACATTGATCAGGTGTTGCGCTCCCAGGCCGAATTGCGCGGGGAAGCCACCTCCTAGACCTTCGGCCTCCACCAGTATCTCACTTTGCCTCCCCTCTGGCCCCGCCCGGGGAGGACTCTTCGCCACAACGCTGCTGGATCTATTCCGGTGTGCTCGCCAGGCTTTACGGGTGCGTCCAATCCGTCCAGCCCATGTTCTTGCCCGGACTCGTCGGCACTTGTGCCGGGAAGTTCGTGCCGTAGAAATAATTGATCAGGTGCGATTCCCAACGGTCGTCGCCCTCCGGCGGAAAATTCGCCACGTTGTGCAGCCACTGGAATGCCCGCAGCAGTGCCTTGTTCTCCCAGTTGAAGACGTCGTACCCCTTCCGCTTCAAGATCACCGCCTGCATCAGCGCGCCCTGCAGCGCCTCGTAGACGTAGTTCTCATGCGGTGGCGGCCACGAAAAGCTTCCGCCGCGCCGCTGATCATCCGGCAGCACGCCGTCAATTGAGTTACCGTCCTTGGTGCAACCGGCAGGGTTAATTCCGACAGGCTTCGACGCATCACACTGCCACGACAGATCTCCGTAGCTGAACCCCGCGTACGAAGTCCGGTCGCCCAGGTAGCCCTTGAACACCTGCGCCACGCGCGCCAGTTCTGCCGTGTCACCCAGATACGCCGCCACGGCGGCCCGCGTGCCGCCGCAGTGCGTGCCCCAGTTGTTCGGCCGGTTTTCGTGGCATTCGACGAGGTTCCCCGGCCCGCTCGACGTCGGCGTGGTCAGCAGCTCCCGCAGCTTTGCGCGGAACTGCTGGTCCAGCGTCGCATCATGCGTCTTCAACGAAATCAGATCG
Source organism: uncultured Acidobacteriaceae bacterium (assembly GCA_964533185.1). Taxonomy (GTDB): domain Bacteria; phylum Acidobacteriota; class Terriglobia; order Acidiferrales; family UBA7541; genus CAZHLD01. The sequence continues at coordinate 74,141 of CAZHLD010000003.1, read as the reverse complement.
GCGGCAATCGCGTAGGTGCCCAGCTCCCGCCCCAGCGCCAGCGCCCGCCCGTTGTACGTCCCGGAGTTCACAATGCTCCGCAGTGCCGTCACCACATCGCTCCGGTAACTTGCTCCCCCGGTTCGCGCGAACACCAGCGCTTTCGCCAGGATGCAAACATTGGCCGGGTCATCCTGGTTGGCCAGGTCCGGAGTCCCGCAGGACCCGTTTGCCGCAGACTGGACGTTGCTCCACGCGCTTCCCGTTGTCGACAGCGACGCAATCTCCGTCGAACTGATCCATGTTCCTTCGCCGCTCGTCGGTGGCGGTGTGCTTGCCAGTGTCGTGAACGTGAAATCTCCCGATGTCGCCAGGTTCCCCGCCGCATCCCTCGACTTCACCCGGTAATGGTAGAGTGTCGCCGCCTGCGTTCCGCCGAGCGTCATGCTGTGGCTCGTCACCATCGTGCCGTTCAGTGCAGAAGAGCTGCCATATAACACTGTCGTCCCGTACTCCACCTGCGTGTCGCTCGCCTCGTTCGTCGTCCAATTAATCGTCACGCCCGACGTCGTAATCCCCGTCGCGCCCACTCCCGTGATCACAGGCGCCGTCGTATCCCCCACGGGCGGCGCCGCAGCCGTCGTGAACGTGAAGTCCGCTGACGTCGCCAGGGTCCCCGCCGCATCGCGCGACTTCGCCCGGTAGTGGTAGAGCGTCCCCGCCAGCAGCCCGCCGAGCGCAACGCTGTGGCTCGTCACCTGCGTGCCGTTCAGTGCCGACACGCTCCCATACGGCGTCGTCGTGCCGTACTCCACCTGCGAATCCGACGCCTCATTCGTTGTCCAGTTGATTGTCGCCCCGCTGGCCGTGATCCCGCTCGCGCCCATGCCGGAGATGCTCGGCGCCGTCGTGTCCGACGAAGGCGGCGGTGGCGGCGCTCCCGACCCGGCGAAAATAGTGAACGTATCCACCACCTCGCCGTTCACGTTCTTGAACTCTCCCCGCGCCTTCCGCGGGTCGCCATCCACGTTAAACGTAATGAACAGCGCCCCCTCTTTCGCTCCCTGCTGCAGCGCATAGATCTTGGCCCATTCCCCGTTGCAGCCGTACGGGTAGCTTGTCGGCAGGCAGCGTTCTTGGTCGCGGATCGAGCTGCCGCCTAGGCCAGACACGAACGCAAACGTGGATCCCGGGATCACCCGGACGGTATTCGGGTCGGGCCACGCCGGGTCCACGGTCTGCGTCTGCATGTTAATCAGCGTCTTCGTCCGGCTGTACGAGTGTTCATGCCCCGTGGTGATGATTCCTCCGCCGATCCGGCACTCTTCATACGGCCCCCAGCCCACTTCGCTGCCCTTCCCGCCGATTTGCATTTCTCGTTGGTTCTTGTGCCAGGAGCAAACACTCCACACCGAGTTGTCCGCCGCAAGCTGGTCGCGCAGGAACACATCATGCCCGCTGCCCATCGTCCCAGCGCCGCTCAGCAGGAAGAACAGACCTCGGAACCGGCAGGGCGACTGCACGCCGAGGTCGCCGGTGCAAATAGCCTCCGGAACCCGGGCCAGCCGCTCTTGCAGCTTTTGTTGATAACCCGGCCATGCGGCCACGTCGTGGTTGCCCACCGACGCAAAGTAGGGATAATTCGCACCCAGAACACTGGTGATATTGTTATCCCACGCCGTCGGGTTGTCGCCATAATCGAAATCCCCCGAATGGATCACCATCTGGGCGCCTTCATTCTTGATCAGGTTCAGCACGGCTATCGAATTCGAATTGTTGCCCTGGTCGCCAATGAAGGCCACCTTCAGATTGGGTACGGTTGAGCTTCCCCCGCCCCCGCTCGCGGCCGCCGTCGTAAACGTGAAGTCTGCTGAGGTCGCCAGATTCCCCGCCGCATCCCGCGACTTTACCCGGTAGTGATAGAGCGTCGCCGTCTGCAGACCGCTCAGTGTCACACTGTGGCTCGTCACCTGCGCGGTGTTCAGCGCTGAGCTGGCGCCGTACGCCGTCGTCGTCCCGTATTCCACCTGCGTGTCGCTCGCCTCATTCGTCGCCCAGTTAATCGTCGCCCCGCTGCTGGTGATCCCGCTCGGCGCCACGCCGGAGATGATCGGCGCAGTCGTGTCGGACGTCGGCGGCGCAGCGGCAGTCGTAAACGTGAAATTCCCCGACGTCGCCAGGTTCCCGGCCGCGTCGCGCGACTTCACCCGGTAGTTGGAGAGTGTCCCCGCCTGCAACCCGCTCAGCGTCGCGCTGTGGCTCGTCACCCGCGCCGTGTTCAGCGCCGAGCTGCTGCCATACGCCGTCGTCGTGCCATACTCCACCTGCGTATCGCTCGCCTCATTCGTCGTCCAGTTAATCGTCGCACCGGACGTCGTAATCCCCGAGGCGCTCACTCCTGAGATCACCGGCGCGGTCGAATCCGCCGCTGCCGCCGTCGTAAACGTAAAGTTCCCCGACGTCGCCAGGTTCCCCGCGGCATCCCGCGACTTCACCCGGTAGTTGGAGAGTGTCCCCGCCTGCAACCCGCTCAGCGTCGCGCTGTGGCTCGTCACCCGCGCCGTGTTCAGCGCCGAGCTGCTGCCATACGCCGTCGTCGTGCCATACTCCACCTGCGTATCGCTCGCCTCATTCGTCGTCCAGTTAATCGTCGCACCGGACGTCGTAATCCCCGAGGCGCTCACTCCTGAGATCACCGGCGCGGTCGAATCCGCCGCTGCCGCCGTCGTAAACGTAAAGTTCCCCGACGTCGCCAGGTTCCCCGCGGCATCCCGCGACTTCACCCGGTAGTTGGAGAGTGTCCCCGCCTGCAACCCGCTCAGCACAACACTGTGGCTCGTCACCCGCGCCGTGTTCAGCGCCGACGAGCTCCCGTATGACGTCGTCGTCCCGTACTCCACCTGCGAATCCGATGCCTCATTTGTCGACCAGTTGATCGTCGCGCTCGACAACGTAATTCCCGAGGCGCTCACTCCTGAGATCACCGGTGCGCTCGTATCCGACGCTGGCGGCGCACCCGTCGAGCGCAGCTCCACCACGAACACATCCGCCCGTCCGCCACCCACCGTGCCTTCCCAGTTCGACGTGAACGCAAAGAATTGCCCGTCTTGGCTGATGTTCCCTCGCGGCGTCATTCGGCCATCGCTCACCGTTGTCCGCGTATGGCAGAACCGCCACACCGTCGAATCCACTCCGTCCGTGCGGATCGCAATCACTTCGTTGTCCCACGGGCGCTGCGCTCTCGCGCCATCTTTGCGATAGGTCGTCGCCGCCACCGGTTTCATCCGGTGGCTGCGTGCGTTATTCCACGAGAGGTTCATCGCCACGGCCCGCTGCGTGGGCGTCAGTGGCGGTTCAATCACGTGGGTGAATGTCTCTGGATCCACCAGCGACCTCTTCAGCACGTCCATCCCATCGTTCACTTGCCCGTGGTTGATCAGGTGACTGTACCCAACCGCCTGCGGCATGCCGCAATAGCCGGGATCGTTTGCATTGCAGGCTTCCAGATCGAGGGCATCCAATGCCCAAAAGTAATAAGGTTCGCACGTCGTGGTGCACGACATCGTCTCGATTCGGACGTACTCTCCGTCCTTGGAGAGTCGCGCATTTTGCAGGCGGTAGCGCGCCGGCGAGTTCATGCTGCCGTTGCTTCCCCACGCCCCGCCCACTTCGCCGGTCGTCGTGTTGTACCACCGGCATCCCTTCGTCTTGTCATAGACATAGATGATGAAGTTCGTTGTGCTTCCTGCGCTTCCGCCCAGCGGGCTGGCCAGTCTCTGGTCATCTCCGCTGACGGAAATCTCCCCCGGCGTCCCCGTCAGGCTTGCAAGGCAGCTCGTCGGATTGTGTACGCTGTTGACGCTGTCGCTCGAAAACCGGTACGCGCTGAATGCCAGCGAGCTCGTCAGCGGAAAGCCATACAGCACATCCGCATCCACGTAACTGAACGACGGGCTCGTCCGCAGCGGCACCACTAATCCTCCGCTGCCATTCCCCGTATTTCCCAGCCGGGCCACGCGCATGTTGGCCGGGTCGAAGCTGTAGGGAATCACCGCCCCGTCAAAGTCGTGCACGTAAAACTTCGTCGCGTTTGCATTCCACGTGTTCGCTTCCGACGAGTTGGGCGTGCCGTACCCTTTCCCCGGCTTGTCCGGACGCGTATTCGCATCCGTCACCCGCACCATCCACGCGCCAAACGCCGGATCCTGCAACTGCGATCCTGCCGCGCTCAGGGCCGGCAGCGCCGGCTCGGGTCTCACCGCGAGGTCCGTCACCGCTGTGTACAGGCTGCTCGTTCCCTGACCGCGCCCCGCCACCGCAATCTTCATCGCCGTGGCCGAGCCATTCCGTTCAATCGAGAGCTGTCCGCTCTGGCTCGATTCCGTCTTCGGGCTGAAAAGTACCTGGAGTTTTGCCACTTGTGAGGCATTCAGCGTGAAGGGCACTGCCGGCCCTCTCCACCGGAACGCGCTCGTATCGCTGCTGATCGCGCTGACCGTAACCGCCGTGCTCCCGGTATTCGTCAGCGTCACCGTCTGCGCAGCGTGGCTCGACCCCACCGGCTGCGCCCCGAAATCTACTGTCGTTGGGCTGGCCTGCAAGGAGGAGTTTTGGCTTGCCGGGTCGTTCACCGGGCCGGAATCGTTGGATCCAATCAGTGCGCAGCCCGAGATCGTCGTCATCATTAAGAGCGCGACGCCAAGCATCCTGAATCCGCTTGGCTTGACTTGGCTTGGTCTCGGTCTTGCTGCGCAGGGCATGGGGCTTTCCCCCTGCGCGCAGACTATCCTTGCGTCAAACGCTACAGCTACTGACCTGTTGTCCAGATTCGGTACAGGCTGTGCCCACACCGAAACATGCCCTCGAGGTCAGTGCCCGCAAGCCCGATTGTTTCAACTGAGGATCGTTCAGGAGTTCCTGAGGAATCTCACCCTTCTGCCGCCCTGGTCATGGCCGGGACGCCTTCTTTACTCCCTCGCCGCGTTTCGCGTGCGTCCAATCGGTCCAGCACATATTTTTTCCGCAGGTCGCCGCCGACCCATCCCAGAAACTGGTCCCGTAGTAATAATCCACCACGGGTAACTGCCACACGTCGTCCTTCTGCGCCGGATAATCCGCCGTATTCTTCAACCACTCATACGCCCGCAGCAGTGCCCGGTCGCTCCATTCAAACGTTTCATAGCCTGCTCGGTTCAGGATCACCGCCTGCACTAGCGCCCCTTGTAGCCCCTCATAGACGTAATTCTCGTGTGGCGCCGGCCACCGGAACCCTCCCGCTCGCCGCTGGTCGTCTGGAATCACTCCGTCAATTGAGTGCCCCATTTTCTGGCATCCCTTCGGATTGATCCCCACGGGCTTTACCGCGTCGCACTGCCACGATAGCTCTCCATACTTAAATTCCGCATACCCGCTCGGGTCTCCCAGCCAGCCTTTGAACACCTGCGCCGTTCGCGCCAGCTCTTCCTTGTTCCCCAGGTAAACCGCCACCGCCGCCCGGCTTGCTCCCGCATGTGTTCCCCAGTTGTTGGGTCTGTCCTCATGCGTGGACCTCAACGATCGCCCCTCCAGTCTCTCCGTCAACGCTCGCTGTAGCCACGGACGAAACTTCTGCGTATCAAACGCCGCATCATACTCCCGCAGACGGATCAAGTCCGCGGCGATCACATACCCGGCGAGCTCCCTGCCCAGCGCCAGCGTCCGTCCTCCCAGTTCCGTGTTGATGGCCTTTTCCAGTTGGCTTCTCACTTCCGCGCGGTACTTCTCCTGTCCCGTCCGCGCGTACACCAGCGCTTTGGCCAGCACGTACACATTATTCATCTGCTCTTGATCGCTCAGGTTGGGAGTCCCCGCCGGCAAGTCGGCCTGGAACTTCAATCGCTCCCACGCCGCCCCTTTCATCGGCAGCCGCGCTAGTTCCGCTGGACTGATCCAAATCCCGCTCGTTTGTTTGGGTTGCTCTTTGTCTCCAGAACCTTTCTGGGAGTCGGCCATCGCTCCCATCGGCCACAACCCGAAACAGGCTAGCAGCATCACAACGATTCCCGCTGCGCGCATGCACCATCGCCCCGTGCTCCCGTTCCCCCATTGTTTGGTGTCCATCAGCTAAGTGCCTTTCTGCTTGTCTGATGCCGTTTGTCCAGCGTCTGGCTGCTTGCCTTGGAGGACCCCATGATCCGAGTGCGTACTCCGCCAGCCAGACTACTGCCCGCCCGCGTCAATGGCAATCCTGTTTTGGCGCACGAGTTCCGCGGTTTGAGAATTCATCAAGGTATGGTTCGGGACTTTCTGCGAAGGGGCAGGGAACCAGGCGGTTGGCGACGGTTGTTTCCTGGCGGGATTGCTTTTCCCGGCAGGGGAGGCCGGCGACTCGCTCACCAGCTTCCCCCACGGGATCTTCGATTGCAACTGTGGGCACTACACGATCGGTTCGAAGACGACCACCTGACTGACGCTCCCGGAGTTCCCGGCGGCGTCAAACGCCTTCACCGTAATCGTGTGGCTCCCTTCGGTGAACCCGGATACATCCAGCACCAGCGATTGAATCGCTGACGGGCTGAACTCTCCGATCTTCTGATCGTCCACCCAAACCTCCACGCGCACCACGCCCACATTATCTTGCGCGGCGAGCGAGAGGTGCAGTGTCCGGGTTACCCCAGACGCCGGCGGACTCGAGAACGACACCACCGGCTTTGTCGTATCTCCCACCACCTGCGGCGCCAGCGTGTCAAACGTACCCACCGGCGACACCCCGGTGTTCCCGGCCGCATCCGTCGAACTCGCTCGGTAGTAGTACCGTGTCCCCGCTTGCAGCCCGCTCAGCGTCACGCTGTGCGAGGTCACCGACCCGGAACTGGTCGCCACGCTTCCGAGGTTGGGCGTGAGCCCATATTCCACCTTTGAGTCAGACGGCTCATCCGTGGTCCAGTTAATCCTCGCGCCCGAGGAGGTGATATTCGACGCCCCGGCGCTGGTAATCACCGGCGCGGTAGTGTCGCCGCCTCCGCCTCCGGACCCGTTCTGGATGTAGAACCAGATCTTCGCCACGCCCGAGGGATGGTTGATCTCCCCTTTGCAGTAGGAACAACTCGACGTGCTGCCAAGGGGGCCGGTAGATTGCACCGCCAGGCTGTGCCAGCCGTCCTCCAGCGTGGTTGTGTCGATCGCGATGGAAAAAAAGCTCTGGAAATCCCCGTCTTGATCAAAGAGGATTTTTCCCGGGCGCGCATTAACCACCGGCCAAGAGCCCACGGCAGGGATGAAGTGGGTCTTATCCAGTGCAACCAGCAGGTGGCTACTGTCGTGCTGTGCCCGCACCCGGAACGTGTGCTGGCCGCTCAATGGTGCGAGCGGCACGCATTCGATCACTGCATTCGTATACCCGAACCCCTCATACCAGCCGCGCCCGATCAACGACGTGTTGTTGCACCACCGGTTGTAGTCGCTCCCGCCGCCGCCGCCGTTCTGAACGTTCAGCGGGATCCCGCTCGAGTTCAGGTATTTCTTGCCGTCGGGTGTTTGCGTGGTGGCCCGGATCCGCATCTCTCGGAAGCCGTTGGGCAGTTTCGTTGTGTCAAAGCTCACCGGCACGTTGAACGCGCAGTTCGTGCTCGTCGTCCCATCGTACGGACAACTCAGGTTCAATGGTATGCGCAGAAAAACAGACAATTCGGTATCCACTCGCAGCTCGGTCAGCCTCGACGGGTTGTCGTGCAGCACAATCCGCACGTCGAAGTTGAGCGTTCCGCTCACCGTTTGGCCCAGCGGTAGAATCGCTGCCGCGTGGATGTGACCGTAGTTCGGTGCCCACCACGCCTGCAGCTCCACCGGGATGCGCCGCGTGTCGAAGCCACCGCCGTACGGTGGCGTTTCGGCTGGCATCTTGCTCTGCGCTTCTGCCATTGCCCGCGGGAACCCCACCAGGACTAGCAGCAGAATCATTGCGAAGTAAAGTTTTCCCCTATTGTTCTTCATCGGCCCTTCCTTTTCTGTCTCAGTCTCTTTTTGCCGGTTCACGCCGTTCCCGAGCTCCGTGCTCTCTGCTGTTCCCGCGCCTGCTGTTCCTAGTGCTCAGCAAGGCGCGTTCAACATTTCGAGTAGCAACAAAACGCTCGGAAACCCCCTGCATCATCGCTCCCGCTTTGTGCCAGACCGAAACTGCTTTCCCCTTGGCCCTCAACCGGAGCGTGTGACCGTGGTCACACAGTAAGACTTGCCAGAGGATGCCGATACTGGTCAGAAGGACAATTCTGGTACAGTCCTGAACTGGACTGTCGGTTGCACTGCGCACTTCCGGGGATGGCACCTCGCCCGCTCCCCGGTGGTAGTCTTTTCTATTCTGGCACGCGCGGCTCAATTCCCGCTTTCTCGCCCGCCCTTCTGTTGGTAGCCTGCTCTGGGCGCATCAACGCCCGCTGCTCCACGGTCGAGACGCATTCTCTGCCGCGCTTTCTAAGGCTGCGCTTTTGGGAGTCCCAGGATGAAACACATCTTACTGACGGGTGGCGCCGGCTTCATTGGTTCGCACGTCGCTGAAGCCCTGCTTCGGCGGGGTGAGCAACTCGTCGTCGCCGACTGTCTCGACGACTTCTACTCCCCCAGTTGGAAGAAGGCCAATCTCCAAGACGTTGGCCGCGCAGGAACATTCGACTTTCAGTCCGTTGATATCTGCGACTTTGAGAAGCTCCGCGAAGTGTTCGCCCGCACTCGCCCCGAAACCATCATTCATCTCGCCGCGCGCGCCGGCGTGCGTCCCTCTATCGAGCAGCCGCGCCTTTATGAGCGCGTCAACCTTGCCGGCACCGTCAACCTCCTCGAGCTAGCCCGCGAGTTTGCCGTCCGCAAATTCCTCTTCGCCTCCTCAAGCTCGGTTTACGGTGCTACCAGCCGCGTCCCGTTCTCGGAAAGTCATTTCGAGCTTCGCCCCGTCTCTCCCTATGCCGCCACCAAACTCGCCGGCGAGCTGCTCTGCTACACCTACGCCCATCTCTACAGCTTTGACACCATTTGCCTGCGTTTCTTCACCGTCTACGGCGCCCGCCAGCGCCCCGATCTCGCCATTCACAAATTCATCGGTTTGATCGAAAAGGGCAAGCCCATTCCCATCTTCGGCGACACCTCCACCGGCCGCGACTACACCTACATCGACGACATCGTCGCCGGCGTTCTCGCCGCTCTCGACTTCGACCCGCGTCCAAAGGACGGCGGCGTCCCCTTCGAAGTCTTCAATCTGGGAAACTCCCATCCGGTCAAATTGGGAGAGTTGGTGGAATTGCTTGAGCGCGTCACTGGCCGTAAGGCCATCCGTGATGTCCGTCCGCCGCAACCCGGCGACGTCCCCATCACCTGGGCCGACGTCTCCAAGTCTGAGCGTTTGCTGGGATACCGTCCTGCCGTGCGGATTGAGGAGGGATTAGCGCGCTTCTTGGCGTGGTACCGTTCCGCCGATCCGAGCCGGCGTGCCTGAACCTTCCCGTTTTCGGTAAGGCTTTGGCCTGTTGGCGGGTGGCGTCTCTTCTTTCTGCGCGGTCGGGCTCGTAGCTTCTCTCATCCGGTGGACAACCAACCGTTTCCGCGCGCGGAACAGGTTGGCCAGGAACGGCCCGGGGTCGGACCATCGCAGCATCGCATCCTCCGCCCCCAGCCACGACCGCACCCACGACCCCACGTTGAGCTGGCCCTTTCGTCGCAGCTCTCGATACGCCAGATAGTCCTGTGAAAGGTGCACCCACCGCCGCCCTGCCTTGTATCCCTCGACGGGTTCCCCGGGCTGCCCCAGCGCGTCCAGGTAGGCCAGCTTGCACACTGGCAGTCCGCAGCGCTCGGCAAACTCCACGTACCACCACGCCCGCGCGTTAATTTCCAGCAGCTTGAACTGCCCGTCCCGTTCGTCGTACTTGAATTCGGCCCCGAAGATCCCTCGGAAGCCGGTACTTAGAAACATCCGTCTCAGCGCCTCTGCTGCCCGCGCCATCTTCTCGAACGGCACCGTCACTGTCAGCGTCGAGTTCCCGAACGGCGTCGGATACATCCGCAGCCGCTACCGCGCAAACCACGTCGGCCTTCCGTGCTGGTCCACGAACCCTTCGATCAGGTGGTGTGATGTCAGCGGCCCCGGGATGTATTCCTGCAGCACCATCGCGATCCCGTCCTCGAACGTCTTTCGCAGTAGCTGCAGCGCTTCCTCCCGGTTTTTCGCAGAGAAGGCCTTCACCTTATATCGTCGCGAGAACTCCTGCGACACCCGCGGCTTCAGAAACGCTCCCTCAAACTCCTCTTCCGGGAGCGCCTCGGCCTCCTCCATCGACCGCAGCAGCCACGTCTTCGGGTGCGGCACCTCTTCTCGCTCGAGTAGCTCCGAAAAGCACCACTTGTCCAGCATCGCTTCGACGATCGGCCGGGGAGGCATGCTGACTGGAAAACGTCTCGCCAGCTCCGCTGGCAGCTCTGCCACGGCTTTCACCCAGTCATCCGCGCAGGGCATCAGCACCGCGCGTTCCAGCGGCAGTTCCTTCAGAATTTCGGTCAGGCGGCTCGGGCGAGGATTTTCGATGGGTTTCCCGGGTGGGACTTGGAAATACCTCGAGTAGGGAAGATATTCGGGTTGATCCGTAATGGAGTAGGCCGTGATTCCCGCGCGTCCCAGGCTCCGGATCACTCCCAGGTGTGTAATCCCATGTCCCAGAACCAGAACCGGAACTCGTAAACCGTCCATTGACGCCTCTTCCTTCCGCTCCACACCGGCCTAGGGACCCCTCTCCCTGGCGTCAATGGCCTGAAGAACCTATGCGTATCGGTCCTCCCAATACCTGCTTCTTCTCCGCCCGCGTTATCGCTCTTCATTATTACTCATCGCTGCACGCAATGCCCGCCGTTGCGGATTCACCGCCGCCCAGACGTAATGTCGCGCGTCATCCAGAGGGCATCCGACGAGGATGCCCGAAGGATCTCAACGTTTCATCCTTGCAACCCTGTTCTGGCTCTATTCGCCGAAACCATGGAGGTGCGCGATACATCGTGCCCCGTCCTGCTTGGACGCGAACGCTCCCTCACCAGCCGGCTCTGCGCCGGCCATCTTGCCTCTTCTGAAACGCCCCCCCATCTGCCGACGGCCCGTAAATCGCCGGCGCCGGCACATCATTCAGCCGCAGATAAACTCCGAGCTGCGCCCGGTGGTGCACGTTATGGTTCATCACCAAGCTGCGCAGCACTGCGATCCGCGGCATCGAGAGAATCTTCTGCCCTCCCTTCAGCAGCGTCCACAGCTTCAGGAAGTGCTCATCGCTCGACTCGGCAATCGCTGCTCGCGCCTTGGCTACATTCTTGTCAAACATCTCTAAGAGTTCCTTGCTCGATTTCGCCGGCTCCTGCTTGTACGGCGGTGCCCCCGGCGGTGTGATATTCAGTTCACTTTGTGTCAACGTGTGGACCGCCCAGGTCGGCGGGTTCGCCAGGTGCGTCGCCAACCCGCCCATCGGCCACGACCTCTCATGCGGCTTCCATCCCAGCTTGTCCTCCGGCACGCGCTCCAACGTCTTCCGCGTGTTCGCCATCTCGTGGTCCCACTCCGGCAGCAATGCTTGGCTCATTCCCATGGTCTCCTCCTGTCCCGCGCATTCTAATTCAACTTGCACTTTCCGAGTGGCGTGCCCCTCCCAGCCCTCGATCGCCGATGTCCCGCGGCAATTCCCCTTGACAACCTGTACTCCTGCGATATATCTAGTCCGTGTAATTACCTGTGTAGTGCATAGAACCGGGCTCCGGCATCGCACCGTGACTGCCACCGCCTACAGACCTGCTCCCATGTCTCGCTCTCTTTTCGCGCGCGGCTCTCGCGGATGGCTGGTCGGACGCATCCAGTCCGCCCTCAGCCTGCTGCGTCTTTATACCGCCCCCATCGACGACGACTACGGCGGTCTCACCGAGCGCGCCGTCACCGCCTTCCAGCAAGCGCACCACCCTCCCCCCACCGGCCGCGTTGACGATCTTACTTGGACCGCTTTGCTTAACGAGCCCATCCCCTCGCTCTTCCACCGCTGCCTTCAGCTCACCTCCTATTTCGAAGGCCACGGCTTCACCCGCGCCGCCGGCAACTGGGACGCCGCCGGACTCACCTGGGGCATCATCGGGTTCACTCTCAAATTCGGCAAGGTTCAGGAGATCATCCTCGAGGCCGCCCAACGCGATCCCATCGCCGTCCGCTCTGCTCTTGTTGGTCTCACCGACGAGCTCCTCCGCATTCTCCGCGCCCCGCTCCCCGACCAGATGGCCTGGGCCGATGGCATCAGCGAGCCCCCGCCCAAAAAGCACCTCATCCGCGAGCCCTGGCGCTCCGCCTTCGTCCGCGTGGGCGAGGTGGACGTCGTCCGCGAAATTCAGCTTCGCCGCGCTTACGAAGACTATTTCGTCCCCGCACTGGCCACCGCCCGCCGCTACGGCCTCGCCTCGGAGCAGGGAATGGCCCTCTGCTTCGACATCCACGTTCAGAACGGCGGCATTGACCGTGACGATGCTGCCGCCATCGCCGCCGGCCTCCCCGCTCTTCCACCGAACAACGAGCAGGCCCTCCGCGTTCTCATCGCCAATTCAGTGGCCAACAATGCCAGGCCCGCCTTCCGCGAAGACACTCGCTCCCGCAAGCTCGCCATCGCCTCCGGCTCCGGCACTGTCCGCGGCGCCCGCTTCTCTCTCGACGCTTGGGGCCTCGGCGATTTCCCCGCTGAAGCGTAACTCACTCGCGCAACTCTTCCTTTCCCCTTGACGTAGAGTCTTGCCGCCACAACAATGCTCCCCCGGGAGTGTCTTCCCCTCCGCCCATGCCCTCGAAGATTCTTCTTTCGCCTCGGCGCATCACCGGCTTTCTGGCCGCCTTGATCGTCCTCCTCACCCTCGCCAGCCTGGCTGGCCAGTACTCCACCTATTTCCTCGGCTACGGCTGGGTCTTCGGCATGGTCCCCAAGTTCTACCTCCGCAACGAAGCCAACGTCCCCGCGTGGTATCAATCCTCCACTCTTCTGCTCGCCGCGGCACTGCTCGCCCTCATCGCCCTCTCAAAACGGCAGCACCACGACCGCTTCGCCTCCCATTGGAAGTGGCTGGCCCTCATCTTTCTCTTCATGTCCCTGGACGAAGCCGCCTCCTTCCACGAGCTCTCCATCCAACCTATCCGCAAAGCACTGCACCTCTCCGGCTTCTTTTACTGGGCCTGGATCATTCCCGGCATCGCCTTTGCTCTCGTCGTCTTCCTTCTTTACGTGCGCTTCCTCGCCCACCTACCCCCGCGCACTCGCTGGCAGTTCCTGGTAGCCGGTGCCATCTACATCGCCGGCGCCGTCGGCGTCGAATCCCTCGAAGGCCGCTACGCCGAGCTCCACGGCTCCGAAAACTGGCACTACTCCGTCCTCGTCCACTTCGAAGAGTTTGGCGAGATGTTCGGCATCCTTCTCTTCCTCTACGCCCTCCTCACCTACCTTGAAATCTACGTCGGCCCTCTCGAGCTCTCCTTCACCGACTCGAAGCCGTTGTAGCGCCGGGTGGCCCGGCTCCTACCGGGACTCCCGGCATCTTCGCCTTTCTCTTCGGAGCTTCGGCGCCCCTCCGCTTCTTTTCTTCCTTGGTAGCGCCGGCTCTGTGCCCGCCATCTTCTCTTCACCCTGCCTTCTTTCTCCCCCTCAACAATCGCATCATCCCCGCCGCCGCATGTGACATCTGCCCCTCCTCCCTCCACACCAAATACAAGTGCCGCGGCAAATTCAACTGCCGCACCTTCAACTCCACCAGCGTCCCCTGCTCCACCTCCCACCGCACGCACATCCGCGGCACGATCGCCACGCCCATCTCCATTTGCACAAACCGCTTGATACTCTCAATCGTCGGTAGCTCCACCTGCATCCGCAGCGGCACCCGGTGCTTCTCAAACAACTGGATCACCCGCCACCGAAACGGCGACTCCACAATGTGCGCGATGAAAATCTCCCGCCCCAGCGCACCAATCTCCACCCGCCGACGCCGCGCCAGCCGGTGCCGCGGCGGCACCACGCACGTTAGCCGGTCGCGGAAAATCTCCGCCGCGCGCAACCGCGCCTCCTGCGGCACGTAGCTGATCACGCCCAGGTCCAAACGGTGGTTCAGCACCTCCCGCGGAATCTCCCGCGAAAACGTCCGCCGCACCGCCACCTTCACCTCCGGGTACAGCCGTCGGTACCGCGCCAGCGCCGGCAGCAGCGCATGGATCGAACTCTCGTTCACCCCCAGCGACAGCTCTCCCCGCCGCAATCCCTTCAACTCCTCGAGCGCCTTCGGCACCTCCTCCCGCAGGTTCAGCAGCCGCTCGGCGTACTCGGCCACCAGCGCTCCCGCGTCGGTCAGTTCCACCGACCGCGCCCGCCGCACCACCAGCGCCTGCCCGGCCCACTCCTCCAGCTTCCGTATGGCAATGCTCACCGCCGGCTGCGTCCGGTACAGCCGCTCCGCCGCCCGTGAAAAACTCTTCTCCCTCGCCACCGTCAAAAACACATTCAACTCTCCCAGATCCATCTCCCCTCCTCTCTTCTCGCTGGTCGGCCAACCTCTTCTCCGCGACCTCTCTGACCCTCTGTACCCTCTGTGTTGAATCCCTCTGTTGCCGCGCTCGCCTCAACTCTTCCTGCGCCCGCAGGGGCAGGGAATTGAACTATAAATCTCAATTATGTATCGCGCAATAATTATAAATTGGACAGACCACCCCAATTCCACTTTACTGTCCCCACACTCGTGGGGGTGTACCGCATGGACTTCGTCCGCTTCTTCGACACCACATTGCGTGACGGCGAACAGTCGCCCGGCTTCTCCATGGACGTCTCCGAAAAACTCCGCATGGCACGCCAGCTCGCCGAGCTGGGCGTCGACGTCATCGAGGCCGGCTTCCCCATCGCCTCCGAGGGCGACCTCGCCGCCGTTCGCGCCGTTGCCCGCGACGTTCACGGCCCCACCATCGCCGCCCTGGCACGCGCCAAGCAGCAGGACGTCGAAGCCGCCCTCCGTGCTCTCGAGCCAGCCGCCCGCCCGCGCCTGCACGTCTTTCTGGCCACTTCCGACCTCCATCTCCGCCACAAACTCGGCATCACTCGTGCGCAAGCGCTCGAAGCCATAGACTCCATGGTCCGCTTCGCCTGCGCCCGCTGCCCCGAAGTCGAGTTCTCCGCCGAAGACGCCAGCCGCACCGACCTCGACTTCCTCTGTGAATCCATGTCCGTCGCCGCCCGCGCCGGCGCCACCATCCTCAACATTCCGGACACGGTCGGCTACAGCGTCCCCGATCAATACGCCGCCATCTTCCGCCGCGTCCGCGAACACTTGAACGGCGCCCCCGGCCTCACCCTCAGCGCCCACTGCCACAACGACCTCGGCCTCGCCGTCGCCAACTCGCTCGCTGCCGTTGCCGCCGGTGCCCGCCAGGTCGAATGCACCATTAACGGCATCGGCGAGCGCGCCGGCAACGCCTCGCTCGAAGAAATCGCCGTCGCCCTTGCCGTCCGCCGCGAACACTTCGGCGTCGCCACTAATCTCTGCCTCGAAAAACTCTACTCCACCAGCCGCCTGCTCTCGTCCATCACCGGCGTTTCCGTTCCGCCCAACAAAGCCGTCGTCGGCGCCAACGCTTTCGCCCACGAAGCTGGCATCCACCAGGACGGCATCCTCAAAAATCCGCTCACCTACGAAATCATTCCGCCGCAGTCGGTCGGCGTCCCTGCGCACCGCCTCGTCTTGGGAAAACACTCCGGTCGCAATGCCGTGCGCGCACGCCTGCACGATCTCGGCTTCGACGCCGCCGGCGAAGAGCTCGCCGCCATCTATCGCGACGTCATCGCCCGCGCCGATCAATCCAAACAAATCACCGACCGCGACCTTCTCGATGTCGTCCACCGCGTCCGCCGACGTCGCGCCGGCCTGGCCCGGGTGGCACCGAGCGCAGCCGCCGCGGCCTCCTGAGCCGCCCACGCCATGACTCACTCTGCGAAAACGATCGTTCTTCTCCCCGGCGACGGCATCGGCCCCGAAGTCACCTCCGCCGCCGTTGCCGTGCTCTCCGATTGCGCCGCTGAGTTCGGCCATCGCTGGGACTTCGTCGAGCTTCCCTTTGGCGGCATCGCCATTGACCGCTGCGGCTCCCCGCTCCCCGCCGAAACTCTCGCCGCCTGCCAATGCGCCGATGCCATTCTCCTTGGCGCTGTTGGCGGCCCGCGCTGGGACTCTCTTCCGCTCGACCGCCGCCCCGAAGCCGGCCTTCTCGCCCTCCGCCGCGCGCTTGGCCTCTGGGCCAATCTTCGTCCCGTCTGTCTCCGCGAGCATCTCCGCGATGTCTCTCCGCTTCGCCCCGACCGCGCCCCGCGCATCAATTTCGAAATCGTCCGCGAGCTGGCCGGCGGCATTTATTTCGGCGAGCACGCTCTGGAGCGCACCAACGGCTTCGAAGTCGCCCGCGACGTCGAGTCCTACTCCACGCCTGAAATCGAGCGCATCGCTCGCTTCGCCTTCGACCGCGCCGCGCGCCGCTCCGGCCGTCTCGTCTCCGTGGACAAAGCCAACATCCTCGCCTCCTCCGCCCTCTGGCGCCAGACCGTCTCTCGCCTCGCCTCCGACTACCCCTCGGTTTCGCTCGCCCACCTTTACGTGGACAACGCCGCCATGCAGCTTATCCTCGACCCCTCGCAGTTCGATGTCCTGCTCACCACCAACATGTTCGGCGACATTCTCAGCGACGAAGCCGCCGCCCTCGTCGGCTCGATTGGCCTCATGCCCTCGATGTCCTGTGGCGAGGGCGCGCCGCTCTTCGAGCCTATCCACGGCTCGGCTCCCTCGCTCGCCGGCCGCGACCTCGCCAACCCCATCGGCGCCATTCTCTGCGCCACCCTGCTTCTCCGCGAAGCCTTCGCCCTTCCCGAAGAAGCCGCCTGGATCGAAGCCGCACTGGATGCCGTCCTTGACGCCGGTTATCGCACTCCCGACCTCGCCGGCGCCGCATCCCCTGTCGGTGACGCATCCTTCGTCGACATCGCATCCTCCGTCGGCGCCACATTCTCTGACGGTCGTGGTACATCTCGCGGCGGCGCATTCCGCGTCGGCAACGCTTTCACCGTTGGCTGCTCCGGCTTCGTCGCTCAACTCCGCACCCGCCTCCGCGAGCCTCTCCCCCAGCTCGAACGCTACGGCTGGGGCGTTTGACGCCTCGGTGGGACAGGCTTCAGCCTGTCCTCTTTCGGAGCGCCGGCGCTTGTGGTGAGCGAAGCCCTGCACCGCATGGTGCAGGGCGAAGTCGAACCATCCCGCCGGTTTTCTTTCCTCGGTGGCTTGCTTTTGTAGCGCCGCGTGGCCCGGCGTCAGCCGGGCCTCCCGGCATCTTCGACTTCTTCTCCCCGCTGCGCCTTCCGCCTCTGCGTGGTAAGCTAACTCTGATAGACCCTAGCGCCGGGCTCGCCCTTGCCGCGCGTAACTTACTTCTCGGCTCATGCGTCTAAGGTGAAGGTGCTGCTGATTATGCGGACTTTTTCTGTCTCACTGGCTTCTAGGGGTGCCTCATTCTCGTCGCGTGTTCTGCGGCGTGGGTGGGTCCTTCTTTTATTCGCATTTACACTCTCTGTTGTTGGCTGCTCCAACAAACAAGCCGCCGCTCCTCCTCCTGCTCCCGTTCCCGTCCGCGTCGCCAGGGTCACTCTGAAGACCGTTCCCGTCGAGCTTCGCGCCATCGGCACCGTCGAGGCCCTTTCCACCGTCTCCATTAAATCCAAAGTCGCCGGCGAGCTCACCGCCGTCCATTTCCGCGAAGGCCAGGACGTCCGCAAGGGCGACCTTCTCTTTGAAATCGATCGCCAGCCCTTCGAAGTCGCTCTCCGCCAGGTCGAAGCGGCTCTCGCCCGCGATCAGGCTCGCCTCTCCAATGCCCGCACCCAGGCCGCCCGCTATGCCAAACTCTTCGAAGAAGGCGTCGCCTCACGCGAGCAAGCCGATCAGACCCGCGCCGACCTCGAATCGCTCGAGGCCACCGTCCGCGCCGACCAGGCCGCCGTCGAAAAGGCCCGCCTCGATCTCTCTTACTGTTCCATCGCCTCACCTGTTGACGGTCGCACCGGCAGCCTGCTCGTCAACGAAGGCAATCTCGTCAAAGCCAATGACGACCCCGCCCTGATCGTCCTCAACCAGCTCACTCCCATCTACGTTTCCTTCGCCGTCCCCGAGCAGTACCTCGCCGAGATTAAGCGCTTCCTCGCCGCCGGCCGTCTGCCCATCTCCGTGAACATCACCGAAGACCAACCCTCCGAATCCGGCCTGCTCACCTTCGTGGACAACGCCGTTGACAGCGCCACCGGCACGATTCGCCTCAAGGGCACCTTCGCCAATCCCGTCCGCCGCCTCTGGCCCGGACAATTCGTCAACGTCGTCTTGCGCCTCTCCGAGCAGGCCAACGCCGTCGTCGTCCCAAGCGAAGCTCTCCAGACCGGCCAGTCTGGCCAGTTCGTTTACGTCGTCAAGGACGAAAATGTCGTGGCGTCGCGGCCCGTCTCCACCGGCCGCTCCGTGCAGGGCGTAACTGTTGTCGAAAAAGGACTCGCGCCCGGCGAGGTCGTCGTCACCGACGGCCAGCTTCGCCTTGTCTCCGGCGCCAAAATCCAAATCAAGGAGGCCCTGTAGGTTTTGTAGGACAGGCTTTAGCCTGTCCCTTTCTCTTGGCGGCGCTCGGCCCAGTCCTGTAGCTCGCCTCTTGAGAGGCGGGGCGTTCATGTAGCGCCGGCGCTT
>CAZHLD010000003.1:35672-55294 GCA_964533185.1 uncultured Acidobacteriaceae bacterium | reverse complement strand
CCAGTCCTGTAGCTCGCCTCTTGAGAGGCGGGGCGTTCATGTAGCGCCGGCGCTTAAGGAGGCCCTGTAGGTTTTGTAGGACAGGCTTTAGCCTGTCCCTTTCTCTTGGCGGCGCTCGGCCCAGTCCTGTAGCTCGCCTCTTGAGAGGCGGGGCGTTCATGTAGCGCCGGCGCTTGTGGTGAGCGAAGCCCTGCACCGCATGGTGCAGGGCCAAGTCGAACCATCTCGCCGGTTCTCTTGACTCTGAACTCTTGACTCTCAACTTTGAACGGACAACGGATAGTGGACAACGGACAAAGAATCGCTGATGGCTGAAGGCTGAACGCTTCCTCAATGAAAATCGCCGAAACCTTCATCGACCGCCCTGTCGCCACCACCCTGGTGATGCTGGCGATTCTCTTGTTCGGCGTTTTTGGCTATCGCGCCCTGCCCGTCAGCGATCTTCCCAACATCGATTTCCCCACCATTCAGGTCAACGCCAGTCTCCCCGGCGCCAGCCCGGAGACGATGGCCTCTTCCGTGGCCACTCCGCTCGAGCGTCAGTTCACCACCATCGCTGGCCTCGACTCGATGACCTCCACCAACGGCCTGGGCAGCACCTCCATCACCCTTCAGTTCAGCCTCAGCCGCGATATTGACGGCGCCGCACAGGACGTCCAGACCGCCATCACCCAATCCTCCTCCCAGCTCCCTGCCAACATGCCCACACCTCCTTCCTTCCGCAAGGTCAACCCCGCCGACCAGCCCATCCTCTTTCTCTCCCTCAATTCCCCCTCCATGCCGCTCTCCCAGGTGGACGAATACGCCACCAACAACCTCGCCCAGCGCATCTCCATGGTCAGTGGCGTCGCTCAGGTACAGGCCTTTGGCTCGCAGAAGTATGCCGTCCGCGTTCAGCTCGACCCCCGCGCTCTGGCCAGCCGCCAGCTTGGCATTGACGAAGTTTCCCGCGCCGTCCAGCAGGGCAATTCCAATCTCCCCACCGGCATCCTCTGGGGCGAAAATCGCGCCGTGACCATCCAGTCCGATGGCCAGCTCCTCCGCGCCTCGGCCTACCGCCCCCTGGTCATTACCTACCGCAATGGCGCGCCGATCCGCCTCGACGACCTCGGCCGTGTCCTCGACAGCGTTCAGAACGACAAAGTCGCCACCTGGTACAACACCACCCGCTCCATTGGCCTCTCCATCCAGCGCCAGCCCGGCACCAACACCGTCCAAGTCGTGGACGACATCAAAGCCCTCCTCCCTCAGCTTCGCCTGCAGATCCCTCCCTCGGTCAATATCGACATCCTCTTCGACCGCTCCATTTCCATCCGCGATTCCGTCCGCGACGTCCAGTTCACTCTCGTCCTCGCCGTCGCTTTGGTTATCCTGGTCATATTTCTTTTCCTCCGCAATTTCTCCGCCACGCTCATCCCGACCATGGCTTTGCCCATGTCCATCGTCGGCACCTTTTCGGTGATGTACCTGCTCGGCTACTCGCTCGACAACCTCTCTCTGATGGCCCTCACCCTCTCCGTCGGCTTCGTCGTGGACGACGCCATCGTCATGCTCGAAAACATCGTCCGCCACATGGAAAAGGGCGAGCGACCCATGGAAGCCGCCGTTCGCGGCGCCCGCGAGATCGGCTTCACCATCGTTTCGATGACCGTCTCTCTCGCCGCCGTCTTCATCCCCGTCCTTTTCCTCGGCGGCATCTTGGGACGCCTCCTCCGCGAGTTCGCCGTCACCATTACCGTCGCCATCCTCGTCTCCGGCTTCGTCTCCCTCAGCCTCACCCCGATGATGTGCAGCCGCCTGCTCCGTCCCTCACGCAGCGAACGCCACGGCCCACTGTTCAACTTCTTCGAGCGCATCCACCAGGGCATGCTCCGCGCCTACGACGTCACCCTCCGCTTCTCTCTTCGTCACCGCTTCTCCGTCATGGTCGTTTCCGTCATCATTCTCGTCGTTACCGTCCAGCTTTACCTCCAGATCCCCAAGGGCTTCCTCCCCAGCGAAGACACCGGCCAGATCTTCGCATTCACCGAAGGCCCCGAAGGCATCTCCTTCCAGTCCATGGCCCTCCACCAGCAGGCCGTCGTCGAGCAAGTCCGCCAGCATCCCGCCATTGCCAACCTCAGCTCGACGGCCGGCGGGGGCGGCCCCGCCAGCGGCGGTGCCAACTCCGGCCGCATTTTCATCCGCCTCAAGCCCCGCGCACTGCGCGCCCCGGTGGACCAGGTCATCGAAGAGCTTCGTCCTCTCGTCGCCCGCGTCCCCGGCATCCGCGTCTTCATGCAAAACCTCCCGCCCATCCGCATCGGCGGCCAGCTCACCAAGAGCCTCTACCAGTTCACTCTCCAGAGCCCCGATACCGCCGAGCTCTACCGCTCCGCCGCTGCCCTCGAAGCCAAACTGAAAGAAGTCCCCGGCCTTCAGGACGTCACCAGCGACCTCCAGATCAAGAACCCCCAGCTCGACGTCAATATCGACCGCGACCGCGCCTCCGCCCTCGGCGTCACCGCCCAGCAGATTGAAGAAGCCCTTTTCACCGCCTACGGCTCCCGCCAAATCTCCGTCATCTACTCACCCAACAACGACTATCGCGTCCTCATCGAATTGCTCCCCGAATACCAGCGCGACCCTTCCGCTCTCTCTCTGCTCTACGTCCGCTCCTCCTCCGGCAAGCTCGTGCCTCTCAATTCCGTCGCCAGCCTTTCCACCAGCTACGGGCCGCTCTTGGTCAATCACCTCGGCCAGTTGCCCTCGGTCACTCTCTCCTTCAACCTCATGCCCGGCACCTCGCTCGGCGACGCCGTTGCCCGCGTTGACGAAACCGCTCGCACCATGCTGCCCGCCACCATCAGCACGAGCTTCCAGGGCGCCGCCCAAGCCTTTGAGACTTCGCTCCGTGGCCTGGGTATCCTCCTGCTCATGGCCATCCTGGTCATCTATCTCGTCCTCGGCGTCCTCTACGAAAGTTTCATCCACCCCATCACGATTCTCTCCGGTCTGCCTTCGGCTGGCTTCGGCGCCTTGCTCACCCTGATCCTCTTCAAAGTTGAGCTCAACATCTTCGGCTTTGTTGGCATCATCATGCTGGTCGGCATCGTCAAGAAAAACGCCATCATGATGATCGACTTTGCCCTCGCGGCCCAGCGCGGGGAAGGGAAGTCCCCCGCCGAAGCCATCTACCAGGGCTGCCTCGTGCGTTTCCGTCCCATCATGATGACCACCATGGCCGCGCTCATGGGCACTCTGCCCATCGCCATCGGCTTCGGTGCTGGCGCCGAGGCCCGCCGCCCGCTCGGACTCGCTGTCGTCGGCGGCCTGCTCTTTTCCCAGCTTGTGACTCTCTATCTCACTCCCGTCTTCTATCTCTACATGGAGTCTTTCCAGGCCTGGGTCAACCGCCTCCGCGGCCGCGCTTCCGTTCTCGCCGCTGCCCCCGGCGGCGCCGCCGAAGTCATCCTCCCCCTCGAAAACGGCGCCCCCGCCTCCCCCTCCCGCTTCAAGAAACTCTGACCTCTTTGGACTGCGGCGGCTCGCCGCCGCTTTGGTAGCGCCGGCTTCTAGCCGGCATCTTTTCTTCTCCCCACGGACAACAGACAACGCATAACGGACAACCCCCTTTCCCATTCCCTCTTACGTACACGTACCATTGACCCCCCTCCCCCTGCTTCCTACCATCGAATTGCGGCCTTCTGCCCACTGGCTCTGGCGTCGGCCGCCTTCTGAAAGGGTCGTCCCTATGGCAGCTCCCACCGACGTCCGTCGCGAATCCAAGCTTCACTCCAAGCGCCGCGGCAAGCGCATGAACTCCCGGGTCCCGGTCACCATCGAATCGCAGCCCACGGCAGGCCCGCCCATCCGCGAAGACGCCATCACCCGCGTCCTCGGCCCTTACGGCTGCCTGCTTGTCCTCCCACATTCGCTCGAGCTCAACCAGCGCATCAACCTCACGAATCGCAATTCTCGGCAGACCTGCTCCGCCATCGTCGTCTGGAGCGGCAAGCGGCGCGCCGAAGGCTGGGAGCTGGGCATTGAGCTCCTCGATCCGGCCATGGATTTCTGGGGGATTGAACTGTGAGCAGAACAAAGGTAAGTCCCATTCGTACTCACGCTGTTGCGCCCGGCGAAGAGCGTCGCCGCAGCCAGCGCGTCATGATCCAGGTGCCCGTCAGCCTCACCTACACTGTTGCCGGCCAATCCCTCACCGTCCGCGCCCACACCGTTTCAGTCAACGACCACGGCGCCATGGTCCTTTCCAGCCGCGCGATTGACTCCGGCACTCGCCTCGAGCTCCAGAACGACCGCTCGCGCCAGCGCCAGCCCGGCCGCGTCACCCGCGCTCCCCGCTACACCTCGGAGGGCTTCCTCGTCCCCGTCGAATTCGACGCTTCCGTCCCCGGCTTCTGGGGCATCTCCTTCCCCCCCACCGACTGGAAGCCCCCCGACGACTAGCGCTCGCCGCGGCTCGCCCCCCACGTTGTCCTTCCTCGGTCCGGCGGCTTTTGCCGGTCCGAGGAATCTGCCTTTTCTTCTTTCAAATCTCAAATTTCCAATTTTCAATTTCCCATTTTTCTTTTGCCCTGCGCACCGTATTCGCTCTTCGGACAACGGAAAACGAACAACGCTCACCGAATCACGAGTTACGAATCACGAGTCACGAAAACGGCCCCTGCTTACTTTCAACTGACAACTCTCCCTCTTGCCAATGGACTCTCCCTCCCCCCACACGATATTCTTGAACGGATGCATCGGCCCTCTCCCTTCCTCGCCAGCCCCATCTGGACGGGCTCCAGGGCAACGAACCGTCTCGCATCGCCATCTCAGGTGAGGACTCCATGACGCCGTCTTCCCGTCTTGTCGTTCGTCGCATCGCGCCTCTGACGTTTCTCGCGTTCCTTCTGGCCTTGCTTTTCGCACTGGCCCCCGACGCCTCCGCCCAGCGTCCCCTCCATCTCAAGGAGCTTCAGGCCCGCGAGGCGCAGCGTGAGCGCGAACACAAGGACGAGCCTCTCCGCCGCGAGCAATGGTTCTACGAGCAGCGTATGCTCCCCGACGGCCGCGTCCCCGCCAATCTCCGCCTCGATGCCCTCCGCCGTATGCAAGACATGATGGAGGCCGAAGGCAAACTCCTCCGCCGCCGCGACGCTCAGGGCAACGTCATCTCTGAAGAGTTCATCATCTCGCCCTCCACCACTCAATGGACTCCCATCGGCCCGCGCCCCGGCCTCGCCGGCGGTTCCGTCGGCAACGTCTCCGGACGCATCGGCGCCATCGCCGTTCATCCCACCATTGCCAACATCGTTTTTCTGGGGGGGGCTCAAGGTGGCGTCTGGCGTTCCATGGATGGCGGCATGACTTGGGTGCCCATTAGTGATTCTCAGGCCTCGCTCGCCATCGGTGCGATCGCCATTGACCCGTCCAACCCCAATATCGTTTATGTCGGTACTGGCGAGCAGACCTTCTCCGTTAGCAGCTACTATGGCGCAGGAATCTTGAAAACGATCAACGCGCTCGACCCCGACCCGGCAAATATTTCCTGGACGCAGCTTGGTGCCAACGTGTATGCTGGCCCCTTTAATAGTAGTCTGGGTGGTTCTTTCATCAGCTCTCTTGTCATCAATCCCGCGAATAGCAATCTGCTTCTCGCGGGCGTTCAGATCAATACGGGTACTAATCCTCCGCCCAACGGCCCGCCCACTCCCGGCGTCTATTGTTCCGGCGACGGCGGCAACACCTGGTCGCTCATCACGTCGGCCTCAGGAGCTGTTGCCACGGAAGTCGTTTTCGCCACCTCCTCGGTCGCCTATGCCGCCCTGGGCCGAATTCAGGGCGACCCGGAGAACGGCATCTACAAATCCACCAACGCCAATGGCGCCTGCTCCGCGATTACTTTCGCTCGACTCGAATCTCCTGGCACCACCGGACTCCCGGCACAGACCAGCATGGGCCGCATCGAGATTGCTATCGCTCCTAGCACGCCCACTTCCATCTATGCCAGCGTCGCCAACGCCTCCGACACTTCTAGCTCTCTCCTTGGTTTCTTTGTTTCATCCGATGCCGGCGTCACCTGGGCACAGAGCGCTGCCACTCCCGACTTCTGCTTTCCTCAGTGTTGGTACGACCAGGTCATCAAAGTCCATCCCAACAACGCCAACGTCGTCTACGCCGGCGGCTCGGCCGTGCCCAATTTCTTCATGCGCTCCACTAACGCCGGCCAGGACTGGACCCCCTTCTTGCAAGGCTCCAACGGCGTCCGCCTCCACGTCGACCAGCACGCTATCGCCTTCGGCCCGGGCACCGGCACTGCCGCCAAAATCTACGTCGGCAACGACGGCGGCGCCTGGTCCTCCGACGTCACCAATCCCGCCACGACTTCTCTCAACTGGACCAATCTCAACGCCGACCTCCAGCTCACCCAGTTCTATCCCGGGATGTCCATTCATCCTTCCGACGATCAGATCGCCTTCGGCGGCACTCAGGACAACTCCACCCAGCGCTACTCCGGCTCGCTCCCCTGGCAAATCGTCACCTGCGGCGACGGCGGCTGGACCGCTATTGACCCGCTTGTTCCCACCACCGTCTATGCCACCTGCCAGAACGTGGACATTCGTAAGTCTACCAATAGCGGCCTCCCGGGCACCTTCCTCCCCGCCGATGCCGGCATCACGGACACTATCGTCGCCTTCATCCCGCCTTTCGTCATTGACCCGACCATACCGCAGCGCCTCTATTTCGGCACCACCAGCGTCTGGCAGACTATCGACGGCGCCGCCAATTGGTCTCCCATTTCCCTCAACCTTTTCGGGAGCGGTTCAGCTAACGTCCTAACCGCCCTCGCCGTTTCACCTGCCTCCTCGAGCGTCGTCTGGGCCAGCCCCCGCGCCAGCGGCGGCAGCAGCCGCGTTTTCGTCGCCACCAATGTCGGCCCCGGCACGGCCACCTTCAACATAGTCAGCACCGGGCTTCCCTCTCGTGTCGTCACGCAGATCGTCCCCGATCCCGCCGACGCCCAAACCGCTTACGTCACTTACTCCGGCTTTGTTTTTCCCACTGGCCCCGCCTCCCACGTCTTCAAGACCACCAACGCCCTTAGCGGCGTGACCTGGACTGACATCTCCGGCGACCTCCCCAACATCCCCGTCAACGATCTCGTCGTTGACCCCGACGTTCCCAACAACCTCTATGTCGCCACCGACGTCGGTGTCTTCGTCACATCAAATGCCGGCCTCAACTGGTCCACTCTTTCTGTCGGCCTGCCCCGCGTCGCCGTCCTCTCCCTTAAGCTCGCCCGCGCCTCCCGCGTTCTTCGCGCTGCCACCCACGGCCGCGGCGCCTGGGACCTCCAGCTCGATACCGCCGTTCTGCCCTCACTGCGCGTTATCTCACTCTCTCCGCTCTCCGCCACCGCCGGCGGCGCCTCTTTCACCCTCACCGTCAATGGCGCCGGCTTCCTCAACGGCACCACCGTCATTCGTTGGAACGGCAGTCCCCGTAATCCGACTACTTGCTCTTCTGCGACGCAGTGCACGGTTCAGATTCCAACCTCTGACATCACCGCCGGCGGCACCGCTCAGGTCAGCGTCGCCAACGGCGCCACTGTGTCCAACTCCCTCGTCTTCGTCGTCGCCGGCGGTGTCCCCAACATCGCCAACCTCAATGGTGCGGGCCTGTCTATCAACCTGAACGCCGGCTCAGGCAACACGAACATCACCGTCAATGGCACCAATTTCACCTCGACTTCCCAGGTTCAGTGGAATCTGGCCACAACCGGCGTGACCACCACCTTTGTCAGCTCCACTCAGCTCACCGCCACTGTCTCCAGCTCCTTGCTGGCCTTCGGCGGGGTTAACGTCCTAACCGTCTTCAACCCGCCCCCGGGTGGTGGCAGTACTCTTACCAATAATAATTTCGCCACTGTCAACGTCCTTGCCCCCGCGCCCCTAAACGACAACTTCGCCAACGCCACCCCCGTTACCTTAACCTTGAACAGTTTCACCAACACCGTGGACAACTCCGCCGCCACCGTCGAGCCCAACGACCCCGCTCCCCCGTCCGCCTGTGCCACGGGCGGTGCGGGTTCCAACCTCCGCGCCAAGTCCGTCTGGTACAGCTTCACCCCCACCGGCAGCGGCTCGGTTACGGCCGACACCATCGGCAGCAACTACGACACCATCCTTCAGGTCATTACCGGCAATCCCCCGGGCACTCCCGTGGCTTGCAGCGACGACATCGTCCTCGGCAGCAATCTCCAGTCCACGGTCACCTTCAGCGCCGCCGGCGGCACCACCTACAACTTTATGATCAGCGCCTTCCAGGACCCCGCCGCCCCGCCCTGGCTCGCCAACGGCGGCAAAACCGTCTTCAACCTAAGCGCCAGCCTTACTGCTCCGCCCTACACTCTCGCCACGCCCACCGGCCAGCAAACCGTCAACGCCGGCCAGTCCGCTCAGTATCAAATCAACGTGACTCCCCAGGCCGGCGGCTTCCCGAGCGCCATCACCTTCTCTTGCACCGGTCTGCCCACGCTCTCCTCTTGCAGCTTCAATCCGGCCTCGGTCACGCCCAATGCAAACCCGGCCTCGACCACGCTCACCATCTCCACCACCGCCCGCTCCGCCGTGCCTCCTGCGCCGCAGTCGCCCTCGCGCCCGTGGCCGCTCGCCGCTCCGTGGCTCCTCTGGTTCGTGGCCTTCGCACTTCTCTGCGCCACCTTTGTTGCCTCTCGACGCTTCGGCATCGCATCTCGTCGCCCCCGTCGCTGGCGACTCGCGACCGCCGTATTGCCTCTCGTCCTTCTGGCGCTCTTGCTTGTTCTTCAAGTCTCCGGCTGCGGTGGCGGCGGCGACACCCCGCCACCGCCGCCTGCCGGCGGCACTCCGGCCGGCACCTTCACCGTCACCGTCACCGGCACCTCCGGCGCCAACGTCCAGTCCACCACCGTCTCCCTCCGCGTCAACTGACGCTCTGGGTCGTTTCGGATTCTGTCATCCTGAGGCTCCGGCCCGCCTACGGCGGGCGAGGCCGGAGCCGAAGGATCTCTCCGCCTCTTTCATGTCCTGGTAGCCTCGCCATCTCGCGTCGGACGCACAACCCTTACGCGCCGTCATCCCCTGCCCGGTGCTTTTGGCCGGGGCGAGGGATCTTGGCGTTTCCTTCTTCTCTCTGGATTTGCTGCAGAGCGGTCTTCCTGGCGGGATCCTTCTTCGTCCTTCTACCGACCATCCTTCCATTCGCTGATCAGATCAACGCATTTCAATCTTCAATCGTCAATGATTCAATGACTCAATTCCCCAACTCCACATTTCCCCCCGACAATATCACGCCCACCTTCTTCCCTCCCCACTCCATCTTCCGAAACACCGCCACTGCGGCCGACACCGCTCCCGACGGCTCCACCACCAGCTTCATCCGCTCCCCGATCAGCCGCATCGCCTGAACAATTTCCTCTTCGCTCACCAGCGCGATCTGGTCCACTCGCTCGCGCAAAATCGCAAACGTCCGCGGCGCCAGTTGCGCCCTCAACCCATCGGCAATCGTGTCGGGCTGCACACTTGGCTGGATCGCGCCCGTCTCCAGCGACCGGAACGCATCGTCCGCATTCTTCGGCTCGCATCCAATCACGCGCACGCCTGCACTCATACTCTTCGCCGCAATCGCCGTCCCGCTCAGTAACCCTCCCCCGCTCACCGGCGCCAGCACGTAGTCCAGCTCCGGCACTTCTTCGAGCAGCTCTTTCGCTGCCGTCCCCTGACCCGCAATCACCCGGTCGTCGTCGTATGGGTGCACCAGCGCTGCTCCCGTTTCCGCCAACAGCGCGCGCAAACCCTCCTCGCGCCCGCGCATCGTCGGCTCGCAGAACCGTATCCGCCCGCCGTAACTCTCCACCGCCTGCCGCTTCACTTGAGGCGTGTTCGACGGTATCACCACCCACGCCGGCACGCCGCGCCACTGCGCCGCCAGCGCCAGCGCCGCCGCGTGGTTCCCTGACGACACCGTGGCCACCCCTCGCGCCGCCTCCGCCTCACTCATCGAAAACACCGCGGTCGTCGCTCCGCGGATCTTGAACGACCCGGTCTTCTGCAAATTCTCGCACTTGAAAAAAAGTCGCGCCCCCGCCAGCTCATCCAGTTGTCGCGACGTCATCACCGGCGTTCGGTGAATCCGCGCGCGTATCCTCTCGTGCGCCTCCCGCACTGCCTCCCAACTCGGCCCCGCATTCGTCGTCTTCGCTTGTGTGTTCATCTTTACTCTGCGACTCTCTGCGCCCGGCGCCTGCCCCGACCCGGTCGGGGCGCCTCTGCGTTGAATCTTACTCTTTACAGTTAACGGACATCGTAAAGCGGACAACGAATTACGAGTAACGAATAAGGGATTCCGGCCAACAAACGCCCGAATTATGGCATAGTTTCCGTCCGCCGATGCCCGCCCCCACCACCGACCAACGCCGCCTCTGCGCCGCCGCCTTTCTTCGCTCCGTCTCCGTCGGCCTCACCGGTGTCATCCTCGTCCTCGACCTCAGCTCCCACAACTGGAGCCTCTCCCGCGCCGGCCTTCTCGTCACCCTCGGCCTCGCCGGCTCGGCCACGGCCACGTTGCTCAGCAGCCTCTTCGCCGAGCGCCTCGGCCGCCGCCGCACTTTGCTTTTGCTCGCCACTCTCGGCGCACTCGGCGCCACCGCACTCGTCATCACGCGCAGCCCCGCCGCACTTCTCGCCGCCGCCTTCTTCGGCATGATCAACGGCCTCGGACGCGATCGCGGCCCTGCCTACGCCCTTGAGCAGGCCCTTCTCCCTGAAACCACCACGCCCGAACGCCGCACCCTCGTCCTCGCCTGGTACGGTCTTCTTCTCGACTTCGGCCTGGCCCTCGGCAGCCTGCTCGCCGGAGTCCCGGCCATCCTCCGCGACCACCTCTATTGGTCTCCCGCCGAAGCCTTCAATTTCGCCTGGCTCTTCTGCCTGCTTCTCGCTCTTCTCAACCTCGCCCTTTACCTCGGCCTCTCTCCTCGCGTCGAACTCGCCGCCACCGCATCACTTCGTTCCGCCCCGCGCATCTCCCCCGAATCCCGACGCCGCATCGCTCGCCTCGCCGCCCTCACTGGCCTGGACAGCCTCGGCGGCGGCTTCCTCACCGGCGCGCTCGTTTCTTACTGGTTCTTCCGCCGCTTCGGCATCGGCGAACAGGGACTCAGCCTTCTCTTCTTCGGCGCACGCATGGCCAACGCCGCCTCGCATCTGGTCGCCGCCTGGCTGGCCCGACGCATCGGCCTCGTCAACACCATGGTCTTCACCCACATCCCCTCGAGCCTTTTCCTCATGGCCGTCCCGTTTGCCCCCAGCGCCGCCTGGGCCACCGCGCTTTTTCTTGCCCGCGAATCGCTCGTTGAAATGGACGTCCCCACGCGCCAGTCTTACATCCTCGCCGTCGTCCGTCCCGAAGAGCGCCCCTTCGCCAGCGGCATGACCACGCTCACCCGCAACATCGCCTACGCCGTCGCTCCCTTCTTCGCCGGACTCTCCATGACCGGCCTCGCCCTCGCCGCTCCTCTCTTCCTCTGCGGCACCACCAAAATCGCCTACGACCTCCTCCTCTACTTCTCCTTCCGCCGTCTTCGCCCTCCCGAAGAATCCCCCTCGTAGCACCGCCTCGCAACTTGGTCGGGACCTACCGCAGGAGAACTGGCGCTCTTAGGTTCTGTCATTCCGAGCGCAGCGATCGAAGATTTCGGCCTTGCCGGAAGGAATCTGCTTTTTCTTACGCGTGCGCGGCAGTGCTTCCTCTCGGCTGTATTATCGTTTCGTCCTATCCCGCTTGAAATTCCCTTGCAGCCCCTCACCCTCCTGTCATACTGAGAATACCCCCTCCCACATTCTCAGTCTGCGGCGTCGCACTCTTTTCCGGCGCGCCGGGAGGCCCTATGAATCTCACCGAACGCCGTTCTTCCACTCGACTCAATCTCAAAGTCCCCCTGCGCTTCCGGATGCTCTCTGGCGCCAACACTGCCTACCGAGAGGCCGAGACCGTCAACCTCTCCCATCAGGGCGTCTATTTCTTCGCCGACGCCCCGCCCTCGGTCGGCACTCAGCTCGAAGTCAGCCTCAAGATGCCCGGCGAGATCACCGGCCAGCAGCCCACCCAGGTCCGCTGCACCGGCCACGTCGTCCGCGTCGAGCGCCACGACTTCGCTGACGGCCCTCCCGGCATCGGCGTTCACTTCGACCGCCTCGAATTCGTCGCCGTCGCCGACCGCTGGGTCAGCTAGCGCCTCTTACAGAGGAACTGTTCCCGGTCAGACTCGTTCCAGTACGTAGGGAATGGTGTGCTTGAATTAGTGGTCAAGGATCGAGGAAAACGGACAACGGATGACGGCGAACTGACAACTCATCGCTGAAAATTGCTTATGGATCGCTTCCTACTTTCAACTCTCAACTCTTAACTCTGCCCTGCAACCTCTCCCCTCATCTCCTGCCCACCACCACAAACGTCACCTTCGCGCTCGCCGTGTTCTCGTACTGGTCAAACACCCGCACCACGATGGTATGTTCCCCCGCGCCCTGCCGCGCCAGCGCAATCTTGTAACTCTCCTGCGGCGCATCGCTCAGCCGTCCCACCGGGAAGACCAGCGTCCACTCGCCGGCATCCACGCTGTACTCCGCCCGCGCAATCGCGCTCGACGGATCCCGCGCGTCAAACAATACGTTTGTCTCCGCGCCGGTCACTTCTGCTCGCAGCTTTTCCACCACCGGCGGCGTGTTGTCCACTTCAAACCGCTCGCTCACCCGCTCGCCTTCCTGCGCGTCCGCCGGCGGGTTCGACGGCTCATCCGTCGCCACAATCTTCAGGTAGTACGCCCCGTCCGGCATCGTCGTCGAGTCCCACGAGAAAAACCTCTGCTCCACTTTTTCCTTCAGCACCTTCCAGTTCTTCTCTCCCTCGCCGCGGTAGTACACTGTATGGCTCAGCTCGTCGCCGTTCTCGTCCTGCGCGCTCCACAGCACCGCGCGGTGTCCCTTCGCAGCAAACCCCTGCGGCGGCGCTTCAAACCGCGTCGTTGGCCGCTCCGTCTGCGCCTGATCCGTCGTCCCCCGGAGGCTCATCCCTCGAAAGCTCGTCGCTTCGCTCGACGAAGGCGGCAGCCGTAGTTGTACCGACTGCGCCCCGGGCGCGCCCGTCGGCGGTTGCACAAACCCTTGCACGCGCACGTTCGGGTTCTGCACCTCAATCGCTTCCACGGTCGGCGCCACGTTTTTCCGCAGGTATGCCAGACTCACCCACGATAGGCTCGGCGTCGCCCCTTTGTTGTGCAGCACCGCCTTCCACTGCGCAAACCGCGCCGCCGGCACTTCCACTTTTTCGCCCGCCCCATTCGTGTACGGCCCCGCCCACGCGCTCCAGTTGTTCTCCGCGTTCGACGTATTCCCCGTCCGCACGTAGAGCGCAATCGGCGGCTCCTTCGCCGCATCTTTCGCCGCGTCCTTTCCTGTTTCCTTCCCGCTGGTCAGGCCCTCGCCCCACCACTCCAGCCGTCCCCACTGCGCAAAGATCCGCGCGTCAATCGTCTGCGACTCAAACGTGCCTTCGGCCTCGTCCTCCGGCCCCAGCGCAAACACCTTCCCCGGGTTCGCCGTCGCCACAAACACCTTTCCGCCCGGCCCCGTCGCCAGCGATGTCACTTGCAGCGACGCCGTCTTCACCAGGTTCGAATAGACGCCGTTCCCCTCCAACTGAATGATCGCGCCCTTGTTTCCCGTTCCCAGTAGAAGGTTTCCCTGCGCCGAAAATCCCAGCGCATACACCAGGTCATCCCGCGAGCTCCACAATTCCTGCGGCGATCCATCCGCCGCAATCCGGTACACCGCGCTGCCCACCAGTGTGGGGAAGGGAACAAACGTCGTCGGCTGCTGCTGCAATCCCGTCTGACCAAATCCCGCCGTCAGTTGCGCGTCTGCCTGACCGGACGGCGGCGTGGGCGTCGGTGTCGGTGTCGGCTGCGTCGGAAACGTCGGCAGTGTCGGCGTCGGACGCGCCTTCTCGCCTACTGCCGCCGCGTAAATGTTGCCGGACTTATCCGTCGCCAGCGCCGTGATCTCTTTCTTCGACGTCTCGTACAGCACAAACGCCTGTGGCGCACTTTCCGTCTTTCCCTCGCTCTTCGCCAAACGAATCACCAGCCCGCTTGGCTCCGTGCCCGCAATCAGGTTGCCCTTCGCGTCAAACGCCAGCGACCGCACGTGCGTCTCCTCGCTCCGGTAGTACACTTCGCCTTTTCCGTCCTCGCCCACCGCAAAGATTTCGCCCTTGTCGCCCGTCGCCACGTAGAGCGTCCCGTCCGCGGCCAGCGCCAGGTCCCAGATGTATTTTGTTTTCGGCTCGAAGAAGACGCTCTTCTCGCCCTTCGCCGGCACCTTATAGACCTTCCCATCCGGCGATGTCGCCACATAAAGATTGTCCTTCTCGTCCAGCACCACCGCCTGCGCCGTCATCTCGCTCGACTCAAACACAGTTGTCGCCGCGCCCGCCGCGTCCAGCCGCACCACCTTCGCGTTCGTCCCCCCGGCCGCGTAGAGGTTCCCCTTGCTGTCCGCCTTCAGCGCCCACAGGTACGCCACGTTCGGGTCCGCCACCGGCGCAAACTTCGGCGCCAGCCGCAGCGTCCCGTCGCTCCGCAGCGCCACCCCCTTCGCCGTCCCCTTCTCAAACTCCTCGAAGTTCGACTGCCGCCACCGCCGCGTCTGCTCCGCGCCCACCCACACCGCGCCCGCCAGCATCCCTGCCGCGAGCACTACCACTCCGATTTCTCTTAGCCTTAGCTTCATCCTCTCCTCTTCTTGTTTCCTTGTACCGCCGGGTTGCCCGCGCCCTGGGCGAGCACCCGGCATTCTTCTCTGAGCCCTGAAGGCTGACCGCTGACAGCTTGCTTCACCGCACCCGTATGGTCACCGACTGCTGCCCGCTAATCACCATCTCCATCGCCGCCGACCACTCCCCGGCCGTGGACTCCTTCAGCAGCAGCGACCCCGTCGACCCCCGCCTCTGGTCCAGCAAATTAATCTCCGAGGTCGGCACGTTCGGCAGCTCCTTATCCTCCACCAGCAGCGTCGGGTTGGGCACCAGCAGCGTCACGTACAGCCGGCTGTTCCGCCGCTCGCGGTTGATCAACCCGATCAGTTGTTCCAGGCTCCCCAGCCGCCCGGCCACGCCAAACGTCTGCAGTTGCGCCATCCGGTTGAGTGTTGGCCCGTCGCTGACCATCACGCGCAGCGACGTGTTCCGCGGCGCCTGGGGCGGCACGGTAATCGCCAGCTCCTTCACCACTGCCGGCCCACGCCACGGACGCAGCAGCACTTTCACGTTCAGCGTCTCGCCCGGTAGCACCTCATTCCGGTCCGTCCACGCGCTCTCGATAGTCGCCGACCGCCGCTCCGGAATGCTCTCCACCCGCAGCGTAATCACTTCGATCTTTGCCCGCTCGTACCCGTTCCCGTAAATCCGCGAGAATGTCCCCTGCACCGTCCCGGCCACAAACACTCCGTCGGGAATGAATTGGTCGGTCGGCGCAAACAAATTATCCAGGTTTACCCGTGTATGCCCGGCGATTTCGATTCCGCCCGTCAACCGCAGCGTCGTCCCTTCGCGGTACGCCGGCGTCGACACTACGCCGTTGAAAATCGTGTTCGCCACCAGCAGCGGCGTCAGCTTCGCGTGATCAATAATCTCAAACCGGTATGTCTTCTCCCCCGCCGGCGTCACAAACGTCAGCTCCACCGGAATCAACCGCGGCGCCGCTCCGATGCGACCCGTCACCGCCGTCCGGCGGTCCTGCGTCACCGTCCCGATCACGCCGCCCGCATTCACAATCTTCACCGAGTTCAAATCGGACGACAGCGTCGTCAGTACCCTCCCCCGCGCCAGCGGCATCTCCACCGGCCCGAATCCAAAAATCGGGTGCCCGCAGATGTAGATCGTGTCGCCCACCCGCGTCGTCACCGTGCACGACGCCTGGATTGACAGGTCTCCCTTCACCAGCACCATGCTGACCATGTCCCCGGGCTTCACCTCGCCGTCGTCCGCCTTCGCCTCCGCCGTGCCTCCCTGCACCGCCACCATCCCGTAGGGCACCAGCGCATTTTGGAAACGATCCACCGCCGCGCGGTGGAACCCGGCAAACACCAGCGGAGTCTCAATCGGTTCCAGGTACGCCCCGCCCGACAATCCCACGCGCTCCGCCACCCCCGCTGGCACCGCCACCGGCCCCGCCACTCCTGCCGTTTCTTCTCCCTCATCCCTCTGCGTCGGCGCCTGCCCCGACCCGGTCGGGGCGCCCTCTGCGTTGGATTTTTCTTCTCTCCCAGGCGCGCTCCCCGCACCCGCCTCCATCACACTTTCAATCGGCGTCACCCCCGCCAACGGCTCCTTCGTAAATATCCCAAACTTCAGCGACAGCGCCCCCGCCAGTTTTCCCTCGATGTACACCGGGCTTCCGCTCATCCCCGCCACCACGCCGGTGTGTTCTACCTTCGCGCCCTTCAGCACCACCAGGATGATGGACTGCTTCGGCCCCAGCAAATTCGGCAGCACGCCGATCACTTCCAGCTCAAACGGCTCGATCGTGTCCCCGGCGAAGATCGTGTACGCCACGCCCTTCATCCCCGGCTTAATCTCGTTGAGGCGAAGAATCTCCGTCGTCTGCTGTGCGGGGAGGGAACTGGCCGCCGCGAGGATAAGCGCAGCCACCACTGGCGCAACCCTCACGATCACGCCGCGCATCACCACCGCCGCCCTTTCCAACGCGTTTCGCTTCTGGAAGGAAAAATAGCCCTGGGGTCTCACTGGGGGGGAAACCGTCGCTACCTTCGGCCGGGGCTTAAACATGAACTTGCTATCATACCTGCGCCTCCATCAGGAATCAATTTGCTCCTCTCTGCTGTTGTTTCCCGAGTGACATACTCAGGTCTTTGCCAGCCATCCGCTTTTCTCTGCGCTCCTCTGCGTTGAATCTTCTCTTCTCTGTACACTCCGTTCCCTCTGTGTTGAATCCTTTTCTTTCTTTCCCCATCTGAAATCTGAAATTTCAAATCTACAATTTCTTCTTTCCTGCCTGTCCCCTGCCACCTGTAGCCTATCCCCTGCTAGAATCCCCCCGTGCGTTCCCTCACCGTCGCCCCCGCCCGCACCATCTCCGGCGCCCTGCCGTTGCCCGGCGACAAGTCCATCTCCCACCGTTACGCCCTGCTCGCCGCCCTTGCCGACGGCACCTCCGAAATCCAAAACTTCTCTCCCGCCGACGACTGCCGCCGCACCCTCCACTGTCTCTCCCGGCTCGGAGTCTCCGCCGGCATGGTCACTCTCACTCCCCGCGACCAGCCTGCACCTGCGCCGCCCACGGTTACCATCACCGGTCGCGGCCTCGACTCCCTCCGCCGCCCCGCCGGCTTCTTCTCCCGCCCGCTCGACTCCGGCAACTCCGGCACCACCATTCGCCTCCTCGCCGGCCTCCTCGCTGGCCAGTCCTTCGACACCACTCTCACCGGCGATACCTCCCTCCGCCGCCGTCCCATGCGCCGCGTCATCGAGCCGCTCGCGCAGATGGGTGCGCGCATCCGCGCCCACAGCGGCGACCTCGCCCCGCTCAAAATCCGCGGCAGCCGCCTCCACTCGATCAACTACACCCTGCCTCTCCCCAGCGCCCAGCTGAAATCTGCCGTCCTCCTTGCCGGCCTTTTCGCCGATGGCGTCACCTCTGTCACCGAGCCTGTCCGCACCCGCGACCACACCGAGCTGGCCCTGGTCGAATTCGGAGCCCGCCTCGATCGCACTGCCGACACCATCCGCCTTCACGGCCGCACAGGAAACTCCTCGCCGCGTCTCCAACCCCGCCGCCTCGTCGTCCCCGGCGATCTCTCTTCCGCCGTTTTCTTCCTCGCCGCCGCCCTCATCCTTCCCGACTCCAATCTCCTTCTCGGCTCCGTCGGTCTCAACCCCACGCGCGCCGCCGTCCTCGACTTCCTCGCCTCGATGGGCGCCACCATCAGCCTCGTCTCCGTCCGCAGCGCACACGGCGAGCTCGTCGGCGACATCGCCGTCCGCCATTCTCAATTGCAAGGTGGAGTTGTCTCAGGCCCGCAGGTCGCGCAGATGATCGACGAGCTGCCCATGCTCGCAGCCCTCGGCCCTTACACAGACAAGGGAATTGAAATCCGCGACGCTCGGGAACTGCGCGTCAAGGAAAGCGACCGCATTGCCGCCCTCGCCCAAAACCTCCGCCGCATGGGCGCCCGCGTGGAAGAGTTTCCCGACGGCCTGCGCGTCGCCGGC
Organism: uncultured Acidobacteriaceae bacterium; assembly: GCA_964533185.1. Lineage (GTDB taxonomy): Bacteria > Acidobacteriota > Terriglobia > Acidiferrales > UBA7541 > CAZHLD01. Next base: position 36,985 of record CAZHLD010000003.1, on the reverse strand, counting down.
CGCTCCGCCGCAGGCGTCTCTGCCTCCGCTGCGCCGCTTCACGGCGCCGAGATCGACCCTGCCGGCGACCACCGCATCGCCATGGCCTTCGCCGTCGCCGCCCTTGGCGCCTCCAGTCCCAGCGTCATCCGCGACTCCGCCTGCGTCGCCGTTTCCTCTCCCGACTTCTTCTCCTCCCTCGACCGCCTCCTCGACCGGTAGTCTCTCTCTTTTGCGCACACCCCTGCCTTGCGCCCCGGCCGGTTCGGTCTTCTAGCCTGCTGACGACTGAATGCTGACCGCTGATCGCTTCTTCAGATCTTGAAATTCCCCGTATCGATCCACTCACTCTTGATCAGCGACCAGAAATCATCTGCGATCCCCAATAGCACGTACTCATACGGCAGCCATCCGTATCCTTGATCGCCCCAGCCCGTCCCCCATGAGTTCCGGATCAGCAGCGCGCCTGTGGTCTTCGGCCCGCCCGGGTTGGAATTCTGGATGACCTTGTTGTTGTCGTAGCCTACCGCCACCACTGCGTGCCCGCCTGCTATCCCTTCTCCGTTGCCCGGCAGCGGGAACGCGCCGCTCTGTCCTGCCTGCACGTACGAGCTGTACAGCGTAAACCCGAACATCGACGGCAGCCCCGCCGCCAGGTTGGTCTTGATCCGTTGCAGCAGTGCCTGCTGCGTGGTCCCCGGCGGGTCCAGCCGGTAGTATTTGATCGCCTGGTAGCTCTGCCCGAACGCATAGCAGAAGGGCGTCGGCTCGGCGTCGAAGCTGTTCTCGTCATACGGCCAGTACTCTTCCGGCGGCACGCCGAACAGGGCCAGCGCCCCCATCGTGTTCCTCAGGAACGCGCCGGTGTCGCCCCTCCAGTGCAGGAAGTTGCGTGTCGTCTTGTACAGGAACAGCCGCGACGCATTGATGTATTTTCCGAACGCCCGCCTCTCGAAGTATTCCACGATCCCCACCCCGGCGTTCGCCGTGCACGACCCGATCCCGCCCTGGTCCTCGATCGCCGAGCAGTACTGCCGCAGGTCAATGTTGTTGGCCAGCTTTGGCACTGCCGTCGCAACCCCGGCCTTGTTCAGCATTGCCTGCACCGGTTCCTTGGCGCCCAGCGCCACTTGCGTGGGCCGCACCGTTTTTGTTTCTGTGTTGTAGTCGCGGAAGTCCGGGTAGTCGGGCAACCATCCCATCCCCCGGCGCTCTCCCGGCGCGATGGTTACCGTGGATTTCCGTGTCATTTCGCGGGTCAGTTTCATTCCAGCTGTGGCCATGATCTCTGCCTCCTTCAGTCGGTCTCCTTGAAAATCTGGCCGGCAAGGACT
>CAZHLD010000003.1:23794-35572 GCA_964533185.1 uncultured Acidobacteriaceae bacterium | reverse complement strand
CCGGCCCGCCTACGGCGGGCCATGCCGGGGCGCGAACGATCTCAACTGATTGCATCTCCCTGCCTGCTGCCCGGGCACACACCCGCCTGCCCCGCGCATCCCCTTCATTCTTTATCAATGGGAAAAATCGCTGGGTCAGCCCCTCGGCTGCCCCGGCAAGGTAGGTTTGAAAACAGCCCGCCGACTTCCGTTCTAATCTCTCAACTCTAAACTCTCAACTCTTGGCCCTACACCCTCAACCCTTCTTCAATCACTCTTCCGCAACTGAATCGACCCATAGCTCGTCCTCACCACAATCTGCGGCCCGCGTTGTCCCACCTTGACCACCACACGCGAATCCCCGCTCCGGTCCGGCTCGGTCTTCGGGATGCCCGCAAACTCGCCGTCCACCTCGATGTCGCCTCGCCGCGCCTCCGCCGTCAGTTCAAAGCTGGACTTCCCCGGCACGCCCAGGTCGATGCTCCCGCGCTCGGTGACCAGCTCGATGTCTTCCTTGGGCGCGTGCGTCAGTCGCATTTCGATGTTCCCGTTCCGGTTCTTCACCTGCACCCGCCCATTCACCTTCTCGAGCACGACGTCATACGACGACGTCTCCAACTGCACGTTCCCCGGCGCATCCGTAATCTCCAGCCTCCCCGACCCCGTCTCGAATCGCCCGTTCAACTGGCTGATTGTTAGGTCCGTGCGCTTCGAGATGAACCGCGCGCCCTTGGCCGCATTGCTCACGCTGATTGGCCCGGAGTATTCGCCGTTGATTACTGCCTGTCCGGCCACGTCCGCAACCTGCACCTCGCCTCCCCGTCCGCTGATGGCCACGTTGCCCTTTGTGTTCCGCACCGACACGTCTCCGCGCCGGATCTCCACCGCGATGTCGCCTGCCACGTCGTGCACATCCACATCCCCGTTCAAATTCTCCACCCGCACCGGCCCGGCCACTCCGCTCACCTTCACGTCTCCGCGCTCGGCCTTAGCCTTCACGCTGGCCTGCTTCGGCACGCGCACTTCCAGGTCCACTCTCACCCAGCGCTGGGTATCGCTGTCCGCTTCCGGCCGCACCTCGTAGCCGCCTTCCGTCTCAACCACCACCACCCTCACCGCTTCCGCGCGCTTGCGCGCTTCGCTCTCGTCGGTGCCCGTCGCCGTCTTCTTCACCGACACTTTGACTTCTGCAATCTCCTCGGGAATCACCGTGATGTCGCCGCGGTCCGTATTCACGCGGATCTCCGCACTGGCCTTCACCGCTTTCGCCGGCACCTCTTCGCTGAACGTGTACTTCGTGGCCCACGGCACCTCAATGTCGTAGTCGTGCCCATGCTTGATCATCCATTCCCGCCCGCCGGCAACCCCGGCTAGGATGAACAAGAAAATCACCAGGAGTATCTCTCCGCCGGTCATCGTCCGCGGCGGCGCCTCGCCACTCTGTTTCGCCGCCCAGTAGTCGTAGAGCTTCGCCAGACCCCACAGGATCAGCACCACCGGCCACCAGCGCTCGATCACCCGCCAGATCTCGAACCCGCCCTGGAAGTTGTGATAGAGGAACAGCACCCCGATCACCACCAGCAGCAACCCGCTGAAGATCGAACGCCGCCGTCGGATTCCGTTGCTCATCGCCTCTCCCTCTTACGAGCCGCCCCCGTCGTTCCGCGGCCACATGAACTCAAACAGTTTCACCAGCCCGATTACAATCAGCAGCACCGGCCAGAGCTGATGGAAGCTATACCCCAGTCCCAGCTTCCCGGCCAGGAACAGCACTCCAATCGTGATCAGCACCACCGGACCCATCAGCCCGCCGCGCCGTTTCTGCTCCATTCCCGTTTGTCCATTGCTCATCTTGAGCTTCCTCCTACGAACTCTGCTGCCGTCGGTAGAGCATCCACGCTCCGATCGCAATCAGGAACACCGGCCAGTACCGGAAAATCCACCCGATTCGAAACACGTGCAACTGCTGCATCAGGAACAGCACGCCCAGCCCGATCAGGATCAGCGGGCCCACGGGCTTGTCGCTCATCACCTGCCCAATGTGGATTGGCGGTGTCTGCCCCGCGTTAATCGCCGCCGCCGACCGGTACGCGTCCACGGCCATGAACACGATGAACGCCGCCAGCAACACTCCCAGGATCGGATGGGCCGGGTCGTCCAGGTCGCTGTTCAGCGCACCGATGAACGCGGCAAACGTCAGCACATAAATCAGCGCCTTCATGAACTCGCCCGTATACACCGCTCCCAGTCCAGGGACGAACCCCAGCAACGCCGCCAGCCCCGGACTCTTCTTCTCTCCGGCCGTCTGCGGCTGCGCCACCATCGCCGCCAGACACGGCTCGCAGTACAGGATTCCGCGCACGTCCCGCGCCGTCTCCTCCGTCAGCGTCTTCCCGCAGTTCCGGCAGTAGCCTTTCGGCTGCGGCGCTCCTGTTGAAACATTGCTCATCGAATGCTCCTCCCCGGCGCGAGGCCGGCTGTAAACGCCAGCAACGAGTAATTCCCGAAGCTCTCGTCGGCCCGGTTCTGTTGCCGCGGCTCTTGTTTCTCTGGCCCTTGTGTTTGACCCGGCGCGGGCTTTTGCTCTGCCGGTGTCGGCTGTTCCGGCTCCGGCCGCAGCCGCGACTGGATCTCGTACACCACCCTCAGGTCGGTCACAAACTTCGCCCCGCGCGCATACATCAGGTTCGCCTTCCGCGTCGTCGCCCGATAAATATTCGCCGGGTGCAGGTCGCGCAACTCCACGCGCCGCACATCAATCCCAAACGCTTGCGAAAGCACCGCCGCCGTCACCAGCACCGTCACCGCTCCGTACGCAAACCGCTGCGTCATCACCGGTTGCAGCCATCCCAGCCACGCCGCCCAGCCTGCACGTTTCTTCCCTGGCCCCAGCATCTGCTCCAGGATTCGCCGCTCGAGTCCTGCCGGCGCCACCTCCAGCTCCAGCCCGTGCATCCGGCTCAGCAGACTCGTCACTTGTCCCACCAGCGCCCCGCACTGTGCGCAGCTCGCCGCGTGCGCCTCGAAATACTTCCGCTCATCCGGCTGCAGCAGCCGGTCCGCGTAGTCGCTCAACCGTCCTTCGATTTGTTCGCAGTTCCAGGTCATGGCTTACTCCGGACGCACGCCCATCTGCTCCAGCACCCGCGCCAGTTCGATCCGGCCCCGGTTGATCCGTGACTTCACCGTACCTTCCGGCACACCCAGCACGTCCTGGATCTCGGCATATTCCAGGCCCTGCAGGTCTCGCAGGATCACCGCCTCGCGCAAATCAGGCGAAAGTTTCTGCAGCGCTCTCTGCACTTGACTGCTCAGCTCCGCCGCCAGCGTGGCCTGGTCGGGCCTTCGCACCGGCGAATGTTTTTCTTCCAGTTTCGGTATGGCGTCGTCGAGTGAGTCGGTCAGGCGGTCGCGCCTGGTCCGGCGGTAGTGGTCGATTAGCAGGTTGCGCGTCACGCTGGTCATCCACGTGGCGAAGCCTCCATGCGCTGAGCGGTAGCTGCCCAGGGTTTTGTAGATCCTCAAAAAAACTTCCTGGGTCAGGTCTTCCGCTTCGTGTCGGCTGCTCGTGAACCGCCAGCAGAGGTTGTAAACTCGCCGCGTGTGCTTCCGCACGAGCTCCTCCCAGGCGGAGCCATCGCCTCGAAGGCAGTCTTGAACCACTTGTGCATCTGGTTCCACCTCTGCCGCATCCTCGCTGCCTGCTCCACTTCCCGGCCTCATGAATAGCAACGCAATTCGAAGCCGAAAAGTTCCGCTGTTCCAGGCTGGGGTTCCCACCCGCAGCAAACCCCGTCTGGCCGCGCATCATATCCGTCCCCTGCCGCCCACACAAGCCTCCGTGGGACAGGCTTCAGCCTGTCCTCTTCATCTCTTCGAGGGCGTATGACCATACGCCCCTACTTCATCCTGTGCGCCCGCGGGCAACGGAAAACGGACAACGGAAAACGCACTACGCACAACGGCTGCCATTGACACCCCTCCCCGTCGCGGTTACGCTCCCTTCCGAATGCGTTCCCACCTCCGCAAGCTTCTTCTCATCGCTCTCATTCTCATCATTCTCATCGCCCTTCTGTACCGTTCCCGCCAGGCCATCGGACTCGAAGGCTTCAGTTGGGACCGCCTCCTCGCCGTTCTCGCCCAGGCGCAACCCTTCCTCCTACTACTTTCGCTTGCCGGCATTTTCACCACCTACGCCCTCCGCGCTTTGCGCTGGCAGCGCTTCTGCCGTTACCTCGGCCGTCCACCCTTTCTCAGCATCTACTCCTCGACGCTCATCGGCTTCACCGCCATCTTCCTGCTCGGACGCGCCGGCGAGCCTGTTCGCCCTCTGCTCATCGCCCGCAAAGACCGCCTACCGGCCTCCAGCATGTTCGGCATTTACGTCCTCGAACGCATCTTCGACGCCGCCTCCACCGCCGTCCTTCTCGGCCTGAGCCTGCTCATCTTCCCAAGCATGATGGAGGTCGGCGACCCCGACAGCCCCTGGCAAACCCGCGCCCGCGCCACTGGCGTCGCCATGTTGATCGGCCTTTTCGCCGCCACCGTCTTCCTCGTTTACTTCCGCTTCCACGGCGCTCACGCCCTCGAACGCAAAATGAACGCCTGGCGCGCCACCACCGGCCGCCGCCGTCACCTCGCAAATCTCTTCGCCGGCTTCGGACACGGCCTCCAGGCCATTCGCACCTGGTCCGACTTGGGCGCCGCCATCTTTTATTCCGCCGCCCACTGGGCACTTATCGCCCTCATCTACCTTTGGGTCGCGCACAGCTTCGGTGGCCGCCTCGGTCAGATGGACTTCTCCGGTGCCATGCTCGTGCTGGCCTTCACCATGGTCGGCTCCACCCTCCAGCTCCCCGTAGCCGGTGGTGGCTCGCAGGTGGCCAGCTTCCTTGCTTATACGGTCGTCTTTGGAGTAGAAAAGGAGCCCGCGGCCGCCGCCAGCATCGTCCTCTGGCTGGTGACGTTTGCCGCCTCGAGCCTGGCGGGCGTGCCCTTGCTGATTCGGGAAGGTTTCTCGATGGCGGAGCTTCGCCGCATCGCCCGCGAGGAAGAAGAAGCTGCTGAAGCTGGCGCCGCCACAGCGCCCGTCGATCAAGGAGACCTCTCGCGGTGAAATGCCCCTTCTGCAGCTACATCGATGACAAGGTCATTGACTCGCGCGAAGGTCGCGCCGGCGACCTCATCCGCCGCCGCCGCGAATGTCTCCGTTGCAATCGCCGCTTCACCACCTACGAGCGCATCGACGAAATCCCCTACATGGTCATCAAGAAAGACGGCCGCCGCGAGCGCTTCGACCGCCAGAAAATCCTCGCCGGCCTCTTGAAAGCCTGCGAAAAACGCCCCATCGCCACCGCCAAGCTCGAATCCCTGGTCGAAGAAGCCGAACGCTTCGTCCACGAATCCTCTGAGCGCGAGCGCACCACCTCTGAGCTGGGCGAGCTCCTCATGTCCCGCCTCAAACGTTTGGACAAGGTCGCCTACGTCCGCTTCGCCTCGGTCTATCTCGATTTCAAAGACGTCAAAGAATTCATGTCCGAACTCAAAGGCCTCTTAAAGGATCGCTCCCCCCGCCGCTAACCCCCTACTCCCGACTCCCTGCTTTTTCCCTCCCACACCCCCGCCGCAAACGTCTTCATCGCGCGAAACCCCATCCGCTCATACAGCCCCACCGCTGACCGGTTCCCTGCCGTCACCGTCAGCGACAACTCGCGAAAGCCCTTCCCTCGCAGCGCCTCGATCGACTCCTCCAGCAACCGCCGACCCAGCCCGCGCCCGCGGTAGCCCGGCAGCACGCACACCTGAGTCGTGTGTCCGACCCCTTGCGCCACCGCCGACGTCAGCACCACCCCGACCATGTGTTCGCTCGCCACGTCCCGCGCCACAAACGACGCCTCCCCCATAAACTGCCCGCACCCCGGCAGCACAATAATGTTTTTCAAGAACCGCATCGCCCCGGACTCGCTCTGGTACTGGTCATTGATCTCGCTGTCCACATGACCTGTGTACGCCTGCCAGATCAGCCGCGCGCACGGCCCAAAGTGCCTCTCCTGCCATCCCTCCATCCGTATTGCTCCTGACACCGCTGGCCCGGTCGCTGCCCTTTGTCCGACCTGTGGTGGAGCGGGCTTCTCAGCCCGCCCACCTGATCCCTCTGTTGTTTCTTGCTTCAGCTCCAGCAGCATAAACTGCCTCAAATACAGCCGAAACCCCTCCGCCAGCAGCACGCCATCGAGCAAACACCCAAACGGCATCAGTTGCGCCTCAATCCGTTCCAGCCGAGGCACGCCCCGCAACGTCGCCGTAATATCGCCCAGGATCTGCCGGCTCAGCGCCACCTGCTCCGCCCCCGGCCGAACGAACATTCCTCCCACCAGCCCCTTGTGTTCCTCGATCACGTAAAACCCGTACCCGGCCGGCCGCCCGTCTTCCATCGCCACGCACCCCGCCAGCGACTTCGCGTCCACAAACCGCTTAATCAGCTCGAGCGATCCCCGGTAGTCCCAGTGCAGCTCTTCGCGCCAGTGCCGCGCCTCTTCCTCGAACAGCGGCTCCAGCGCTCGCGCATTCATCTGTCGCAGGTCAACCAGCGTCATCGCCCGCATCCCGGCACCCGGCCCACGGCTTATCTTAAACCAGCCGCTCCATGCAGTAACTCCCAAACACACCCGCACCCCTCCGCCGTACCCTTCCCGGCATCTATGTTAGACTTCGCGCGGGCTGCAAGTTGGCGCCTGTACCAGCCTGTTAAGGCGCCCGCCGCCCCTAACCCCTTCTCACGTTGCATGGATTTCCTCTCCGAGCTTCGCTCTCCTAAGAAGTGGTACGCCAAACTCATTGCCATCATCCTTGCGATTGCCTTCTTCGCTTTCCTGGCCAGCGCCACCATCTCCGGCTACCTGCTCTACCGCATCGTCTCGCCGCCGCAGACCCGCTCCGACATCAATCCCCAGACCTTCCCCGGCCGCCCCGAAGTCGTCTCTTTCACCGTTCCCGGCGGCGACACCCGTGAGGGCTGGTTCTTCCCCGGCCTTACCACCGCCCCGACCATCATTCTTTGCCACGGCTACACCTCGCAGCGCGGCGAGCTGCTCACTTTGGTCTCCACCCTGCAGGACCACCGGTACAACGTCTTCCTCTTTGACTTCGCCGCCCATGGCGCCAGTCGCGGCTACTCCACCCTCGGCTACCGCGAAACCGCCGAGCTTCGCGCCGCCATTGACGCCATCGCCGCGCGCACCGACGTGGACACCACCCGCTTCGGCCTCTGGGGCGCCAACCTCGGCGCCTACGCCGCTCTCGCCGAAGCCGCCTCCGACCCCCGCGTCCACGCCGTCGTCGTCGAGTCCGTCTACGATTCGCCCCTGCACATGGTCCGCCTTCTCATTGACCGCACCGGACTCGGCGCCCTCCCCCTCATGCAGCGCACCGGCCGCTGGGGCTTCCGTGCGCTCACCCGCGCGTATCGCAACCAGCTGCCTCTCTCCGCTCGCCTCGCGCCGCTCGCCGGCGTCCAGAAACTATTCCTCATGGCCAGCGACGAACCCATCCTCGGCGAATCCACCCGCGCGCTCTTCCTCGCCTCCCCCCAACCCCGCGACTTGGCCGTGATCCCTCGCGGCAACTACGCCAACATGCTCGACAAAGAAAAGCGCCCCTATGAAAACCGCATCGTCTCCTTCTTCCTCCACTCCCTCCCCACCTCTTCCTCCGCCCCCGTCCCCACCACTCCCTCCCGCCGTCGCTAATTTCCTCCGCCCCTCCCGCTCGCCACTCAACACCCGTCGTGGTCATCCCGAGCGCAGCGATCGAAGATTCCGGCTTGGCCGGAAGGGATCTGCTTTTGGTTTTGTAGCGCGGGGCTTCAGCCCAGCAGCTTTCTTTCGCCCCTCGTAGCGCCGGCCTGTCTCAACCCTCGCCGTAGCTCATCGGGAAATCTGCCCTCTTACTTTGCTTCGAAATCTGAAATTTAAACTTGAAATGTCTACATCTGTACACCTTCACTAGGCGCCGACTTCATTCGGCCCTCTTCGACCTTCAACTTTCAACTCTGAACTCTCAACTCTCAACTTCCCCCTCACCTGTACACATACACCAGCATCGCCTCCGGCGACTTCCCCTCCACCACCCTCACCGCCCGCCCTTGCCTCCCCAGCTCCTCAATTCCTTCGCCCGTCGTGTACACCCACGCTGGCAGCCATGTGTCTCCAGTCCACTCCCTTAATTCCTTCCTCTGATAAAACTCCAACCCGTACTTCCACGCCCGGTGCACCCTATACACATGCAAATTCTCGTTCGCCGGCTCTCCTCCCACCGCCTTCGCCGCCTCCCGTGCTGAGAAGACTGCGTCCAATTTTTGCAACACACGCCGGTTTGCGAACGCCACCATCGAGGTCAGAAGTATCGCAGCGAGAAGCGTGGCGTAGCTCGCCCTCCGAAACACTGCGAGGCCGCTGACCAATAGCCCGCCAAGTGTAGCCGCTAACGATGCCAGAATTATGGACTCAATTGTTTGTGAATGGTCGCTGGCACGATAGACAGGAATGACTATCCATACCCAAGCTGTTATGCAAAGCGTGAGTCCCACACAGAGTAGAGTCCAACTCCGATTGCACAACTCTTGCTTCGTATTGCGTGTGAATACGCTCGCCATCACCATCACCACCGGCGCCACCACCGGCAGCACATACCCGGGCAGCTTCGACTTCGACAAACTGAAAAACACCACCGGCCACACCGCCCAGCACGTATAAAAAAACGCCGGACTCCCCGCCCAACTCTTTTGCTTCCATGCCCGCCAGCCATCCCGCGCCACGCCCGCCAGCAGCGCCGTCCACGGCAGCAACCCGATCAGCACCACCGGCACAAAAAACCACACCGGCTGCTCGTGGCGGAACACCGGCGTCAGGTACCTCTCAAAGTTGTGCTCGTACAAGAACACGCGTACAAACTCTGGATTCCGCCGCGCGCACATCACGTACCAGGGCAGGGAAGTGGCCGCCCACGCCGCAATCGCCCACGGGTGCAGCAGACCCAGCGCCGCGCGCCATCGCCGCGTCGTCGTCGCCCACAGCAACACGCTTCCGCCGGCCAGCACGATCGCCGCCGGACCTTTCGCCAGCGTCGCCGCCCCCAGCGCCACCCCCAGCGCAATCCTCAGTCCCATCTTTTCGCGTTTTTCTTCCGACTTTGTGTAGCGGCCGCTTCCAGCGGCCATTTTTTCCGCAGCTCCATTCAACTCCACCAGCGCCGCTCCCATCACCATTGCCAGCGTCAGCGCCGCCGCAAACATCATGTCCGGCCCCGCCGCTCGCGCAAACCCGATCACGCCCACGCACGTCGGAAAAATCAGCGCCACCGCCCACGCCGTCCGCGCGCCGTACTGTCGCAGCGCCGCCCACACCAGTCCCAGCAGCGCTAGCAGCGCCGCCAGCGCCGAGGGCAGCCGCGCCGCAAACTCGTCCACGCCAAACACGCGCATCGCCGCCGCCGCTCCCCAGTAGTAGAGCACCGGCTTCTCAAACCACGCCGTGCCCCACAGCCGCGGCGTCACCCAGTCTCCCGTCACCGCCATCTCTCGCGCCACTTCCGCGTACCGCGGCTCGTCCGGCCCCACCAGCCCAATCGCATCGAGGCCCGAAATCAAACACACCCCCGCCACAACCGCCGCCACCGCCCACTGCCACAGCGGCACTCCCGCTGTCCGCTCCGTTCCCTTACTCCACCCTGTCATTTGCTCGCTCACGCCGCCCGAGTCTAGCATTCCCCATCACGTGCCACTAGCCACTCGCCACTTCTCCTTCTTGTCCCTGCTCCCTGTCCCCTGTACCCTGTCCCCTGTCTTCAATGAAACGCCGCCTCGAATTCGCCCTTGCCTGGCTCTCCCTGAAATTCCTCGAACTCCTCCCCCGCACCGCCGCCCGCTCCTTCGGCTCTTTTGTCGCGCGCCTCGCCTACACTCTCCGTCCTCCTCTTCGCCGCGCTGGTCTCATCAACCTCCGCATCGCCTTCCCCGACTGGACCGACGCCCGCCGTCGCCGCCTCCTCCGCGACCTCGCCCGCCATCTCGGCTGGATGGCGGCCGAGCTGGTTCACCTCCACGACCTCGACCGCACTACCATCGACCGCGTCGTCATTCCCGACGGTTTCGAAAACTTCGCCGCCGCCCACCATCGCGGCAAGGGCGTTCTCTATCTCACCGGACACATGGGCGCCTGGGAGCTCGGCCCGCCCGCGCAGGCTCTCTTCGGCTTTCCGCTGCACTTCCTCGTCCGCCCGCTCGACAATCCCCGCGTCGATGCCCTCGTCAATCGCTATCGCTGTTTTTCCGGCAACGTCCCGGTAGACAAAACCAACTCCGTCCGCATTCTTCTCCGAGTCCTCCGCTCCGGCGGCGCCGTTGGCATCCTCTTCGACCTCAACGCCCTGCCCGGCGAAGGTGTCTTCGTAGATTTCTTCGGTGTCCCCGCCTGCACCACCAAGGGTCTCGCTCGCCTGGCCCTGCAGACCGACGCCGCCGTCGTCCCCAGCTACTGCTACTGGGATCGCGACCTCAGGAAATACCGCCTCCGCTTCGAGCCTGCGCTCGATCTCATCCGCACCGGCGACCTCGACGCCGATGTCCGCGCCAACACCCAGCGCTTCACTCGCGTCATTGAAGACTTCGCCCGCCGCCATCCCGACCAGTGGCTCTGGGTCCACAAACGCTGGAAGACCCGCCCCCCCGGCCAACCCTCCATCTACTAGCTTTTTTTCTCGGCGACGTCCCTACCTCTGCGTCCTCTGCGATATGTTTTTCTTCTGTCTCTTATCAGTGTTCATCCGCGTTCATCTGTGGTTCCATAAGGCCTTTGAACTCCTCTCCCGTGAGGCATCCATGACCACTCACAAGACCGCACGCGACCTCTCCCAATTCCTCGCCGCCCCACTCGAAGGCGACTCCTCCATCCCCATCTCCGGCCTCGCCTCGCCCGAATCCGCCGGCCCCGCCGACCTCATTTACGTGGACTCCCCGCGCCATCTCGACCGCGCCGCCGCCTCCGCAGCGAGTTGTGTCCTTCTCCCGCCCGATCTTTCTCTCCCCGGCAAAACGCTCCTTCGCTCTCCCCATCCCAAGCTCGCCTTCGCCAAAGCCGCCGCCTGGCTGCTCCCCGCCGCTCCGATTGCCACTGGCATTCACCCCACCGCCGTCATCTCGCCCACCGCGCGACTCGCCGCCGGCGTCGCCGTTGGCCCTTACGCCGTCATCGAAGACGACGTCTCCATCGCCGAAGGCACGCAGATCGCCGCCTTCTGTTTCCTCGGCCGCGGCTCTCGACTCGGCGCGCACTGTCGCCTCTATCCCCGCGTCACGCTCTACGCCGGCGTGCGACTCGGCGACCGCGTCCTGGTCCACTCCGGCGCCGTGATCGGCTCGGACGGTTTCGGCTACGTCACCGGGGAAGGCAAGCACCTTAAATTCCCGCAGCTCGGCTCGGTCGAAATTGCCGACGACGTCGAAATCGGCGCCAACTCCACCCTCGACCGCGGCTCGCTCTCGACCACCCGCCTCGACACCGGCGTCAAGCTCGACAACCTCGTCCACGTCGCCCACAACGTTCGCATCGGCGCCAACACGCTCATTGCCGCGCAGACCGGCATCTCTGGCTCCAGCGTCATCGGCAAAAACGTCGTCATCAGCGGCCAGGTCGGCCTCGGCGATCACTGCACTCTCGAAGACTCCTCGGTCATTGGCGGCCAGGCCGGCATCCTCACCGGCAAAACCATCCGCACAGGTCAGGTCGTCTGGGGCACGCCCGC
>CAZHLD010000003.1:0-23694 GCA_964533185.1 uncultured Acidobacteriaceae bacterium | reverse complement strand
GCATCCTCACCGGCAAAACCATCCGCACAGGTCAGGTCGTCTGGGGCACGCCCGCCCGCCCGCTCGACAAGTTCAAGGAAGCCTACGCCTGGTTCGCCCGCCTCCCCGAGCTCGCCTCCCGCCTCCGCGCAATCGAGCAGAAGCTTCCGTAGCGGCGGTTTTACGCCGCCATCCTTGTTCCTTTCGTCCGTCATCTTGGTGGGCAGCAGAAATCAACGTGTCAATCTGGGTGTACAATCGTCCGCGCATTACCAGTAACGAATTACGAGTAACGAATCACGGGTTCTGTTCTTGCCCCTCCTCCTCATCGGCGGCCACACCCGCTCCATTGGCAAGACTTCTCTTGTCGTTGACCTCATCCGGGCCTTCCCCGACGCTTCTTGGACCGCCATCAAAATCACTCAATACGGACACGGTGTCTGTTCCCTTCACGGCGCGCCCTGCGGCTGCGCCCCTCACGAACATCCTTTTTCGCTCGACGAAGAGCGCGATCGCTGCAATCGCACCGACACCTCTCGCTTCCTCGTTGCCGGCGCCGCGCGTTCCCTCTGGCTGCGCACCCGCCAGGGACAACTCGCCGAAGCCCTCCCGCTCCTCCGCAACGCCCTCGCCCAATCCACCAACGCAATCATCGAGAGCAACTCCCTCCTCGCCTTCCTCCATCCGGCCCTTTATCTCGTCGTCCTCGACCCCGCTTCCCCCGACTTCAAAGATTCCGCCCGTCTCTACCTCGACCGCGCCGACGCCTTCGTTCTCCGCTCGCCTCTCCCCGCCGCCGAAGTCGCCTGGCCCAGCGTTTCCCCACGCCTCCTCGAAGCGAAGCCTCTCTTCCTCCAGCCCCTCGGCGCCCCTCTACCCGATGCCTTGGCCTCCCTGGTTCGCCTGCGTTTCTTCGTTTCGGGCCGTGTTTCTTCCTGACACACCCCTTTTTCTTGCCTGTTGACCCCTTTCAAGTTCCCATACATAATGCTTGCTTTAGTAGCATTTCGGTCTCGCTGCCCCTGGGGGCGTCTCGTCCCAGAGTTCCGGGAGGGATGTGGGAATGGCGATGTTCACACCGGGCAGCGCCCGGTCGCTTTCAGCCCAGCCTGAGTCTGCTTCAGCCTTTTGTCCTGCTGGTCAGGAGGACACAAGCAACGTGTAGGTCAGCGCGTTGCCGGAGAGTTCTGAATGGCATTGGGAGCCAAAGTTGAATTCGATCCGTCCGGCCCTGTGGCCGCGCGGCCTGCCTCCCCGGGTCTCGATCAGGCTCTCCACGAAGCCGTCGAGCGCGCCGCGGGCTATCTGCTCTCTCTCCAAGCCCCGGAAGGCTACTGGGTCGGCGAACTCGAAGCTGACACCACCCTCGAATCCGACTACATCTTCTACCTGAACATTCTCCGCAAGGCTGAGCCTTCCCGCATCGCCCGCCTGGCCACCTACGTCCGCCGGCACCAGCTCGACGATGGCGGCTGGTCCATCTATCAGGGCGGCCCTTCCGAGGTCAACGCCACGGTCAAAGCCTACGTCGCCCTGCAGCTCGCCGGCGATTTCCCCGACGCGCCCCACATGGCCCGCGCTCGCGAGTGCATCCTGCGCATCGGAGGCCTTGAAAAAACCAACTCCTTCACCCGCTTTTATCTCGCTCTGGTTGGTGCCATCAGTTGGGACCTCGTTCCCGCCGTCCCGCCGGAGATGATGCTCCTTCCCAATTGGTTTTACTTCAACATCTACGAGATGTCTTCCTGGACTCGCGCCATCGTCATTCCCATGGCCATCCTTTACCACTACAAGCCCTGCTGGGCCCACGCCGGCCGCTTCCGCGTGGACGATCTCTTCGCCACCCCGAATCGCAAGCTCCCGTCCTTCCAGTTTGATCGCCAGCTCATCACCTGGCGCAACTTTTTCCTTGTTCTCGACCGCGCCTGCAAGCACTACGAGCGCCTCCCCTGGCGCCCGCTGCGTCATCTGGCCCTCCGCCTGGCCCGCCAGTGGATGCGCGAGCACCTCGAGCGTTCCGACGGTCTCGCCGCCATTTACCCGGCGATGATGAACTCCGTCTTCGCCCTGCTCGCCCTGGGCCACGGCCCCGACGACCCGCTCACCGCCCGCGAAATCGGCCAGATGGCCCGCTTCGAAATCGAAGAGGGCGATACCCTCCGCGTCCAGCCCTGCCTCTCCCCCGTCTGGGACACCGCCATTGCCATGGTCGGTCTCGAAGAAGCCGGCCTCCCGCCCGACCACACCTCACTCGTCCAGGCCTCGCGCTGGCTGCTCGAAAAGCAGCTCCTCGGGGCCGGCGACTGGGTCGTCAAAAACCGCGACGCCGAGCCTGGCGGCTGGGCCTTCGAGTTCCGCAACGACTTTTATCCCGACGTGGACGACACCGCCTTCGTCCTTATGGCTCTCCAGCGCGTCCAGTATCCCGACGCGCCGCGCATGGAGCGCGCCATCCGCCGCGGCATTGCCTGGCTGCTCTCCATGCAAAACCGCGACGGCGGCTGGGGCGCCTTCGACCGCGATAACGATTGCAGCATCCTCACTCAGGTCCCCTTCGCCGACCACAACGCGATGATCGATCCCTCCACTGCCGACGTCACCGCTCGCGTCGTCGAATGTCTCGGCCGCTTCGGCTGGCCCTGCTCTCATACCGTCATCAAACGCGCCCTCGCCTTCCTCCTCCGCGACCAGGCCGAGGACGGCTCCTGGTACGGACGCTGGGGCAGCAATTACGTGTACGGCACCAGCGGCGTCCTTCGCTCGCTCGAGCCGGTCGCTCTCGCTTCGCGCGGTTTTGCCCGTCGCAGTGTGGACTGGCTCTGCTCGGTACAGAACCCCGATGGCGGCTGGGGCGAATCGCTCGCCTCCTATCACCACCCCGAGCTCAAGGGACGCGGCCCCAGCACTCCCTCGCAGACTGCCTGGGGTCTTATCGGCTTGATGGCGGCCGGCGAAGCCGAAAGCCCTTGTGCGTCCCTCGCTGTCGAGTTTCTCCTCTCCCGCCAGACTCCTGACGGCTCGTGGGACGAAGAGGCTTTCACCGGCACTGGCTTCCCCTGCGTCTTTTATTTGCGCTACCACCTCTATCGCAATTATTTCCCGCTGTACGCCCTGGCGCGTTACCGCAATCTTCGCCGCGGCCTGACCCCATTTCATGCCCTCATGGTCCGGCCCGATCAGTTCGCCCGGCGCAACGGCAACCTGGAGAATGGATGAGATTCCCGCTCAAGCTCACCGCGAATCTGACCAGGTACATCGCCGGCAAGCGCCTTCGCGGTGCGGAGAAGTTTCCGCTGGTCATGATGCTCGAGCCGCTGCACGCCTGTAACCTCACCTGCACCGGCTGCGGACGCATCCGCGAGTACAAGTCCACCATCAGCGACATGCTCACCGTCGAGCAGTGCCTTGCCGCTCTCGACGATTGCGGCGCTCCGGTCGTCTCCATTTGCGGCGGCGAGCCTATGATCTACCCCGAAATCGGCCGCCTCACCCGCGAGATCCTCGATCGTGGCCGCCACATCTATCTCTGCACCAACGGCATGTTCATCCGCAAGAAGCTCCACGAGTTCAAGCCCACCTCCAGCTTCTTCTGGAACGTCCACCTCGACGGCCTCGAACACACCCATGACCTCTGCGTCGAGAAAGATGGCGTCTTCCGCGAGGCCATCGAAGGCATCAAGGCTGCCAAAGCCGCCGGCTTCCTGGTCAGCTCCAACACCACCATCTACAAAGAGACCGACCTGGAAGAGATCGCCGAGCTTTACGCCTACCTTTACGACCTCGGCGTGGATGGCTTCATGCTCTCGCCGGCCTACTCCTACTCCGCCGTCCAGACCCGCGACATCTTCATGTCCCGCGAAGAAATTCGCGAAAAATTCCGCCAGGCCTCCCAGCTTCTGGGCAAATTCAACCTGATGGTCTCCAATATCTACCTCGAATACCTCCGCGGCGAGCGCGAGCTCCCCTGCACCGTCTGGGGCAGCCCCACCTACAACCCGCGCGGCTGGAAAAGCCCCTGCTACGCTATGACCGACGCGCACTACGCCACCTTCAAGGAATTCATCGAGAAGACGCCCTGGGAAAACTACGGCCCGGGCCGCGACCCCCGCTGCGAAGACTGCATGATGCACGTCGGCTTCGAGCTCTCCGCGGTCCTCGGCGCCAATCGCAAGCTCGGCGACAACTGGAAAATGCTCACCTGGCAGTTGAGCGGGAAAATGGGCGGCGCCGGCAGCCGCAAATCATCCGACGGCCATGCAACCGGCCACGGCAATGGCCACGGCCACGGGAGCGGCAATGCACCTGGGAACGGCAGTGGCTCCGTCTCTACGGGCGGCAACGGCCATGCCCACTCGGATGCCGTTCTCGCCGCCGGCTCGACTGAAGAACTCGTCCGTCCCGACGGCTCTCTTCGGGTTTTGTAGTGGCGACCTTGCGTCGCCACGGCTGGTTCTTGGGGTAAACGGAGAACGATCAACGAATCGCGATTTACGAGTAACGATTCACGAATAACGTCCTTCAATGAAATGACCACCCTCCTCACCGGCGCAACCGGCTTCCTCGGCAGCCACGTCGCTCGCCAACTCGTCGCTCGCGGCGACCGCGTCCGTGTCCTCGTCCGCCCCTCCAGTAACCTCCGCGCGATTGATTCGCTCCCCGTCGAGCGCGTCCTCGGCGACCTCCGCGACCCCTCCTCTCTCCTCCGCGCCCTCGACGGTGTCCGCCGCGTCTTTCACGTTGCCGCCGACTATCGCCTCGACGTTCGCCACCCGCGCGAACTCTACGACTCCAACGTTACCGGCACTTGCAATCTCCTCGAAGCCGCTCGCCGCTGCGGCGTCGAACAGTTCATCTACACCTCCACCGTCGCCACCATTGCCGTCCATCGCCCCGGCCTGCTGCCCAACGAAGAAACGCCCACCTCATTACAGGAAATGATCGGTCACTACAAGCGCTCCAAGTACCTCGCCGAGCGGGAAGCCCTCCGCTTTGCCGCCGAGGGTTTCCCCGTCATCATCGTCAATCCTTCCACGCCCGTCGGCCCCGGCGATTGGAAGCCCACGCCCTCCGGCCGCATCCTTCTCGATTTCTTGAACCGCCGCATGCCCGGCTACGTGGACACCGGCCTCAACTGGGTTCCCGTTGAAGACTGCGCCGCCGGCCATCTCCTTGCCGCCGAACGCGGACGCCCGGGCCAGCGCTACATTCTCGGCGGGACGAATCTCACTCTCAAAGAATTGCTCGACACGCTCAGCCGCATCACCGGCATTCCCGCGCCCCGCTTCCGCTTTCCGCACGCGCTGGCGCTCGTTGCCGGTTACTTCGACCGCAGCCTCTCGCTCCTGCTTGGCCGCGCGCCGCAGATCCCGCTCGAAGGCGTGCGCATGGCGCGCCATAAAATGTTCGTGGACTGCTCCAAGGCCGGCCGCGAACTCGGTTTTCAGCCCGGCCCCATCGAGGCAGCAATCGAACGCGCCGTCCGCTGGTATGAAGAAAACGGCTACGTCCGCAACGGCCGCGCCTCTTCCGGCAACGCCGTTCGTGCCCGCGCCGCGTAGCGGTAGAGCCGGCTTCCAGCCGGCCTTGGGTCTAGTAGCGCCGGTCTCCGGCCGGTGGTTTTTCGGACAACGAATCACGAATAACAAATTACGGTTAACGGACAACGGATAACGAAACGCTGATCGCTGAAATGAAAATCCTCATCACCTTCGCCCTCTCTCCCGAATTCGCCCCCTGGCGCCGCCTGCGCGAATTCCAGCCCGTGCACTACGGCGGACTCCCCGCCTGGGCCGCGCGCCTCGGTGCCGCCGAACTCCGCGTCGCCCTCACCGGCATGGGCCCGCAGCACGCTGCCCGCACCGTCGCGATGCTCCTCGCCGACCGCCCCGATTTCGTCATCTCCGCCGGCCTGTGCGGCTCGCTCCGTCCACAGCACCGTCCCGGAGAGATCCTCGTCGCCCGCGCCCTTTCTTCTTCCGGCACCAGCAAACTGCTTCGCGCCGACGAAAGCCTTCTCCAATTCGCTGCCGCTTCCGGCGCCCGCCCGGTCGATCTCTTCCGCTCTTCCGACACGCTCGTCCGCTCGCCCGAAGAAAAAGCCATGCTCGCGCCCCTCGCCCACGCCGCGGACATGGAAAGCTACGCCATCCTCGAGCAGGCCGCCGCTCACCGCATTCCCGCCGTGGCCATCCGCGCCGTCAGCGACGCCCACGACCAGTCTCTGCCCTACGATTTCTCCCGCGCGCTCGACTCCCGCGGCCATCTGAGCCATCTCCGCCTCCTCGGCCACGTCGCTCGCCGCCCGCACCGCCTGCCCGAGCTCATCCGTCTCGGCCGCTCCAGCCGCGCCGCCGCCTCTGCGCTCGCCGACTTTCTCGACCAGTTCCTCACCGCCTGGGTCGCCTGCACCGCGCCCTTCGACCGTCCCTGCGAGGTGGCCGCCACATGACCCGCACCGGCGTTCAACTCGACACCGCTACCGCAGCCATTCCGCCAGTGCAGCCGCTGCCCAGCGTCATGCGCGCCGCCGTCTATCGCGGCCCCAACCACGTCGTCATCGAGCAGGTCCCCGTGCCCGAAATCGGCCCGGGCGAACTCCTCATCCGCGTCGCCGCCTGCGGCATCTGCGGCACCGACATCAAAAAAATCCAGCACGGCTTCGTCCAGCCTCCTCAAATCCTCGGACACGAAGTCGCCGGCACTGTCGCCGCCGTCGGCCCGGGCGTCACCCGCTTCCGCCCCGGCGACCGCGTCGTCAGCTTCCATCACATCCCCTGCGGCGCCTGCTTCTACTGCCAGCGCAAACTTTTCTCCCAGTGCGCCATCTATAAAAAAGTGGGACTCACCGCCGGCTTCACCCCCAATGGCGGCGGCTTTGCCGAGTACGTGAAAGCAATGCCCTGGATCGTCGAGCGCGGCATGGTGGCCATCCCCGACGGCGTCACCTTCGTCGAAGCCACTTTCGTTGAGCCGGTCAACACCTGCCTCAAGGCCGTCGAGAAAGCCCGTGTTACACCCGGCGAATGTGCCCTCGTCATCGGACAGGGCCCCATCGGCTTGCTGCTCATGATGCTCGCCAAGCTTGCCGGCGCCACTGTCCTCACCACCGACCCCATGCTCGCGCGCCGCGCCGCCAGCCTTCGTTTTGGTGCCGACGCCTCCTTCGACCCCTCCGCCGCCAACCTCGCCGACGAAATCCGCCGCCGCACCGACGGCCGTGGCGCCGACGTCGTCCTCCTCGCCGTGCCCAGCCCCACCCTCGTCACCGACTCGCTCGCTCTCGCCCGACCCGGCGGCCGCGTCCTGCTTTTCGCGCAGAACGACCCGCAGATGCGCATCGAGTTTCCCGCTGCCGCCGTTGGCGTCGAAGAAAAGGAAATTCTCGGCAGTTACAGCGCCGACGTCGCTCTCCAGTCCCAATCCGCCGAGTTGGTCTTTTCGCGTCGTCTCCCCGTCAAAGAACTGGTCACGCACTGCTTTCCACTGGAAGATTTCTCCTTGGCCTTATCCCTTGCCGCCCGTCCTTCGGGCGAGTCCTTAAAAGTGGTGGTTGAACCCTGATGAAGACCCTGACCAAATCCGATCGCTCCGTGGCCACCGCCGAACTCAATGGCCACATGACCGCCGCCGTCCTCTACGGCAGCGAAGACCTCAAGATCGAACGCATCGACATCCCCTCGCTCGCCGACGACGAAGCCCTGGTCCGCGTCAAGGTCGCTCTCACCTGTGGCACCGACCTCAAAGTCTGGAGGCAGGGCTTCCACGCCCGCATGATCACCCCGCCGGCCGTCTTCGGACACGAGCTCGCCGGCGTTGTCGAAGCGCTTGGCCGCGACGTCAACGGCGGCTTCCGCGTCGGCACCCGCGTCGTCCCCTCCAACTCCGCTCCCTGCGGCGTCTGCCTCTTCTGCCGCAAAGACCGCGCCAATCTCTGCGAAGACCTGCTCTTCAACAACGGTGCCTACGCCGAATACATCCGCATCCCCGGACGCATCGTCCGCCAGAATTTGCTCGAGATCCCCGACCACGTCTCCTTCGTTGACGCCGCCATGGTCGAGCCGCTCGCCTGCGTCCTGCGCGGCATCGAGGAAACCGGCATCGCCTCCGGCGACACCACCGTGCTGGTCGGCTGCGGCCCCATCGGCCTCAAGTTCATCCGCATCCTCGCCGGCCGCGGCGTCCGCGTCATTGCGCTCGCCAAGCGCAAAAGCCAGGTCCGCGCCGCCGAGCGCCTGGGCGCCTACGCCGCCTTCGACGTCACCGCTCTCGGCGATCCCGTCCACGCCGTCCGCCAGCTCACCGAGGGCACCCGCGGCGCCGATAGCGTCATTGAAGCCGTCGGCTCGCCGTCCACCTGGCAGTGGGCCGTCCAGATGGTCCGCTGTGGCGGCACCGTCAACCTCTTCGGCGGCTGTCCGCGCGGCTCCGAGGTCCATTTCGACCCGGCCGCGCTCCACTACTCCGAGATCACCATTAAGTCCAGCTTCCACCACACCCCGCGCTTCATCCGCGAAGCCCTCGACTCCATTGCCCGCGGCGAAATCCGCGCCGCCGACTTCGTCACCGGCGAAATCCCTCTCCGCGAGCTGCCGCAGATGTTCGCTCACATGAAGCATCGCAACGGCGAACTCAAAACCGCCGTCGTCCCCTAGTAGGACAGGCTTCAGCCTGTCCTCTTTGCGCGAGCCGCCTTGCGGTGTCATTCCGAAGCCCGGCGCCTTCCGGCGGCCGACGTGAAATCTTGGCGTTCTGCACTTCGCCTGCCAATGCCCATTTGTTCCAATGCCTCTGATTTCTCGACTCTCCCATCTGAAATTTCCCCTTGTTTCTCCGTCTGACTACTGATAACTCATAACCTACAACGGACAACGGATATCGAGTCACGAATTACAAATAACGAGTAACGGACAACGGTTATCATGCTCGCCCAACACGAACTCGCCATCGCCCGTCACCTCCCTCCCTCCGGTTGTCCCCCTGCCGTTGCCCAGGTCTACACCCTCCAGCTCGCCACCACCCACTACGAAAACTTCAACGTCGTCTCCTGGCTTCTTCCTCGCCGCCTCCGCCAGCATTTTTACAACGTGTACGCCTACTGCCGCTGGGCCGACGACCTCGGCGACGAAATTCCCGACCCCGCCCGCGCCCTCGCTCTTCTCGACTGGTGGGAGCAGGAGCTTCGCCTTTGCTATTCTGGCTCGCCCGCGCATCCCGTCTTTGTCGCCCTCGCTCCCACCGTCCGCGAGTTCGATATTCCCATCGATCCCTTCCTCGATCTCCTCACCGCTTTCCGCCAGGACCAGACCGTTCACCCCTATCCCAGCTGGGACTCCGTGCTCGGCTACTGTCGTTATTCCGCCAATCCCGTCGGCCGCCTCGTTCTTTATCTTTGCGGCTATCGCGACCCTGCTCGCCAGCAGCTCTCCGACTTCACTTGCACCGCCCTTCAGCTCGCCAACTTCTGGCAGGACGTCGCCCGCGACCTCGAAAAGGGCCGCATCTATATTCCGCTCGACCTCATGGCCACGCACAACGTCGCCGAAGCCGACGTCGTCACCCGCCGCTTCACTCCCGCGTATGCCGCGCTGATGCGCGACCTCATCGTCCGCACGCGCTCGCTTTTCAACGCCGGCCTGCCCCTCGCCCAGCAACTCTCGCCCCAGCTCCGCGTTGACATCGACCTCTTCAGCCGCGGTGGCCTCGCCGTTCTCGACGCCATTGAACGCATCGGCTACAACACGCTCGAGCATCGCCCCGCGCTTTCTCGCCGCACCCAGGCCCGCCTCCTCGGCCGCGCCCTCATCTCGCGCCTCTTCGCCTCGCTCCGTTCCCGCTCCACCAACGGCTCCTCTGCGGGTGACGCCCATGTCTGACGCCGCCCTCCTCGCCTCCTACGACCACTGCCGCCGCATCGTTCGCGACGCCGCCAGCAATTTCTATTACGCTTTTTTCCTTCTTCCGCGCCCCAAGCGCGACGCCATCTGCGCCCTCTACGCCTTCATGCGCCGTGTCGACGACGTCTCCGACTCCCCCGCCTCGCCCATCCTCAAGCAGCAGGGCCTCGCCGCCTGGCGCTCCCGCCTCGACGCCGCCGTCACCGGCGATCTCTCCCTCGACCCTGTTCTCCCCGCCCTTCGCGACACTCTCCAGCGCTTCTCCATTCCCCCACGTTATCTCCACGACCTCATCTCCGGCGCCGAAATGGACCTCACCGTCTCCATCTATCCCACCTTCGAGCGACTCCGCGAATATTGCTACCGCGTCGCCGGCACCGTTGGCATCACCTGCCTGTACATTTTCGGCAGTCGCGCGCCCCACGCCCACGACCTCGCCGAAAAACTCGGCATCGCTTTCCAGCTCACCAACATCCTCCGCGACGTCCCTCGCGATCTTGCGATGGGCCGCATCTATCTCCCCGAAGAAGACCTCGCCAGCTTCAGTTGCCGCCTGCCTGACCTGGCTGCCATCTCAACCACGCCCGAGCTCGAAGAGCTTCTCGCCTTCGAAGCCGATCGCGCCTGGGAGTTCTACCGCGAAGGCGCCGCCCTTGTCCCGCTCATTTCTGCCGACAGCCGCGCCGCCCTCTGGGCCCTCGTGCGCATCTATAGCACTCTGCTCGCCCGCATCGAAGCCCGCGGCTTCGACGTCTTTTCCTCGCGCGTCAGCCTCTCAAAAACCGAGAAGGCAGCCGTAATCCTCCGCGCGCGGCTCGGCTGGTGGAACGATTCCAATGCCCTCCAAGAGCGTACTCGTCATCGGCGGCGGCCTGGCGGGCCTGTCCTCCGCCGTCGCGCTGGCTGAAGCCGGCTACCGCGTCACCCTGCTCGAACAGCGGCCCCACCTCGGCGGCCGCGCCACTTCCTATTCGCTTCCCGACGGCGAGCGCGTGGACAACTGCCAGCACGTCACCATGCGTTGCTGCACCAATCTCGACCACTTTTATCGTCGCGTCGGCGCCGCCGCCAAAATCCGTTATTACGACCGCCTCTACTTCGCCGACCCCGCCGGCCGCCGCGGCTTCCTCCACTCCTCGCCGCTCCCCGCTCCGTTTCACCTGGCTCCTTCTTTCGCTCTGTTTCCCCTGCTCACCTGGGCCGAAAAGCGCGCCATCGCGCGCGCCCTGCTCACCATCGCCCGCGCCGGCGGCCACCCGCCGTTTCCAGCGGGCGCCACCATGCTCGACTGGCTCCACCACCTTCGCCAGCCCACCGGCACTATCGAGCGCTTCTGGCGCGTCGTCCTCGTCAGCGCCCTCGACGAAGAGCTCGACCGCACCGACGCCCGCTATGGCATTGATGTTTTCTGGAAGGCGTTCTTATCCAATCGCCGCGGCTTCGAAGTTGGCATCCCCGCCGTTCCGCTCGCCGATCTCTACGACGGTTGCCGCGACGCCATCATCCAGCAGGGAGGGGAAGTGCGCACTCGCGCCGTCGTCCGCGCCATTCGCTTCTCCGGCCCGCGCGTCTCGAGCGTCGCTCTCGACTCCGGCAACGAAATCACCGCTGACCACTACCTCGCCGCCGTCCCCCACAACGCCCTGCTCGACCTTCTCCCGCCCGCCGTCACCGACCGCGAGCCCGTGTTCTCCAATCTCCGCCGCCTCGAAACCGCCCCCATCACCGGCGTTCACTTCTGGCTGGACCGCCCTGTCCTCTCCGAGCCTTTCCTCACCGTCCTCGACCGCACCACCCAATGGATCTTCAACAAGAGTGCGCTCTTCTCCGGTAGCGCCGGCATCCATGCCGGCCGGGGTGCGGGGCAGAGCCCCGCTGAAGTAGCGCCCGTCTCTGCCTCCCCGCCCGGCTTCTCTCTTTCCTCTCCCTCCTCTCCCTCTCATCAATACTTGCAACTTGTCATCTCCGCCTCCCGCTCCCTCATCCCACTCTCTCGCGCGGAAATCACCGACCTCTGCCTCCGCGAACTCCGCGAAATTCTCCCCGCCGCCCGCGACGCCCGCCTGCTGAAAGCCACCGTCATCAAAGAGACCGCCGCCACTTTCTCTCCCACTCCCGGCTCCGACCGCCTCCGCCCCGCGCAAGCCAGCCCCGTCGACAATCTTTTCCTTGCCGGCGACTGGACCTCCACCTCCTGGCCCGCCACCATGGAAGGCGCCGTCCGCAGCGGCTATCTCGCCGCCGAAGCCATCCTCTCCTCCGACGGCTCCCCCCAGCACCTCCTCCAGCCCGACCTCCCTCTTGAAGGGCTGGCGCGTCTCTGGTCCCGCTGCTAAAATCTCCCCGCCGGACGTTGAATAGAGAAGTAGGTCCACTTTGAAGTGCGGGAGCTTGCTCCCGCTTTGCTCATGCGGCGGCTTGCCGCCGCCACAGAGGTCGCCGTCGCGAATAACGATTCACGAACAACGAATCACGGTAGCAAACAACTCCCCTCTTCTCGGAGGTCCCCATGCCCACTCCCCGCAAAGGCTCCGTACTCGTCCTCGTCGGCACCCGCAAAGGCGCGTTCCTTCTTTCCAGCGACGCCCGCCGCCGCTCCTGGCGCGTGGACGGCCCGCACTTCCCCGGACGCAACGTCCACCACTTCATCCTCGATTCGCGCGACTCGGAAACTCTCTTCGCCACCATCTACACCGAATGGTGGGGCTCCGACGTTCAGCGTTCCGCAACTGGGGACGCACCTGGCAGGGCGCTAAAGGCGGCGTCCGTTATCCGAAGAACTCCGGCCTCTCCGTCAAGTGTGTCTGGCACGTCCGCCCCGGCCGCGATGCCGAACCCGGTGTCGTCTATTGTGGAGTGGACCCCGCAGGACTTTTCCGCAGCGAAGACGGCGGCGTCTCATGGAACGAAGTCAAAGGCCTCAATCGCCATCCCACGCGCAAGCGCTGGACGCCCGGCGCTGGCGGCCTGATCGCTCACACCATTCTTCTCGACCCTTCCGACTCACGCCGCATGTACGTGGCCATCTCCGCCGCCGGCGTTTTTCGCTCCGACGACTCCGGCCGCACCTGGCAGCCCCGCAATCGCGGCACCCGCGCCGATTTTCTGCCGAAGAAGCTCCCCGAAGTCGGCCAGTGTGTCCACCG
This sequence comes from uncultured Acidobacteriaceae bacterium, assembly GCA_964533185.1. Taxonomy (GTDB): domain Bacteria; phylum Acidobacteriota; class Terriglobia; order Acidiferrales; family UBA7541; genus CAZHLD01. Next base: position 10,676 of record CAZHLD010000003.1, on the reverse strand, counting down.
CCTCGCCCTTGGCACCGGCGTTCCCGGCCTGCTTTACCAGCAGAACCACTGTGGCGTCTATCGCAGCGACACCGCCGGCGACTCCTGGACCGACATCTCCCGAGGCCTGCCTTCGCGCTTTGGTTTCCCCATCGCTGTCCACCCGCGCGACCCGAAAACCCTTTGGTCCTCCCTCTCATCAGCGCCTACCAGCGCACCACGCCCAACGGCTGCCTCGCCGTCTACCGCTCCACCACCGGCGGTCGTTCCTGGCAGAAGCAGACTCGCGGTCTGCCCACCCGTAACGCCCACGCGCTCGTTCTTCGCGCCGCCATGTCCACCGACTCCTCCGACCCCGCTGGCCTCTACTTCGGCACGCAGGGCGGCCAGCTCTTCGCCTCTCGCGACGAAGGCCGTTCTTGGTCCGTCATCACCGGCTTCCTCCCTCCCATCCTCTCCGTCGAAGCCTTCTCCCTGTAGCGCCGGCATCTGGCCGGTTCTTTTGTTGCGGCCGGCTCTGCGCCGGCCATCTCCCCCTGCCACCTATTCTTCCACCCCCTCAAACGCCCCAATCCTTTTCTCCTGTACCGTCAACCCCTCGCCCGCCGCGTCCACCGCCTGGTATTCCTTCCGATTCTCCGCCACAAACTTCTCATACGCCTCCCTCGACTCCCACTCATCCCGCGTCAGGTATCGCCCCTTCCGTTCGGCATCGCGGTACAGCTCCGTTCCTCGGTATCCCTTGCCAGCGGCAAACAGCCGCGCCCAATCGCCTTTAGGCCCGTACATCCGCTCAAACTCCTCCTCCCGCCCCTCCTTCACCTCAAACTCCCACAGAATCACGTATCCCATTTCCCCCATCCCTCTCGTCTTTTTTCTTCTCGTTTTTTTCTGCTTTTCCTCCTCTACCTCCTCTACATCCCCTCTACTGACTGCCCCCTGTTATTCCTCCGTCTCCCTCTCCTTTTTTCCTATTGCCCCGCGCCATTCAGGAGTAAGATGAGTGTTCCCTCCCGTGGAGTCCCCCAGTGAGTGACCGGAAGTATAAGCAGAAAGGCTACCAGGACACCGGTAAGCCCGAAAAAAAGGAAAAGCGTCCGCCCGAGCATCGTCCCCGCGGCGACCAGTTTGGCCCGCGCACTCCGCGCATGGTCGGCACCGTCAATCGCGCTCGCTGTTCCAACTGCGGCAAGGTCCTTCTCGCCGGCTTCGACCCCAACGGCAAGTGCCCCAGTTGCGCCATCGACCTCCACTCCTGCAAACAGTGCATGTACTTCGACACCGGCGCCCGCTTCGAGTGCATGCAGCCCATCCCCGAGCGCATCTTCCCCAAAGACGCCCTCAACGACTGCACGTTTTTCGCCTTCCGCAGGACTGTTGAGAAGGACACCGCCCCCTCCGCTCTCGCCCCGTCTCGGGCCACCGCCTCCGAAGCCTCTCAGGCTCGTCCCAACACCGCCCGCCAGGCCTTCGAAGACCTCTTCAAAAAATAACCCCCTCTCTTTCTTTCCCTCCATCTTTCTTCCTCTGTGCCTCTGCGTCTCTGAGGCTAATTCTGTCCTCACCTCGGCGGATTCGGAAACAGCGTCGGCTCCTGCGCCGGCTCGCTCGAAATCGCCTCCAACTCCGGGTAGTGATGTCGCAGCGGCTCCGGCACTTTCACTTTGTTTCCCGTCAGCAGCCGGATCAGCTCCAGCGCATTCACCACCGCCTTGCCCTGGAAGTGGTTGTTCGTAATCACAAACGTACTCTTCGCATGTGCCGACAGCTTGCGAATCCGCTCCGCCCACGGCTCCAGCTCTTGCATCGAATAAAGATAGTTGTACCGCTCCTCCGGCGGCGCTTCCGGGTCGTCGCTGAACCACGTGTCGTACCTCCGCCCGTGCATCCGCACATACCCCACCGGCGCCGTCCTCCGCCCCGACGGCCGAATCGCTCGCCCGATCAGCGGCTGGTCAATGTTGCAGAACCCCGCCCCGCGCTCGTGCAGCAGCTCGTAAAATTCCTTATTGTTCCACGACGCATGCCGCACCTCCACCACCAGCGGATAGTCCTTCAGTCGTTCGAGCAGCCCTTCCAGGTACGCCCGCGTCTCCGCCGTCCGGTGGAACGAGTACGGAAACTGCAGCAGCACCGCCCCCAGTCGTCCTCCCTCGCGCAGCACATCAAACCCTGCCCGCACCGCTCGCTCATCCTCCGCAGTGGCCTTCCCTTCGTGAGTAAACTTCTGCCACAGCTTCGCCGTGAAGAGAAACCTCGGGTTGGCCGCCACACGCATGAGCCACTGCCGGCAGAACTCCGGCTTCAGCGGCTGGTAGAACGACGTATTAATCTCAATTGTGTCGAAGTACTCCGCCAGGTACGTGGCCTCATGGAACCCCTTCTCTCGCCGCGCCGGGTACACCCGCCCCGCCCAGTCCGCATACGACCACCCCGCCGGCCCCACCCGTATCTCCCCCGCCGCCTTTACCGCCACCGCAGGTTTTTGCTTTCCCACGCCTCCCCCTGCCTTACTTCTTCTTGCAACACGCGCTCTTTCTCGCCATCGCTGGACGGAAGCCTACCACCGCCCCTCCTCACCCGCTACTCGGCGCCCGCCCCCCCCGCGTCCGCCTCCCAAGCGTTGTCATCCTGAGCGCCCCGGCCCGCCTACGGCGGGCGATGCCGGGGCGCGAAGGATCCCTCTTGGCATTTCTTCCTCGTCATAGTCGCATCCTGTTCCCCTCGCTAGTCGGAAGGGGGACAACGGACATCGGAAAACTGACAACTGATGACTGGTTTGCATCTCACCCCGCAACTTGCTATTCTCAAACTGTCCGATGCGTCGCGGCTCGGATCCTCGGATTCCGGTTCTTTTCTCACCCCTTCCAAAGGTGCGCTCATGAAACTTTCGGTCACTCACAAGCACGACGATTCGCGCGATGCCGTCGAAGCCTCCGTCGCCAACTACTCGGTCAAGCTCGGCCGCCTGCTGAAATCCTTCGCACCCGACCTGGTCCAGCTCCACGGCAGCTTTGAAAAGCATCCTCGCAAAGTCGAGTACACCTTCTCGCTCAACCTCTCCCTTCCCACCGGTTCATTTCATTCCACTGGAGTCGCCTCCGACGTCCGCTCCAGCGTGAAGAGGGCCTTCACCGAGTTGGAAGCCCAGCTCAAGAAGCATCTCGCCAAACTCCGCCGCGACGTCCAGTGGAAACGCAAACGCCCCCGCTCCCCCCTCCCCGCCTAGTCCTTTCGCGCCGTTTGTAGGGGCCGGCTTCAGCCGGCCCTCTTATGCTTTCCCCTGTCCACTGACAACTGACAACTCGCCCCAACCTCTCAGCTCGCTCAGTTGCCTCGGTCTGCTGCAAAGACTGGAATCGTACGTCTTGCAGCCAAGGTTTCGTGCCACGCTCGCGCAGCACGGATTCGCACCTTGACGCACGCAAAGTGAAAACCGACTGACACCAGCGATTCGACGCTTCATGTCTATCGATGAGCAACCCGTCAGGCTGGGCGGCGGGTCAGTTTGATCCACGTCTTGAGCAGTTGGAATAGCACCGCTCCATATCTGCGTGTATACTTTCGCTCATGAAGCTCTGGAGTTGGCGTCAAGTTCTTGCGAGCTACTTACTTGCTTGGACCCTGTTGTGTATTTGCGCTCCGATGACGTGCCCGGAAGACCTTGCCGCGCTTCCAGAGGTCAGTTCAGCCAGCACTCTAGTCTTTGCGACAGATTCGGGCCGGACGAACGGTTCCGGAGCCAACTACGAAGAAGATTGCTTTTGCTGCTGTGCTCACATTGTCCCGAGCCCCTACTTTGACGTCGGTGCCCCGACACACCTGGCTCCCGTCGAACTGACGGTTTCAAACGGTGAGCCTCACAACCTCGCACTCTTCATTGATCACCCTCCTCGCAGCTAGTTCCCCAAACAATTGAGCAGTTTCTGGCGGTGTCTGCCGTCAAAGGGTGACCTGTTCATCCACCTTCAGAATTGGCCAACGGCCAGGAGCGTCGCATGTGTCTTAGAGTTGCCATGGGCGTAGCTGTTGTCTTGCTTTTCCCTCTATCGTGTCCTGCCCAGCAAGGGGCAATTTCGCTGGGGCAGGTACGCATGATTTCGTGTGAAACGATGCGGAATGTTCGCCAGCACTTGCAAAGGAATTCTGACTAAGGAGCGCGGTTCATGAATACAGCTTCGGCCAAACTTGTTGCATTTGTTTTGTTCGGGCTCATGTCCATGGCGTGTCCGCTGGCTGCCCAGGAAGCGAAGGAGGCCCAGTCGGTTCCGACACGCTTGACCCTTGATCTGGCCAACGATATCCTCCTGGCGCGCAATCCGACGATACTTCGCGAACGGCAGAACATAGCGATGGCGCGCGCAGGCGTCACGCAGGCGCGCCTGCGGCCAAACCCGGAGTTTGAAGTTACGTCGGAGAGCTACCCGCTTTTCGAGTCGAATCCCGGGCCCTTCTTCCAGAACAACGAACTCATTGTGCGCGCTGGCCAGCCGATTGAAATCGCGGGCAAGCGGCGCAAGCGGACGCTGGTAGCTGAGCAGGAAGTTGAGGTCGCCCAGTCTTTCCTTCAAGACACGATCCGGCAGCTCAAGCGCGAGCTGAAAACCCGCTACTACCGTGTCGTGCTGGCGAAGGCGGAACTGGAGTTGGCGCGTCAAGTGCTGGCCCAATTCGATGAGATCATCCGCATCAATCGGCTGCGCTACAAGCAGGGTGAGATTTCAGGGCTGGATTTGGCCCGCATCGAGACCGAGCGCCGGAGATTCTTCGACGACGTGGTTGCGGCTGAACTGGCGCTCCAAAACGGAAAAACGGGGCTTCTCGAACTCCTGGGAGCCAGCGATCTAAGCGCCTCGTTCGACGTGACCGAAGCGCTGGTTTTTCGCCCGCTCAGCGTCACGGCTGAACAGTTCCAAGAACTGGCCATCATGGCGCGCGCCGACTTGCAGGCTCGCCGCCAGCAGGTGGAACGCGAGCGTCGCCAAGTAGCAGTCGAGAAATCACTGGGAGTGCCGAACATCACTCCGTTCTTCGGCTACAAGCGCAACCTTGTGGACAACACCGTGACATTTGGTGTGCGGTGGAACCTCCCGTTGTTCAACCGGAACCAGGGTGAAGTGGCGCGCGCCGCGGCTCGTGTGGACCAGGCGGGATATGAAGTACAGCGGACCGAGCTGGCCGTGCGCAGCGATGTGCTCCAGACCTATCAAGCCGTGCAAGCGGAGGAGCGGCGGGTCCGCGCCTTCGAGGATACCTATGTGAATACAGCGCGCAAGGCGCGCGACATCGCCCAAGCCTCGTATCGCCTCGGGGCGCTCGACCTGATCGGCTTCCTCGACGCCGAGCGCGCCTATCGCGAGACGCTGAACAGCTACAACCGAACGCTTTTCGACCACCGAGTGGCTGTTTTTCAGTTGGAAGCCGCTGTTGGAAAGGACTTTTGAAATGCTGAACAAGCGAAACCTGGTTCTCTTGGCGCTTGCTCTTGTAGGCGTGGTGTTGTGGGTCGCTCTTCGCAGGGGCACTCCCAATGATGCGCCGGCTGCGGCTGCGCCCACCGACGCCAACGTTGTGGAGTTGAGCCGGGAAGCACAGCAGAACGCCAAGCTCAAAGTCGCTGAGGTCACGACGCGCGCACTGGAACGAACACTCGTGGCGACCGGTGTGGTAGCAGCAGATCAAAACCGGGAAGCGCATCTGCGGCCGCTTTCGCGCGGAGTGGCCAATCGAGCCTTGGTTCAACTCGGCGACCGGGTGGAGCGCGGCACGCCACTGCTCGCCTACGACAACATTGAGATGGGCGAGCTTTCTGGCGAATACGTCAGCGTGCTCAACGAGGTCCAGAGGTTGCAGGCCCAGGCGGAGGTGTCGCGTCGGGTTGTAGAGCGCGGGCGGGAACTGCTCAAGGTCGAAGGCATCTCTCAAAAAGAGTACGAACTTCGAGAGGCCGAATACCAGCAAGCACAGGCGACGGTCAAGAGCAAGCAGGCCGAACTGGAGCGTGTGGAGGAGAAGCTGCACCGCCTGGGCGTGAGCGATGACGATTTGAAGGACTTGGTTGCGGCGGGGACTAGAACGCACCGCAAAGGGTCACCGGATCTGATGCGAGCCCCGTTTGCGGGTGTGGTCACTAAGTATGACGTCGCACCGGGAGAGTTGCTGGGACCGGAGCGCGAGGTTTTCACGGTAGTGGATACGTCGGTGGTGTGGGTACTGGCAGACATTTACGAACGGGACTTGGGCAAGGTTCGGGAAGGTCTGACGGCGCGAGTGAAAGTACCCGCATACCCGGACACGATCTTCACGGGAAAGATCACCTATGTCGGAGACGTTCTCGATGCCGACTCCCGCACGGCAAAGCTCCGCTGTGTCGTGCTCAATCCGGATGGGCGCCTGAAGCTGGAGATGTTCGCCACAGTGGAGATTCCTCTGCCGGTCAGGGGAGAAGCAATCGTTGTCCCTGCTGCTGCGGTGCAGGTTGTGGGCGACCTGCAAGTCGTCTTCGTGCAAAAGGGCGAAACGCAATTTGAAAAGCGGGTAGTCGAGGTTGGAGAACGCTCCGGCGAATGGATTGAGATTCGCAGCGGGCTGCGCGCCGGAGAGCGCATCGTGAGCGAAGGCGCGTTTTATGTGAAGTCGGCGCTGCTCAAAGACCAGATCAGCGGGGAGGAGTAGAGGATGAACCGCCTGATTGATCTGTGTCTTCGCTTTCGTTTCCTCGTGCTGGCGCTGACCATACTGGCCGCCGTGCTCGGGATTGCCTCGCTGCGCCGCCTCACGATTGATGCGGTTCCCGACATTACGCCGGTGCAGGTGCAGGTGTTGACGCGGAGTCCCGCGCTTGGCCCCGTCGAAGTCGAACGATACGTCACCTTTCCCATCGAAGCTGCGATGACCGGCATACCCGGCGTGAGCGAAATCCGATCCATCTCCCGCTACGGACTTTCCGCAGTGACCATTCTGTTTGAGGATAGATTCAATCTCTACCTGGCGCGGCAACTGGTGAACGAGCGGCTGAGCGCGGCCATCGAAAACATCCCGCCAGAATTGGGCCGCCCGGAGATGGGGCCGATGACCACCGGCCTCGGCGAGGTTTACCACTTTACTCTCGAAGGTGAGGGCTATTCACCAATGCAGTTGCGCACCATCCTCGACTGGGACATCGTTTTTCGCCTGCGCGCGGTGCCGGGAGTCGTCGAAGTCAACGCCTGGGGCGGGCTGGCGAAGCAGTATCACGTGGATGTCGATCCCACTAAGCTGATCGCGTTTGGCGTCACTTTGGAAGACGTTTTCAAGGCCTTGCAGCGGAACAATGCCAACGTGGGCAGCGGCTATATCGAGCACAATCAGGAGCAGTACATCATCCGCGGCGAAGCGCTGGTCAAGTCGATGCGCGACCTGGAAAACATCGTCGTTGCAACAAAACATGGGGGTGTGCCCATTTTCGTACGGACCCTCGCCGAAGTGCGCGAGGGCTCCATGCTCCGCATCGGAGCCGCCACCGAAAATGGCAAGGGCGAAACGGTGATCGGCATGGTGCAGATGCTGGCTGGCGCGAATGCCAGCCAGGTCGTCGAGGATGTGAAAAAGAAGATTGCAGAGATTCAGCCGTCGCTGCCGCAGGGTGTGCGGATTGTCCCTTTCTACGACCGTGCTGACTTTGTGTCACGTGTGATCGGTACAGTGGAGAAAAACCTCATCGAGGGCGGTTTGCTGGTCGTTGCAGTCCTCCTTCTCTTGCTGGGCAATGTGCGGGGCGGGCTGATCGTCGCGTCGGTCATACCGCTGTCCATGTTGATTGCGTTTACGGGGATGGTGCAGGCCGGGATCAGCGGGAACCTGATGAGCCTGGGAGCCATTGACTTCGGGCTGATTGTGGACGGCGCGGTGGTGATGATTGAGAACATTTTCCGGAGGCTGCAGGGCACGGGCGGCTTGACCGGTGAGAGGCGGCTCTCGGTGATCGCCGAAGCGGCCCGCGAGGTCGTGCGGCCCGTGGTGTTTGCGGTCACCATCATCATCCTCGTGTACGTTCCCATCCTGACCCTCACCGGTATCGAGGGCAAGATGTTCCACCCGATGGCGATTACGGTTATTTTCGCGCTCGTGGCCTCTCTCATCCTCGCCGTCACGCTGATGCCGGTGCTGGCTTCTCTTTTCCTGCGCGAGGCAAAACACGACGAACCCTGGCTGCTCCGAAAGATTCGCGCCGCTTACAATCCCGCGCTGGATTGGGCGATGCGCAGGCCGCGAATGGTGGCCGCCTCCGCCCTGGCGATCTTTGCCCTCAGCGGAGCCGTGTTTTATTTCATGGGCGCTGAGTTCATTCCGCGACTGGATGAGGGCGACATCGCCATCAACGCCTGGCGGCTGCCGAGTATTTCCCTCCAGGAATCCATCAATTCCACCTCCCAGGTTGAGCGGGTGCTGCGGCGCTTCCCAGAGGTGAAGACCGTCGTATCTCGAACCGGGAGTCCGGAGGTGGCCACGGATGTGATGGGCATCGAGCTTTCCGATATCTTTGTCATCCTGAAGCCGCGCTCCGAATGGCAAACGGCGAAAACCAAGGAAGAACTCATCGCCAAGATGAACGAAGCCCTCCAGAAGGAAGTGCCCGGAGCGGGGTTCGGCTTCACGCAACCCATCGAGATGCGTTTCAACGAACTGATCGCCGGCGTGCGGTCTGATGTAGGCGTGCGCATATTCGGGGACAATCTCGAAACGCTTGCGCAGAAGGGGAACGAGGTTGCCCAGGCGCTCAGCACCGTTCGCGGCGCTGCCGATGTGCGCGCGGAGCAGACTGCTGGACTTCCCATGATCCGTATCACGATTGAACGGGAGCGGCTGGCACGCTACGGGCTCAATGCCGCCGATGTGCTCGACACCGTGCAGGCTACCCGTGTGGGCAAGGTGGTGGGGACCATTTTCGAAGAGCAGCGGCGCTTTGACTTGGTTGTCCGCTTGCCGGAGGAGGTCCTGAGCAATCCGGACGTGATCGCCACGCTTCCCGTCGCGAATGACAAGGGCCGCTTTGTGCCTCTCGCGCAGGTGGCCGACGTGCGGCTGGATACAGGCCCCTCACAAATCAGCCGCAAGAACGTACAGCGGCGGATCGTTGTGGAGTGCAACGTGCGCGGGCGGGACCTCGGCAGTTTCGTTGCCGAAGCGCAGCAAAAGGTCAGTCAGGCCGTTCGGTTACCTGCTGGGTACTACATAGAATGGGGAGGACAGTTCGAGCAGCTCCAGGAGGCACGCCAACGGCTTGCCGTGGTCGTGCCCATCACACTGCTTATCATTTTCTTTCTCCTATACATGGCTTTCGGAGCCGCGCGCCCGGCGCTTCTGATTTTCCTGAATATACCCATTGCGGCGACTGGTGGCGTCTTTGCCTTGGCGTTGCGCGGCTTGCCCTTCAGCGTTTCTGCCGCTGTGGGTTTTATTGCTGTCTCCGGTGTTGCGGTGATGAACGGGGTGGTTCTCCTCTCGCACATCCTCGCTCTCCGGCGAGAAGGGTTGGAAGTCCAGGAGGCAGCCGAGCGCGGCGCGCACGAAAAGATGCGGGCGATGATTATGGCTCCTCTGGTGGCGGCTTTGGGCTTCGTGCCGATGGCGGTGGCCACCAGCATTGGGGCCGAGGTGCAGCGACCGCTCGCCACAGTGGTCATTGGCGGCCTGGTCACTTCTACGATTCTGACTCTGCTTGTGCTTCCCACGATCTATCGTTGGTTTGAAGGACGGCGCAGCGAAGTGGAGATTTAGACCGAAGGAGGTTTTGCAATGCCAGTTGCCGGGTCCAGCCTTCTCTTTTTGCTGGCGGGACTTTGCGAGATTGCTGGAGGCTACTTCGTTTGGCAGTGGTGGCGGAACGGAGCGCACTGGATGTTCGGCGCGGCAGGTGCGGTCGTGCTGTTCCTGTACGGCATTGTTCCTACCTACCAACCCGCCCATTTTGGTCGGGTCTACGCGGCCTATGGCGGATGGTTCGTTGTGCTCTCTCTGCTCTGGGGATGGGCGGTTGACCGCATCCAGCCTGACCGTTACGACCTGTTCGGCGGCATCGTTTGCTTGATTGGAGTTGCTATTATCATGTACTGGCCAAGGTAAAAGGAGGCGTACCCCATGAAAGAGATCAAAGCCATCATCCAGCCGTTCGTGGCGGACAAGGTTATCTCGGCCCTCCGGGAGATGGCGGACTTGCCTGGCGTCACCGTTTCCGAAGTCAAGGGATTCGGTCGCGGCAGGGCGTTTGGTCGCCCCGATTCACCTGATGAAGCGGAAATCTTCGGCGTCAAGAAGATCAAGCTGGAAATCGTTGTGCCAAACGATCTACTGGAGAAGGTCGTCGAGCTAATTGCAAAGTGCGCGCACACCGGCAACCCCGGCGACGGAAAGATCTTCATTTCGACAGTCGATGAGACGATCAAGATTCGGACAGGCGAAAAAGTGAATCCGTAAGGTTTAGCGGGGCAACAGGGGGAGGAGATGAGTCCTGACACGAGAAGGTTGCAGTTCAAAGTCAGAGGCATGGACTGCGCGGAAGAGGTGGCCGCTCTGAAGAGCGAACTCGGGCACCTCGTAGGTGGCGCTGAGAATCTGGCCTTTGAAATTCTGAAAGGCAAGATGACCGTCCTGAAGCCGCCGGGCGGATTGACCGAGGAAGCGGTGATTCGAGCAGTCGAGCGCACGGGGATGCGTGC
>CAZHLD010000002.1:1519-127076 GCA_964533185.1 uncultured Acidobacteriaceae bacterium | reverse complement strand
AGCGGGGGTAGGTGAAGTTGTCCGGGTCGCCGCCGTAGAAGGCGATTTCGGCCTCAGGCGCAAAGACCAGCCGGACGTCGGTGTACTTCTTGTAGCGATAGAGATTGAAGACGCCGCCTTCGTAAAGGATGACGACGTCGCAGCGGAGGCCGGTCTTCTCCGCGCACTCCTTTTCGAGGCGGGACATGGCAGCGCGCTGGGAGGCGAGACGGGCGGCGGCGTCCATCTCGGGCGTGAGGCTGGAGTTGACGGCCGGGGTGAGGTCTTCAATGCTCACCAGTACGTTGAGCTCGAGGCTGGGACACTTGGATTCCTTATCGCGGGTCGGGGCATAAAATCCGTTGGCCATGTAGTCGCTGCCCGCTGTGCTCAGCTCCTGGATACACTCGGAGCCGACGTGGTGATTGGTCATCACCAGTCCCTCCGGGCTGACAAAGGAGCCCGATCCGCCGTTATTGAAGCGCACCGAGGAGAGCCGAACGTGGTCGAGCCAAGCGTCGGTGGGCAGGAAGCCGTAACGCTGCTGGACGAGCTGCTTGGGGAAATTATTGTACGTCCACATCCCCTCGTCGGCGTGGATGGACAGAACCATCAGGAAAGCCAGGGCAAAGCTCGCACTCCGGACAAGACGTCGCATCGTTCGCTTCTCCTCAGTACAGATTGATGGACATAAGGGCAGGCGCCGTCGGCTGGCAGGATCAGAGGCTACGGGCATACCCGGTACGCGCGCAGCTATTCTATCGCCAACTCACGCCCGGTACGGCAGGGAAAAAGAAAGGCCGGGTGCGGAGGCCCGGCCTTTCCGTGGTGAGGGGCGCTGAGTTGGACGGCCTCAGAAGCGCAGCTTCACGCCGAGCTGGATGTTGCGCGGCCCGCCGGTGCCGATGACCGGGTTGGCGCCGGCAACGTCAGTCGTGGCCTGGGCCAGGCCGAAGGTATCGAGAAAGCTCAGGTCGTTATTCAAGAACGCAAACGACGGGGGTGCTGGAGTGGAAAGATTCGTGTGGTTTAGGACGTTGAAGAACTCAGCGCGGAACTGGACACTGACGCGCTCGTTAATTTTGGTTGTCTTGACAAGGGAAAAATCCCAGTTGCGGAAATCAGGACCACGGAAGATGTTGCGGCCGGCGTTCCCAAAGCACGGCGGGCAAGAGGGCTGCGCCAGGACCGTTTCAATGGGAACGGGTCCCGAGGGAGAGAAATTGGGAATGGAACGGGGGTTGCCGATCAGATTCCAGCGGTCGCTGAACTCGCCGGTGAGGCTGGTGTCGTTCCCGTAGTCGATGGCGCTAAAGGGCTGCCCGGTCTGGAGAACGAGAATGGAGTTGATCTGCCAGCCTTCGAGGAGCTGAGCCGGAGACTTGAAAGAGGGCAGGTCGTAGGTCAGCGCCCAGGTAAAGCGATGGCGGATGTCGTTGTCGCTATTGCCCCGCTCGGCGCGGGGGTTATTGCTGTTTTGCGGCTGGGCGGCGCGTTGGAGCGAGACGAAATCGATCGTGTGTGCCCAGGTGTAGCCCAAGACATGGCTCAGGCCATGCCAGGGACGCTGGGTGAGGCTCAACTGCAAGCCCTGATAGTCCATGGCGTAGCCGTTTTCCATGAAATTGATGTAACCGAGGAAGGGATAGAGAGAATTGAAGGGCCGACCATCCTGCTCACAGTGGTCGCAGCCCAGGATGGGATCTTCGGCCGGGGAGAGGGGATCCACCTGGTTGATGTCGCGGATGCTGTAGAGCTTGACGCCGCGATTGCCGACATAGCCCACCTGAAAAGCCAGGTTGTTGGTGATGGCCTGCTGGACGTTAAGAGTGTAGTTGATGACGTAGGGCGTGCGCAGATTGCGCCGAATGCCCAGAATGTCGCAAGGGGTGCCTCCAACTGCGGGGTCGCAGTTGATGTTGACATTGAAGATGGGGCCCGCTGCGGACCAGTTCAGCCCCGTTCGCTGTGTGGTAGAGGCGGCCACGATGCTGCCTCCGTTGTTGAAGAGGTTGGAACCAACCGCGCCGGTGGGAATGGTGTTCAGCCCGGTGGTGGTGGCGTTGTTCAGACCGTTCTGGCCGAGGAAGATGGCCAAGATGGGGATTTCATAGATGATGCCGCCGCCGGCACGGACCACGGTCTTGCCCGTGCCGAAAATGTCCCAGGCAATGCCGAGGCGCGGAGCAAAGTTATTGCCGTCGAGAGTATACGGACGGCCGATATTCACGCCGACCTGCTGGAGTCCAATGGCGGGGTCGAAGTTGCCGAGCCGATTGTTGCGCTCCTTGATGGGCGAGTTCAAATCGTAGCGGATGCCGGCGTTGATGGTCACCCGCGGGGAGATCCGCCAATCGTCCTGGAAAAACCAGCCGAAGGACTTGATGCTGACATTGCGCTGGGAGTTCCCCACGAAGATGTCTCCGCGGTCGGGGAACCCTGCAAGAAAGTCCTGGAGCGGGGTGCTATCGCCCGGGCCGCCATCACAGTCGGCGGACACAATAAAAGTGTTGCAACCGTTCTGGAAGCGGATACGCCCTTTGCCGCGGCGGTTGCGGAGGTTATCGGTCTTACCGTAGCGGAACTCAGCGCCAAAGCGGAAGGTATGCTTGCCGCGAGTATAGGAAACGTTGTCCACAAACTGATAGGTCTCGTTGGGAGTAGTGAGCAGCGGCCAGCCGCTATCTCCACCCAACTGAGTAAAGCCGCCGATGGGAATGGTGGGCATGCCGAAGTTGACGGGATTGGTAACCCCAGTCTTGATTCCATAGGTGGACAAAGGCTCGCTCGAAGCGTCTGCGGTCAGGATGGCCTGCCAGAAGCGGTTGTAGCCGAACTTCAACTCATTCACCCAGCGCGGGTTGGGCACCCAGGTGTAGTTGGCGCCGACCACCTGGGCGCGCAGGTCAGAAGTGGAGCGCCACTCGGGGCGCAGCACGCTGATGGCCTGCTCGGTCTGCAGGCTGTCGCCGAAGAAATAACGGCCGGTGACGGAATGCTGATCATTGAAGTGGTGGTCCACTTTGATGATGAAGGCATCCATGCGATTAGTATTCGGGAACCCAGAGGAGACTTGATTGACCCCGGCGCCGTTCGTGCCATCGTTCGCGGGGAGGAGTCCCGGGAAAGAACCATTGCCCGTGAACGAACCACAACCAATCAGGTTGGCGGAAAGGGGATTCAAGGAGAGCTGGTTGGTAGAGGGATTACGACGCACCGGGGCGCCGCCGCAGGTGCCAGCCGCTACGGTGAAACCGGGACGGTTGGCCAGATCCGTCAAGGCGTCGACGATGCTGTTCTCGCAATCACCGGTGGCGAGGAAGGTGCAGTTGCTGGTGGCACCGCCCAGGGCCACCGTCGCCGGCGAAGTGACCAGGTTGGAATTGCTGACTTCGGAGCGGACACCTTCATACGAGCCGAAGATGAAGGTCTTGTTCTTACGGATGGGGCCGCCCATGCTACCGCCGAACTGGTGCTGGCTCAAGGGGCGCTGAGGGTCAGGCGGGGGGTTGAAGAAGTTGCGTGCATCAAGCGCGCTATTGCGTGCGAAGTAGTAGCCCGTTCCGTGGACATCGTTGGTGCCGGATTTGATGCCGAGGTTGACGATGGCGCCGGGCTTCCAGCCGTATTCGGCGGGGGGATTTTCCAGCGCGTTGAACTCCTGGATGGCATCAATGGGGAGGATGGTGCCAGGCTGGCCCTGGACACCCTCGGCATTGATCACGGTGGTGCCATAGTAGGGATCGTTGTTGTCCGTGCCGTCGAAGATGAAATTGTTGTTTTCGGGGCGATTGCCGTTTGAACTGATAGAGAGGAATCCGCCTCCAGGATACCGCTGGACGCCGGGACGCAGCACCACCAGGTTCTGGAAGTCGCGGCCGTTGAGGGGCAGGTCGTTAATGGCGCGGTTGGAGAAGGTTCCACCGAGCGCCTGCGAGGTGATGTCGATCAGCGGGGCCTCTTCGGTGATCTGAATGGACTGGGTGATATCGCCGGGCGTCAGCGCGACGTCAATGTGAGCGTCCTTGGCCACCTCGAGGCGCACGCCAAGCCGTTCGACTTTCTTGAAGCCGGTGGCTTCAAAGACGATCTTGTAAAGACCGGGAGCGAGATTGGGCGCAACATAGTCGCCGACCTCGTTGCTCTCCAGGATACGGGACGCGCCGGTCTCCACGTTGGTGATGATGACCTTGGCGCCCTTGACCACGCCACCGGAAGAGTCAGTAACCGTGCCCAGAATGCGGCCCTGATGGGTCTGGGCTCCAGCAACAACGGCGCACAGCAACACGACAACAAGCACACCCCACACGCGCAGGCGATTCATGGTGACCCCCTGTGAACCCTCTTGAATAGAGATTGGAAGGGGTGGAAATGAACGAAATATGGAACAAGGAACCGGACTCCCCCAGAGCATCAGCTTTCCCCCAGCCCCTAACGCAAAGCTTGGCAAAGGTTATGACTCACATTAAACCGGCATGTCAAGATGCATTTGGCAGTGGACACTCATGCCCGGGGGGATGCAAGGCGGCTAGGTGCGAGCCACCCGGAGACGGAGAAGAAGAGCAACGCTGGCCGCGACCGATAGCAAGCTGGCCACCTGCGCGTTGGTCAGGCCAAGAAGCCACGATGGGTTGATGCGAATGAACTCAACCAGGAATCGGGCCACACCGGTCCAGAGCAGGAAGTTGGCGAAAACCAAGCCATCGGGGCGGTGCGCGCGCAGCGCCCGAGTGCCCAGCCGCCACAGAAAGTAGAAAAGGGCGACGGCAACGAGAAACTCGTAGAGAGGTGTTGGGTGAACGCGGTCAGAGGTTGGCACCAGGCCGTTTGGAAACGCCATGCCCCACGGGAGCGTCGTCGGGATGCCGTAGTCGCCATCGCCAGAAATCAGGCAGCCCAGCCGCCCGATGCCGTAGCCTAGCGCCGCGGCGGGAGAGGCGGCGTCCAGCATTTGAAGCGCGGGCATGCGATAGTGACGCGCAAGGAGCAGCAGCGTAAGCAGACCGGCCAGCAGCCCCCCGAACCATGCGAACCCCACCTGGCTGAACAGCAGCCGGAAGGGCTGCGCAAAAAATTCCGCCGGAGACTCAAGGACGTGATAAAGCTTTGCGCCGGCCAGGCCGGCCAGGCCGGCCAGACCAATAATGGTGTGCGGGTCGGCGGAGAGGCGTCGGCGGTTGAAATCGGCCCGCAACACGAAGAAGGAGACCAGCAGCCCCGTGGCCACCATGAGTCCGTAGGTGGCCAGGGTGATGGGTCCGAGGTGGAGAAAAGGAAGCACAGGAGCGTTGGCAGTGGGGGCCAGTATACGCGAGAAGGCGGAAGGAACTGTAGAGACTTGCGTTCGGCCGAGGCCGGACTGACGAACGGGGGATGCCAGCAGAATTTTACTTGCAGGTGATGCGAGTCTCGTATAAAAAAGGTCCCGGATTCCCTCGCGGAGGAGAACTATGAATTGGAAACGGTATGCAATGGCCGTCGTAGCGGTATTGGTGATGTTACTGGCAACGGGATTTCTGGTGCACGGGATGCTGCTGGCCGAAGACTACAAAGCTCTAGGCTCGATTATGCGTAGCCCGGAAGATGCCGCCGCGCATTTTCCGTACATGCTGCTGGCACAACTGCTGATGGCACTGGCAATTGTGTGGATCTATGCCAAGGGAGTGGAGCCGAAGCCGTGGCTGGGTCAGGGAGTGAGGTTTGGATTGGCGCTGTGGGTACTGAGCGGGGTGGCCACGTACTTGATCTATTTTGCGGTGGAGCCGCTGCCATCCAGCCTGGTGACAAAGCAAATCGTGTTCGGGCTGCTGGAAGGCGTACCCGCGGGTATCGTGGCGGCGGCCGTATATCGGAAGTAATCGCGGCGGGACTTCCCTGCCCCGCGTAAAGCGCGAGGGAGGGGTTAACGGCGGTCGAGAGCGGGATGACGGACGTCGCGGCCGACGACCATGTAGATGACGTCTTCGGCGATATTGGTGGCGTGGTCGCCGACGCGCTCGAGGTTCTTGGCCACGAGAATCAGGTCGAAGGCCGGGAAGACCACCGAGGAATCTCCCATCATATAGGAGAGCAGCTCGCGGAAGATCTGGTCGCGCAGGGAGTCCACGGTGTCGTCGCGGGTGAGGACGCTGCGCGCCAACTCGACATCGCCGCGGACGACGGCGTTCAGAGAATCGCGCACCATTTCCTCGGCCAGCTCGCTCATCCGGGGCAAATCCACGTACGGCTTGACGCGCGGATGGCGCAGGATGCGCTGAGCCGACTGGGCGATGTTGACGGCCTGGTCGCCGATGCGCTCGAGGTCGCTATTGATGCGGGAGACAGCGAGGGCAAAGCGCAGGTCCGTGGCCATGAGCTGGTGCAGAGCCAGGAGCTGAACCACCCGGTCGTCAATTTCAATCTGAAGTTCGTTGATGGCGTTCTCTTCGTCGAGTACACGCTGGGCAAGGGAGGCATCGCCTTCGAGAACAGCGTGTACGGCCTGATGAACGGCGCGTTCGGCCAAGCCGCCCATCCAGAGGAGGCGTTCCTTGAGTTGGCCCAAATCATGCTCGAAGTGGCGTTCCATGTCAGATCCTCTCGTCAAGCCTCAGAAGCCGAAGACTCGAACAAACGACCACGCCTGTTCCTCTAGCCGAAGCGGCCGGTGATGTACGCCTCCGTGCGTGGATCGGCCGGCCGGGTGAAGAGCTGAGGCGTCGGATTAAACTCGATGAGCTGCCCTGAGAGCAAGAAGGCGGTGAAGTCGCTGACCCGGGCGGCCTGTTGCATGTTGTGCGTGACGATCACAATCGTATAGTCCTTTTTCAGCTCAAACATCAATTCTTCGATCTTGGCAGTGGAGACAGGGTCGAGAGCTGAGGCCGGCTCGTCCATCAGGAGGACTTCCGGCTGAACGGCCAGCGCCCGGGCGATGCAAATGCGCTGCTGCTCGCCGCCGGAGAGCTGAAGGGCGTTGCGGTTGAGGCGATCTTTCACTTCGTCCCAGAGAGCGGCGCTGCGCAGGGCTTTTTCGACGCGCTCGTCCAGTTCCGCCCGCGACTTCACCAATCCATTCACGCGCAGGCCAAAGGCCACGTTGTCGTAGATGGACTTGGGAAAAGGATTGGGCTGCTGGAAGACCATGCCGACGCGACGGCGCAAGGTGATGACATCGGTACCGGGTGTGTGGATCTCCTGGCCATCGAGCAAGACTTGGCCTTCGATTCGGTAGCCAGGGATGGCATCATTCATGCGGTTCATGGCGCGGAGCAGCGTGGATTTGCCGCAGCCGGAAGGGCCGATGATGGCGGTGATGAGGTTTTCATAAAACGGAATGGAGACGTCTTGAACGGCGTGGCGCTTGCCGTAGTAGATGTTGACCTGCTGAGTCTCCATGCGTTTCGAGAGGTCGGCGGAGCCGTGGGCAGCATCCGTGGCGGTGCGGACCTGAGTTTTGAGCAACGGGAAATCATTCCGTGGGCCGGGAACCGTCATATTGACCTCACTCTCGCTGCCTGCACTCGGATGAGCACCAGCCGTAGCGGCCATGGCCTATCTCCCGCTCCCCGCCGTCACCCGCAGACGAGCGCGGATGGCGACGGCAACCGAATTGAGTAAGAACGTCAAAGCCAACAACACGAAAACCGTGGAATAAAGCAGGGGCTTGGTGGCCTCGACGTCGGGCGACTGGGTCGAGAGCACAAAAACATGATAGCCCAGCTCCATGAACTGGTCGTTCAGTTTAGTGGGCAAGTGGGGGAGGAAGTAGGCCGCGCCAACAAAGAGGATGGGAGCAACCTCGCCGGCGCCGCGGCTGACAGCAAGGATGCCGCCGGTGAGTACGCCGGACATGGCGTTGGGCAGGACGACGCGAAAGATGGTCTGGCTCTTGGTGGCGCCCAGGGCGTAGCTGGCGTCGCGGAACGATTGCGGAACGGCACGAAGAGTCTCCTCGACGCTGACGATCACCACCGGAAGGGTGAGCACGGCCATGGTCAGGGAGGCCCAGAGGATTGCGGGCTGGCGGAACGTAAGGTTGCCGCCGAAGAAGAACTTGTCCACGCCGCCGCCGACGAACTGGACGAAGAAGCCGAGACCAAACAGACCGAAGACGATCGAGGGGACGCCGGCGAGGTTGTCCACGGCGGCGCGAGTCCAGCGGTAGAGTCTGGAAGAGCGGTTGGCGTACTCGGAGAAATAGATGGCGACGCAGACGCCCAAGGGGACGACGAAAATGGTCATCAGTAGAACCAGCAGAACCGTGCCATAGATCGCGGGAAAGATGCCGCCTGCGGTCATGCCATGCGTTGGCGAGGCGGATATAAACTCCCAGGAGAGCCGATCCCATCCGTGGTAGGTGATGTTGCCCAGTACGGCGGCGAGCATGGCGATCACGACCAAGACGGCGAACAGGCACAGGGCGACAAAGATCCTGTCAGCAAATCGGCTCTTCATCGGTCGGCTCCGGCGAGGCGCTTGCGGAGACGGGAAACGGCGATGGTGCCGATCCAGTTGACCGTGAAAGTGATGACAAAGAGCATGACACCAAGGAAAAAGAGAACATGGTAATGAGGGCTGCCGAAAACGACCTCGCCGAGCTCGGCGGCGATGGATGCGGAAAGGGTGCGAACCGGCTCGGCAAAATTCCATGAGGTGATGGCGGCGTTGCCAGAGGCCATGAGCACGATCATCGTCTCGCCAATGGCGCGGCCGAAGCCGAGGACGATGCCGGCGAAGACGCCCGGCAATGCCGAGGGGAGTACCACCTTCCAGGCAGTTTGCCAGGGCGAGGCGCCCAGGGCGAGCGAGGCGTTGCGGTAACTGCGTGGGACGGCAGTGAGGGCATCCTCACAGATCGTATACACGATGGGGATGACGGCGAGTCCCAGGGCAATGCCGGCGTTGATCGCGTTCAGTCTGTATTCGAGGTCGAAGAGATCCTGAAGCACAGTGGCCAGGACGATAAGAGCGAAAAATCCCAGGACGACCGAGGGAATGCCGGCGAGCATTTCAATGACGGGCTTGATGACCTCGCGCAACCAGCGGGGTGCGAACTCAGTTGTATAGATGGCGGCGAGCAAAGCCAGGGGCGTGGCAAAGAGCATGGCGATGAGAGTGGCTTTCAGGGAGCCGAGCAACAGAGGCATGACGCTGTACTTCGGGTGGACACCGACGGGTTGCCAAACGTAGGGCAGTGGGGCTTCCGGAGTGCCGTAGTTCTGAGGGAGGAACATCGTAGAGAGGGTGACTTCTTCGTGGACCTTGGGGCTGGTGAGAACGGGGAGCGCTTCACGCCCCACGAATAGGAAAATAAGAACAATGATGGCGATGGCGACCAGCGAAGAGAGGTAGATGAATTTTTCAATACCCCAATCCCAGGCCCGACGCCGGGCAACACCGGCGGAAGTAGTGGCGAGAGTTGTAGCGTTAGCGCTCATCGCAGAGAGATGGGGCGCGCCCTCTAGGCGGGGGACATTAAGTCCGGTTGGGGCGCGCCCTTATTCTCCTTAGGGTCTAGCTGCCTTTCTTCGCGGCCGTGTTTCCGACCTTTGCCGCCGTCTTCCCGCCGATACCGACCAAAGCTGCAAACTTGGAACGGTCGGTATTGCTCAACGGGTAGTAGCCAACGTTTTCCACCACGGACTGGCCATCCTGGGACATGACCCACATGCAGAGCTTGAGGGTATCGCCCGAGGGCTGTCCCGCAAGGTACCAGTAGAGATAGCGGCTGATGGGGTACTTTGCCGTGAGCACGTTCTCCATAGTCGGCTCGACGGCCGGGGAGTTGGCGTCTTTCTTTACCCGGAGATGCTTGATGCCTTTGCCGTAGGCAATGCCGCCGTAGCCGATGCCGCGGGTGTCCTTGGCGACGGCGTTGATAACCGCGGCAGTGCCGGGCAGAGTCTGGGCCGTGGGGTAATAGTCGGCGTTTTCCAGCACGTGCTCCTTGAAGTACACGTAGGTGCCGGAGCTATTCTCGCGGCTGTAGAGAATGATCCTCTGGTCGCGGCCGCCGACTTCCTTCCAGTTCTTAATGGCGCCGGTATAGATGCCCTTAATCTGTGCGAGGGTGAGCTCATTGACCGGGTTCTGATCGTTAACGTAGACGGCGAGCCCGTCCACGGCGACGGGGAGCTCAAGGACATCTTTGCCGCGCTTTTCCTTGACACTGGCCTTTTCCGGATCTTTCATCAAGCGGGAGGACTCGGCGATGTCTGTGGTTCCGTTGATGAGCGCGGCGATGCCCACGCCCGATCCGCCACCGGTTACCTGAACACTGGTCCCCGGATTCTTGGACATAAAGACCTCAGCCCAGCGCTGGCCGAGGATAACCAGAGTGTCCGAACCTTTGACGGTGATGTTGCGCTGCTGGGCGATGATCGCCGAGGCGCTCAGGACTAGAGCCACCATCGCCAGGATTGCCAGTTGCTTTCTCATTCTGTCTCCTCCCTTAGAAGTGTCTCGCAAGATTGTTACAGCCGTGTTACAGGCGACTGATGCCAGTCAGAACTTGTAGCTCAGGTCAAACTGGAGACGCCGCAGGATGCTTTCCCTGGTGGGCGTCTCCGAGGTGACCAACTGGCGGCCAAAGAGGCCGGTCCAAGTGAAGGTGACGTTGCGATAGAGCTGATAGCCGATGTTGACGCGATGATTGAGATTGTTGGTGGGCTGGCGTATATCGCTGAAATTGAAGGCGCCCAGTACCGACTCGCGTTGGAGGCGGATGAAGGTGTAACCGAAGTTCCAATCGCCGCGCTCGCGAGTCTGGCCAAGCTGAACTTCGGCCCAGTAGGCATCGCGGTCCTTGGGGTTGCACGGCGCGTTGGTAGGCACGACCAGAGCGCCGGCGCTGGTGCGGTTGGTGCAGGCCCTGGTATTGTTGGCGTAGTTGAACTGCAACATGACCGGCCAGCGGCTGCTGTTGGTGCGGATGTCGAAGCGGCCGATGACGTCGAGGATGCCGAACTTGGAGGCAAACTGAGAGGAGTTTGCCGAGTTGCTGTTCGAGCTTCCCGAGAGCAGAGCTGAGTTGGGCACGCTGCCCGAGCAGAGCGGGGACGCGGATGGGCCGCAAGGGCCGCCGCTGACCCGCACGGTGACGTTGCTTTGCGCCACGCGGACGGCATCGGCCTGCAGATAGTCGTAGAAGCCCGCGTAGGAGGTGAAACGGACGCGAGGGCCAAGCTTCCAGTAAGCCTGGAACTGACCGCCGTTCATGACGGTATCGGCACCGCTGCCGGATTCGGCGATGTAGGTCTGGAAGCCGACGAGAACGATGCGCTCGAGGAAAGAGGTCGGGATTTTCCAAGAGACGGATTCACTGAAGCCCTCGGGGTTCAAATCGTCGTCCCAGGTCATCTGGGTGCGATACCACGAATAGCCCCACTTGCCGCCCAGGAGCTCGAGTTCGCCACCACCGACTTTGGCGAACCACTTCGGCTTGTAGCCGAAGAAGGCCTTGTCGATGGAGAAGAACTTGCGGGTGTAGAAGTTTGTGAAGCTCTGATTGGTGGAGATGGGGTCGGTGGCATCGCCGCTGGCCACTGTCAGACCGCCGAAGAACTCGTCAGTGAGTTTAGCGTTGACATTGAAGCGGAGGCGGAAGCGCTCGCGGTTGCGTGGCGTGGCGGTGCCGTTGTGGAAGGTTTCACCGCGGAGGCGGATGTCGCCGCTAAAGCTGAAGTTGCCGAGGGCGCGAAGCTTGCCGTCCGCGGACTTTTTGTTGTCGGCAATGTCCTTCTCGACCTTGATGACCTTCTGGTTGAGAGTATTCGTCGTATCGGCCACGGCTTCGAGCTGGCCCTCGAGGACCTTCAGCTCGCTGGGCCGGCCGTTCTGCTGATCATCGGGCTCCTGCGCAGCGCCGTGACTGTTGGCAGCAGCCTGCTCCTGGATACGCCGCTCCATTTGCTCCATTCTTTCCTGCTGTTGGCGGAGGAGGCCGCGCTGAGTTTCCATTTCGCGGGCCTGCTGAAGCAGCAATTCCTTCACCTGCTGGAGCTCGACCTCAATCGCCGACGGCTCGCTTTTCTTTGCCGGCCCGGCTACGGCAAGCTTTGCCGTCTTGTTGGCGGTCGGCTTTGACTTGGCCGCCGTGGTATCCGCCGTTGCCGCTGGGACCGCCAGCAGCGACAGTACGAAGATTGTTAGACTCAACTTGCGCATGCTTTCCCCCTTTTGCTTAGCAGATTTCCTCAGTTTGCTGGACGATTTGGATTTGTTGTTGTTCATGATTCCTCGCCTAATTCAAGCTAAGTTTTGCACAAGTCCATGAACCAGTCGTGAATCGAATGTGAATTCTAGGTTACATCGTGAGTCTTGGCGGAATTTACTGGAGGAGAAGCACATAAGTGGGAAAGAGGGGAGGGGGCCGGCGTCAGGGGAAACGCCGGCCCCGGCAGGACTTACGGGGTGGAAGCTTTAGTCGGAGGCGGCTGGTGAGTACCGGGATCCTGCGGCGGCTGAGAGAGCGCCCGGCCATGGCGAACGTCCAGCCCGCGAACCCAGAAGATGATGTCCTCGGCAATGTTGGTGGTGTGGTCGGCGATGCGCTCGAGGTAGCGCGTAATGAGAATGTATTGCAGCTTGGAATTGACCTGCGTGGGATCTTCGTACATCTCCTCTAGCAGTCCTTCAAAGAGCCGGTCCCGATACGCATCGACCAGGTCATCGGCTTCGAGGACTTCAGAGGCCAAGTCCGCGTTTCGAAAGATCAGCGCGCCCAGAGTGCGGCTGAACATGGCGCGAACAGCCGAGGTCATGGGTGTGAGTTCCTGACGGGTCTCAACACGAGGCATGGAGGCTAAAGAAACCACACACTGAGAAATGTTCACGGCGAGGTCGCCCATGCGTTCAAGGTCGTTGGTAATCTTTTGAGTGGCGACCACCAGGCGGACATCCTCATCCGACAGGTTGCCCTGACGTAGCAACTGAACAGCGTGGTTGTCAATGGTGATCTCCATTTCGTTGACACGAGGCTCGAGGAGGAAAACTTCGCGGGTAAGTGCTTCATTGCGAGCCAGTAGGGCGTCCAGAGCCCGGTTGACGTTTGTCTCCACGGTGCGGGCCATCGAGACTAGGTAGTTCATCAGCGCCACTTGATAAACGGCTTCTTGTGCGGTTGGCATCTTTTCTCCCTTTCCATCCGTCGTTTATGTTCAGCAGGAGTGTGGCTCGCGGAGGTTACGCGGATGTGAATAGGAGGTCAATCTTCAGCAAGGCTTGATTTGCCTGCAAGGGCAGGCGGAAGAGGAAGTTAGGCAGCGAGGGGAACGGAAAAGTGGAAGCGGGAACCCTGACCGACCGCACTCTCGACCCAGATGCGGCCGCCGTGGGCCTGGACAATGTGGCGGGCGATGGAGAGGCCCAAGCCCGTGCCACCGACTTCGCGAGAGCGGGCGGCGTCCACCCGGTAAAAGCGCTCGAAGATGCGTTCCTGCTCGGCTTGGGGAATGCCAATGCCTGTGTCCGCGACTGTAAGGATGACTTCTTGCTCCGCCGCCTGCGCGCGCACGGTGATCTGACCGCCTGCCGGCGTGTACTGAATCGCATTGTCAAGCAAGTTTTGGAGCACTTCCAGCAAGCGATTCGCATCGCCGAGCACAAGAGGAAGTTGCGCGGGGCAATCCATTCGCACGGTGAGTTGCTTTTGACTGGCTTTGAGGCGCGCCGTCTCAACGCAGGATTCAATCAGAGCGGAGGCGGAGACCGGCTCGATGTGGAATTCCAGCTTTCCAATTTCGATCAAGGAGAGCCGGAGAAGGTCGTCGGTAAGCCGGGCGAGGCGCAGCGCATGGTCGCGAATGATTTCGACGAACCGGCGGCGGTTGTGTTGATCATCGAGTGCGCCGCCGAGCAGAGTCTCAGCGAAGCCCTGAATCGCCGTGAGTGGCGTCTTAAACTCGTGTGATACATTGGCCACAAAATCGCGGCGAACGCGCTCGAGGCGCCGCTGCTCCGTGACCTCATGGAGGACGAGCACGGCTCCGGAAGAGTCTTCGGCCTGCACGGGAGAAGCCGTGACAGCAAAGGAGCGCTGGCGTACCGTTCCAATGACAACTTCGCCGGATACAGTGGCACGTTCCGCGATCGCGTGCTTGACCAGCCCCAACAACTCAGAGTCGCGCACCAGCTCAACCAGCGGCCGGCCCATCTCCGCCACGGGGTCAAGACCCAGGATGTGAGCAAACGCCGGGTTGACGAAAAGGACGCGCTCCTCAGCGTTCACAACCGCCACGCCCTCAATCATGCTGCTCAGAATGGCAGCCGTGCGGTTGCGCTCGTCGGTGAGCGAGCGGATGGTGCGGTCGAGCTGCGCGGCCGTATCGTTGAGAGTGCGGCCGAGCGCGTCCACCTCGTCGCCGCGGCGCACAACCGGCAGTGGCGTAAAGTTTCCCCCGGCCACGCGGGCCGAGAATTCTTTCAGCCGTTCAATGCGTGAGGAGAAACGCCGGGCCGCAATGAACGAGAAGCCTGCGGCAAAAAGCAGGACCACGAGCCAACCGACCCACAGCCGGCGGCGGAACTCACCCAACTGTTCGTCCACTTCCTGGAGTGGCCGCGCAAAACGAAGCACAATCGGCTGGCCCGCGACGTCCTCCAAGCGGAGAGCAAGATAAATCAGCTCACGACCGAGCGTGGGGCTTCGACGCACAGCGCGACCTTCCCCCGTGGCCAGGGCCTGCTGGATTTCCGGCCGATTGGAGTGGTCTTCCATCGCGGCAGGGTCTTCGGCGGAATCAGCGAGCACGCGGCCATCGGCGGCCACAATGGTTACCCGCGCACCGCCTTGCGCCATCCGCGAGACCCAGGCAGCTTGCGCGGCTGCGGGCTCCGTCGGTGGCGGTTGTGCGCGAGACAGGCGGGTAAGGATTTCCAGTTCCTCGAAACTGATTCGAAGGTACTCCCGGCGCGCGACGCGGGAGGTGTAGAGATCCACGGCGAGGACAGCGGCCAGGAGCAGGCCCAGGAAGGTCAGGCTGAGCTGCCAGAAGAGTTTGGGACGCACCGTTTCCTCGGTTTGGGCCTATTTGCCGCGGCCACTGCGGGTTGCCGCCGGTTCCGTTTCCAGTTCAAACAAATAGCCGGCGCCGCGCACCGTCTTCAGGTGGACGGGGTGATCCGGGTCGGGCTCGCTTTTCTCGCGCAGGCGGCGAATATAGACGTCCACACTGCGCGGGGTAACAAATCGTTCGGTGCCCCAGACGGCGTCGAGCAATTGGTCGCGGGTGAACACGCGATTGGGCCGCGAGGCCAGGTAGTAGAGCAGGCGAAACTCGAGGGTGCTGAGCGTGATCGGTTTGCCGGCGCGGGTGACGCGATACGAGGATGGATCAATGAGGAGCTTGCCGGCTTCGATCGGGCGCGGGGTCTCATCCGGCACTTCGGCGCGGCGAAGCAGGGCTTTGACACGTGCCACCAGCTCGCGCGGGCTGAAGGGTTTGGTCACGTAGTCGTCGGCGCCCATTTCGAGGCCAACGACGCGGTCGGCTTCACTGCCGCGCGCCGTCAACATCAGGATTGGGAGGCGATTCAGTGATTGGTCGCGGCGGACTTCCTTGCAGATGTCGAGGCCGGAAAGCTTGGGCAGCATCAGATCGAGCAGCAAGAGGTCGGGCGGCGATTTCTTGATTTGCGCCAGGCCTGTGGAGCCGTCCGATGCGGCCACCACCCGAAAGCCTTCGTTGGTGAGGTTGTAACGGACCAACTCGACGATGTCGCGGTCATCCTCGATGATGAGAATGCGCTTCATGAAAAGGAGAATACCCTAATGGAAGGTGTTGCGTGGAGCAAGTTGTCGCCCATGCCTGGGAGGGATCAAACTTCTACATAGCCGCAGGCGGCAATCCGGCCTACAGAAAGCCCTTTGGCTTTGTCCTTGTGCCGGCGAAGAATAAGGAGTGGGGCGCCCTGGGGGACGATTTTAGAACTTCGGCGGTGACCCGAATTCTGGCAAATGGGCCACGCATCAGTGAAATGACCCTTCTTGGACGGTTCGGCTGATCGCACTGCTAGGCGCTGGCTGCATTCTGCTCAAGCGGGATGCGGCTCTTGTTCTGGGCGAGCCACATCTCGAAGGTTTGCAGCGCGGGGTTCAGGCCCCGGGCGACGTCGGGGTTGCGCACGCCGCAGAAGTATTGTTCGAAGTCGCGTTTGAACTGGAACATGTTGCCCAGGTCGTCTGCCCCCGGGAAACCGAACCCACGGTATGCCTCTGGTGACACGCTATTGTAGCAAACCTCCTGACCCAGCACTTTGGTGAAGGTGGCGGCCATCTGCGCGCCTGTCAAGTGTTCGCCGGCGATGCCGACGGTCTTGCCGATCAACTCACGGCCCTTCTTAAAGATCCCGTAGGCGCACTTGCCGATGTCCTCGGCAGCGATGCCTGGGAGCTTCTTGTCGCCCATGGGAAAGGTGGTGGCCAGCTTGCCGTCCGCACCTTTCTTGGGCCCCATGCCGAAGTGGGTGAAGTTCTCCCAGTAGAACGACGTCAGCAGGAACGTCGTGGGCACGCCGAGATCGGTGAACACCTGGTTGGCTTCGCCCTTCGCGTCGAAGTGCGGCACCTTGTACTTGCCCATGAGCGTGGGCATGCGGCTGTCGCTGAGAGGCACCCATTTCCGCGTGTCTTCGAGTGTGGACCAGATGACGTGTTCAATTCCGGCGTGCTTCGCCGCCTTGGCCATATTGGTGGCCTGAGAAAGTTCTTTCTCGGGCGAAAAGTGCTCCCAGAAAAACGTGACGCAATACACTGCATAGGCACCCTCGAACGCCTTCTTCAGACTTTCTACGTCGTCGACGTCCACGGCGAAGACTTCAGCTCCCAACTTCGCTAGTTCCGTCGCCTTATCCGAGTTGACGTCTCTCGTAAGCGCGCGCGCAGTGAAGCCACCACTCGGGTCACTCAAGATGGCGCGAACCAGTCCGCCGCCCTGCGCGCCGGTTGCACCCACAACTGCAATCGTCTTCTTCTCGGCCATGGTGATACTCCTGATCAGGCTTGGACTAACCGGGAGAGCTTATACGCCCTACGGCTCTAAACGACGACTAGACTACCACGGCAAGTCTTTGAAAGTAAGGGTAGAGGCAGTGGCGCTCCGCAGAAAGCTCCGGAACGGGGATGGCGCGCCTGAGAGGATTTGAACCTCCGACCTCTGGTTCCGGAGACCAGCGCTCTATCCAACTGAGCTACAGGCGCGCACCAGAAGGGATTTTAACACACGAAAGGCGCGGTAGTCTGCGAAGGTTGCTGAGGACTGGCCGTCAGCGGCCGCGCCAGGTCAAATCCTGAAACATCTTGGGACGCTTCAGGCGGGCCTGGGCCAGCTCGTCGGCGATGCGGGAGGTGGAGACGCCGCGCTCGTCCGCCAACCGAGCGATGCGAAGCATACGCTCATAAATGCGTTCGAGGCTAGGATGACTGTCCAGCCGGCCCAGCAGGTAATACTCCGCGCCGCGGATCAGGCCTCCGGCGTTTACCAAATAATCCGGCGCGTAAAGGATGCCACGTGCGGCCAGCGCATCGCCAGCCTCGGGCGAAGCGAGGATGTTGTTCGCTGAGCCGCAGACGATGCGGGCGCGAATCGAGGCCGCGTTTTGTGCGGTGATTACGCCGCCCAGAGCGCAAGGAGCCAGGACCTCGCACGGCGTGGTGAGGATTTCTTCCGGCGCGACAACCTTCGCACCGAATTCCCTCCCTGCCTGAGCGGCGCGCGCGGCGTTCACGTCGGCGACCACCAGTTCCATGCCCTCGCGATGGAGCAGTTGCGCGAGCAACATCCCCACACCGCCCACACCCTGGATGGCCACTCGCGCTTGCTTCAAGCCGGCGATTTCGAGGCAGGCGCGCAGGCCGTGCCAGACGCCGATTGCGGTGTGCTCGCAAACGTCGCCCAGCTCCGGCGAAGGCTCTTTCGCGACGTAGCGGGTGGCGCGGGCGATGGCGGCGAGGTCGTCGTCGGTGATGCCAACGTCGCGGCCAGTGAAATAACGGCCGTTCAGGCTTTCCACCATTCGACCCAGGGCCTCGAACGCTTCGGCGCGCTTCAGGCCGGGATGGAGCATGAGCGTGGTCTTGCCACCGCCGCAGGGCAGCTCGGCGAGCGAAGCCTTGTAGGTCATCGCACGGGAGAGCCGCAGTGCATCGGCGAGCGCTTCATCATCATTTGCGTAGGGCCAGATACGCACGCCGCCGAGCGCCGGTCCGAGTGTCGTATCGTGAATGGCCAGGAAGCCGCGCAGGCCGGTGGCATTGTTCTGGAAGGCAACCACCTGCTCGTGGTCGTGCTCGGCCATCTGTTCGAGGATGTCCATAGCCACTTCACTTTGATGGAAATGAACACGGCGCCGCAACTACCAAAATGGTTTAGGCGGACTTCGCCTGAAAAGACGAAGAGCCCGCGAGTAGCAGGGTGTGTCCCGCGGGCCCTTCGTTGGCGTGGTGAGAATCGTGGCTAGCGCCCGGGGATGTTCTTCGGCGGATTCTTCTTGAGCTCGTCCTTCAAGACCTCGATCGCCTTTTCGAGCTGGGCATCGCGGCCCTTCAAGAAGTCTGCCGGAGTGTTGTCAACGTAGACGTCGGGTGGCACGCCGTAGTTCTCGAGGTTTTGGCCGGTGATGCTCCATAAACCTGTGCCGGGCGTGCGGATCATTGAGCCGTCGAGGAGACGATAGGCGCCGGTGCCGATTACGGCGCCGTAGGTATTGATGCCGACGACCTTGCCAAGCTTGACGGTGCGGAAGCCATCGGGGAAGACTTCGGCGTCGGAGGTGGAGCGCTCGTTCTGCATCACGACGACCGCGCCGAAGAAGGCGCGTTGTGGACGAGTGATGTAGACGGAGTCGCGGCCGCGCGTGTACTGATACTGCTTCTGCTGGAGGATTTCCAGAAGTTCCTGGTCGATGCCGCCGCCGGGGTTGAAGCGCTGATCGATGATCAGCGCCTTCTTGAAGTGATTATCGGCCAGGTCGCGCTCGAACTTGCGCAGCGCCGCTTCGTTCATCTGGCGGATGTGCAGGTAGCCGAGTTCGCCGCCGGACATTTTCTCAACCATTTGGCGCCGCTCTTCGACCCACTTCTCGTACAGGAGCGTGCCATGAGCACCGGCGTTGATGGGCGTGGCGGTGGCGGTCCAGGCCCCGTCGGGGGCAGGCTTCGAGTTTACGAGGAACTCGAACTTGCGGCCGGGGGCGAGGTTGTAAAGCCGCCAGTAATTCTCGCCGGACTTGAGCGGCGTGCCGTTGACGGCCAGGATAAAGTTGCCGACGCTGATTTTCACGAAGTCGCGGTCGGCCGGGCCGTTCTTGTAGATGTAAGAGACCTTGTAGTAGCCCGAGGCGTCCGGCTCGAGTTCAAAGCCGGGGTAACGGGTCTGGATGGCGCTGCGGTCAGGCGGTCCGCCCCCGCTGATGCCAGTGTGGGAAGCGTTGAGCTCGCCAATCATCTGGAGGACGACGTTCTGGAGCTCGTCGCGATCGCCCGCCCAATCCAGCAGCGGCTGATAGACCGCACGCTGTGCAGCCCAGTCGGCGCCGTGCATTTGTGAGTCGTAGAAGCGGTTCTTCATGATGCGCCAGGCTTCGCCAAAGACCTGCTGGCGCTCTTCCTGATTATTCACCTCGACGCGCACGGTGAAATTGACGCGGCGCCGCCCGCCGGCTCCGGCCGGTGCGGCATCGACAGCGGGACGCGGTGCTGCAGCGGCGGCGCCAGCATCCGGCGCGCCCACGCTGGCCGCCCAGATGCCATTGCCCTCAAGGAAGTGGATCGTGCGGCCGTCCTTCGAATACTGGAGTGAACCGATGGCCCCGCCAAAGCCGCCAAACGGCGGGCCGTCGGCGTCCGGTGGAGGCGCCTGCGACTGCGTGACGCGCCGCATCCCCTCGCCGGTTTCCTGAATGGTGTAGAGGACGAAAACATTGCGGCCCTCGACGTCTTCGACGGCCACAAAGGCGTAGCTGCGGCTATCGGGCGCAGGGACGGCAGTGAGGATGTTGTCCGAGAGCCGGGTGACCTGGCGGACGCGGCGGTCCATTCCATCGAAATCAATCTTGACCTCAGGAGCAGCCGCCTGTTGGCCGGGCCGGGGAGCGCGGTCGAGAGCAGCGCGCTCGGCAGCGCGAGCAGCTTCTTCGCTATCCAGGTCGCGGGTCATCGGGTCCCGGTCTTCCTTCGTAAGCGAGACGCTATAGAGCGCTGCGACGTTATCGCGCAGTGTGGCCGAGCCAGCCTGTACGTAGCCGCCGAGAAAGACGAGTTTCTTGCCGTCGGGCGTCCAGCGCGGGCCAAAACTGGCAAAGAGGCGGTCGTCGGGCAGGCGCTGCTCGGTGCCGCCGGCGATGGGCAGGAAATAGACGTGGTTGCGGAGATCGCGGTCGAGTTTCGAGTACGCCACCCACTTGCCGTCGGGCGAGACGACGGGAGAATTGATGTTGCTGACGTCGTGCGAGGTGAGAACGCGGGTCTCCCCGCTGGCCACGTCAACGAAGTAGAGCTTGTGGTGGGATGCGGAATAGATAAGCGACTTCGAGTCCGGCAGCCAGGCGATGGCGCTCTTTTCCGTGTCGGAATCGGAGAGTTTCTTTGAGTTCTTGCCGTCGGTGCCGATCACCCAGACTTCGTCGCGGCCGGACTGGTCGCTGACGAAGGCGATCCAGTTGCCATCCGGCGACCACTGCGGCGAGGAATCGCGCCAGCCGCTGCGCGAAATGCGGGAGATATCACCCCGGTCGGTGGCGATGGTGAACAGCTCGCCGTGAGTGGAGATGACGGCACGGCGCGTGGTGGGAGAGAGGTCGTAGCTATCCGCTTCGCCGTTGATGGCCATCAGTTCAAAGTTGTTCTCTTTCCAGTCGGAGACGATTTCGACGGGCACTTCGGTGGTCTTTCCTGAGGCGACGTCGAGCTTCCAGAGGCCGAAGTGTTCCTCGTAGACGATCACTTTGCCGTCGGAGGACATCGAGGGGAAAAAGAGCGAGCCGTCCTTGTGATTGGTGACCTGAACCGGCTTTCCGCCGCCCGCGGGGATTTTCCAGATGTTGATGATAGATTTCATCACTTCGGGCGAACCGGCCTTACCAGCGGTGGCGCGGTCGGAAACAAAGTAGATCTCGCCGTTTCCGAACTGGGGCCAGAAATTGTTCGGTTTCTGATCGTCGGGCAGGTTTTCATCAAGGATTTTCTTTGAATTCTTCGATACGACATCCATCACCCACAGGTCGGCGCTAAAGCTGCCGCGGTAGTGCTTGCGCCACCAGGGGAAGGGATGGCGGTTGAAGACGAACTTGCTGCCGTCGGGCGAGTAGCTGCCCCAGGTGCCCCAGTCGGTGGGCAGAGGCTGCTCGAGGCCGCCGTCGACGGGCACCTCATATAGATTCGGCGAGCCCGGGTAGAGCAGGCCGCGCGCCGAGGAAAAGATCACGCGCTTACTGTCGCGCGACCATCCCACCACCGTGTCGGCCGAGCTGTTGAAGGTGAGCTGGCGCGGCTCGCCGCCATCAGTGGGAATGACGAAGACGTCGTAGTTGCCATAGCGATCCGAAGAGAAGGCGATCCACTTGCCATCGGGCGAGAAACGCGGATAGATGTCGCGGGCCGTGTGCACGGTCAGGCGGCGCGGATTCGAGCTATCTTCATTCACCATCCAGATGTCGCTCAGATAGCTGAAGACGATCTTCCCGTTGTGGTAGTCGGGATGGCGAGGGATCTTGATGGGCCTGGCCCAGCCAGCAGCGGCCAGCGAGAAAAAAACAGAGACCAACAGCACGACGCGACGAAGCTTCACACCAGCCTCCAGTTTCACTTGGATTTCGGATGGCACAACTTCAGGCCTCCCGACAGGGCTCAGGAGAGACCCCCAGGTGCCTGACAACCGCGGAGAAAGACGCACAGGAAGGTGTTCAGGTTTCCACGGAACGAAAAATCGGCCTGCGGAGAGTCCGATCAGCCGCGGGCCAGGTTCTTGATGTTCTTAGCCAGCTTTTCGATTTCTTCGGCCGTGCGCACGACCTGAAGGGAGAGCACTTCGGCCGCGTCGGTCTTTTCCATTTCGCTCTCCAACTGGCGAGCCAGCTCCGCCAGACGCTTGACGTCACGCTTGAGCACCTCCTGATTCTTCTTGAGCGCGGCCCGCGGGTCGAGCTTGGGTTCAGGAGGCTTGGGCGTCTCAGGAAATGGAGGGAAGTTCGTCCGGGGATTGTTGGCCGGGCCGGGGGGCGGCGGCGGGCTTTGTCCACGAGGTGATGTGGCCTGTGCCAACGCTTCAAACGCCGAGCAACTGCTTGCTCCCACCACAAGGGCGAAGGGAGCCATGCGGACCAAAAATCCTCTACGACCTGCGTTCATAGATGCCCCCAATTGACGAGCGCGGATCCAATCCCTGCTCTATGGGAAGCAAGCGACCGGGCACCGGGTTGGCTGCCCAATGGTATAATCGCGCTCCCTTACATTGTATGAGCATTGAACTCTTCCGGGGAATGAACTTCGCACTGGCGACCGGCTTACGGCTGGCCGGTATCCTACTGCTCGCCATCGGGCTGACGCACGTCCTGCGTCTGCTCACCCGGCGGCTGGTGAAGATGGCCACCTCGGAATCGCGCGTGGCGCGAATGCGCGAGCAGCAGACGCGCACACTGGCCGGTGTGCTGCAGAGCGCGGGCATCGTGTTGATTATGGCGGTGGCGCTGCTGATGGCGTTGCCGGAGTTCGGGATTAACGTGACGCCGCTGGCGGCGCTGGCCGGTTTGGCCAGCGTGGCGCTGGGCTTTGGGGCGCAGAACCTGATCCGCGACCTGATCAATGGCTTCTTTATCGTGTTTGAGGACCAGTTTGTGGTGGGCGACACAATCCGAGCGGGCAGTACGACGGGACGTGTGGAGCATGTCACACTTCGGCGCACCGTGTTGCGCGATGCGCGAGGGGCGGTGGTCACGATCCCGAATGGTGAGATGCGTGAGGTCGCCAACCTGAGCCGCGACTGGTCGCAGGTATTCCTGGACCTGGAATTCGACAGCGAGCAGCCACTGGATGCGGCGCTGCGGACCCTGGAGCGAACCTGCGGCGAGTTCCGCGCTGACCCGGTGTGGTCGGCGGCGCTGGTGGACGGTCCGCGAGTGCTGGGAGTGGAGGCGATGACGCTCAACGGCGTCACCGTGCGCCTGCAGGTGCGCACAGCGCCGAACCGGAACGAGGAAGTGGCGCGCGAGCTGCGGCGCCGCGTTCTGGCAGCGTGCAGCCAGGACGAAATCGCGCTGAGCTGGGCGCACCGCGTGCGTCTGTTAGGCACAGCGCGAGAGCTCTAAACGAGTTTTCAGTTCCGCGATGAACTGAGAATAAACACACAAAAGGAGAAAACCATGGGACAGGTAACACACCAGCAGGCTGAACTTCTCTTGAAACTGTACGACATGCGGCGCGAGCCGCGACTCCGCCAGGCAAGATCCTGGTTCGTGGAAAACTACTCGGCCAGCACGCCGGAAGAGATGATGACGAAGTACCCCCCAGGAAGCGAAGGAAACACGAACATCCGGATGGTCATCAGTTACTGGGACATGGTGGCGAGCGTCGTCAACCGGGGCTTGATTGACGACGACTTTTTCTTCGAGAACACGGGCGAGCTGTGGGTGGCGTGGGACCGCATCCGCGCCGTGGTGCCGGCGTGGCGGTCAGCAATGAAGAGCCCACACATCTTTGCGAACCTCGAAGCGGTGGCCACTCGAATGGAGGCATGGCGGGAGAAGCGTTCGCCCGGCTCCACCGAAGCCATGCGCCAGATGATGCAGCAGATGCAGCGGCCCAGCGCCAAGGCCGCCGGCTAATGACGCTCGAAGAGGCGCTGGTGTCGGTCTGGCGCCAGGCGCTGAAGGAAAACGTGAACCTCGTTGATCTGGAGGGCCGAAGCTATCCGGTCCACCGCACGCAAAGGAAACGACTGCGTCAGGTGGACTTCGAAGTCCAGGGGCAGGCCCTCCGCGGCATTGAGCAGAACCCGGAAACCAGCTCGCGCTGGGCGGAGATGGCCCGGCGGGGAGTCCGGGTGATGCAGTTCAACGTTGTTCAACCATCGACCGCCAGCGTTTTTCGCGGAGGCGGGCGCTATCTGGCCAACGTAGCCGATGGCAAACTGACGCTCTATCGGAAAACCATCACACCGGAGAAGAAGACCGCCGCGAAGCTCGAAAAGGCCGGCGGGTAAAAAGAGCTTGTGCTCGCTCCTGACTCAATCTTTAGGAGCCGTCAACTCTTCCTTCGTGCTGGCAAGCCGGGGCGTCTTTTCTGAGTTCTGCAGCAACGCCTGCAATTCGTCCGGGCCGACAATCTCAACCCGATTGCGGCCGGCATTTTTGGCCCGGTAGAGCGCCTGATCCGCTGCCCGGAGAAAGGCGTCCGCGTCGAGCTCTCGGAGTCCAGCGGACGTGACGGCGCCCACGCTGATGGTGACCTCCAGAGGGCCCTCGACGGCCTTTACCGGTTCTGATGCAATCGCACGTCGCAGGTGTTCGGCGCGATCAAAGATGCTCGCCGCATCGCAGCCGGAAAGCAACAGCAAGAACTCCTCCCCGCCATAGCGGCCGACCAGATCATAGCTGCGAACCGCCGACAGCATGCGGCGAGCGGCCTCACGCAGGACTTCATCCCCGGCGAGGTGACCATTGGTGTCGTTGATCTTCTTGAAGTGATCCAAATCTGCGAGCAGGATGCCCAGCGGGCGGCCTTCGCGGTGAGCGCGAGGCAGCTCGCGATTCAAACTGTCCAGAATGGCCGCCCGATTCCAGAGGCCGGTGAGCGGGTCGTGGGTGGCACGGAAGTGCATGGCCTCGCGGGCAGCCACCAGGTGATCTTCCAGCTCAAGGATACGCTCGCCCACGCGCAGGCGGGCGCGAAGCTCCTGGGCAAAGTACGGCTTGGTGAGGTAATCGTCTGCGCCGGATTCGAGACCCTCAATCACATCAATTTTATCCTTCCGGGCGGTCAGGAGAAGGATATAAACATAGGGCTGGCTCAAACGGGCGCGCACAGCCCGGCAAATCTCGATTCCCTTCCGACCGGGCATCATCCAGTCAAGCAACGCCAGGCGCGGGGCCTGCTCACCATGAAGGATCTCCCAGGCCTGATCGCCATCGGAGGCAGCCAGCACATCGTAGCCCCATTTCACCAACATGGACTGCAAGAGACGGCGGGAGACCGGCTCATCATCGGCAACAAGAACTCTCACTGGCTAACCTCCGAGCACAGTGCGGTTAAAACAGGCCGCAGGCGTTCGAGCTCTTTATCCAGAGTGGATGCGGCGGCGCGGGCGCGGTCGAGGTCGCCGGCCCGTGCGAGATGTTCTGCCTTCTCGGCCGCAGCCGCGGCCGCCGGAGCAGCAAAGTTGCCGACGGCACCCTTTAGTTTGTGGGCCGCCCGCTCGGCGGCAGGGGCGTCACCGTTTGCGAGCGAGTCCTGCAACTCGGCGAGCTGGCGAGGCGATTCTTCGAAGAAAAGCGCTACCATCTCCGCCAGCAGCGCCCGATCACCCTCGACGCGATCCAGGAGCGCTTGGCGGTGCAGGACCTCCTGAAGCGGGTCTTCAGCAACGGTGGAATGAGAATTCGCGGGCAGCGTCTTTGAAGAAGGTGTCTTAGGAGATGTTTGCGTGGCGGAGAGGCATCGTTCTATCTCTGCAACCAGGATGTCGGAGCGAATCGGTTTGGAGACGTAGCCATCCATCCCGGCGGCCAGGCAGCGTTCCTGGTCGCCTTTGAGGGCGTGGGCGGTCATGGCCACGATCGGTGTGTGCACGCCGAACTGTGATTCCCGGGCGCGGATCGCTGCGGTGGCCTCCCAACCGTTCATTTCCGGCATTTGCACGTCCATGAGAACAATGTCGAAGCCGGAGTATTTACTACGCTCGAGATGGTCCACTGCCTCGCGGCCGTTGCCTGCGACAACAACAGTGTGTCTGCGCTTGCGCAAGAGGCGGACAGCCAGCTGCTGGTTGACGGGGTTGTCCTCCGCCAGGAGGATGCGCAGAGTGCGCGACGTCTGCGGCTGAGAGGGGGAAGACTCCGGCTCGGCGGCCGGGGCGATTCGCTTGCCCAGAAGCAACAGAATGGTGTCCAACAGATCAGACTGCGTGACAGGCTTGACCAGGTGGGCAGCAATGCCCAGCTCGCGACACCGCTCCAAATCACCTTTTTGTGTATCTGAGGTGAGCATGAGGATGACAGCGCCGGCCAGCTCCGGTTTCGAGCGAATGCGACGGACAACCGAAAAGCCGTCCAGGTCGGGCATGTGTGCATCGAGCAGGACCAGAGGGAAGGGCCGCTTGGTCTGCCAGGCTTTCTCCAGCGCCGACAGGGCGGCCTTGCCACCGCACGCCAACTCCGGCACCATCTCCCAGCTCTTGAGCGTTTCCTCAAGGATGCGCCGATTGGTTGCGTTGTCGTCGGCCACCAGCACGCGAACGTTTTTCAACGAGACCAGCTCTTCGGGCATCCCGGCAGCCGCTTCGGCCAAGCCGAAATCAGCGATAAAATGAAACACGCTTCCCTTCCCCAGCGTGCTCTCCACCCACAGCCGCCCGCCCATCATCTCCACCAGTTTTCGCGAGATGCTCAGACCGAGACCCGTCCCGCCATAGCGGCGGGTCATAGATCCATCGGCCTGCTCGAAGGGCTCGAGTATGTGCGGCTGTTTCTCAGGGGCAATCCCGATGCCGGTGTCGGCAGCGGCGAAATGCAGGCGGACTCGGCCGGGCGAGCGGGACTCCATCTCGATGCGCACAATGACTTCCCCTTCTTCAGTAAATTTCACGGCGTTACCCACCAAGTTGACCAGGACCTGGCGCAGGCGGCCGGGGTCGCCGCACAATCCATCCGGCACCTCCGGCTTGACGTGACAGGAGAGCTCCAGGCCCTTCTTGTGGGCACGGAAGGCCAAGGTCTTGAGAGTTTCACCGAGGAGTTCGTTCAGGCGGAAATCAGTGGTTTCTAGTTCAAGCTTTCCGGCTTCGATTTTGGAGAAGTCCAAGATGTCGTTAATCACGCGCAAGAGGCTTTCTCCGGACGACTTGACCAGCCGCAGATACTCTCGCTGCTCGCGAGTGAGGTCGGTATCCAGGGCGAGCTCGGTCATCCCCAGGATGCCATTCATGGGCGTGCGGATCTCGTGGCTCATGTTGGCCAGGAACTCGCTCTTGGACCGCGTCGCCGCTTCGGCCGCCTCCTTGGCCTTTTGCAATTCCTCCTCTGCCTGCTTGCGCTGGGTGATATCTACCGTCGTGCCCTCAAAGCCCAACGCTCGCCCATCGGGGCTGTGCAGCTGCCGCGCATTCTCGGAAATCCAAATCAAGCTGCCGTCCTTGCGATAGATCTCCGACTCAAACGTGGATACGGCGCCCTGCTCCTGCATCAGGCGAAGAAACTCTGCACGGCGGTCAGGCTCGACGTAGAACTGATAGTTGAGGTCGGCGACGGTCGCCATCAACTCCTGGGGTGAGTCGTACCCCAATATGCACGCCAGCGTGGGGTTTGCCGTCAGGTACTGTCCGTCGAGCGTGGTTTGGAAGATGCCCACAACGGCGTTTTCAAATATGGTGCGATACTTTTCTTCGGCTTGCCGCAGTGCCTCCTCGGCCCGCCTACGCCCGGTGATGTCGCGGCCGGCAGAAACGAAGTGTGTGATGTTCCCCTGGCTGTCGCGGAGGGGCGTGATGGTCTTCTCTTCGTGGTAGAGCTCCCCGCTCTTTTTTCTGTTGATGAACACAGCGCGGAAAACATCTCCGGAGAGAATCGTTTTCCACAGCATTTGATAGAACGCATCATTGTGTTCGCCGGACTTGAGTACTCGCGGCGTCTGGCCGATGATTTCTTCTTTGGCATAGCCGGTCTGTTTCTCAAAGGCTGGATTGACGTATTCAATGGCCCCGTCCGCGCTCGTGATCATCAGATTGTCTGCGATTTGTTGCACGGCGCTGGAGAGTTTGCTCAGTTCGGCTTCCACGCGCTTGCGCTCGGTGATGTCCTGATACAGAGCGAAGGCCCCGATGAACTCGCCCTTCGAGATCAACGACATGCCGTGGATTTCTACGTCCACCGGCGAGCCGTCCTTTCGTTGCCGGCGTGCCGTGGTGTGGACTGCCTGGCCGGACATTCCGAGGCGAGTGAGCCTGACGGCTTCCTCGCGGGCTGTTTCCGAAGCGATCAGCTGGTCCAAGTCGCCGCCGCCGATCTCAGCGGATTGATATTGAAAGAGCTTCTCGAAGGCGGGGTTAACCATCTGAATCCGGTGATCCTGGTTCAGAGTGACGATAGCCAAAGGGCTGTTCTCAATCAGGGCGTTCAGGTAGGCCGTGCGTTCAGCAAGTTTTTGCTCGGCGTTGCGCCGCTCATTGATCTCCAATTGCAGCTCCTGCGTACGCTGCTGGACGCGCTGCTCGAGCTGCTGGTGCGAGGCATGCAGGGCGGCGTCGCGCTCCTGAATCTGCGCCAACATTTGGTTGAAGCCGTCGATAAGTACACCCAACTCGTCTTCGCTTCCCTTTGCGACGCGAAGCGAATAGTCCTTCTCCACAGAGACTCGCAGAGTGGTCGAGGCCAGATGACGGATTGGCTCCGAAATGGCCCGTTGGAGCCGGCGAGAGAGGAGGGTTGCCACCCCAAGAGTGCCAATCACAATGATGGCCAAGAAAACCAGGTAATTGTAGAGGCGCTGCCGGACGTCGGTGAGGTCGCGCTGGATGACAAGTGTGCCAATCCGGTCGCCATGTAGCAGGATGGGCTGAACCGCGAAGAGTTGACCTCGTTCAATGTGACTGCCCTCCCCTTGCGGGGCTGTTGGCGAGCAGGCCGGCCCGGCGGAGTCTCTGTGATAGGTGGCAAACACCTGCCCGGCCGGCGTGTAGATGCAGGCAGAAACTACGCGCAATTCGGCTTCGGCGCGCAAGGAGCTCAAGATGTCATGGGCGGACTCGGGATCATGAAAGGTCAGCGAGGCGGTGCTATTCGAGCCGAGGACAGAGGCGACCGTCTCATACTCGTGAATCAGTGACTGCCGAAACATATAGGCGTCGTAGAAAAGGAAGGCGGCACTGGCCAGGACCAGCGCGACACTGGTGACGGCCATGATCAGTGCGAGCAGCTTGCCGCGGATGGAAAGATGGCGAAAGCCGAGCATCTCAGTTGCTCTTCACCCCGTTCTCTCCGACGATCCGGGCCAGAGCGAGCAGCTTGGAGCTGATCTTTAGGTGGGAGCGCTCAGCGAGTTGTGGATTCACCTCGAGCCGCACGCGGTTTTCTTCCAAAACCAGCCCGATTATCCCGCCCTGGCGGGCAAAGCCATCGGTATCGGCGACGGTCAGGACGCTGGAACCCCTGACGCTCCCCAGGATCAGCGTCAGAAACTTTTTCTCGGAAGAGCTGATGAAGAGAACGTGGCATTGGCGGAGGTCTTCGTCCCGGCGAAAGCGCCGAACGACGAATCTCCTTCCACTCAGGCTTTTCTCCAAGAGCATTGTGGTGAGTTGGCCTTCGAAGGGATCATCACCAACGATGCCGAATACGAAGGGAGACCCGGAGTCAGGAAAGGCAATGGAGGGCCACTCGACAAATTTAGCGAAGTTATAAAGGAACGCAGCTTTGACCTGATACTCGGAAGGTGAGTCAGACTGCGCCCAGGCCAAGCGCCCGCTGGCAAAGACTGCCAATGTGAACAAGAAAAGCACCCTTCGCGCGATCTTCACTGCGGACAGGAGCGAGGGCCTGTCCGGCCGTTGACTTTGGACACAGGCTCCAGCATCCACTCAGAAGCTCCAGGTGAATTTGGCGTAGGCGCTGCGGCGCACCTGCGTACTAGAAGCAAACTGTGGGAAGGCATTGAATTCCTGATGACGAGGATCAGCCAAGTTTTGCAGGACTACGCATACACTCAGGGTGTCGGTCGGAAGCCAGCCAAGCCGCATGTCCAGTCTGGCGTAACGAGGCGTGTCCTGGGCGGCCAGGGGCCCAACCAGCTGCAGCGTCAAATCCCACTCTACCTGGTGCGGGAGATCCACGAATGATCGCAAGTGAGCTTGCCAGACCGGGTTGTCGCCCTCGTTCGCTTCCGAGAGGGTGCTATTCGTACCCGGAGCGGCGCGCAGGTGCTGGCGGACGAACGTTAGCCCTGGGCTCAACCGCCACCTGTGGGTCAGGTCCAGGTTGCCGGCAAGTTCCGCACCGTAGGTATGGCCGCGCATCCCGTTTACCAACCGAAGCGGTACAACAATGTGCGGCGGAGGAGGGTCGAGCGCGAGAAAAGGCACCTCCGGTCGGAACGCCCTGAGATGATCGTACAGGTTATAGAAGGTGGCCAGATCAAGGGAGATTCGCTTGCCCGGATTGAGGCGGTAACCCAGCTCATAGGCCAGAAGATCTTCCGAGCGGAAGGCCGGGTCACCGAATGCGGCAATCACCGTGGGCGGGCCAGTCGGAGTCGAGAACGCACCCAAAATGAAGCGCACATCCTGCTCCGCCCGGGAGGGAGTGCGCACGGCTCGAGAAATAGCGCCCCACACAGCATGATGGGGAGTGAAGGACCACAAGGCTCGGGCACTCGGCTGAACCTCGAACCCGGTATATCCGTTGTGCTCGAACTTCGAGCCTATGGTCAGGTGGAGGCGCTTGGAAAACAACCTAATCTCATCCTGAATGAATCCGCTCCAGACCTGGTCCTGCCGGCTGGCTGGGACGAGTGCGGCAAAAAACCTGGGCTGGGTCTGATCCGTTGTGTAACGGAAGCCCAGGCCCCAGACCAGGTCGTGGTGATTACCCCAGGCCAACTGCTGGGTGAAATCGAAATCCACCGTCTGGCGGTGCTCGCCCTGGATGAACTCGTAGCGGTCGGTGCGGTCGTAGTAGAGCTGCATTGCGAAGTTGGATTGCTTGGAGACCTTGCGTTTCCACCGCGCGAGAACATGACCGCCGCTCACATGGGCTTCACCCACCAGCGTTTGCTCAAATGGCGGAGAGAAGGAGGTCACCAGCGTGGTTGTCAATCCGGCCCGCCCGCCGTACAGGCTTGCGTTGAACATCAGCGTGTCGCTCGGCGTCAGCTCCCACTCCGCACGGAGGCCAACTCGCCCGAAATGCCACTGATCCTGCGCGATTTGGCCTGAAGGCAGTTCGAATGGGCCGCGATCGAAGTATTTTGCGAACACGCGGTAATGACCCTTGCTTCCGGCGCGTGCACCGTAGCGTAGACTGGCAAAGCCGCGTTCCTGGTTGCCGGCACCGGCACTGAGCAGGCCACCCTGCGTGTCCTTAGCGGCCCGAGTGATGATGTTGATCACGCCATTCGTGGCATTAGCGCCCCAAACAGTGCCGCCCGGGCCGCGGATGACCTCTATCCGCTCGATGTCCTCGAGCAAAACGTCTTGCACGTCCCAGTACACGCCGAAGAACCACGGGGTGTACACCGAACGACCATCAATCAGCACGAGCAGCTTGTTGGCAAACCGACCATTGAATCCACGCGCGCTGATGGCCCATTTGTTGGCGTCAATGTGCGCCACCTGCAGGCCCGGCACCATGCGCAGCAGCTCCGGGATGCTGGTGAGCCCCGAACGCCTGATGTCTTCCCCCGAAATGACAAAGATTGCCGCAGACGTTTCGAAAAACTTTTCCTGCTTGCGGGAGGCGGAGGAGACCTGCATGTTCAGCAGGGTCTCCAGGCTGGTTTCTGTTAGATCAGGCTTTGAACTCTGGCCAAGTACCTGGGAACAGCCCCAGCACACAATCACCGCGCAAACAAACATACGTAGTGCTGTGGAGGTCTCTTTGCGCTCTCTCATTCGCACACCCGCCCACAGTTGATCTCCAGCGGAACTGGCACGCAGATAGCCAAAGAGAAACGACGAAGAGGTATTTGTCGGCGCAGAATCAAGAACTTACGATGGTTCGACTATGCTTCGACGGAAAGGCGACCCAAAATTGAATTCGCTCTCCAGGCAAAGGCTCGGAATGAAACTGTGCCGATTCGTAACAGATGATTGGAGATCGAAAGGAGGACCAGATGTATCGCAGTAAGGGCCAGCTACTTAATCGTGATGAACAGGCTGGCGCCGGCCCCGGCCCGCCCCGAGCGCCTTAGAGGACGCCCAGAGGCATCGAAAGCGCTCGCGGTATTCGTCGGCCATAGGGCCGCTGAGCGCAACGGAAAGGATGCGCT
Source organism: uncultured Acidobacteriaceae bacterium (assembly GCA_964533185.1). Lineage (GTDB taxonomy): Bacteria > Acidobacteriota > Terriglobia > Acidiferrales > UBA7541 > CAZHLD01. The sequence goes on along the minus strand of CAZHLD010000002.1, from coordinate 94,933 downwards.
TAATGGCCACGGTGCGGTCCATCATCGGGTCGCGGCCCTTGTAAACTACACCCATGGCACCCTGACCGAGTTCTTGCAGGATTTCGTAACGACCGATGAGGGAGGCAGGGCTCATGGCTCAGAAACAACTTGGCCTAGTCTACCATGTGCAAGAAATCAGCGGGCCGGTTGAAGCACTTAACCTGTAATGAGATGTGGCGCTGGAGGCGCGGAGTGGCCTCAGAACCGATTATTTCTCGAACCATTTCTTCCGGTCTGGAGAAAGTTTGGCGACAAATTCGGAAACACTGTTTTGAATGGCGGCATGCATCTGTGCTATTGGCCAATCGTGACCAAGTTGCGGCCGGGTATAAGAAATATGGGCAAGTAGCTTGTTGATGCGGGTGCGTTCAGCAAGGCTACATTCCTTCCAATCCTCGGCCACCTCAAGCCACTCCGAACAAAAATCCCATGCGATAACGTCGTCAAAGTATCGTTCGTCCGTCCAAGATTCTGCTGTTGGATAAAGGAAGTCACGAATATTTCTAAAGTGGACTAGATAACACTCAATGGCCGCGTTGCGGTCGTAGCCGGGCGGCGCGGTCGCGCATTTCTTTGCCGCTTGGTCCAACATCGAAGCTTCATAAGACAAGGAACCATTCACACTGGCGAAATACCGCAATACGTCAGCGGCACGGCTGGGCCGCTTGCTCTTAGCGAGTCTCTGGGCGTCTATGGGCATCCTCGCTGAATTCTACCGCAACCATGGCGTCGAGCAGCTGCTGGAAGCTCGGCTGGGATGAGCTTGCACCGAGTGCGATATAGGGAGACGAAGCCCATCGCTTCGCTCCGCTCGGGACAACGTTTCCTGGTCGGAAGCGCTGGAGGCGCGGGTGGGATTCGAACCCACGAATGGAGGTTTTGCAGACCTCTCCCTTAGACCACTTGGGTACCGCGCCCTGCTGGAATCAGTATAGCGAAGTCAGGGGTTTGGTTGTAGGTGGTGGGTGATAGGAGGCAGTTGGAACGGTCCTGCCCACAAAGGGAGGCAATCTTGTATGAGGGACAGCTCTACGCGCTGACCGGCACTTGAGCCTCACGGAGGAAGCGGGCGGACTCTTCGGGTGGCGTAGGACAGATGTAGAAGCCAGTGCCCCATTCGAAACCAGCGACTTTGGTGAGCTTGGGCATAATCTCAATGTGCCAGTGGTAGTGCTCGTTGATTTCTTCGCCGATGGGCGAGGTGTGGATCATGAGGTTGTACGCCGGGCGGTCGAGCACAGTGTCCAGGCGGTTGAGGTTGTCCTTCAGGATGCGGGCCAGGCTGGCGTACATCGGACTCTGGTTGTTCTCGAAGGCCGAGCCGTGCTGTTTGGGGAGCAGCCAGATTTCAAACGGGAAGCGCGGGGCGTAGGGAGCCAGGGAAATGAAATTCTCGTTTTCGTTAATCACGCGGGCGCCGTCTTCGATCTCCTGCCTGATCATGTCGCAAAAAATGCAGCGCTCCTTGTCATGGTAGTAGCGGCGCCCGCTATCAACTTCCTCGCGGACGCGCTTGGGGACGATGGGCAGCGCGATGAGCTGCGAATGGGTGTGCTCGAGCGAGGCCCCGGCGGCTTCGCCGTGGTTCTTGAAAATCAGGATGTAACGGAAGCGCTTGTCGTTCTTGAGGTCGAGCATGCGGTCGCGGTAGGCGTGAAGCACCTCCTCTATAGCCTTCTCCGGCAGCATGGCGAGGGTGGACTGGTGGTCGGGCGTTTCGACGATCACTTCATGCGCGCCGATGCCGTTCATGCGGTCAAACAGGCCCTGACCTTCGCGGTCGAGATCGCCTTCGATGCCCAGGGCCGGAAACTTGTTGGGCACAACGCGGATTCTCCACCCAGGCGTGTTGGCCGCCGAGCCGTTGCGGCCGTAAACGAGCACTTCGGGCGGGGTTTTCTCTTCGTTGCCGTAGCAGAACGGGCAGAAGCCCTTGCCCAGAATCTGAACGCTCTCGCGCACAAAATCCGTAGGCCGCTTGGCACGGTCGGTCGAGATAATTACCCAACGGCCCGTAATCGGGTCTTTACGAAGGTCCGGCAACGCTTCCTCCTGGTCCTGCCTCGTTCGATTGCTGGTGCAGGCGGGATAATCCCACCTTCTATCTTACTCAGCCGTGCAAAGCTTGCAACTGCCGATTATCGTCCCCTGCTGCCTAACGGTCAGCGGCAAAGGCATCCTTGTGCAGGCGCACCACCGGCCGCGCACCCGGACGGGACTCGATGGCCAGCACGTCGAACCGGCAGGCAGCCTCGCGAATGCGCCGTTCGGCCAGGAACTGCCGGGCCATGCGGGAGAGATTCCTGCGCTTCTCGAAAGTGACGGCGTCCTCCGGCTTGCCGTACTCGGCCGCTTCGCTGGTGCGAGTCTTCACTTCGACAAAAGCGAGCACCGGGCCATCGTAGCCAACCAGGTCGATTTCGCCCTTGATGCCCGGAATCGTGAAATTGCGGGCAATCATCACATAGCCGTGCCGGCGCAAATACCAATAGGCGTAGGTCTCGCCCCGGATGCCCGTCTTCCGCGCCTGCTCCTTTGCTAGAGTTGCGGTGACTGCGGCTGCCTTTGCCGTCGGCGCTGCAGGCACTTCCGCCGCCAGACCTTTTCTAGCGGCGAGGTCCACGAGTCCGAACATCAGTCGTGAGAACAGCGGCATATCATCTCTAGAGAAATTGCTGGGCCACCGAAGGCGCCAGCGGCCCGGCAATCGCCTATTTCTCGACTTCGCGGATGCACTCGTCGAGAGTGCGGATGGCAAAATCCGCCTGCTCTTCGTCAATGATGAGCGGCGGCGAGAGCCGAACCGCGTTTTCTCCGGCGCCCAAGATCAGCAGACCCTTCTGGAAAGCAAGGTCCACGATCCGGTTGCGAAGTTCGGGCGCCTTTTCTTTGGTCTTCTGATCGCGGACGATCTCGATGCCGATCATCAGTCCCTTGCCGCGGATGTCGCCGACGATCCGATGCCGCTCGCGCCAGCCGCCTATGCGCCCGAAAATGAACTCACCCATGCGGCGTGCGTTTTCAATGTACTTCTCCTCGAGCAGTTTGAGCGTGGCCAGTCCTGCAGCGATGGAGACAGGATTACCGCCGAACGTAGAAGCGTGTGCGCCGGGCTTCCAATCCATCACTTCGGCGCGGGCGATTGTGGCCGAAAGCGGCATGCCGGAGGCGATGCCCTTGGCCACGCAGAGAATGTCCGGCTCGAGGCCGGCGTGGTCTGAGGCCCACCACTTGCCGGTGCGGCCCATGCCGCTCTGCACTTCGTCGGCGATCAGCAGGATGCCGTACTTGCGGGCGACACGCTGGAGCTCCAGCAAGAACTCCGATGAGCCAGGCAAGTAGCCGCCTTCTCCCTGAACCGGCTCGACGATAATCGCGGCCACTTCCTCCGGGTCCACGATCTTCTTAAAGAGCTCGCGCTCGAGCACGGTGGCGCACTCGAGGGCGCAGGCGTCGGCTGGCTTTCCGCACTCACAACGGTATGGGTTCGGATACGGGATATGAAACACGCCGGAGAGTAGCGTGCCGAAGCCCTTGCGCTGGACAGCCTTGGACGCGGTCAGCGAAAGAGCGCCCATCGTGCGTCCGTGGAAACTGCCGTAGAAGGCGATGAACTTGTCGCGCCGGGTGTGGTAGCGCGCCAATTTCATGGCGGCCTCAACCGCTTCGGTGCCGGAATTGCCCAGATAGACGCGCTTGGGCGATTTTCCGGGAGCGATTCGCGCCAGCTCTTCGGCATACCTAGCAAGGCTGGGGTAGTAAAAATCCGTGCCAGACATGTGGATCAGCTCGGCGGCCTGCTTCTGAATGGCGGCCACGACTTCCGGATGGCAGTGGCCCGTGGAGACGACCGCGATACCCGCTGCAAAATCGAGAAAGACGTTGCCGTCCACGTCTTCGATGAGCGCGCCGCGGCCCTGCCTGGCCACGAGCGGGTAATCACGGGTGTAAGACGGAGAGACGTACTGAGCATCGAGTGCGAGAACTTTCTTGGCTTCCGGGCCGGGCAATGAGGTCACCAGGTGCGGGAGTTTGCTTTCAGTCATGAGCGTCATTTCTTCCTCCTAGGAATGGATTTTGCGGAGCGGCGCCGGGCACGGCTCCGTCTTGCCGGAGCGCTCGCGGCAGAAGAGGGGCCGCAAGCGGAGGAAGAAAACTTAGTCAACGCCGAATAGACTCGGACGTTCCTGTGAGGGCAGGGTGTGCAGCGGAACCGGTTTGAACTCGTGGAGTTTCATTTGCGTTTCCAGCGGACACGGCCATCTCGTGTGTCCTCCAAAATGATACCACGATCTGCCAGTTGCAGGCGAATGTGGTCGGCAGCGGAAAAGTCGCGGCGCTTGCGGGCGGCCTGGCGATCGGCAACAAGCTTTTCGATTTCGGCGTCGGTGAGAGGAGTCTCACCGCGGCCGAAGCCGAGTGCAGCGAGCTTTTGCGCGTCGTCGTCCTTCAGAACGACAAGGATCGCGTCAAAGGATTCCATTGCGGCGAGCGTGGCGGCGACGTCGCCCTGCCTGAACTCGCCGCGGTCGATTGCAGTATTGACGTCGCGCACCAAGTCGAAGACAGCGGCAAAGGCCTGCGCGGTGTTCAGGTCGTCGGCGAGGCCAGCTCGAAACTCTTCTTCGGCTTGGCGGACGCGGTCGGCGATTGCTTCACTCTGTCCAACCGCGAAACGTTCTGTCTTAAGACGCGTGACAAAGTTGCGCAGGCGTTCGACCGAACTGGCCGCCTGCTGCAGACCGGCCATGGTGAAATTGAGCTGGCTGCGATAAGGCACTGACGCAAGCAGGTAGCGGATGGCGGAGGGCTTGTAGCCTTTGGCGAAGAGGTCGCGCAAAGTGAAGAAATTGCCGAGCGATTTGGACATCTTCTCGCCTTCAACGATCAAGTGCTCGGCGTGCAGCCAGAAGCGTGCGAACGGCTTTCCGGTGGCGGCCTCGGACTGCGCGATTTCGTTTTCGTGGTGCGGGAAGGTGAGGTCCACACCGCCGGTGTGGATGTCGAGCGTTTCGCCCAGATACTTCATGGCCATCGCCGAGCACTCAATATGCCAGCCCGGTCGGCCGGGGCCGATCGGCGTCTCCCAGAAGTGCTCGCCGGGCTTGGGCGACTTCCAGAGCGCGAAGTCGCGGGCGTCGGCCTTTTCGTAACGATCCACCTCGACGCGGGCGCCGGCCTGGATGCCGCTCAGGTCAATTTTGGAGAGCTTGCCGTACTCCGGGAACTTGGAGATGCGGTAGTAGATCGAGCCGTCGCTCGGGTACGTGAAAGATTTCTCGCTAAGGCGCTGGATCAACGACACCATGTCGTCAATATGATCGGTGGCGCGGACGATGTGCTCGGGCGGCTCGAGGTTCAGCGTGTGGCAGTCTTCGAGGAACGCCTGCGCGTACTTTTCCGTGTATTCGCGGATGCCGATGCCCGCTGCGGCGGCGTTGGCAATGATGCGGTCGTCCACGTCGGTGAGGTTCATCACCTGCATGACCCGGAAGCCTTCCATCTTTAGGAAGCGCCGGAGAATGTCCTGAAAGACGAAGGTGCGAAAGTTACCGATGTGGGCGAAGTCGTAGACCGTCGGGCCGCAGGTGTACATGCGCACTTCGCCCGGATGGAGCGTCGTGAACGGCGCCTTGCGGCCGGTCAGCGTGTTTTGCAGTTGGATTTCGCCCATGAGTCTCCGTTGCGCAACGCGCAAACTGAGCATTCTAGCCGACGGGACCATCGCAGGCAAAGCAGGACGTGACATGCAGGGTGTTGTTGAGGCGCGCGCACAGGTATGATGCGCCGCGAGGCTGAGGACTGATCGAGCGCGGTCCACAGTGATACAGGCCTCGCTTCTGAGCCGGAATGCCAACCATCTACTAACTGAAGCCCGCTTTCCAAGATTTGCTCCGGCCGCTCACGCGATTGCTGGCGCAAGACGGTTTGATGGCCAACCAGGAGACATTTGCGGCACTGGTTCTGTCTGCGATCAAGTGCGATGCCGGCGTAAAGGACTTCGGCGCACTGATCGAAGGGCACGGCGGGATCCTCGACCGGATTGATTCGATCTGCTTCGCTGCGCCAGTTTTTTTCCACCTCACCCGCTACTTCTTCATGCCCTGAGCACTGTATCGCTCAAAACACAAACAGTAAGGCTGCGCTTTACAAGGCGGCGCGGGGCACAGTAGAATGCTCACCTGTAACCGCCTATCCAAGCGCCAGGCGGCTGGGCCACTGCACGACGACCCACCAACGTTCGTGTCGCACGACTCCGATCAATCGGGAACCGGGACGCGTATCTCTCCGCCCGCACAAACGGGAACAGGGATAACGCCGGAAAGGGCACACTTGCTCAAGCTGCGCAAAGTCGAACTGGTGGGTTTCAAGTCGTTCTGCGAAAAGACGCAGATCACCTTCAGCGGCACGGGGATCACCTGCATCGTCGGCCCAAACGGCTGCGGAAAATCCAATATCGCGGACGCCATCTCCTGGGTGCTCGGCGAACAGAGCCACAAGTCGCTCCGCGCCGAGCGCATGGCCGACTGCATCTTCAACGGCACGGCCAAGCGCCCACCGATGGGTCTCTCCGAGGTGCTGATCACGCTTGAGGACCCGGAATTGGCCGAGGCGGCAAGCTTCATCCTGAACGTCGGGACGGAGGTCGCAACGGCGACTCCGGCACTTGAGGGTGACACAGAAGCGCCTCAGGAAATCAATACCGAGGCCGCACAGGAAACCGAACGCGCCGAGGAAGAACCGGAAAGCAGGTTTGGCAAGAGGAAGCGCGCTAGGGAGAAGCCAGCCATCCAGACCAGGCTCGGCGAGGTGGTGATTGGTCGGCGGCTGTACCGCTCGGGACAGAGCGAGTACCTGCTCAATGGGCGCATCGCGCGTTTGCGCGACATCCAGGAGCTCTTCATGGGTATGGGCCTGGGCCCGGACTCCTACGCCATCATCGAGCAGGGGCGCATCGGCCAGATCCTCAGCTCAAAGCCGATGGACCGCCGGGCCATTATCGAGGAGGCCGCGGGCGTCACCAAGTTTAAGACCAAGAAGCGGCTGGCCGAGGCCAAGCTGGAGTCCTCGAAGGTTAACCTGGCCAGGGTGAACGACATCCTGATCGAGGTTGAAAAACAACTGGGGTCGCTCAAGCGCCAGGCCTCGAAGGCCCGACGCTATGCCGAAATCCGTGAGCAGATGCGCGGACTGGTCCGGCAGGTGCTGGGCAGCAAGGCGCGCGAACTGGACCTCGAAGCCGAGCGGTTGTCTAACCTGCTTCGCGAAATCGGCGCCGCAGAAACGCAACAGACCCAGGCACTCGAACAGATGGAGACCGAGCAGGAGCGTCTGAGCGCGCGGACTTATGAACTCGAGGCCGAGCTGCGGCAAAACCAGAACTCGCTGGGGCAGACGGCGCTGGAACTGGACCGCGCCGAAAACCGCATCGGCTTCAACCGCCAGCGGGCCGCCGAGCTCGAAGCGCGCAGCCGGCAGCTTTTGGGGGAGACGGAGCAGACCACGTCGCAGGCGCAGCAGCTTGGAGCGCGCGTTAGCTCTCACCGGCAGGCGATGGCTGCGGTCGAAGAAGAGACGCGGCGCATTGGGGCGCTTCTGCAGCAATTGACCGAGCAGGCAGCGCAGCTCGTCGCAACAGAGCAGGAAACGGAAGCCCGCATCATCGGGCTGCGCGAAGCAGCCGGCCAACTGGGCGATGAGCTGACGCGCCTCCACGGCGAACAGGCTCAGGCCGAGCAGGCGCTGCTGCACATGAGCGAATCACTGGCTGTCGCCGAGAACAAAGAGCAGGCACTGCTTGAGGAATCGCTCCAGCACCGCGAGCGCTCGGAAAGCGCCGAGGTGCGATGGCAGGCCAGCGCCGGGCGCGCGCGCAGCCTAGAACAGGCTGTCCGCGAGACGCAGTCGCGCATTGCCGAGTTGCGCCGCAGCCAGCAGGAGACACAAGCCAGGTCAGATTCTGCCCGCGATTCGCTGGCCGGTGCGCGCGCGCGTCGCGCGTCACTGGAACAGATTCTGCAGGACCGGTCTTACACGGCCGAGGCGGTGCAGAAACTCTTCGCTTCGCATGGTGCGGCCGAAGGGCGCGGCTTTCGCGCTGTCGGCGTTCTGGCCGATTACGCTGAAGTGGAAGAGCAGTACGAAGCCGCTGTGGAGCAGTTCCTCCGCGATGAGCTGGAATACATCGTGGTGGAGACCTTTGACCACGCGCGGGCCGGCATCGCCTTGCTGCGGGAGGAAGTCGGAGGACGCGCGACGTTTTTCGTGGATTCGCTGCGCAACCTGAAGCTCTCCGAGCACGAACCGATTATCCTGTTCCGCCCGAGCGATGCGGTCGTTTCGCGAATGGATAAGCTCGTCGAGTTCCGCGACCCGCTGGGCGCGGCGGCGAAGCAGTTCCTGCCGCGGTTGCGGTCCGCGTTTTTGGTGGAAACGGCCGGGGCGGCTGAAAAACTGGCGGCAGAGAACCCGCAATTCCACTTCGTCACGCTGGACGGTACGACGTACCAGGGGCGCATGGTGACCGGCGGCCGGCCCGCCGAAGCGGGTCCGCTGGGAATGAAGCGCGAACTGCGGGCGCTCGATACCGAGATTCACCAGCGCGAGCGGGAAACGGCCGAGGCGCAGGTCCAGTTGCGGCGGATCGAGGAAGACCTTTCCGCGACCGAGCGCGTGCTGGAAGAATCGACCGCCCGGCAGATGGAGGCGGAAAAGGCCGTGGTTGCGATGACGCACCAGCGTGACCAGGCACTCGCCGAACTGGTACGGATGGGCATGGAGCTGGCCGCCTGCCAGAAGGAACTCGAGCGCTTGCGCAACGAGACCCGCTCAGCGCAGCTTCGCGCGATACAGGCCCGCGAGCGCCACGCCGCTGCGAGCCTTTCACGCAGCGGCGCCGAAGAAGAGACGACCCGGCTGGGCCAGAAGCTGACTGAGCTCCGCCAGGAAATCACAACGACGCAGGAAAAGATCGCCCGGCAGCGCGCAGAGATGGCAACGCTCTCCGAACGGCTGGCGAGCGCCGAATCGCTGCGCTCGCGGCTCGAAGAAGAGCAGCGCGAGGTCCGAGGGAGGGAAAGCACGCTGCGAGGGCAGCAGACAACTCTGATCCAGGAGCGGCAGGAGCTTGCCCTCCAGACCGCCGAGCAACAGCGGCAGGCCGAAGCGCTCCGCGAGGAGAAGGCACGGCTGGATCTGCGCAAGGCCGAGCTCGAACAGGAATGGGAGCAGGCGCGCGTGCGCACAGTCGAGGTGGACGACGCTCTGCGCGTGTCGCGCCAAAAGCTGGGCGATCTGCGCGAGGAGCGCAGCCGGCATGAGGTCGAGCGCGCACGCAACGATGCCGACCGCGAGCATCTTCGCCAAACTTCGCTTAGCGAGCTGAACGTTCATCCAGAGGATTTGATTGCGCAGGAGACTTCCCTGCTCACTGGCGAAGAGCTTGTGGCCGCCGAGACCAACTTCCGCGAGATGAAGGCGCGCATCGAGGCGATGGGCCCGGTAAACATGATGGCGCTCGAGGAGTACAACGAATGCGAGCAGCGCTTCACGTTTCTGAGCCGCGAGCGCGACGACCTGCTGCAATCGATTGCCGATACGCAGCAGGCGATTGCGGAGCTGGACCAGGTCTCCCGTCAGAAGTTTGAAGAGGCCTTCGCCATTATCAATGCGAACTTTGCGGTGGCATTCTCCACGCTGTTCGGCGGGGGCCACGGCGAGATGCGCCTGACCGAAGCCGACAGCTCGGGAGAGCCGGGCATCGACGTGGTCGCGCAGCCGCCGGGCAAGCGGCTGCAAAACGTGCTGCTGCTTTCGGGTGGTGAAAAGGCGATGACCGCTCTGGCGCTGCTAATTGCAATCTTCCGCTATCAGCCGAGCCCGTTCTGCATCCTGGACGAGGTGGACGCGCCGCTCGACGAAGCCAACGTGGGCCGCTTCACAAAACTCGTGGGCGAGATGAGCGCGCAGACGCAATTCATCATCGTCACGCACAACCGGCGCACGATGGAAATGGCGCCCGTGCTCTACGGCGTGACGATGCAGGAGCCGGGTGTCTCCAAGCTCGTCTCCGTGCGCTGGGAAGAGACCGCCACGCCCGAAGAGAAAAACGCCAAGGCAGCAGTTGCTTCGAACGCCGCCTGACGCGGAACTCCTTCACTGCCTTTGGCTTCGCGCCGCTCACAGAGTTTTCCTCATTCTTTTTTTCTTCTCCGTTGACATTGCAACTTCGTGCGCTAGAATACGCTCCCTCTTCGGGGGACTAAACTTCCTGTGGCTTCTCCTTCAATGAGCGCGGTCGTCTGGCAGACAGATTTTCCCGCCCTGCAGCTTCGTTCCCGCGGAAAAGTGCGCGACCTCTACGAAGTTGGCGAAGACCTTCTGATCGTGGCCACGGATCGGCTCTCTGCGTTTGACGTGGTGCTGCCCACGCCAATCCCTGGCAAGGGGCGTGTGCTCACGCAGCTTTCGCTCTTCTGGTTCGAAACGCTTCGCGAGGTGGTTCCCAACCATGTCCTGACGGCCACCGATTTTACGGGGCCGCTGGCGCCTTACCGGAAACAGCTTCAAGGCCGGGCGATGCTCTGCCGCCGCACGCAACCCCTTCCGATTGAATGTGTTGTGAGGGGGTATCTATCGGGGTCGGGCTGGAAGGACTATCGGACAAGCGGCCATATTTGCGGAATTGCCCTGCCGCCGGGCCTGCGCGAGTCCGACCGTTTACCTGAACCGATATTCACCCCGGCGACCAAGGCGACCTCCGGCCACGATGAAAACATTACGTTTGACGAGGCGGCCGCACGGGTCGGGCAGGAACTGGCCGAGCGCGTGCGCGAAATCAGTCTGGAGCTTTACCGTCGCGCGGTGGCGCTGGCCGAGCCGCGCGGAATCCTGATCGCAGACACGAAGTTTGAGTTCGGACTGATCAAGGACGAGCTTTTCTGGATCGACGAGGCGCTGACGCCCGATTCTTCGCGTTTCTGGCCCGCGGAAAGTTACGAGCCGGGCCGGGGACAACCTTCCTTTGATAAGCAGTACGTGCGCGACTACCTGGAGCGCATCGGCTGGTCGAAGCAGCCGCCGGCGCCCGAACTGCCCGGTGAGGTGGTCGCAGCCACGCAATCGAAATACCGGGAAGCCTACCGGAAACTGACGGGTCACGAGCTCGCCTGAGTGGGAGCCACAAACAAAGTATCCCTGCGGAGCGTGCGAACGTGAAAGATCAACTCGAAGCTCTCATCGGCCAGATGGTGGATCGCGGCATTCTCTTTGACGAAGCGATCACCGAATTCGAAAAGAAGTTCATCAGGCGGGCGCTGGACCGTTCGAACGGCAACCAGTCGCGCGCTGCGCGCATTCTGGGCATCCATCGCAACACGCTCAGCCGCAAGATCGGTCTTTATAAGCTCGAACACCGCCGGCGCCATTTCTGACGCCTCCTCGTTGTCACCGTAGGCCTCCGGTCTGAAAACAGAAACGCCCCGATCCGGGATATCGGACCGGGGCGTTTTGATTCTTGCAGGTTTCAGCGGCCGGGCTTTTTGACTGGAGGCCGTTTCGTCGGAGCTTTTTTCGCGGGCTGTTTGCCGGGCTGCGGCTTCTCTACCGGTATGTCCTCGGCGTTCACCCTGGCCTTATCCCAGTGCAGCATGAACGGTTCGGGATCGTAGGAAGCCAGAGTCCCTGTAAACCGGGCGCCTTCGTCCTTCTGAAGCCGCGCGGCCTCGGGCTGACCGACCACCTTGACCTCCATGTTCGGCGTGGTCGCAGCCTGAATCTCCTCATCCGTAGCCCCCAGATAGAGCCTAAGCAAGATGGTGGTGGGCGAGACAATGCGGGCAATGTCCTTGCTGGGTGTCTCCGGCGTTGTCACCCTCGCAAGCTCTTTGACGGGGGATTCAATTACCTCGATGATTTTCCCGGGAACGTCGGGGAATTCTAGGCCGCAGGCGGCCAGCCAGATGAGCCTGGCCTTGTCGCCGCCCGCTTTTAAATCGTTGATCACCGAAAGCACAGTCATGCCCTGGCGCGCAGCGTCCAGCTCTGCCGAGCTGTAGATCTTGTAGCTGGCCGGACGGTCGGCCGAGCCGGCCGCCAGAGTGAGCAGCTCGTTCATCTCTGCGTCGAGCAGCTTGTCGCAGGAGGGCTGCTGGTAGCGCAGCATCTGGTTGCGCAGATAGTTTCGAACCTGAGCTTCGCCCGGCCCCTTCAATGCAATCGACCGCGCCAGCGCCCAGAAGGCGTCCATGTAATTGGGCGGCTCCGTCTGCAGATTGGCGACGCCTAATTGGAAATACGTGACGGCACCCCCGTTTGGATCAAGCACGATGGCCGCCTTGAAGGAATCAACCGCCGCCTTGGGGTTCTTAGTGCGCATCGCGGTGACGCCCGCGGTGTAGTTGAAAAGCGTCTGGGGGCCTTTCTTGTTCTGTGCAAACTGCTCGTCGGTCACATTCTCCGGCTTCTGCAGGGCGCTAAGCGCCTGCAGTCCCTGGAGCGCTGCATCGCGGGCCTTTTGCGCCTGCTCACGGGCAGCGGGATCCTTTTCGTTATATGGCAAGTTGTTGTATGCCAGGGTGCGGAGGTAAAGTGGCTCGACCTTGCCCGCCGCATCGAGGTGGGTCGAAAAGCTCAACATCTTGTCTGCATACTCGATCACTTTAGGGAAGTTCCGCAGCTCGTTATAGGTCAGGACGTACGAGCGGTAGGCAGGGAGCAGCAGCTCCGGGGATACATTGGGATACTTAGTGACGAACTCTTCTAGGAGTCTGAGCCGCTGCTGCAGATTCTTCTCATTGACCGCGGCATTGTAGGCGTCGTACTCCTGGCGCGAGTAGGTCTGCTTCTGCTGTTGCGCCTCTTGCGGCATGGCCCACGCGGCCGGCGCGGCCCCGATCGCCAACGACGCCACCAACGCTAGCCCCGCGCCCGCCTTCATCCACTGTCGCATCATCTTCTTCCTGCCTCCTCGGCAAATTCCCTTATTCTTGTACGATACAATTGCCCGGACAGTTTGCATCGAGCCACTCAAAGCACAAAACTGAGGGATTATAGGGAATCCCTCCATGCGGCGCAAGCGAGTTTCCCTCAAAAGATTCCAGCAGCGCCCGACGTAACTAGCCGCGACCTCTACTCTGTTGCAAACGCTCAGATGTTAAGATGAGGTCGTGCGGCGAATGGTCGCCCCACCGGGTTGCACGGATGAACAACCACAAACCCCTGAACAACCAAGTGGCGCTGGTCACCGGCGCGAGCCGCGGCATCGGACTGGCCATCGCCCGACAGCTAGGACGAATGGGCGCTCGCGTGGCGCTGTGTGCGCGCAATGAGAAGACTCTTACCCAGGCAGCCGATTCCCTGCGCCGCGAGGGCACCGAAGCGTTGGCCATCGTCGCCGACGTTACGAAACCCGAACAGGTCCAGTCACTGGTCAAAGAGGTTGAGAAAACCTTCGGACCCATCCACATCCTGGTGAACAACGCCGGCACGGGTGTCTTCGGCCCCTTTCAGCAACTCACCGAAGCAGATTGGGACACTGTATTTGACACCAATTTGAAGGCCGTGTTCCTGGTCAGCCAGGCCGTGGTTCCGGGAATGATCCGCCTCCGCGCAGGCCACATTATCAACATCAGCTCGCTGGCCGGCCAAAATACTTTCCCGGGCGGCAGCATTTACTGCGCGTCGAAGTGGGGATTGCAGGGGCTGACCGGCTGTATGGCCGAAGACTTGCGTGGATACGGCATCCGCGTCAGCAGCATCTGCCCGGGTACGGTGAATACGGACTTCTCGCCGCACACGGGCAAGGATCCCGCCAGGATGCTTCGTCCCGAAGACGTGGCCCATGCCGTGGCCATGCTGGTGACGCAAGCCCCGCAGAGTTTCATCAGCGAAGTGCACCTGCGCCCGACGCAGAAGCCCTAGTGCGAGGCTTTCGGTAGTGGGCCAGTTTCCGAGAAGGCGACTTTTCATTCCCAATCCGCTCTGAGGGCTGCCTTGCCCATGAAATTGCTCGTGCAATGGGATTGCACGTCAAGAATCACCTGGAAAGTGGAAGTCGGCGAGCACAAGGCCATCGATCTGGAGACGACGGCAGAAAAAGCGCGAGTCGAGAAGATTCGATACTTTCCGGCTGATTGTTCGTAGATAGTAGTGGGATATGGCGGTGGGGCAACCACAGTGAAATTGCTCATATTCGGTGCGACCGGCGGAACAGGCCAAGCTCTGGTGGAACAGGCGCTGGGGCAGGGACACCTTGTAACCGCTTTTGCGCGCGACCCCACGAAAGTCCGAACCACACACAAGAATCTGAGTGTCGTGAAAGGGAACATCTCGAACTACGACTCCGTCGAGGCGGCGATCAACGGTCAAGAGGCTGTGCTGTCGACTCTCGGCATAAGAGTGCGCACGGGAGCGATCGTCATTATTGCGATCATTTGCCAGGTGTTCGCCGCGGTTGTGCCGTTATCCAAGCTATTTGCGTGGCTTGTTCGAGCTGGCGTGCCGGTCTTCGCGTTGATGATCTTCTCACGGAAGAAAACCACTCTCTCCGACGGCACCGGGAATATCATCCAAGCAATGCAAAAGCATCGCGTCAAGCGCTTCGTCTGCGAGTCTTCGCTCGGCATCGGCGATAGCAAAGGGCAGTTGGGATTTCTCTACAATTTTATTTTAATTCCACTATTGCTACGGAATATTTTTGCGGACAAAGAGGTTCAGGAGAGGATCATCAAAGACAGCTTGCTTGAGTGGGTGATTGTGCGACCCGCTGCCCTCACAAATGGACCGCGAAGAGGCGTCTATCGAGATGGGATGACCATTGGCCACTGGTTCTTCACGGCAAAGATCTCCCGAGCTGATGTGGCGGACTTCATGCTCAAACAGCTAACTGGCAATACGTATCTGCGGAAGACACCAGGTGTGTCGTATTGATGGCTTTGTAGCTCGGCGAATCGAATTACTCCCCGGAGGTCCCTATCTCGGAAAGAATGATCATATGGCCGCGATTGGCCGATTCTTGTTGAGAACAGCCTTCCGAACACGTAATGGGTTGCGCCTGAAAAACGCCCTATTCAGAAACTGGCCCACTACCAGGTTTTCAGTCCTCTTGACAATATTCGTTATAACGAGTAATATCTCCCTGTGGCCGGCAAAGCACAGTCGGAGGTCCTCCACACCCTCTCGCTTGAGAGCGAGGCCTTTGTCCTCCTCCTGCGCACGGCGGATGCTCTGCTCCGGGAAGTCGAAGGCGTGCTGAAGAACTCCGGCCTCTCGCAAACGCAATACAACGTACTGCGCATTCTCCGCGGCGCCGGCCCGGCGGGACTCGCCTGCCGGGAGATCGCCGTCCGGATGATCACTCGCGACCCGGACATTACACGGCTCCTGGACCGGCTGGAGGCCCGCGGACTGGTCAGCCGGTCACGCGAGCGCAGGGATCGGCGCCTAGTGACTTCCCGCATCACCGCGCAGGCTTCTCGGCTGCTCAAGCAGCTCGATGAGCCGGTTTCTTCGCTACATCAATGGCAGTTCCGACGCCTTCCGGTGCGCCGGCTGCGCCTGCTGGTAAGCCTGCTCGAGCAGGCTCGAAAACGGGACGGGACCCGGCCAGAGTAGCCACCCGGTTGCACCATCGTTCTTGTAACGTAAGAAGAGATTCCAACATTCAAGGCGTTAAGGAGAAACCAATGAGGAAATCACTGTTTACGGCGATTCTTGTAACTGCCTTTCTGTTCGGCAGCCCTTCCCCATCCGGGGCACAGGCCACGACCTGGCAAATCGACCCGGCCCACTCCGCGGCGACGTTTGCCGTGTGACACCTGATGATTTCCACTGTACGGGGAGAGTTCAGCAAGCTGACCGGAGTGGTCACCCTGGATGAGAAGGACATGACCAAATCGTCGGTGGAAGTCACCATCGATGCGACGACGGTAAACACCCGCGAACCCCGCCGCGACACCCACCCGAAGAGCGCCGATTTCCTGGACGTGGCAACCAACCCGACGATGACTTTCCGCTCCAAACAGATCACGCCAGCGGGCGAGGGTCGCTGGAAGATGACCGGCGACCTGACCGTCCGCGGCGTGACCAAGGAAGTTACCTTTGATGTGGAAGGCCCAACGCCTGCGATTCAGGTTGGGAATGCGACCGTACGCGGAGCCTCCGCTACCGTCAAAATCAGTCGCAAGGATTTCGGTGTGGCCTGGAACCGCACACTGGAGACCGGAACCGTCGTCGTCGGTGACGAAGTGACGATTTCGATGGACATTGAGTTCCGAAAGCAGCCGCCAGCAGCCGCGTCCGGCAGCAAGTAAGGCAGCCCGCAACCAGCGGCTGAAAGAGGCAGTCCCGGCCCGTGAACGCAACGCTCCACTTTCTGATGCGGCCTAGCTAAACAGTTCTCTTTGTGTGGGTCTTCGCCGAACAGATCGGCATGCCGCTGCTGGCCGTGCCAATTCTGATCGCTACCGGCGCGCTGGCCGGCGGCCTGGACGGCTGGCGCAAGCTTGGCTTTCCGCTGTCTACAGGATAAGTCGAATCGAAGCAGGCTTCTCCCGGCAGTCCACCGGGATCACCCGCCTGAAGGAGGGCGTTAGAGGCGCGGGAGCACGATTCCCTGCTGGGCCTGGTACTTCCCCTTCTTGTCCTTGTAGGAGACTTCGCAGTCCTCATCCGACATGAAGAAGACCACCTGGCAGAGACCCTCGTTGGCGTAAATCCGGGCGGGCAAGGGCGTGGTGTTAGAGATTTCCAGCGTCACGAAGCCTTCCCACTCCGGCTCGAAGGGTGTGACGTTGACGATGATCCCGCACCGCGCGTAGGTGGATTTGCCCACGCAGATGGTCAGGACATTGCGCGGGATGCGGAAGTATTCGACCGAGCGGCCAAGCGCAAACGAGTTGGGCGGAATAATGCAGACCGGGCCCTTGAATTCGACGAACGAGCGGGCGTCGAAGTGCTTGGGGTCCACGATGGTCGAGTTGACGTTGGTGAAGATGCGGAACTCATCGGCAACGCGGAGATCGTAGCCGTAGCTGGAAACGCCGTAGCTGATCACGCCGTCGCACACCTGACGGTCTTCGAACGGCTCGATCATCTTGTGTTCGAGCGCCATTTTGCGGATCCAGCGGTCGGGCTTGACGGTCATGCGGGTCTCCTGGTCCCTGAGGCTTCCCGTGCAGCAGAAAAGGGGAGCGCAGTGTAGCGCAGCGTACACAGCTTGACAACCCGCAACTGCCTGTCTAGCATAGGCGCTTTCGTGAGCAGGAGGCAGTTGTGATCAAGCTCGACCTCGTCAACGCCGTCGTTCAGCGCACTGGCATCACCCGGACCAAAGCGGAACAGGCTGTCGAAACGGTTTTCGCAGCCATGAAGAACGCACTGGGACGCGGCGACCGCATCGAGCTGCGCCGCTTCGGCGTCTTCAACGTGAGGCCCCGCAAGACCGGCATCGGCCGCAACCCGCGCACGGGCGAAGAAGTCAGCATCCCACCCGGCAAGGCCGTGCGGTTCAAACCCGGCAAGGAACTCCAATCACTCGAAGTCAAATGATCGAGTCTCCTCCCCGGCTTCGTTCCATTTTCTGCGCAGCTATTCTTCATCCCCGGCGAGTTCACTGGCCTGCCAGCCTCGATGAACGGCGATAACGGCACCACTCCGGAGCCGATCGAGGTGTTTGCAGTAACTGAGAAATCTCGACTGAATCCTCGGCACGATTGGCAACCTGCGGCTGCGCGTCGTGGCCGCCGGTCGTTGATTTTCGCGCTGTTTCTTTTCCTGCTGACCGTACTCTCCACGCTTGCGGTCGGCGCGCAGTTCAGCCTGGCCTACGACCGGAACCAGGCGCCGGACTTTGAGAGTTTCTTCCTCGCCTACGTGGAGATCCTGGACCGTCCCGCGCTGTTGCTGGCGGGGATTCCATTCTCGTTCACCCTGATCGGCATCCTGCTGGCGCATGAGTTGGGCCACTTTTTCGCGTGCCGCTATTACGGGATCGCGGCAAGCTACCCGTACTTTCTGCCGGCGCCAACCTTGATCGGCACGCTGGGCGCGTTTATCCGCATCCGCTCGCCGATCGTCAATCGAAAAGCGCTGTTCGATGTCGGCATCGCCGGCCCGATCGTGGGCTTCTTATTTGCGGCACCGGCGCTGGCCATCGGCATTGCTTTCTCAAAGGTTGTCCCCGAAGCAGAGGCGAACTCTGCCGTGATTTTCGGTAATCCGCTGCTCCCTCGTTTGCTCGAGGCCTGGCTGCGCCCGGACGTGGCGCCTGGAGACTTGCTGTTACACCCGATCGCTCGCGCGGCGTGGGTGGGATTGTTTGCAACGGCACTCAATCTGCTTCCGGCAGGCCAGTTGGACGGCGGGCACATCCTCTACTCGTTCGCCAGCGGCTGGCACCGGCGAATTTCATTTGCGGTCGCGCTGCTGCTGGTTCCGCTGGCCTACTATTGCTGGGCCGGATGGCTGCCCTGGGCGATCTTGCTGCTGCTGATTGGCTTTCGCCACCCGCCGCTGGTGGACCGCTGGGAGCCAGTTGATGGCCGGCGGCGTGTCTGGGCGCTTATTGCGCTGCTGATCTTTCTATTGTGCTTCACGCCCTGGCCCTTCGAGGGGCAATCGCTGCGGGAAATCTTATCTGGCTAAGACAGCCCATTGCTTCGTCAGAGCAAGCTCAACGGATCCACATCCACATGCACGGCGCTCTCCGGAATCTCCTTCTTCGCGCAGAAATCCAGGGCTGCTGCCAGGGTCCGTGTGAGCAGAGTGCGGCGGGGCGACTTCAAGAGAAACTGGAAGCGGTATTCCTGACGAAGCCGTGCCAGCGGGGCCGGCGAAGGTCCCAGGACACGTAGGCCGCTGGATTCCTGCTTAGTCAGGAATCCATCCAGCGCGCGGGACCATCGGACCGCGTTTTCCATTTTGCGGTCGCGCACAATGAGGTTGGCCAGCGCAGTGAAGGGCGGGTAGTTCATCAGACGCCGGAAGTGCAACTCTTTTTCAAAGAAGCCCAGGTAATCCTGCCGCGCGGCGTGCTGGATGGCGTAGTGCTCCGGGAAATACGTTTGCACCAGTACGACGCCGGGCAGCTCGCCCCTTCCCGCCCGGCCAGCCACCTGCGTCAACAATTGAAAGGTGCGCTCGGCAGCGCGGAAGTCAGGGAGGGCAAGAGCCGTGTCGGCCGAGACGACGCCCACCAAGGTGACGCGCTGGAAATCGTGACCCTTGGCCACCATTTGCGTGCCGACCAGCAGATCCAGTCTGCCGGTGGCGAATGCGCCCAGCACCTTCTGATACTCGCGTTTGGAGCGGACCGCATCGCGGTCCAACCGGCCCACGCGAGCGTCCGGAAATCGTTCGCGGAGCTTTTCCTCGAGTTGCTCGGAGCCTTCGCCCACGAAATAAACGTATTCGGACTGGCACTTCGGGCACGTCTTCGGCACACGGCGCGTATAGCCGCAATAGTGGCAGAGAAGCCGGTCGCTGCGTTTGTGATAGGTGAGCGAGATGCTGCAGTTCTCGCACTGTACGGTGGCGCCACAGCTCCGGCAGAGCAGAAACCAGGAATATCCCCGGCGGTTGATGAGCACCAGCGCCTGCGTGCCCTCGGCCAGCCGCCAGGCAATCGCGGTGTCCAGTTGGCCTGAGATGGGGCCGGCGCGATGCGTCTGGCGGAAGTCTTCGCGAAGGTCAACAATCTCGACCGCGGCCAGCGGGCGGTTCTCGATGCGCGTTTCGAGCTGCAACAGCCGATACTTGCCGGTCTGGGCGTGGTGGAAACTCTCGAGGGAAGGCGTGGCTGAACCAAGCAGAGTGACGGCGTTCTCCATTCGAGCACGCATAATGGCGACATCGCGCCCGTTATAACGGGGCGTTTCCTCTTGCTTGTAGGCGGATTCCTGCTCTTCGTCCACGATGACCAGGCCGACGTTCTCGAGCGGGGCGAAGACCGCAGACCGCGTGCCGACGACGACGCGCGCCTCCCCGCGCCGCACACGCCACCATTCGCGCGCGCGCTCGGTCTCCGGCAAGGCCGAGTGGAGTACGGCGACGCCTTCGCCGAACCAGGCGCGGCAGAGGCGGCCCATCCAGATGGTCAGTGCAATCTCGGGCACGAGCAGCAGGGCCGCACGTCCGCGGGCCAGAGCAGCCTTGACGGCCCGCAAGTACACCTCGGTCTTGCCACTGCCGGTGACTCCGAAGAGCAAACCGACTATGAACTCACCGCAGTCGAGCCAGCCGGTGATTTCGGCAACGGCACGCCGTTGCGCGGGATTGAGCACGTTGCCGGGGGGAGAACAATCCGATTCCAATAGCTCTTCCTCGACACTCAGCGGCTCTTCCCAGGATCGCAGGGCACCATACTTTTCGAGGCGCGCGACGACAGAGCGTGAGACATCGGCCTGCTCGAGCAGCCGGGCAAGCGGCAGCGGCCCGCGCACGGAAAGGAGCGCCTCGCAAATACGGCGACCGGCCTCGTCCGCAGGGACACTTGCCTCCGGATTCCACGCCAGGATCTTCTGCACGCGGGCATTTCGCCGGTGGGCAACTTCCCGGGCCTCCAGCATTCCTCCCCTCACGAGACGCGCGGCAGCCGCTTCCCCGCCGGGAAGTTTTCTGAGGCTGCTGAAGCGAACCGGCCGGCCTTCCACTTCGCAGAGCTGGAGAAGAGCCAGGTCGGCAATTTCCGCTTCGCTGCGGTTGCCGCGCGAGTTGAACTCAGCGATGTGCTGACGACCCGCCTCGGTCAACGAGAGTTCGCGTTCGAGGCGGATGTCGGCTGCGGGCGGGAGGAGGCCGCGAAACACTTCTCCGGGCGGAGCCAGGTAGTACTGCGCCACCCATTGGCCCAGTTCGATCAGCCTTGGTGGAATGGCAGGAACCGGATCGAGCACTTCGACAATCTCACGTACCTTTGTTTCTGCTGGAGCTCGCTGGGTGAGCGCCAGAACGACACCCACTAATGCGCGGTTGCGAAAGGGTACGACCACGCGACTGCCCGGCACGACCGCGTCCTGCAGCGATCCGGGGATGGAATACGTAAAGGTCTTCCGCAACGGCACCGGTGCGGCGACTTCGCAGAAACGGGGAGCCATAGGCAGCCGATAGTGTAACAGCAGCCGTGGTGTGCGGAACGGCGCCTGCGTCTATGGAAAGTTAGCGCTTCTTCGGCGGGGGCGTCAGGCCGAGGACAGCCATGACCTCTTGAAGATCCTTCCAGACTTCCGGCTTGGCGTTGGGATTGCGCAGCAGGTAGGCAGGATGATAGGTGGCCAACAAGCGCGAACCGCGAAAATCGAACCACTGGCCGCGGAAATGCGAGATGGATTTTTTAGTGCCGAGCATTGTCTGTGCGGCAACATTCCCCAAGCAGACGATAACCTTTGGCGCTATGACGGCGAGCTGTCGCAACAGAAAGGGAGAGCAGGTGGCGATCTCGTCTTTTTCCGGCGTGCGGTTTTCCGGGGGGCGACACTTCACGATGTTACAGATGTACACGTCGTCGCGGTGCAGCCCCATGGCTTCGATCATCTGGTTGAGCAACTGGCCAGCCCGGCCAACGAAGGGCAGACCCTGGATGTCTTCATCGTGGCCCGGTCCTTCGCCGACGAAAACCAAATCAGCCTTTGGATCGCCGACGCCGAAAACAATCTTATTGCGACCCTTGTGCAGCCGGCAGCGGGTGCACTCGCCGAGCGTCTCGCGAATCTGATCTAGGGTTTCGCCTTCGATGCGGTCGAGGGATTCGAAGAGACTCGGCGCCTCCAGGACGGGCAAGACGGTGCTCGCTGATGGACGCACCGACGGAGCCGGACGAGGGACGCCTACCACTTGTGACACGCCCCTTGGCGGCATCTTGGGCTCAGGCGAAGGTGCAGGCATTTGGGCGGGTCCTGGCTGGCGGTCGCAATAGAAAGAGCCAAGCCCGAGATCATCGTAATAGCGAAGCCGTGCGGCGAGCTTGTCTCGAGTTTCCGGGTTCATTGCTGCCTAGAAGCTGTGGATGCGGGGCGAGAGGACCGGCGCAACTGGAGGACTTCGTCGAAGACCCGATTGGCGACGTCGAACTTTGGCAATTGCGGCAGAGAGATTTCGCGGCCGTCACGCGTGAAGATGGAGACAATGTTGGTTTCGACGTCGAAGCCGGCGCCTTTCTGCGTGACGTCGTTGGCGACAACTAGATCCGCGCCCTTGGAGGCCAGCTTCTTGCGAGCGTTTGCAGCCACGTCGTTTGTTTCGGCGGCGAAGCCCACCAGAATTCGGTCACTCTTTTGCCGCGCGAGATCAGCCAAGATGTCAGGTGTTGGCTCGAGAGCAAGGGAGGAAGGACCGGAGCCGCGCTTCAGTTTCTTGGAGTGCTGAACCGTCGGCCGGTAGTCTGCTACGGCGGCGGCCATCACTACGATCGTCGCTTCTGCGGCGCGGTCGAGTACCGCGCGATGCATCTGCTCCGTTGTGCGAACAGAAACCAACTCCACGCCCGAAGGCGGCTCAAGCGCTGTGGGACCGCTGACCAGGATGACGCGGGCCCCCCGGCGTCGCGCCGCTTCGGCCAGCGCGTAGCCCATCTTGCCAGAGGAGCGATTGGTAATGTACCGGACCGGATCAATGTCCTCGCAGGTGGGGCCGGCCGTGACCAGGACTGTTTCTCGCTCGAGGTCATGGCTGACGCCCAGCGCCTCGAGCACGGCCTGCACAATGGCTTCGGTGCCGGCCAGGCGTCCCGCGCCGACCATGCCACAGGCGAGATACCCTTCGTCGGGAGAAACCACGCGCGCGCCGCGCTCGCGCAGGAGGCGCAGGTTTTCCTGCGTTGCGGCATGCTCCCACATATTGACGTTCATCGCCGGGGCAACAATTACCGGTGCTGTGGTCGCCAGATAAAGCGTGGTTAGGAAATCGTCGGCAATGCCGCGCGCTAGCCGGGCCAGAGTATTTGCCGTGGCCGGGGCGATGACCAGCGCGTCAATGCGCTGTGCGACAGCGATGTGCTCGATCGCGCTTTCGACGTTGGCCGGGGCGCCGGAGTCGGCAGCGAACATCTCAGTGATGACCTTCTGGCCGGTCAGCGCTGCAAACGTGAGCGGGGCGATGAACTGCTGCGCGCTACGGGTCATGATGACCTGCACCTCGAGGCCCTCCTGCTGAAGCCGGCGCACCAGCTCCGCAGCCTTGTAGGCCGCCACGCCTCCGGTGACTCCGAGCGCAACTCGCATCCTGTGGCCGGCGCGCTACTCCTTGCGCCGCTTCCCTTCTTTCTCCTCGGGCCCGCCCGGCAACTCGGGAACCGTGTATTCGAGCAAGCCCCGGTCCAGCTCTTCCATCGCCACGCGGGTGTACTTCGAGGAGCGTGTATGGTCCATCAGCGGGCGTGCCCCTAGCATCAACTGCCGGGCGCGGCGTGCCGCTACGACGACATAAGAAAACTTGCATTCGGGTGCAATGGTTAATACGGCCATGGTCTTACGTGCCTCCAAAAGAATCTACGATGTTGCGGATGCGCTCGGTGTACCGGCCGTTCCGCAGGCGTGCAGCCATTGCGATCGCCTGAACCTCGCGGCCGGCGCGCTCCAGATCGTCGTTCACGACGATAAAGTCGTACTCGCGGTAACGCTGAATCTCCTGCCGGGCGCGCTCCAGTCGCCGCGCAATGGCCTCTTCCGAATCCAGTCCCCGGGCGCGGATACGCTTTTCCAGCTCCTGGCGTGAGGGCGGCAGGATGAAGATTGCCACCGCCTGCGGGAGCTTCTGTTTCACCTGCTCGGCCCCCTGAACATCGATCTCCAGGACCAGATCGAGCCCGCGAACCCGCGCTTCCTCGAACCACTTCTTCGGCGTGCCGTAGGAGTGCTTGCCAAAGACGCGGGCGTGCTCGAGGAACTCGCCCTGCGCGACCATGCGGTCGAATTCGGGCTTGGAAACAAAATCATACCATTTTCCCGGCACTTCGGTGGAGCGCGGGGGCCGCGTGGTGCACGAAATGGAAAAGAGCGTACCGGGCAGCTCCAGGATTTTCTCCACCAGAGTGGATTTGCCCGAACCGGAGGGGCCGGAAACAATCAGCACAAGAGGGTCAGCAGGGCGCGGCTCGCTCATTCGACGTTTTGCACCTGTTCGCGCAGTTTTTCGATTTCGGACTTAACTTCCAACGCCAGGTCGGTGACCTCCAACCCTTCGGCTTCGACGCCGGGCGTCTTCGAAAGAATTGTATTGGCCTCGCGCTGCATTTCCTGCAGGAGGAAATCGAGCTTTTTCCCGACTTCGCCCGCCGCAGCCAGCAGCTTGCGGAATTGTTCAACGTGGCTACGCAGCCGCGCGATCTCTTCGCTAACGTCGCCACGCTCGGCCAGCAAGGCCGCCTCCTGCGCCAGACGCGCCGGGTCGAGCGGCGTGGTGCCCAGCAATTCTTTCAGGCGAGCCTCGAGACGCCGGGCATAGGCCGGGCGCATGCGCTCGGCCAGAGCTTCGATGCGGCCGGCACGATCCGCGATGGAGTCCAGGCGGCGGGCCATCTCAGCAGCAAGCTGAGCCCCTTCGGTGCGGCGCATCTCCTCAAGCCGCTCCAGGGCCTCGCCGAGACACGCGGAAATGCGTCCCGTCAGGCGCTCCTGCAATTCTTCATTGAAGGCACCGTTGGGCGCGCCCGCTGCGGCAACCACCCCGGGTAGGCGCATCACCGCTACCAGATCCGGTTCGGCCCGCAAATCGAACTTCCGGCGCAGGTCCTCCGCAGCGCGGAGGTAGGCTTCCGCGAGCTGGGAGTTCACCTGGACGGCCGCAGGACCCACTGGCTCGAAATGCAGAGTCACGTCGATGTGTCCGCGGCGCAGGCGCTCGCGCAGCACCTGGCGAATCAACGGCTCAACCGCTTCGAAGCCTTCCGGCAGACGCAGGCGCAGATCGAGAAAGCGATGATTGACGCTGCGCAAGCTGATGCGCAGTGCCCAGCCGTCCTGCTCGGCACGCGCCTGAGCGTAGCCGGTCATGGACTTCAGAGCCGTCTTGTGCGGCGTGGGATTCATGTTCACGCGAGACCCGTGGGAAGGCTGGCGCGATCGGCGCCGGCGAATTGCAGTTCATAAAGGCGAGAGTAGGACCCGCCCCGGGCCAGCAGCTCCTGATGCGTGCCGGATTCGGCAATTCCGCCGTCTTCGAGAACGAGGATCTTATCGGAGCGCCGGATGGTTGACAGCCGGTGGGCAATGACGAAGACGGTGCGGCCGACCATCAGGTTGGCCAAAGCCCGCTGGACGAGCAGCTCCGACTCGGAGTCGAGCTCGGAGGTGGCCTCATCAAGGATGAGAATCGGCGAATTCTTCAGCAGGGCGCGAGCAATGGCCAGGCGCTGACGCTGCCCTCCGCTCAGCCGCTGGCCGCGCTCACCTAGCACCGTTTGGTAGCCTTGCGGCAACTCCAGGATAAAGTCATGGGCGAGGGCAGCCTGAGCGGCGGCAAATACACGCGCTTCGTGCATCTCCGGGCGTCCGTAGCAGATGTTGTTCCAGACCGTATCGTGGAAGAGGATGGTCTCCTGGGTGACGATGGCAATCTGCTCGCGGAGCGAGCGGATCGAGACCTCGTTGACGTTGATGCCATCGATGCGCAGCTCGCCTGACGCCACGGCATGGAAGCGCGGGATCAGGTTGACCAGGGTGGTCTTCCCCGCCCCGCTCGAACCCACAATTGCGATGACCTCACCCGCGCGGGCAGTCAGGTTGATATTCCTCAGGATTAAAGGGCCGGAATCGTAGGCAAAGCAGACGTCATCGAACTCGATGCTTTGCGAAAAAGGCGAAAGCAGACGAGCCCCCGGCGCGTCCGTTTGCTCCTCGGGCAGATCCAAGTACGTAAAGACCTGCGAGCTGGCACCAAGCGCCTGCTGAAACTGGTTGTAGATGATCCCCATGCGTTTGACCGGTTCATAGACTCTCAGCAAGGCGAAGACAAACGTGCCAAACGTGCCGATGGTCATCACACCGAGACGAATCTGGTCGCGCGCATAAAGCAAGACCATCGCAAAAACGAGTGCGCCGAGGATTTCCATCAGCGGGGAGCTTAGCAGGTGGGCGCGAATCCAACGCATGTTCTCCCGCAGTAAGCGCCGTGCCGTAGACCGGAACTTGCCGATCTCAAAATCCTCCATGCCGAACGCCTTGACCACGCGATTGCCGCTGACTGTTTCCTGGAGAATCTGGCTCAGCTCGGCCAGGCGAGACTGGCTGTCTTCAACGCCGCGACGGATGCGTCGGCCCAGCCGGCTGAGCGGAATCAGGGCCAGCGGGAAGACAATGAGTGCCCCCAGAGCCATTTTCCAGTCCACCAGGAGAAGCACCAGGCCATAGGAGATGAAGGTGAACGACTGGCGGAAAAAGTCAGCCAGCCACTCGGAAAGCGCGCTGCGGACGCGCTCGACGTTACTAATCACGGCAGACATCAGCCGTCCGGTCGGGTTGTGCTGGAAGAAGCCGATGGGCTGCCGGATCAAGCGGGCATAGACCTGGTTCCGGAGGTCGGTGACCGCAGCATGACCCACGTATTGAATCAGCAAGCTGCCGAAGAATTCTGAGATCGCCTTGCCAATGAAAATTACGACCAGCGAGATGGCAAAGACCGTCCAGACGTAACGGATGCTGCTGGGGAAGAAGGAGTTCAGGTAGATGGTCGGCCCGCCCCACGGCAATTTGAGCAGCGGAAGCGCTGGGTCGGTGACCGCCGGGTTCAGTACTCGGTCCACGGCCGGCGTGATCATCAGCGCGGTGAGGCCCTCGGTCATCCCGACGACGGCCAGCAGCAGAATGGCCACAGTCATCCGGCCGGAGTACGGCCTGACGTAAGAGAGCAGACGCCCGAGTTCACTGCGCGAAATCAAATCCAGGATGTCCCCGCCGTCTTTCCAACCGACGATGCAAAACGGCTACGCTACGAATGGGCGCCGGAAAAGTCAAGCCGCCTAGTGATCGATATCCCGGTGCACAACTTTGGCGGTATACCCACGCCGCGTGAGCGCTCGGGAGATGGCCTGGGCCAGCATCACCGAGCGGTGCCGCCCCCCGGTACAACCAATGGCGATGGTGAGATAGCTTTTCCCTTCCCGGATATAGTGCGGAATCAGATAGGCCAGCAGCCCCTCGATGCGCCGCAAGAATTCGCCGGTCTGAGGAAACGAGCGGATATAACGCGCCACGCGCTGGTCCTTGCCCGAGTAGCTCCGCAATTGCGGGACAAAATGCGGATTGGGCAGGAACCGGACATCGAAGACCAGATCCGCATCCGTCGGCAGACCATAGCGATACCCGAAACTCACCAGGGAAACAAGCAGAGGCCGCGGGCTGGTCTTTTGGAACTTCTGGGCGATGAACTGGCGCAACTCATGGACATTGAATTTGGTTGTGTCGATCACTACGTCGGCCAGCTTGCGGATTGGAGTCATCAAGGCGCGCTCGCGACGCAGACTCTCGAAAACGGAAAGGTCGCGGCCGAACGGATGCGGGCGGCGTGTCTCGCTGAAGCGGCGGACCAGTGCCTCGTCGGTCGAGTCCATGAAGACCAGCGTGACCGGTTGCTCGCGACAGATCCGGCGGTAAATCGCGGGAAGTCGTGTGAGCTGATCCCCTTCCCGCGCGTCCACGAGCAGAGCGGCGCGCTCGATCTCACCACCGGCCTGCATATGCAGCTCGCTAAAGATCGGGATCAAGTCCACGGGCAGGTTATCGACGCAGTAAAAACCGAGGTCTTCGAAGGTCTTCAGGACGGTGCTTTTGCCGGAGCCACTCAGGCCTGTGAGGATCACCAGTTGCCGGGAGCCGGGGTGCGGTCGGCGCTTCACGGCCTGGCGCACTTACGCCTTGACCCGGCGTTGGTGGGTGCTGGGAATGCGCAAGTCTTCGCGATATTTGGCCACCGTGCGACGGGTGACCCGGATGCCGCCTTCATCGAGCTTCTTGGCGATGTGCTCGTCCGTCAGTGGGTGCGAAGGATCCTCTTCCTCGATCATTTTTTTCACTACCCGCTTCAGGGTTTGAAGCGACATCGCACCGCCCTCCGGGCCATTCACCGACTCGGAGAAGAAGGCGCGCAGCTCGATCACTCCCTGGGGCATATGCGCGTACTTGCTGGCCACGGCGCGGCTGACCGTGGAGGGATGTACGCCGACCTCTTCCGCGACTTCTTTGATCATCATTGGCTTCAGATGGTCGGCGCCGAAGTCCAGAAAATCCCGCTGGCGGCGAATGACGGCTTGACAAACCCGCAGGATGGTGTGTTTGCGCTGCTCAATGTTTTTCATCAGCTGGATGGCGGCGCTGAAGCGTTCCTTGACGTAGTTGCGCACTTCGCGGTCAGCGGCATCCCGCGCCAGCAGGCGGCGGTAGGTGGGGCTGAGGCGGAGCTGGGGCAGGTCGTCTTCGTTCATAAACACCTGCCATTCGTCATCTACCTTGCGAAAATAAACGTCGGGCTCGACCAGCCGCGGCTCGGACTTGTTGTAGCGCAGGCCGGGGCGCGGGTCGAGCTTCTTGATCACCTCTACGGCGCGCTTGACCAGCTCGATCGGACGGTTGAGCGTCCGGGCAATTTCCTTCAACTGGTTGGACTGCAATTGCTTCAGGTGGTCCGAGACGATTTGCTGCGCCAGCGTGTTCTGCGCGTCGAAGGAGCGCAACTGGATCAGCAGGCACTCGCGGATGTCGCGCGCGGCCACGCCCAGCGGATCGAACTCCTGGACCACGGCCAGCGCTTCCTCGACGTCCTCCATCGAGAAATTGCCCTGCTGTGCGATTTCCTCGAGTGAAGTCGTCAGGGAGCCGTTTTCATCCAGATTGCCAATCACCACGTCGGCAATCTCGCGCACCGTTTCGCTGCAGATCGTGACGCTCAGTTGCCAGGTGAGGTGCTCGGTCAGGCCCTGCGGAGAGGACAGGAACTTTTCAAATGAGGGGCGCTCGATTTCCTCGCGCTCGCGTCGTTCGTCGCTGTTTCCACTTCCGCTATCGAGATACTGGTTGAAGAAGGAGTTGAGATCAAACTCATCGAAGGGGTTGGCGGCTTCCGTTTCCGGCACCTTTTCGGTTTCCTGCTTGAGGAAATTCTCGTCGCTGTAATTCTCGGCCAGGGCGCCATCTTCCGTGAGTTCCTCGAGCACCGGATTGGCAACCATTTCCTGGTTGATCATCGCGCGCAGCTCGAGCCGGTTGAGCGCGAGCACGCTGACCATCTGAACGAGGCCGGGCGTGAGGATCTGCTTCTGCGCGACCTTAAGGCTGAGTTTGGGCTGGAGCCAGCTCATGGCAGTCAGTTCAAGTGGAAGTGGTCCCCCAGATAGACTCGGCGCACATCCGGGTCGGCGCTGAGCTCCGCCGGCGTGCCTGAGCGGAAGATCCTGCCTTCATTGATGATGTAGGCCCGGTGGGTGACGCGCAGCGTTTCCCGTACGTTGTGATCGGTAACGAGCACGCCGATGCCCGCCGCAGAAAGGTCGGCGATGATCTTCTGGATGTCCACCACCGTGAGCGGGTCGATGCCGGAGAAGGGCTCGTCGAGCAGGACAAACGACGGCTCCAAGACGAGCGACCGGGCAATCTCCAGCCGGCGGCGCTCACCGCCGGAGAGCGTGAAGGCCCGGTTGTAGCGAACTGTTTCCAGACTCATCTGCGCCAGCAGCTCCTCGAGGCGATCGCGCTGCTGTTCCGGTGTCAATGTGAGTGTCTCCAACACAGCCAGCAGATTCTCTTCGACCGTCAGTTGGCGAAAAACCGAAGGTTCCTGGGGAAGGTAGCTGATCCCGCTGCGGGCCCGGAGGTACATGGGAAGGTCTGTGATGTCGTCTCCGGCCAGGAGCACGCGGCCGGCGTCGGGCCGGGCGAGGCCTACGAGGATGTAGAAGGTGGTCGTCTTGCCGGCACCGTTCGGCCCCAGGAGCCCAACCACTTCCCCTTGTCCGATTGCCAGGTCAACCTCATCAACTACCTTGCGCCCTCGATACGTCTTGCTGAGTTCGACGGCCTGGAGCATTTGCATACGGCATCATTTCTCAACCCGATGTCTGGTCAGCGTACGCGTTCCCTGTTCCGAATCGATCACAATCGTATCATCCGCAAAAAAGAAGGTCAATTGACGGCCCGTGGTTGTGCCGCGAGAGGCATCATAAAGCGTCGGCCGGCCTCCGAAGAGAACGAATTTTCCTTCGGCGGCAGAGTACTCGGCCTGCTCCGAGGTGCCCCGGCGATCGCCCTGGCGGACGACTACGTTCCCGGTCGCCAGGGCCCGGGAGATTTGCTGCACACCGTTGCCCCCCGCGGCGAAAAACAAGTCCACTGTTCCGGCGCTGATTTGACCCTGTAAGGATTGTGCGTTGACGCCCTGTTCGAGTCGCGCCCGGCGGTCCACACTCGAATAGGTGAGTGAGCCGGCACGAACGCGCATCAGGTTCGGCCCCGCAGGCCGGCCCCGCGAGCCTGCCGGTCCCGCCGCCTGCGGAAAGACGGCTAGGACGTTTCCGCGGGCAATCAACTGGCCTTGCTGCGTTCCCTGCCGGAGAAGCTCGATCGTTTCGGCCTCTATTGTGGCATCGCCCTGCCAGAGGCGGACGCGGCCGGAGTAGATGGCACGGCCCGCGTTCATATTGCCGAGCAGACGATCCGAGGAAAGGTGCGCCGGCTGCGGCCCGAGGTTGAGGGCGCCGCCCGCATCAACCCGCAGATAGGTGGTGCGAACGTCGCCTTCGGCGCGGACTTCACCCGTGCGCTGATTCAAGGACGTATTGCGAGCCGTCGTTCGGGCCTCCGGATCCGACAGCACCACCGAACCATCCAGCGTGGCCGTGTCGGTAGCCCGGACGATGCGGGAACGCTCGGCCTGCGCGGTCCGGTCGCCGTGACGCACGCGAACGCTGCCGGTCTGTTCCATGTCGGACCATTCCCCGCGCGGGCCAAAGCGCACGAGGAGCTCCCGCGAGTTGGATTGCAGCTCCGGGCCCCCTGCAACTCGGCGCTGGACCTCGACGCCGGATTGTCCACGCAGCTCGCGGACTTGGCCCCGTGCGCCGAAAAAGGTGGTCAGCCGCTGCGCATCGACTTGCGTTGACTGCGTCGCGTTTTTCCAGAGGATGAGCGCTGAAGCGGGCATCTCCCCGCGCTCCAACTGCCAGGATTGCGGCGTGCTCGCCGCGGAAAAGACCAGTTCTAGCTGAGACGTCTCGAGCCGCTGCGCGTCCTCTTTTCGCTCCCGTTCCACCAAGACGTTTCCGCTGAGGAGCACGGAACGCCCGATGCCTCGGCCCGGCTGCATCTCCAGTTCCGCGCGATCCGCTGCCAGTCGGGCTTCGTCCTTGCTGTTCGCTGGTGCGGCAGGACGATATGAGCCGCGCACCCGCCCTTCGGCGGTCATGCCATCCAATAGACCAGTCGGACCGAAGGCCGCGGTCAGTTTTTCCGCGGTCAACTCAAACGTGCCGTCGGATTCCGCCGAACGAAGCCGTGGGGCACCATCGGCCACAACACGCCGCGCACGGAGGTGGCGGTCCATCTCAATGGCAAGCTCCCCGGCCTGCAAAGACTTGCTGTTCTGACGCGCAGCCACGGGTGCATGGAGACGGATGGTCAGGTCGCTGCGGCGAAACTCGAGGCTGCTGCTTGTCAGGATCAAAGGCTCAACGGTTCCGTTGGTTTGTCGGCCGGGAAGCGGCGAAGTGAGGGTCAACCGAACATCGCTGAGCAGCCGGACGACACCTTGCCTCGTACTGTAAGTCAGGCCGACGGCCCGCCCTTCTCCATCCGGAGTGCGGAAGGCAATCGCCTGGTCCGTCCGAGCCTCACCCGTCTTGCTGTCGAACGAGACCTGCGTGGTGGAGACCTGGATCACGCGTTCGCCCGGGAGTTCGCGCGCCTCCTCGGCGCTCTCCAGGTCAATCCGCACCTCGCCTGTGCATACAATCAGACCGGTATCGGGGCCGTAGTCGCACGCCCGAGTGTGGAGATTATCGAAGCGTTGCTCCCGAGAGCCGAAGACGGTGATCCAGACGTCCTCGAGAAGACTCTTCTGCCCACCCTTGAATTCGGTGGCGCGGGAGGCGCGGACGGTGAACAAAGTGCGGTCTTTTTCCACCTTTGAAAAGGTGAACTGCGCCGACTGCTGCTGCACCGCAATGGGGACGGGCGGCGGGGCATTCTGTTTCGCCTGGTAGGCCTTCCAGGCGCGATGGGAGTAAACGCCTGCGACCACCGCGGCTAGGAGAATGGCGGCCAGCGCCGACCAGCGGGCATAGCGAGCAGCGTCTGTGATTCGCATTCGAGTTGCGATCTCGACACGTTCCGGGTCAAACCCGGAAGGTGAACAAGTGGACTCAACTTCTTAGAAGTCGAGTATAGAGAATTGGTTTGCGGGGAACAATCTGGATCAGGGCCGTCCACAGGCGTTGCGCACAATGGAAGGGAGGATCTTCAGGGTATCTACACTGCCATACCCGCCGCCGCGCAAGCCCGGGGACGACTAAGCCGTCCACAACCGGAGCGATCACTCCCGCTGCCAGTGCGAAGCCGTACATCACCAGCGCGGCAAGCGCGAGCCGGTCGGGCGATGCCAGCCTCCGCGAAAGCGCGAACGCGCCGAGGAAGTTGAGATCGGCATACTCGCAATCCCGAGCGTGTGCGCAATGACCCCCAGTCGAACCATGGGCTCGAGCTGCCCCGGTGCGAACAGGTTATGGCCTGAAGGGTGCAGAATCATGGTTGCAATGCTACCGGCCGTCCCGGCGATTAAGGCGATGCCACCCATTCGATCGTCCGTCATGCGTCACTCCTTTTGTGACTTCCGGTTCCTGAATGTCTCGTTGCCTCACCTGATCGCACCCCGTCATAATCTCGATTCGCGGAATCACAAACTAGCGGATCGAGCCAGTGGGAGTGCCAGCCGGCGCGCCGGCCATCCGCATGGTCGTTCATTTTTTGCCTTGACACGCGCAGCCCAATGAGATTTACTTGGTCATTCAACAAACATGGCGAAGGCAATTGTACAAACACGTGAACGACTTTTGCAAGCGGCTTTAGATTTGTTTCAGGAGAAGGGCTACGCGGCCTGTGGCATGTCAGAGCTCTTGGCACGAGCGCAAGCCAACAGCGGAAGCTTCTATTACTTCTTCCGCAGTAAGGAAGACCTACTGGTGGCGGTGTTGCAGCGTTACGAGGAAATGCTTTTTCCGGTGCTGTTGGAACCGATATGGAAGAAGACTGAGGACCCCTTCGAGCGGATTTTTCTTCTTTTGGCCAAGTATCGCGAGTTGATCGTGGCGAGCAACTGCACGTACGGCTGTCCCATTGGACGGCTGGCTCTGGAGATCGAGCCCACCTATGAGGAGGCTCACCGGAAGATTGCAGCAAATTTTGAGGGCTGGGCTGGTGCCGTAGAGCAGTGCCTGATGGAGGCTCGGGAGCAAGGCAAGATCGCCAAGCAGGTTCAGACCCGGCGGTTGTCACGATTTGTGCTGACGGTGATGGAAGGCGGAGTGATGCAGTCGCGGTCATACCGAAGCGTGGAGCCGTTTGACCTGGCCGTGGAGGAGCTGCGCCAGTACTTTCAGATGTTGGCTATGCCCACCGGCGAGCGCAAACGTATTGGCAACGGATCGGACCCACGGAGGGCAAAATGAAGAAGAACTGGGTAGTTGTGGTTGTTTTAGTTTTCTCCAGCAGTGTGCTTTCCGCTCAACAGAAGTCGCCACCGGAGGCTGGCGAGAAACGCGCCGTTGAGGCAAAGCTGCGGAACCCATCTGAGGTGAATAAAGCAGTCCCCAGCGTACAGAATACGTCGTTTGAATCCACAGGTGAGCGCGTCCTACACCACGAAGCGAATGTGGACGCCACTCTAGAACAAGCCTGGGCCGCCTTCACCACGACGGAAGGCCTACGGACCTTCGCGGCTCCGGTCGTCGACTTCGAACTAAAGACTGGAGGCAAGTTCCACTCCAATTACCAGGTCGGTAGCAAGGTGGGCGATCCAGGTACCATCTACAACACCGTGCTCGCATATGTTCCGCTGAAGATGGTCGCTTTCAAAATAGGGCTGACTGACAAGTTTCCAGCCGGACCACGCGAGGCGGGCACACTCTTTGCGGTCGTAGAATTCGAAAAGGTGGCAACCGAAAGGTGAAGATCATTCTCTCCATGATGGGATGGGGCAACGGAGCGGAGTGGGATCAAGTCTACAAGCACTTCGATTGGGGCAACGCCTACACGCTGAAGGCATTGCAGGAGAGATTCGTGAAGGGGCCTTGGATTGGCACAATCAGCCATCCCAAACTCTAAGCGAAAAAGTAAAAAAATGACGGAAGATGGCTAATTCAACACAAGGGGAAGCAGATGCCTACGGAACATGTGAACTGGCTCGCGGTGATCGTGGCGGCGCTGTCGACATTCGCCTTGGGCGGACTCTGGTACTCACCCATTTTGTTTGGCCGTGCTTGGATGTCGGCTAACGGCCTGACCGAGGCCGAGCTCGCCAAGGGGAACATGGCCAAGATCTTTGGATTCTCCGCCGTATTTTCCCTGCTCATGTCGGTGAATTTGGCGATGTACCTCGCCGAACCAAAAACAACGGCCGCCTGGGGAGCGACGGCAGGCTTTCTTGCAGGCTTTGGCTGGGTAGCGCTCGGAATTGCAATCATTGCTTTATTCGAGCGTAGGTCGTGGAAGTACATCTTCATCAACGCCGGATACATGACCGTCGCATTCGTTCTTATGGGACTCATCTTAGGCGCCTGGCGATAAGACAGGGTCGCTGATGTAGCTGAGGACAGCGAGGTCAACGACCTTCCGGGGGGACAAATCTCTGT
Organism: uncultured Acidobacteriaceae bacterium; assembly: GCA_964533185.1. Classification (GTDB taxonomy): domain Bacteria; phylum Acidobacteriota; class Terriglobia; order Acidiferrales; family UBA7541; genus CAZHLD01. Next base: position 60,093 of record CAZHLD010000002.1, on the reverse strand, counting down.
GCTGACCGGGCCGGGGTGCGGCGCACTAAGATCTTATCTTCGGAAGCACAATGCTGCGCTTTGTCGCAACCTGTGCCTGGATAGCGCTCGGAATTGTGGTTCTTGCTTCGTGCGAGCGGAGTTCATGGAAGCACTTCCTCATGGAAGCTGGATGCATGATAGCGGCATTCCTGTCGCCGCGTTGCTCCTCTGGAAACGCATTGCTGACGATGAACAACCCCATTTCAATCTGCAGTGAATTCAGGAATCGTGACGACCAGCGCTTCCGGGCACAGAGGGCACAATCTCTGTTTCCACGAAGACCTCATGCTCGACGCCCATGTCCCGCGCCGAGGGTGTGAGAATGGTCTTTGGCCCGATAAAGATCTTTTCACCGCGCGTCACAGCATTGCGAACGTCGGTTTCGCTGACGAACGGTGTGACCTTCACAGGAGGTGCGAGGGGTGTGGAGGAAGCAGTGGAAGGTGCCGGAGAAGGACTTGCCGCGAGTGGCGCTGTTGGAGCCGCCGGGGTGGCCGCCCGCGCCTTGAGGAACTGATCGACAATCTCCGCGGCTGCCTGTGGAGGTTGAGAAGCCTCTTTGGGCGCTGCGGCAGCGGCGGCACCTCGGGCAATGCCCAAGTGCTGCATGACGTGCTCGACCGTCCTCGCAATGGTGGCCCGGTCCGGAAGCGACGTCCCTGGTGTGGTCGAGTCGGCCGGCGGACTTTGCGGCGGAGAAGCAGCCACCGGGCCACTGGACTCCGATGCCTTTGCATGCGTGGTTGCTGATGCGGCGGCAGCTACCGCGGCCGATGCATCCGCCTGCATGCGACGGTCGGCGGAAATGGTGCGATGCTCGATTGGCCGGGAGGACCAGGCAATACGTTTGATGTTCATCAGGTGCTGCGGGCCGATATTGTCCGAGGTGATGTTCCCGCCGGGCGCGCCGCACCCTAGAGTCATTGCCGGGAAGAGGTTGGTGGAGTAACCAATTGAGCCGTGCACGGCCGAGGTGTTCACGCAGATACGAAAGGCTGGCATCGCCTTGCCGTACTCGCGGATGGCCGATTCGTTCTGCGAATGGATGGAGCAGGTGTGGCCCAAGCCGCCGAAGTGAAGCAACCGAGAGCAGAGGTCAATGGCTGCGGCCAAATTAGGCGCGGAATAGAAGGCCAGGATGGGCGAAAGTTTTTCAGCCGAGAGCGGATGGTCGCGTCCAACCTGCTCCAGCCGTGCAATCAGCACCCGGGTCGCAGGTGGCACCTGGAATCCGGCCTCTTCGGCAATTACCGTAGCGGGCCGGCCAACAATCTTCGGGTTGGGCGTATGCGAGCCACCCTGGAAAACCAGCGCGCCGACCTTGCGGATCTCCTCGGGCGATAGAAAGTAGCCGCCCTGTCGCCGGCATTCTTCGAGCGCCAGGTCACGGACTGTCTCTTCCACGACGATGGCCTGTTCGGAGGAGCAGATGGTGCCGTAATCAAACGTCTTTCCCGCGATGATATCGGCGACCGCCTTGCGCACATCGGCGGTGCGCTCGATAAAGGCCGGTACATTTCCGGGGCCAACGCCATAGGCCGGCTTGCCAGAGCTGTAAGCAGCGCGCACCAGGCCTGTGCCGCCCGTGGCCAGGATGACGCCCACGTCGCGATGGCGCATCAGTTCCTGGGTGCCCTGGAGGGTGGTGTGAGTCATACAGTTGATCAACCCCTCCGGAGCGCCCGCCTGCATCGCAGCCCTGGCAAGTATTCCAGCGGCCTCGCAAATGCAGCGCATGGCCGAGGGATGCGGGCTCAGCACGATGGCATTGCACGCTTTGATGGAAATCAGTGTCTTGTAAATGGCAGTTGAAGTGGGGTTGGTAGAAGGAATGACGGCCGCAACCACGCCGACCGGGCTTGCGACTTCAACAATGCCCTTCTCTTTGTCCTCGCGCAGGATTCCAACTGTGCGCATCGAACGGATTGCTCGATAGACATCCACCGAGCCAAAACGGTTCTTGATGATCTTGTCGGGGACATTTCCGAAACCAGTCTCTTCGACGGCCAGACGCGCCAGCAGTTCGGCCGCGGCAGTGGCCGCCTCAGCACAAGCCGCAACCACAGCATCCACTTGTTCCTGGGAGAATCGGGCGAATCGTTTCTGGGCTTCGGTGGCTCGTGCCACCTGTTCGCGGGCTTCCTGGATGGAGATAAGGTCGCGGTCGCGCAGGCTCAAAGCAAACCCCTCACGTTAGTCCGTCTGCCCCGGGCAAGTCCAGAAAGAGCGGCGGACGGCACGTGAGCCAAGTGCACTACTTCTTTGCGCCAGGCGGCTGGCCGCCACCGGGCAGAATCTTTTCGACGTGCTCGTGTGGCCGAGGGATCACGTGCACGGCCACGAGTTCGCCCACGCGGCGGGCCGCCGCGGCACCGGCATCGGTGGCCGCCTTCACCGCGCCCACGTCACCGCGCACCATGACGGTCACGAAGCCGGACCCAATATATTCCCGGCCGATCAGAATGACGTTGGCTGCCTTCACCATGGCGTCGGCTGCCTCGATCGAGCCCACCAATCCTTTGGTCTCGATCATTCCCAGCGCTTCATTGGCCATTCGTACCTCGCTCGGGTCCGCTGTGAGCATTCGACAAGGCAATGCACCATCGGTCGCGGGAAGCCTAACATGGCGGAAATTTCGAATCAAGCTGGCGCGGCGGATCTGTGGAAAACAAACTGAGGAAAGCTGGACCGAGAAGTCAGGCAGTTGGCAGAACACCCTGGCGGGCAGCGGCAACGCCGTCGCGGGTGGAGTTCTTGACCACGTACATGGCTTCGTCGGCGAGGTGCATCAGCTCGCCCTTCGTTTTCGCGTCCGAGGGAAACGCCGCCACGCCCATGCTGGCGGTGATCTGGACGTTCAATCCCTCTGACTTCAGCCAGACCATTTCGCGGATCTGACGATGAAGGCGGCGGGCCACCACGCAGGCATTCTCTTTCGAGGTCTGCGGCAGGAGAACGACAAATTCGTCTCCACCGTACCGGAAGGCGAAATCGATCAGGCGGCAGTGGGTCTTGACGAACGGGCCGATCTCGGCAAGCAGCTTGGAGCCCATCGGGTGACCATGGGTATCGTTCACCTTCTTGAAGTAGTCGAGGTCGATGAACACAAGAGAAAACTCGAAGCCGTGGCGTTGCGTGCGGTAGATCTCTGTCTCGAGGATAAAGTTCATGTGCCGCGCATTGAAGATACTGGTGCAGTCGTCGGTGATGGTGAGCTCGTGGATGCGCTGGACGTGGCGCGCGTTTTCAAGGGCGATCGCAGCGAAATCAGAGAGGGCCTCGAGCAGGGTCAAATCGCGGTCGTCGAAGCCGTTCGGGCCGACGCAGTTCACCAGCTCGATCACACCCAGACAGGTGTTGCGGAACTTGACCGGCACGGCGACGATCGAGCGTGTCTCCGTCTTCGTCTTTTCGTCCACCTGGGCGAAGAAGCGCGTATCCTTGCTGACGTCCGGTACGATCACGACCTGGCCGTTTTCCGCCACCCAGCCCGCGATTCCCTGCCCCATCCCGATGCGGATATCTTTCAACGCAGCGGCGCCTTTGCCGATAGCCAGCTCAAAGTAGAGTTCTTTCTTGGCTTCATCGACCAGCAGCAAGGACCATGTGTCCGGGTGGAGAAACTCCTCGATCTTTTCCATGATGGTCCGCAGGACCTGGTCGAGCTGGAGCGTGGATGTGAGGGCCTTTCCCAGCTCGTGGAAGACGGCGACCTCGCCCGCCCCGCGCTGCGCCAGCGGAACCGCCGGCCGACGGCGCCGCTCGACTCCAGAGAAGTTCTTGGTTTCCTCCACGCTGGCCTTTTTCCTGATGGGGATTGCAAGATTAGCCCGCCGAGGCGAGCGCATCCGACAGCACGATTATAAGCAACGGAAAATGCCCGGCGCAACGCTCCTTCCACGGCGTGTTTCGCAAAGCGGACACGCCCGGGCCATTGTGCCGGCCCACCAGTCTCGGGCCGATTGACACCCTCCAGCGGCCCGCCTATATTCCAGAGGCGATGGCAAAGAGCACTTTTGGCGACCGGTTGAAGCGCGAGCGAGAGATGCGCGGCGTCTCTCTTGAAGAGATTTCCACGGCCACGCGCATCGGGACGCGCTTCCTCGAGGCGTTGGAGACAGAACAATGGGACCGCCTGCCCGGCGGCGTCTTCAACCGCGGCTTCGTGCGCGCAGTCGCGCGCTTTCTGGGCCTAGACGAGGAAGACATGCTGGCCGAGTATGCGCTGGCCACGAACGACCAGCGCGAGGTTGCCGTCTGGGCGTTAAGCCCGCCCGCTCCTCTGCCCAGGCGGAACTGGCGGCCATGGCTGGTGGGGGCCATCGGAATCGTGCTCGTGGCCATTGCGTGGTTTGCCTGGAGCCGCTTCGGGTACCTGCTGCCGTGGTCCGCAGGGCCGGACCCCGCAACACCACACTCCACAGCGACCGCCCCGCTGCCGGAGGTTCCGCCCGCGCAGCCCCCTTCCCCAGCAAGCAGTGAGATAACGCCGCTCGAGCTGAAGGTGGACGCCGGCAGTACAGCGGAAGTCACCATCCTGGCCGACGGCAAAAAGGTCTTCGAGGGCCGAATGAAGCCAAATGACAAACTGAAATATTACGCCCAGGATTCCTTTGAGGTCTCCGCGAACAATTCTAACGCGCTGATGATCGAGCTGAACGGCCAGGTACAGCTCTTGCCTGCCCTGCCGGACCAGCCGGGCACGATCCGACTCACCCGCGAGAGCCTGAAGAAGACCCTGGGAGGGCGCGATTAACCCGGACCTCGTCCAGGAGATTCGCTCCGGCCATGCTACGCGGGAACGGAAACTGGCAGTCGTTTCCGGCTCCGCGTCACTTTCTCCCGAACAACGAGTGGACCTGCTGGCCGTGCTCGCCCAGGATGCCGATGAACAGGTGGCGCAGCGCGCGGCTGGTGCACTGCTCACACAACCTGTCGAAACGTTCCTGGCCGCCCTGGAGCGGCCTGTGGCCTCCGGCGGATGCACCCCGCAGCTGGTCATCTTCTGCGCTAAGAACTTGCTCGAAAAACCAGGCATGGCAGACGCGCTGGCCCGCAAGCCGGAGTGTCCCGGTGAACTGCTGGCACCGGCGGCCTCGCACTTGAACGCAACTTCGGTGCAAACCTTGCTGGAAGACCTCGACCGCTTGAGCGCAGCTCCCGCGCTGGCCGCGGCCCTGGCCACCTCGACTTCGCTGACGGCTGAGCAGCGCCAGCAGTTGCAGGAGCTCCAGCAGGACGCACCGGCATCCCTGGCCGAGCTGGAGGAAGCAGCCGCGGTAGCCGAATCCGATCGGGCCAAGCGGCAAACCCTCTTGCAACGCCTGTCCCGAATGCGCGTGGTTGAGCGCGTGCAGTTCGCATTGAAAGGCAACCGCGAAGAACGCATGACCCTGATCCGCGACCCTTGCAAGGTGGTCCAGCGCGCGGTGCTTCAATCCAGCCGGATCACCGACCGTGAAGTGGAAGCCTTCGCAGCAATGGCCAACCTCAGCGACGAGGTGCTCCGGCTGATCGGTAGGAACCGCAACTTCATCAAGAACTACTCCGTTGTCCGCAACCTGATGAACAACCCAAAGACACCTCTCGAAATTTCCCTTCACCTGCTGCCCACGCTGACGGCGAAGGATTTGAAAATGCTGACGTCAAACAAGAACATCCCCGATACACTGCGCACCATGGCCATTCGGCTGCAACGACAACGTAAGGAAGTCCGCAAAGACAGCTAGAGCCTGTTGCATAACCGCTCTAAGTCATTGATTCCAAAGGGCCGAAAGCGGGTTATGCAACAGCTTCTAGTGAGATTCTTTCGTGGGTGAGGCTACTTTTGCGGGGCCGCCAGAGAATGTTTGACCTGGACTCTGTACTCGCGGGCGCGGGCGATGATTTCGCTTTCATTGAGCGTTTGCACCTGCCTGTTGTGCATGACGATCTTTCCGCCGATCACAACCGTTTGCACGTCGCTCGACTTCAGGGAATAGACAATCTGCGCATAGAGGTCGTACAGCGGGACGGCGTGCGGAGAGTTCAGATTCAGTACAATTAGATCCGCCTTTTTCCCCACTTCGAGCGAGCCGATCTCCGATTCCATGTGCAGCGCCCGGGCCCCGCCGATAGTGGCCATCGCCAGGGTCTGCCGGGCTTCGAGGGCCTGCGGGTCCATCCGCGAGACTTTTTGGAGCTTGGCGGCAAGATCCATCTCTTCCATCAGGTCGAGATCGTTATTGCTTCCCGCCGGGCCATCGGTGCCGAGTCCAAGCCGAACGCCGCCGGCCAGCATGGCTGGAACCGGGGCGACACCGCTCGCGAGCAGCATGTTGCTCGAAGGATTGTGCGCGCAACCCACTTGATTGCGCGCCAGCAGAGCGATATCGGCCTCATTGACCCACACACAATGCGCGGCAAGCATGTTGGGGCCGAGCAGGCCAAGGCTGTCCAGGTAGGCCACGGGAGTCATTCCGTTTTTGGCCAGGCTTTCGTCGAGTTCGCGCTTCGTTTCGGCCACGTGGATCAGCAGCGGCGCCTTGTGGCGACGTGCCAGTTCAGCGGCGGATTGCAGAGTTTCCTTCGAATTAGTGTAGATGGCGTGCGGGGCCACGGCCGGTCGAATGAGGGGGTCGCCCTTCCACCGCTTGAGAAACTCTTCCGCTCGGACAAGACCATCTGCTGGAGTCTTCGCGTCTGGGACGGGGAAATCAATGATGGTCTGGCCCAAAACGCCGCGCATCCCAGCGGCCTTGGTTTCGCGGGCCACGGCGTCTTCGAAATAGTACATGTCCGCGTAGGTGGTGATGCCGCCGCGGATCATCTCGAGTGCCGCCAGGCGCGTGCCCCAGGTGACGAACTCCTCGGTGACGTTGCGCGCTTCAGCAGGAAAGATGTACTTCTCGAGCCAGTCCTGCAAAGTGAGGTCGTTGGCGATGCCCCGGAAGAGAACCATCGGGGCGTGACCGTGCGTGTTGATTAGACCCGGAAGGACGAGCTTGCCGCCGGCAAGAATGCGGCGAGCGGCGGTGTATCGCGCAGCAATCTCGTTGCTGGGTCCGACGGCGATGATCTTGTCGCCGCGAATAGCGACGGCACCGTCATCGAATACGCGGAAGCGGGCATTCATCGTTACGACGGTGCCGCCGGTGACCAGCAGGTCCACCTGCTCCTTCTTCAGAGCCTTTGGCCTTCGCGAAGACTGCGCCGATGCGGGCATGGCCCAAGCACAAGAGACCAATAGGCAGACAAGAACTGAAGTGGAGCGGAAGAGAAGTCCTTTTGAGCGAATTCTTCGTGTCGTTGTGGCTCGCATCACGTTTTCTGAACCTTTCCGATCACAAGAATGACGAATCAAAGGGACGAGGAAAGAGAGCGGACATCTGATGCACTTCCACCTGACCCTTCAGATTGGCGAGGACAACAGGGACATCCCCACAAAACTCCCAGATGATCTGCCGGCAGGCACCGCAGGGAGGCGTGAGCACCTCGGTCTGGGTGACGACGGCGATGGCGTCAAAGCCGCGCTCGCCTTCGGAGATGGCTTTGAAGATGGCCACCCGCTCGGCGCAGACGGTGAGTCCGTAGGTGGAGTTCTCGACGTTGCAACCCGTATAGACACGGCCCGAGCTGGCCCGCAGCGCAGCGCCCACGCGGAAATTGGAGTATGGCGCATGCGCGTTCTCCCGCGCCGCGCGGGCCACAGCGATCAGTGTGTCGTGCTCAGTCATAGCTGAATGCGTTCGGTTGCGCTCATTCGACGTCCCTGGCGATGTGCGGGATCACGGCGCACAGAAGCGCGACGAATTGTCCTTTGACGCGCTCGCCGGTCTCCAGCACCTCTTCGTGGTTGATGGGCTGATCGAGCATGCCCGCCGCCATGTTGGTCACGCAGGAGATGCCCAACACGCGGATGCCCATGTGTCGCGCAGCGATCACTTCCGGAACCGTGGACATGCCGGCCAGATCGGCGCCCAGGGTGCGCATCATGTGGATTTCTGCCGGAGTCTCATAGCTCGGCCCGGTCAGCGCGCAATACACCCCTTCGAAAAGGTCGATCCCCAGGCGGCGTCCCTCGGCCAAGGCGGCCTCCCGGTAGGGCTTCCAATAGGCCTGGGTCATGTCGTGGAAGCGCAGGCCGAAGCGCTCGTCGTTGGGCCCGATCAAGGGGTTGGTGCCTTGCAGGTTGAGGTGGTCGTTGATCACCACCAGGCAGCCCTGCTTGTAGTTGCGGCTGATGCCTCCGGCGGCGTTGGTCAAAATGACGGCGCGGATGCCCATGCGCGCAAAGACACGCATCGGAAATATCACTTCGCGCAACGAATACCCTTCGTAGAAGTGGACGCGACCCTGCATCGCTGCGACCGGGACGTCTCCCACTTTGCCGATCACCATCCGGCCAGCGTGGCCGATGGCCGTCGAGTGCGGGAAATTGGGAATTTTCTTATATTCAATGCGAGTGGCCGAACTGAACTCATCGGCAAAGGCGCCCAGCCCCGAGCCCAGCACCAGTCCAATGCGCGGCCGTAACTTCGTCTTGGACAAGATGAATTTCGCGGCGCGTTCGGCCCGCGCGAATTCATCGCCGCGCGTTGACCGCGATTTTGACCGTGGGCTCACAGCAACATGCTCACAATCGCGGCGGACATCAGGTTGGCCATCGTTCCCGCAAGCATGGCACGGATGCCCAAGCGGGCCAGTTCACTGCGCTTGTTTGGCGCCAGCGCGCCTATGCCGCCGATCTGTATCCCGATGGAGCTGAAATTCGCGAAGCCGCAGATGGCAAACGTCGCGATGGTGAACGAGCGTGGATCGATTGAGCCTTTCATTGCGCCGAGGTCTTTGAACGCCACCAGCTCGTTGATCACCATGCGCGTCCCCAGGACGTTGCCGATGTTGACGCAGTCGTGCCACGGGATGCCGATCAGCCAGGCCACCGGCGCAAACGCCCAGCCGAAGATCTGCTGAAGGCTCGAGGGGAACCATGTGACGCCGAGCCCACCGAGCCAGTTGTGAATCCCGCCCATGACGCCGTTGGTGAGCGCAATCAGCGCCAGGAAAGCAATCAGCATTGCGGCAACGTTGATGGCCAGGTGCAGACCATCGGAAGTCCCACGCGCGATGGCGCCGAGGAAATTCTCCTGCTTCTCTTCTTCGGAGCGATGCAACTCGACGCGCCCGGCCGTCACCGGCTGCTCGGTCTCCGGCACCCACATCTTGGCCATCAGGATTGTCCCCGGCGCGGTCATGATGACGGCAGTCAGGATGTGCTTGGCCTCAGCGCCGGTGGCGATATAGGCCGCCATGATCCCGCCGGCCACGTGGGCCATGCCGCTGGTCATAATGGTCATCAGTTCGGAGCGCGTCACCGTGGGCAGGTAGGGACGAATGGTCAGCGGCGCCTCGGTCTGGCCCATGAAGATGCTGGCCGCGACGTTCAGCGATTCGGCGCCGCTTACCCCCATCAGCCACGTCATCACCCGCGCCGCCTGCTTGATAATGAACTGCATAATCCCGAAGTGATAGAGCAGTGCAAACAGCGCCGCGATGAAGATGATCGTGGGTAACACTTGAAAGGCAAAGATGAAGCCGACCGAGGAGTTATCGCCGCCAATCGAGCCGAACACGAATTCTGAGCCGGCGCGGGAGAAATGGAGAAGCCAGTTCACGGCATCGCCCGCCCGCTGGAAGGCGTAGCGGCCGGCATCGGCCTTCAGGACAAACAACGCAAAAACAATCTGCAGACCCAGGCCCCAGGCCACGATCTTGAGGCGGATCGCGCGGCGGTTGGTGGAAAAGGCATAGGCAATGCCCAACATCGCCAGCAAGCCCAAAATTCCCGTCAATCGCCCCATGCCTGCCTCCTCATTTCTGTTTTACTCACCTATGACCTTCTGGATCAGCTTGGGATGATCACGCGGCGGTTCGGCCACAATGAGAAAGGCCTTCTCAATCAGGTGGTTGGCCCGCGCAAGTCGCTCCTCGGAATTGTAATGAATAGTGCACAGTGCCTCGCCGCCCCGGACGCGGTCGCCAGCCTTCTTGTGGAAAACTAGGCCGACGGCGTGGTCGACGGAGTCCTCTTTTTTCTCCCGGCCGCCCCCGAGCACAACACACGCGGTACCAAGCTGCTCGCAATTCATGCCGGCTACAAATCCATCGGCATGGCTGGGTACATCGAGCGAATGTCGCGCGCGAGGCAAGCGCGAGGGATCATCCATTACGCGCTCATCCCCGCCCTGGAGCCGGATGATCTCGCGGAATTTATCATGGGCGCGCCCGGAAGCAATCATCTCCGCGCCAAGCTTCTTCCCCTCCCCGACGCTGGCCGAGCGCCCGCCGAGGTAGAACATCCAGGCGCTCAACTCCAGGCACAGCTCGCGCAGGTCGGCCGGGCCGCCGCCCTTCAGCACTTCGATGCACTCCTGCACCTCGAGCGCGTTGCCTGCCGTGCGGCCCAGCGGCTGGTCCATATCCGTAATCAGCGCCACAACTTTCTTGCCCATTTGCTGGCCGGTCTCGACCATCAGTTCGGCCAGGTGCACGGCGTCTTCTTCTTTTTTCATGAACGCGCCGGAACCGGTCTTGACGTCGAGTACGAGAGCATCAATGCCCTCGGCCAGCTTCTTGGACATGATCGAGGCGCAGATCAGGTACGGGCTTTCGACCGTACCGGTGACATCGCGCAAGGCATAGATCATCTTGTCCGCCGGGGCAATTTCCGCCGTCTGACCAATCAGGCCGCAGCCACATGACGCCAGCACGCGACGAAAGTCGGCCAGTGAAAGATTGACGTTGAAGCCGGGGATGGACTCGAGCTTATCCAGCGTCCCGCCGCTGTGGCCCAACCCCCGGCCGGAGATCATGGGCACCAGCAGGCCGCCCGCCGCGACCACGGGCGCAATCACCAGCGAGGTCTTATCCCCCACGCCGCCCGTGGAATGCTTGTCCACCTTCTTGGCCGGCAAATCGGAAAAATCCAGCACCTGGCCAGAGTGCAGCATGGCCTCGGTGAGCGCGGCCAGCTCGGCGCGGGTCATCCGGCGCAGCAGCACGGCCATCAGCCAGGCAGACATCTGGTAGTCGGGAATCTCACCTCGGGTGTAGCCAAGGACCAGGTACTCGATTTCTTCGCGGGTGTGCTCCGCGGAGTCGCGCTTGCGGCGAATGAGGTCAACAACGCGCATTGAGTCAGCAGTCAGCCATCAGCCGTCAGCTACCAGCCGGCGATGATCCGGCCGTGCCGAGGTGAAAGAGAGGGCGGGAGCGTAGCATAGGCTTCTGGCCCGCTGCTAGAGCGGATTTGCGGTGGCGCGCTCGACGATGTCGGCAGCGACCTGCTGCATTTCTGAATGAATGCGCCCGTTTGAGGCCAGTACCTCGGGGCCGCCCAAGCGGTAAGGTCGGCCGGCGAAGTCAGAAATGATCCCTCCCGCTTCACGCACGATGAGAACTCCGGCCGCCGTGTCCCACGGTTTTAGGCCGAATTCCCAGAAGCCGTCAAACCGGCCGCAGGCCACAGAGCAGAGGTCGAGCGCCGCCGATCCGTCGCGGCGGACGCCATGGGAACGCAGCGTGAAATCCCAGTAATAGTGGATGTTGGGGTTCTGCGTGCGCTTGTGACTGGGGAAACCGGTGGCGAGCAGGCTGGTGGACAGCGTCTCGATCGCCGAAACATGAATCGGCTTCTGGTTCAGAAAGGCTCCCTCGCCCTTGACCGCAGAAAAAAGCTCCCCACTCACCGGGTTGAAGACCACGCCCACCAGGAGTTCGTCTTTCTCCGCCAGGCCGATGGAGACCGCAAAGCAGGGATAGCCGTGGGCAAAGTTGGTGGTGCCGTCGAGCGGATCCACGTACCAGCGAAAGTCTGACACGTTCTCGTGGCCCCCGCCTTCTTCGGCCACGACCGCGTGCTTTGGGAAATAGCTGCGGAGCCGCGCCACGATGGCCTGCTCGGAACGCTGGTCGGCCTGTGTTACCAGGTCCACTTCGCCCTTGTAGCTGATCCGCACCGGCCGGTCGAACTCCGCCAGCAGAATGTTGCCCGCTTCGCGCGCTGTTTCGATCGCGACCTGATGAAATGAATTCATGTTCTCAGAGAGTCCGCGGCGAAATCACGGCGCGCCCGAGGTGAAATACAGCTTGCGGTGGCGCACCAGGTATTCGCCCTTGTCCTGTTCTGCGTCCGGTGACTTCACGCGGACTTCAATGTGCCGCACGCTGCCCTCGGGCGGGCGGGGCTCGGGATAGTAGCCCAGCCGGTACTGCGAGCGCAGCTCGCGGTCGATGCGGTCAAAGGTCGCATCGAGGTCGGCCACACTGTCAGGATAATACATGGCTCCGCCGGCTGAATCGGTGATTGTCACCAGGGCATGTTCACCGGCGGTATTTCGACCGCTCTCCGATTTCACCGGCCGGACCAGGATCGTATAGATCAAGACCTCTGCCTCCAGAGCGGCGCGGCGCGCGGTATCGAAGTCGGCCCGGCTGGTGGTTTCACCGGCATCCGTCACCAGCACGATCACCCGCCGGCGGCCGGCAGGCAACTTCCCCAGCGCGCGAGCGCCGAGTAACACGGCATCGTACATCGCCGTACCCGCGCCTGGCTCTATCCTCCTCGCGGCCGACTGAAGGGCGGGGACGTCGGAACTGAAAGCGGTGAGCTGCGTGACGCTGTCGGAGAAATCGAATACCGCGAGACGGTCGCCCGACCGGACCACCTGCCGGATGAAGTGCGCCGCGGCCTCGCGCTCGAAGGGCAGCTCCTTCAGCGTGGACAGGCTGCCGTCAATCATCAACGCCAGATCGAGCGGCTGCTGCGTCTCCGACTCGAACACTTGGATCTTCTGGCGTACCCCTTCTTCGCTTAGCTCAAATGCTTCGCGGGGCAGATCCGGCACGGGGCGTCCCCGGCTGTCGGTCACACTGGCCAGGACCGTCACCAAATTGACTGTGACGCGGATGCGGCCCTGGTTATCGGGCGGGCGCGCACCAGACTGTTTCGGAGGTCCTTGCGAGAGTGCAGATGCGGAAAGAAAGACAAAGACCAGAAGGGTGAGCGCCCACAACGCCGGGACGCGAGTCCGCTGCGCCAGATGAGCCATTCAGAGCTTTGATTCGCTGCGGGGAGGAATAGGTTTCACGGTGGGGACTTCGCCTTCCGCCCAGACAGCGCCGTCGGCGAAATACTCCTTCTTCCAGATGGGCACAGTGCGCTTGAGCGCATCAATCGCGAAGCGGCAGGCATCGAACGCGGCACGGCGGTGAGGTGAACTGACGGCGATCAGCACGCTGGTCTCACCGATTTCCAGGCGTCCAAGCCGGTGGACGATCGCCAGGCGGTGAATGGAGAAGTTGCGGTGGATCTCGGCGCCGATTTCGCGTATCTTGGCAAGCGCCATCGGCTCATATGCGTCATACTCGAGGTAGTTCGTGGCTCGTCCGCCGGAATGATTGCGCACGATGCCATCGAAAACCACGACGGCGCCGTCTTCCGGAGCTTTTACGTGGGTGACTAGTTCGCTTGTCCGGATCGGCTCGCGCACCAACTCAAACACGTCCTCCGAGACGGCAGCTCTTTGGCCGCCGCTGACAGGCGGTAGAAAGGCGACCTCGTCGCCACCGCGTAGCGGCGCGTTCCACCCGGCAAATTCCTGGTTGACGGAGGCGGCGACCGAAGCACGGTAGCGGCCAATTTCCGGAAACCGGCTCCCATAGCGCGCGAACAGATCTTCGACTCGCGCGCCTTCAGAGAGCTCAGCTTCCTCTTCGGCACGGCCCACGATGTCCTTCAAGCGGCCGAAAAACAGCACCCGAACACGCATTACAGTATTCTAACGTCTCAACGGTAGCTTTACCACTTGAAGGCCCGGCGGTTTCGCTACGGCGCTTCACCCGCCGTCAGTTTCGCAATCTCGTCGAGCCGGGTGGCTGCGCGGCTCAGGGCCGCGGCGAGCGCAGGTGGCGTTCAGTACTCTCCGGGGAAGGGACCGACTGTAGCTTCTGCTCAAGCTGAAACTCTGCCTCAACACGCGAGGCGGCAAAGCCGCGGATTGCCGCGGTCTGCTTTTCCTGGCCGCCAAGCGGTGCCGCCCAGCACAGGTGGAGAGCAAGGAAGACCGTCAACACACGTTTCATGTTGACCTCGAGATGTTTCGTCTGCTGCGCACGGACCAATTACAGTTGCAGACTCAACGCGGGCGCTACAAGCTAACACTCGTCCCAACGCGCTGCAACTTCGTGATCCCCGGTTCTGCCAACAGGCGCAGATTACCGACTTTGAATCCGACGCAGGGTTCAGCGCGTTCGTTTCCTGTGAAGAAAAGACCAGACCACGGACAGCGCGGCACCTTGACCCCGGGCCGCAACCGCCGTAGCGTGTGAGGCCAGCCCTGTACCATGCGGTACGGGACTAGCGGCTCCAGGCCGCCGATCACTTCAAAGGAATTGACCCATGAGGATGCTTATCTCCGGCGCTTCGGGACTAGTGGGAACAGCACTTTCAAAAGCGCTCACCAGCGAGGGGCACACGGTCCATAAGCTGGCGCGGGCGGGCACGTGGGCGGTGCGCGAACCGGGCGCGGTGCGCTGGTATCTCGAGGGCAATGAGTTTGACTCCGGCGCGGCCGAAGGGGCGGACGCCGTGGTGCATCTCGCCGGAGTCTCGATTGCGGCAGGTCGCTGGACTGCGGCGCGCAAGCGGGAGCTCTACAGTAGCCGCGTCGATGTGACCCGCTTTCTCATAACAAACTTCGCCAGGCTCAAGCAGCCTCCTCGCGTATTTCTTTCTGCCTCCGCCATCGGCTACTACGGAAACCGCCGCGACGAAGAGCTCACCGAGGAGAGTCCTTCCGGCAACGATTTCCTCGCGGTGCTCGCTCGCGACTGGGAAGCTGCCGCTGCAGAAGCGGAGCGCTTTGGCGCGCGCGTGGCCATGCTGCGCTTCGGCGTCATCCTCGCTCGTCATGGCGGGGCGCTTCCGCGGATGGCACTTCCCTTCCGTATGGGACTGGGCGGACGGATTGGCTCGGGAAAACAATGGATGTCGTGGCTCACGCTGGAAGAAGCGGTTAGAATTCTTCAATTCGCTCTGTCCAATGATGCAGTGCGCGGGCCAGTGAATGCCGTCGCCCCCTACCCAGTGACCAACTCAGAGTTCACAAAGACTCTCGCCCACGTCCTGCACCGGCCGGCGATTTTCCCGGCACCGGGATTTGCGCTTCGCCTGATGCTGGGAGAGATGGCCGAGGCGCTGGTGCTCTCAAGCCAACGAGTTCTTCCTCGAAAACTGCAAAGTCTCGGCTACGCATTTCAGGCGCCGCTTCTCGAACCCGCGCTCGCTGCCATTCTGCGCACGAGTTAAGAAGAAAATGCGCCGATCCTGCACGACTGCTAGGGGAATAATCTCCAAAAACTTGTAAACCTTGGGTAAATGCTGGCTTGACAATGGTCCACGTTTTGCTAGGATGAGGCCGCCGGAGCACAAGCCTCGCAAGCTCTTGGATTTGCAAGGCAGGGGGGTGCCTGAACCATGTATTCAAGAAAGCTTCTGGTGTGTCTTCTCGTCCTTCTTCTTGCATTCCCCGCGTGGGCGAATCCGACCGTGGTCGGAAGCGTGGTGCGTAGCCAGGCGGCCAGCGTCCAGGGCGTGAGACTTGCCACGGGCTCGACGCTCTATAGCGGCGACACGATTCACGTTGATGCCGGCGGCGCGGCCCGAATCGCACTGCCCGATGGCGCGCTCATCCAGTTGACCGAGAATAGCCTGGTGCAGTTGGCGAAATATGAGGCAACCACCCAATTGCTCGTGGACCGCGGCAGTCTGGCCTTCCGCTCCACCGAGAAATCCCCAGTAGAAGCACTGCTGGGTGATGCGACCATTCGTTCAGCCGACGATAATCTCGCTGTCGGCATCATCCAGATGCGGGGTCCCGATGCTGCCGTTATCATGGCGGAAAAGGGCCGTCTGAGCATCCAACTGGCTCACGACGGCAGTTTGACTACACTTCGCGAAGGCGAAGGGATGGAAGTTCGTCTGGTTGCGGACACCGCGGAAGCTCAGAGCGGCCCCGCTCCCGCCGGCCGATCCCGGCGGCGGAGAGTGATCCTCCTTGCTATCATCCTGACGGGAGTGACAACAGCCATCGCTGTGCTTCTGGCCAACCAGGAACCCGAGTTGAACAATTGCAACGCCGTCAGCCCCTTCCGCTGCCCGTAATCCAGTCACAGAAATACAAAGGCGTGACCCCACCTGAGGTCACGCCGTCCTAGCCGCTTCAATTTCCGAATTACTTGACGACATTGACACTCACATCCACTTTCAGTGTCCGACCGCTAATCGGATCGGTAGCCACTGTCGTCTGAATAGTTTGACCATCCCTCGCTAGCACATTCACCTGTCCGCTGAACTGCCGGACAATCGGCTGGGCCGCCAGGGGCGGATCTCCCGGCGACCAATCGATCGACTTTTTTTCCGGACCGCTGGAATAAATTGAGGAGCGTCGCACGAGGATCGGCAGATTAAATCGCCCGTCTTCCAGCGGCTCCGCTGAACAGTCGATATCCGTCCCGACATCTATGTACTGGAACTGAGACTCCTTGCCCTGTGTCAGGACGGGTACCCGCAGCCCCATCCGGATGTTGCTCACCGACCGGCCCCGTTCATACGCGCTGACGAGAAGCGTATACGGAAGGCTGCTGATTTTCTTCTCTCCCTCCAATTCGGAAAAAACAACAGTGACTCTCAACTGTGCAACCACTTTCGGGCTATCCGCCTGCGCCGGCTTGGGCTTCTCCTGGGGTTGCACCGGGACCGCAGCAAGCAGCGCCAGGCACAAGATAAGTCTGTGTACTCGTTTCATCGATTGCTCCTCTCGAATCAAAGTTCAGTTTGCAAGTTCACTCCGGCTGTGGCGAGCCGGACGGAAGTTCGGGTACTTCCAGCGGCATGATCTTCAACTCGGCGATCTCCAGCGGGCCCGGCTTCACAAGCAGTGCGGAGACTTCTACACGACCGCTCCACATCACGGTGTAAAACCGCAGCACGGCTTCCCGCTGGCCCGGCGGCACGATCACTTCCGGCTCACGAATCCTAGCCGCTCGTACAGCAGGCGCTCCCTTTGGCCTCGACTCCCGATTCTGGCGCACCGGCATCTCCCCTTGAGCCGCAGCGACATGGGCCTTGTCCGACTCAATCACGGGCTGGTGTGCGGCCTCTCTGGACACTTCTTGGTGTGGCCCCGGTACGGGCTCTTGCCCTTCCTTGCGGGCGAACCAGATAACCATCAGCAGGAGAACAGCCAGTGCTCCCGCAGCCACAGGGACCCAGCCGGTGAACCAGGATCCCCGCGGCGCTGGCTCTGCTTCTAACCGCGCGCGAACCCCAGCCGCAAAGGATGGTGGAGGCTCTGCGGAAACCGCTGCGGCCAGACCGAGGTCTACGGCCTGCGCCAGCCGCCGTTGAGCTTCCAACTCCTGCCGACAGGCAGCGCAAGTCTCCAAGTGCGCCGCCATTCCGGTATCGCGGAATTCGCCCGGCTGAATTGCCGCGTCGGCTAGCTTTTGGGAGAATCGCCTGCAATCCATTTCAACCTCTCCATCATAGCTTTTCTTGCCAGGTGTAGCCGGGACTTCACCGTGCCATCCGGTAACCCCAGCAGCCCGGCTACCTCGCGGATGCTGTAACCTTCGACCGCGCCCAAGATCAGCACCTGGCGAAGTTTGGGCGGCAGCTCATCCACGGCCTGTTGAAGCCGTCCCTGGAACTCCCAGGACGCCGCCAATTCCTCGGCGTTTTGGACCGGCGCGGGCTCGGCCGCAATCTGTTCGCGTCGCTCACGCCGGCTTGCCGACCGCCATCGGTCCAGCGCCAGCCGCCAGGCAATCCGAGCCAGCCAGCCGCGAAAACGCTCACGGTCGCGCAGGCGGTGGAAGCAGCGATAGGCGCGGATGAAGGCTTCCTGGGCCACTTCCTCCGCGTCTGCGGCGTTGTGCAGGACCCCAAGCGCCACGCGGAAGGCAAGCGTAGAACATTCCGCTAGCCTCGCCTCAAACTCCTGAGCCAGCCCGACCGCGGCATCCCCTGCCCCACCGGCTTCCAGACTCACTTCGCTCCCCGCAAGGCTCGCTTCCAAGACCTGCATTGTGGCTCCATTAGCAAGACGCCGCCGGGTCCATGGAGGTTCAGTGCAATTCGAGGAATGTTCGGAGGGCGGCACGTCAGAGATCGAGCTGCGCCAGGAGGGCATCGAGGTTGGAGCGGTCCACGCGCAGATCAGGTCGTGCGGAAGATAGGTCTTCCACCTCATCGAAGGCCTGAAAAAGACGCATCTTCGCAACGGCGTATTCTTCTGTGCCGGTTAGTTCACGACCGAATTTGCCCTTCCACTCATCCACGGCGTCCTTCTGCACAAATAGGCTGAGGGGAAAAGCCGTCTTGCGATCGACTGAAACCATATAGACATACTCGGTACCGGCCGTGAACCCGCGCCGCGCAGGGTTCATTTCGAAAAAGTAGTACTGATAAACGAACCCCGTCGCAGCGGAGTAGCTCTTCACACGACGTACAGCATGGGGCTTTGCCATGTCGACATTATTCGGCTGCTCTCTGCGCCTGTCAATTGCCGGCTACTCCTGTTAGAACAATACCTGCTTGCTTTTTACCTGCAAGTATATTATCACTAACATTATCTACCCCGAACAGCGCCTGCCGGTTCAGGCTCAAGTCTCCGGGGTTGCAGCAATGCCTTCAAACTGGGATCACGCTGCCGGGCGCACTATCAGGAATAGCCTTCCCCTATTCCTTCTCATCATTTTCTCTGCGGCAGGCTGTGGCGTCACCGGAGAAAACAATTCTCCTCCTCCTCCCCCGCCTCCTCCGATTAGTGTCAGTGTTTCTCCTCCAAATGCGACGGTCTTTCTGGGCGGCACCCAGCAGTTCAGCGCCACCGTAACGAACACTACGAATACAGCGGTCACCTGGAACGTCAACGGCATTGCCGGTGGGAATTCCACGGTTGGCACCATCACGCCCGCGGGGCTCTATACCGCACCTCAAAACCTGCCCGCGCAGACCTCGGCCACGATTGCGGCCGTCAGTCAGGCCGACGCCTCGAAGACCGCCTCCGCACTGGTCACCATCTCCAGCGACGTCACCGTCAGCGTCTCTCCTGCGACCGCGGACGTCGAGCTGGGCGCCTCGCGACAATTCACGGCCACTGTCACCGGTTCGGGCAACCCCAACCGCGCCGTCAACTGGAGCGTCGCCGGCTCCGGCTGTTCTGAGGCTGCCTGCGGCACGATCGATGCCAATGGAAACTTCACCGCTCCGCAGATCCTTCCGTCACCGGCGACGATTACCGTGACCGCGCAGAGCATTGCCGACGCGGCGAAGTCATCCGCCGCCACTGCGCGCGTTACCAGCAATTTCACTCTGGCCGTGATGGGACCGGACACAGTGGACAACGGCGCAACGGCACAGTTCGCGGCCCTTTTGACGCCGGCGCCCAACTCCAATCCCAGCCCATCCGTCACTTGGAGCGTTTCCGGCCCGGGCTGTACCGGCAATGGCTGCGGGGCAATCTCCAACTCCGGTAGCTTCACGGCACCGCAATTCGCGCCCAATCCCACTACGGTCATCATCCGGGCGACTCCGGCAGCCGACGCTTCCCGCGCGGCCACAAAAACGGTGACCATCATCGACTTCATCTCCGTCACGATTGCGCCCACCTCGGCGAGCGTGGAGCTAGGCCAGTCGCTGCCGTTCAGCGCCACTGTCACCGGCGCGCAGAACATCACGGTAACCTGGGACGTCAACGGCATCATCGGCGGCAACCTTATCGTCGGGACGATCACCAACCCGGTGGGCAACCCCAACAACTCCACCTTCACCGCCCCAACTATCAAACCCACGCCCAACCAGGTGACCGTGCGCGCGCGGAGCAACGCGAATCCCAACATCTCGGCCAGTGCCACCGTCACGCTGTTCAGCACGATTGGCGTGCAGGTCGCGCCTGCTGCCTCCACCCGCGCGGTAAACCACCGCCAGGCATTCACCGTGCAGATCACGCGAACGACGAATGAAACCGTGGAGTGGCAGGTGGAGGGGATCGCCGGAGGCAACGATGCGCTCGGGCGGATCTGCGTGGCCGGCGTGCAGGAGTGCCAGCCGATCAGCGTCACGCAAACTAGCGGCGCCACCGTGGACTATCTTGCCCCGCCCGTCGTGCCAGCCACCAACCCCGTCCGCGTGACGGCCATCAGCCGCGCCGACCCCGACCGCACCGGCACTTCCCTGGTGACCATCCTGCTTGTCGTGCAGGTGAGCGTCCAGCCCGCGAGCGTGACTCTGCCGGCCGGGGGCACTCAGCAATTCACCGCGAGTGTAGCTGGGACCGCCGATCAGGGCGTCACCTGGGGAATCGGCGGCACGGGTTGCGGCGGCGCCGGATCGCCCTGTGGCTCGATCACTCCGGCCGGGCTCTACACCGCGCCGCTGGCGCCCCCCACTCCCAATAGCCTTACCGTGCGCGCGACGAGTACGGAGGACACCGGCCAGTTCGGCTCGGCAAGCGTTACCATCGCCACTGGCGCACTCATCGCACGCTTGCTGCCAGCCAGCATTACGGCAGGCGCCGCCAACGACGTCACCCTGAGAATCATCGGCAGCAGCTACGTGGCCAGCTCTCCCGGGCCCGGATCAGCAATTCTCGTGGACGGCACTGCCAGGATCTCGACGTGTCCATCGGACGCAGAATGCACCACAACGCTGACCGCGGCCGATCTGGCCTCTGCGGGCAACAGAACGGTCCAGATCCGAAACCCGGACCTGACGCTCTCGAACCAGGTGATGCTGGTCGTTGTCCCTCAGGTGACCACCGAAGATGTGATCCTGCTTTCCGCGGGTACGCCCGCAGCTACGGGTAAGGACACTGTTGTGGTGGAGCCGTCCACCGCGGGCATCTCCACACCGCAGGCCGATGTGGATCTAAATCTGATCGCCGTCGGACTGTTCCAGCCCGCGACCAGCACCTGCGTCGTGAGCACAGCACCGGCCGTGCTGCGCCGCCCCGCGTCAGGCACAGCCACGGTGGACCTGTGCGCGTTCTCCCAAAGCCCGCTGGACACCGGCTCCAGTTTCAGCCTGACCGGGCCCGCCCCCAATGACATCCTTCTGGTGCAGGTAGAGATCATTGCTACCAACTTTGTCCTCATGACGCTGCAGCTCTCCAGCACAACGCAAAAGGGGCTCCGCACCTTGTTCATCGAGAATGCGAACCGCGACAAGACCGCGGCAACCGGCGCTTTGGAGGTGAGATGAAAACTCTTATGCGAAGAATCGGAGTCTTCTGGATTGGCGCGCTGCTCGGGGCCATGGCTGCGCCGGCCACGACCCTGGAGCGGATGTCGCTCGAAGGATTGACGTCGCGGGCCGACGCCGTCGTCCAGGTCCGATGCCTGTCCAATGAAAGCCGCTGGGAGCGCGGCGAAATCTGGACGTTCACTCAGTTTGAGGTTGAAGTGGCGCTGAAGGGCGTGGCGCCTCGACTGCTCACGGTTCGCCTGCTGGGCGGCAAGGTGGGGCACCTGATCTCCACGGTCGATGCCGTCCCGCGCTTTCGGCCGGCAGAAGAGAGCATTCTCTTTCTCGAACGGATACCCGATGGTGCGTTTACTGTCCTGAGCTGGGCGCAGGGAACCTTTCGAATTCGTCGCGACGAACACACCAGGCGTGCCGTTGTCACGCAGGATTCGAGCAGTCTCGCGGTATTCGACCCGGCCAGACAGCAGTTTCGAACCGAGGGCGTTCGGAATCTTCCGCTGGCCAGCTTCAAGCAGAGGATTGCCAGAGTGGTGATGGAGCTGCAAAGAAAGGGACAACAATGAGACGGCGGGGATCATCGAGCCGGAATGCAGCATTGCTGGCGGCCCTCTTATTCCTTTGGCAAACTGCCGGGCCGGCGCTGGTGTTTGGGTACGTCTTGACTTACACCGTAGGCGACCTGCGGCTCTCGCCCGGCCAGTCCGGCGGCACGGCCTGCCCGCACCTCAACCGGTTTAGCACGACAACGACCGGGGTGATTGACCGGCGCTGGAGCACCTCGCTCGGCACAGCGCCCGTGACCATCTTGACGGCAGATCAGTCCCCCAACGGCCGGCCTAATGAAATCGAGGCAGCACTCCAGGAATCCTACTCGGCCTGGACCGGCGTGGCCGGTACGAGCCTAGCTGGGCCGGCCCTGGCTCCGCTGAACCGCATCAGCACACCACAAGTCTGCCAGGCCAACGACGGACTGAACAGCATTTGCCTCAACCAAAGCGACCTGCTCTTCTCCGGCGGTGTGCTGGCCTTCGCGCGCGTGGTGACTTCCGACATCATTGGCGAGCAGCCCTTTCAAAACAACCCGCCGTCCAGCTTTGTCGGCGAAATTCTGGATGCGGATATTCTGCTGAAGCCGGGCGACAGCAGCATCACGTTTGCCACGCCGGCGGCGCTGGGAAGCAACCCGAGCGCTTTTGATTTGGAATCGATCGTCACCCACGAGCTGGGCCACGTTTGGGGCTTCAGTCATTCCGCCGTCTGGGGCGCGATGATGTTCCCGTTTGCCCCGCCCCGGGGACAGTTCCTCGGCGAGCGGCCCACGGCACAGCTTCCGGATGCGCCGCTTTCCGATGATGACCGGACCGGCCTGCGTGTCCTCTACCCTGACCCCGCCGACACGCTGCACGTCGGCTCGATCGAGGGACGGATCCTCCCGGCCAATCCACTCTCGCTGGCTGGACTGACAGGAGTCTCCGGAATGTTTGGCGCACACGTGGTCGTCGTGGACGACGCCACGGGCGCCGTCGTGGCTGCTGCTCTGGCCGGGTGGTCGTGCAGCGGAGTTGGGCCGCCACAGTTCGATGGCTCCTACAAAGTAGAGGGCCTCCCGGTGGGTCCCGACCGGCGCTATAGAGTATTCGTTGAACCGCTGGATGGGCCGGTGGTCGCCGGCAATATCGCCACGACGACGGCGAGCCTGTGCAGGAACCAAGGGACCGACCCGGGCTGGCCCCTTCCGCAGGCTTGCACGGTGCCCGAGGTGAATTCCAATTTTACGTCGCGGATTCGACCGTAGCAGGCTGGCATCCAGCAACCAGCCCCGCAGTTTGGGAGAGTGGACGGGGGGTGCCCTGCGGGGCTGGCGCCGGTTCGTGCAAACTGTGCGGACTGCGAATCAGTAGGCCGAGTTGTTAAACCACCGGACTCGCTGTTCCGATGACGTCACCGTGGCTGAAGCCACGCCGCCCGGGTAATCGTCGTGGACGGGAACCACGGCGGTGCGAAGTTGCCGCCGGTGAAGGCCTTCGCTCCCGTGCCCGGGTCCACCGCATGGGACAGCCAGACGCCCGAAGAGGTCCACGGCACGGGATACGTGGTGCCGTTGATCTCGCGGTGGACGAGGGACATCTCCAGGTTGGACACAGGCGCGCCATTCGTGCCGATCCCGTCCAGTACAGCGCGCATCTGACTGAAGTCATTCGCCGGTAGCTGAACCGCTGACTGTCCCTTCAAGTAGCCTGCCTGAAAAGCAGGGCTGATCCTGCACCCGCTGTAGGTATAACTGTAGTTCCCGGAGTAAGACACCGGTTGGAAAACTGAACCCAGCCTAGTATTTTTTCCACGTAAACGAACTCATCATATAGTTACTGACGGTGAAAAATCCGGTTTTCAGTGACCGATCGTAGTGAATCGCTGTACCTCCCGAATCATTCACAATCTGGCCGATCACCGCTCCATACCAATCCGCGCCGCCCGTGAAATCGATCCGCGCACCAGGAGCATAGACCAGTCCGGCAGCAGCGGAGCTGCCAGCCAACTTGATCAGACCGCTGCCGGCATACTGGATTTGCAGATTTGCGGGGTTCATGCTCGGGTTCGCAAAAGTTCCGCCGGTGAAGTCAATCACGGCCTGGTTGGCACCGATATTCTGACCCGCCACTTGCAGGATCACCGGACCCGAATCAATTGTCAGCGTGGCGTTTCCCGTCAGGGTGATGCTGTTGATCGTGTAGGTTCCAGCAGTAAAATGCACGTCCGCCTGTCCGGTGAGGTTGATGTTCCCATACGAGCCTGGGCCGAGAGTCATTCGGTCCCCAACCTTGACGCAGTTTGGAATCCCGCCGCATGGCGAGTTCACGGTCAGATTCAGAGTGCTCGTCGGGGGCATGGGGTTGGGCGGACTCGGAAGCGGATAATCAATTGCTTGTGGCAATTCCACCATTCCCCCGGTGACTTGTATATTGCCGCTGTCCGTCAAGGCCGTAGTGGTTGTGGTGGTGCAGTTGCCCACTCCGGTTCGCGGGGTGGAAAGGCTGCCATTGATGGTTGTAGGACGACCACTCCCCTGCAGGTTCCCATTAGACCCCACATTCCCACCGTACGCCTGGGTGACGACGCTTCCGCTCAGTCGCTCGATGTTCCCGGAGTCAAAGCTGTCCGTGGTTCCACCGCCGCTGAATCCCAATGCGTCGCAGCCGGGATAGGTGGCGAACACCGCATACGCATATACCGGGATAGGCTGCCGCTCCAGGATGGCCGACACTTCCACCTGCGCATCCCGTATACCCGTTATATTGCCGGCAGCGGTCACCAACCACGTCTGAATCGTGGCCGGCGTATTGGAACCATAGACCGCGATCTGTCGCATCGAGAGCAGCGTCGCATAGGAGTTATAACTCACGCCGGTTGGGCCCGCATTCAGGTACCCCTGCGAGCCCGTGCCGAAAGCGTCCTGCGCCGAAGAAACCGGGTAGTTGGAGGTAACCGAGCTGTTGGAGGAAAGGATGACTGGCGCGCCGTTGGCCAACACCGGCGAAACAGTCGTATTGTAGTTGCCCAATGGATCCGTTACCCCGCCCGGCGGCGTATAGTTGTGAACCAGATGGTTGATCGCCTTGTTGAGTCCGGCCTCCGCTCCGTATCGCGCCTGCGTCATCAGCCTGTAATTCATGCTGGACCAGGTCTCCGCCTGTGAAACAAACATGAGGGAAACCGCCAGGACCGACAACACCAGCACCATGATCATCGCCAGGACCAGGGCCACGCCCCGTTCACGTACTTTCATCATGAATCGATCCTCCATGTTCTCTCACTGCGTTACCACACTTTGCATGCGCAACAAGTTCAACACGCTGGGCGGCATCGGCTGGAGGCGCGAATTCGCACCTATTCCAGCCAGCTGCCAGGCTTCAAAGACGTTTCGCGGCGCCACGTTCAGCAATGCCTTCGTCTCCGTTTGGAACCGGTTCGTTTGCGGGTCTTTGTACTGCGTTTGAACGGTCAGTGTGATCGCCACGTTCAGCACAAACGTGGTGCCGGTTACGGTCTTCTGCTGATAGGTGAAGCAGGGTGTATTGTCCGGATTGGGAAGCACATTAGTCAGGAGCAACTGTGCACTCCCCAGCGCAGGCTTGATTGCCGCGGCAATTGGCATCACATTCCGATACAGGTTGCTGGCATTCGTATCGCAGGTATATTCGATGTACACCATGTTTCCATCACTGTTGATGTCGCCATAGAGCTTCAGGACGGATCCGGTCGAACCATTGGCCACATTTGTCGGCACGACTCCAGTAGGAAACCCACCTAATACAGCAACGGGTTCGCCAGCCGCATGAGTCAGATTGAACGGGGCAAAAATCAAGTTGGTCGAGGGGCTGACGCCGCTCAGGGTCACTGTCTCCTGATTGGCTCCGGTTCCCACTACCAGCCGCTCACCATTGAACATCCCACGGGTGGAACTCACCCCGACGATCTGAGTGCCCGCCAACGGCACGGCAAATGTCAACGTTACCGCACCCGGCAGGCTGACTCTGCCGGCCTGACCGACCTCTTGCTGAAGCAATTCGGTCGCACTGCGCACACTGCTATGCATCTCCGTGCGGTTCGCGACTGTGCCCTGGGTGCGGATCATCTGCACCATGCCGGCCATCACGGCGCCGGAAACAATCAACAGGACGACAACGGAGGCCATCAGCTCGATCATGGAAAACCCGCTCTGCCGAGTGCGGGTCGCGTATCGTTCGGCTCCTGCAGAAGGAGACACAGTTCCTCCTCAAAATGGAAGCGTCTTCAAGCAGATGACGGTGGATTGCGGTAGCTGCCCCCTGGCTCCGACGCTGACCGCCACAATCGTGGTAACCGTGATCTGCTTTATGTTCGTCGTGCCTGCAGGGGTTGAGATCTGCCAGGCACGTTTGTAGAACCAGCCGCGCGGTGCACCAGAACCATCCAGGAGGTTGCCGTTCGGATCCAAGTAATCGACGTAGCCGGCCACTGGAGCGTTCGGATTGGAACTGCCACCGACGGCCAGACCCGTCCCACCCGAATTACTGGTCGGAAATAGAGCGGTATTGCTCGTCACATCGCCATAGGCCAAAGCCATTAGTTGTTCCATCTTGTCCTGGGCATACTCGGTGGTGCGGGCGACCAGGTGGCCCTGGTTCTCCGTAGTCGACACGGCAACTGCGGCCAGAGACATAACGCCCATTGCGACAACCAGCAAGACGGCAGTGGCCACCAGAGTCTCGACCAGGATCAAGCCGGCTTCCGAAGTGCGCTTGGAACCATTGTGCGGCCGCATATGATTCATCCTTCCCATGCTCTACATTCTCTGCCAACTGGCACCCGACACATAGGTGCGCCAGGAACGAATTAGACCGGTGGCGGAAACGGTCACACCGCAGACTTTTCTGCCGTCGGTGATATAAAGAGCACCGTTCCCGACGGGTGCCCCGGTAGCATCCACGGGGATCCCGCGCGAGTTGAATACGATACAGGCAGTGTCCGCCATCGTGGCCCCCGCATTGTCTCGGCACGCCGGTGCTTGGGCGAGCGCCGTCTGGGTACCTTCTGGCGGGTTGCTCAGAGTGCCGAAACCCAAGTTGACGCCCCGTGACAGATTTTGGGTCCCACCTTCGGTGACCCACGAGCCCGCCCCAGCCTTGTTCCAGGTCTCGACGCGATACGTCCTGGCGGCAAGATCAGCGTAAACACGCGATCGCGTGAACCGCGCGGCCGCGCGCATCTTTGCCATCGAGACGCTGCCATGGAGGGACAGCGCGTCTCCACTCACTCGCAAGTTGCGGACAATGCTCAGTGACATGGGAATGGCCATGGCAGCGATCGTCGCAATGATCAGAAACCCTACCATCATTTCCACCATGGAAAACCCGCGTTGGCTGGAGGCGAAGCTGAGGCTTCTCTTTGAAGTTCTGGAGTTTCGCATATGGGCAATTCCGTCGCTTCTGCTTGGCTGCTTCTCTTCGGTACGGGTACTGTACGAGCAATTCCGGTTCCCTCCGTAGGAATCCGTAAACAGTCTGTATTAAAGGGTGTTACGGGTGGGGGCGTTTCCCCACCTTCAACCGCGAACATTCCGGCGTTACGATTTGTTACGCTTTGTTGCCCAAGTTAGCTCGCGTAGCAATGGACAGTCGGCCTCACTCCGTAGGCACCCAGATCCTCGTGGTTAATTCCACTTCCGGAATGTGCAATGGTGAGCGGCTCGTGGTCTGACCACAGCTAACTCGACACAATTCACGAGCTAAGCGAATTGGCTGGAGATACAGGACTGCCCCGGACGCGAACAACTATGCCGGATCGAATGCAGAGAATTCACAAGCGGGAAGAACATGCTACCCACGGCAGAATTGTTGAATGAGTTTGTGCAAGACCTCGGCACACGTGGTTACCGAATCGAGCTCGACGTACTCCTCGGCACCGTGCAAACCGCGGCCGCACGGACCAAAGACGACGCCTGGTATGCCGGCCGCCGCCAGCAATGCAGTGTCGGTCCAGGCAGCCATGCCGGCGAACTCGACCGAGCCAATTGTTTCCTGGATCGCCGCCGCTGCGGCAGCAACCACGGGCGCGTCAGGCGAGATCTCGTACGCCGGACGTGAGCCCAGTGGCCGCAACGTGGCACGAAACTCAGCATCGCGCACTTGCAGGCCGTCCAGCATCGCGCGGAGCTCAGCCTCCACCTGCGCCTCAGTCTCCCCGGGAAGCATGCGCCGCTCCAACTCCAGACGGCACTCAACCGGATAGCTCGATAGCTCCTGGCCGCCGCGGATCAGCGAAGCGTGCAGCGAGCCGCAACCTAGGCGCGCATGGGGAGCTTGCTGGGCGAGCTTCTTGTCGAGCGCGTCGAGCAGTCCCAGCACGCGGCCCATCATCCGGATGGCGTCGCGACCCTCCGCCGGCAAACTTCCGTGCGCGGCCCGGCCGTGCGTGGTGATCTCAAACCACGCATAGCCCTTGTGCGCGACCACCAGCTTCAGGTCCGTCGGCTCGAGCACGACGGCTGCCTCCGCGCTGTACTCGCGCAGCAGGGCCTCCGTGCCGATGCTGTTACATTCCTCATCGACGACCGCCGCGATCAGCAGCGGCCGAGCGAACTTCGCGGCACCGCGTTGCGCCGCAACTGCCGCAGCGCACATGGCCGCGACTCCGCTCTTGATGTCCAGCGCGCCGCGCCCGTACAGGCGGCCGTCGCGCACGCGCGGCGTAAATGGGTTCGCCATGTCCCCTGCGCCGACTGTGTCAATGTGCGCGAGTATGGCCAGTGCCGCCCGCGGCTTCTCGCCCTTTGCTTGGGCCGGCTGCGGGCCAAGCCAGGCCACAACATTCGGCCGGCCCGGCGCCGCTTCCTGCAGCCGGGCCTCGATTCCCCGCCCCTTCAGCCAGCCGCGCAGGAATTCCGCCGCTGCCGTCTCGCCTCGCGCCCCCGGCACCAGCGTCGGATTCACCGAATCCACCGCCACCAACTGCCGCAGCAGATCGTGCAACTGGACTTGGTCAACCATGGCGTTTCAAAACCTAATAGAGCACCCCGCCGCCCCACAACATCCCCGGGCCAACAGCCGCCAGAAAAATAGGTCCGCGCTGATCCACAGTCTTTGCGGAAAGCTCTGACAGCGCCATGCTCAAAGCCACTCCGCAGGTTGAAGACCCCAGATTGCCGCAGGTCTTGGCCACTACGGGAATTTTCTCCACCGGGATACCTGCTTGCCGCGCCAAAAGCTTCACCAGGCGCGGGTTCGGCTGATGGATGACGAAGGCGCTGGCGTCCGTTCGATTCTTTCCGCTCCGCAGTTCAACGTCTTCGATCACTCTTTCCATTTGTTCGACAGCAGCCCGCGCCAGCGCTTCCCCTTCGAACGTCAGCGCGATTCCCTGATCGGGGGTGAGGCCGATCCGCAACGCGGAAGCGTAAATGCTCGAGCAGCCGAAATGAAATTCACCCAAACGAAAAAGTGCTTCCGCCTCGCCGCCCTCCGCCGCGCGCAAAAGAAACGCGCTCGCACCATCCCCGAACAACCCGCCGAATTCCCCTTTTACGCGCCCGGGCGTCAAGACCCGGCTGTGGACATCCCCGCTGACCACCAGGACACGGCGCGCTCTTCCGGCGATTAATAAAGCCTGGGCCGCTGAGAGAGAGTTCAACAAGCCGACGCAGGCGCCCCCAACGTCCAGGACCCCGCAGGTTTCTCCGGCCAGCAAGCGCGCGTGAAGAGAGGCGCCCAGGGAAGGAAATCGTAAATGTGTCTCGCTGGTGGCAATCAGCCAGTCCACCTCACCGATGTCCCAGCCGGCTCGGGCCAGAGCCGTATCGCAAACCGCGGCGCAGAAACTGACCTCATCCTCTTCTCGGGCCAGCCGCGCCACCGTCTCAATGCCCGCTCCCTTTCGGATCTTTCCGACAGGAAGATGAAATTCACGTTCGACGGTTGCGGCCTCCACCACACAGGAACCCACGGCATGGGCCCAGCCTGCGATGCCTGTCGCTTTCGCGGGGCGCGGCGCGGAAACCGGAGTCGCCGTCTTTTCCTCCCGGCCCTGCGAGGATTCGAGAACCGCAAGCATGGTTCGCAAACTCCTCGGTTGGTCCATCATCCGCTCGCCAAAGTCGCGCACGCCGGTGGCGTCCTCAACACATCTCACAAAGCTGACCCAGGCCATGGAATCGAGCGCGCCGCCTTCCACAACATCTTCTTCCGCAGAGGGAAATGCTGCATCCGACGCCATCTCCCGCCGCAGGCACTGTTCAACAACTGCGCGGCGCCTGCTAGCTTGGATTTCTTCGGAGTTGGTCATGGTCATTGAGCAGGTGGATTCGTGGCCCCCGGCTCTCCACACAGCTCGGCAAGCCACGATTTGCGAGGAAAGGGAAACAAGGTGTCCACCATCAGCCAGCAGACGTTTGGTGTGGGCCGCGTCAGTCCAATGCGCAGGAAATGTTTCTCACCCTTAAGAATCCCCCGCTGAAAACGCTGTGTAAGGAAGCGGTTCAGCCGCTGGGTCTTGTTTGCACCTTCCAGCTGTTCGAGGGCCGCTTCTGCAAAGGAGTGCCAGCTGTGGTCCACCACCGGCAGGTCCGGCAGGGTTTCGTCGGAGGGAAGCACAACGGAGGCTCGGATTTCCTTCGCCTCCCAACTGAGACGGATCCTTGGAGCTTCCACTCCACAAATCGAACGTCGCGCGAACTTGGCAAGTACATATGCGCCGCGGCGCTTTGAGCAAACTTTGTAACCAAACAGCTCTCTCACGCTTCCGGCCACCTCTGCTTTCTGCAGGCACGCCAGCAATTCCGCCTCGGAGACCCGGCCCGTTTGCCCACGCACGCCTGTAGACCAATGGTCTTCGATGTGGGGTGGGATTCTCCCTGCTTCTGATAATTCGAATTGCAATTTGTCGCCGCGGTGGTGCGGAAAACGCAACGGCCAGGCGTGTCCATACGGCGGCCTCGGCCGAACGGAACGATAGCCTTTCTCTGCCGGTTTAATGCCGATGATGCATACTCCCGGCTTCATGCGCGTGATCTCACTCAGGATGAGCTCGGTCATCTTTGCGGCGCCGCGTCTTTCTTTTTGGGATGGCGATGGGCCTCTCGGATACCAGGTGCTGGATCCTGACCGTGTGACCCTGTGCCTGCCAATGCTGCGCAAGCAGGTCTGCCACGAGGCGCCGATGGCATTTCTCGGGTCCCGGTTCTGAACACAGGAGCGCAACTGTACCGGCAAAATCAGCGGGATGGATGATTGCAGGAACGTCTCGCTCTTTCATCAGTTGCAGAAAGGAAACCTCATAGGCATCCCAATCGCGGCTTTGCCGATAGGCCTTGCGAATCGGCGGACTCGGTGCAAACAGCGGCTCGTAGGCATACTCGATCGGACCCAGCCGCTCCAGGAAAAAACGCAGATCTGGATACTTCGCGAAGCCCGAGAGCTGGCCGACGCGATTCTCACGTATGTCGACAAGTTTCTGCACGGAAGCGGCTGTGAGCAGGCGAAAAAACTCTTCCGCTGTCTTTCCGGCAAATCCAATTGTACATAGTGTGTACTGCATCTTCTGATTACCAGTATTCCACCAGCGAAGGATCCACGCGAAAGGCGCACTTCTCCGCCTGCCGAACGTAAGCCTGTTCCAGAGCCTCCCCTCGGCCGGCCGCAAAGAGTGATGAACGGGTGACGTCCCCGAAGCCATGATCGACCAGCAGGCGATCTTCAGCCTCGCTTTGTGTTTCGATGACGCTCCCCTTACGGATGTGCTGCGGAGTGATTCCGCTGGCGACCAACTCAGGGCAAATCATCAGGAAGCGATGACACGTGAGCGGATCCTCCTCCGCGCACATCAGCACCAGCGGACCAGCCTCGAGCTCTTTCAACACGCGCTCGATCCCCGCGCGAAATCCGTAGGATTGGCGTCGCGCACGGTAGTCAACCATTCCATCGTCCCGGTACGCCTTCGCGTCCGCCGGCCGGCCGCCCAATTCTTCACCCAGGAATAGATATTTCAACATAGCTTCTCGCAGCGCTCCCTCAAACTCAGGCTGGCTGAATTGCGGATGGCGCAAACTGTGCGGGCGGCTGCGAACGTCAACAACCAGCGGAATACTGAACCGATTGAGGGTCTGGACGAAAGATAACCACTCCTGATTCGAGTGGCCAATCGTGAAGAGTCGCGTGGCGTTCGGCATGAATCCTGCTTGGCTTTTTCCGCATGTCCGAGCGGCTCATTCTGCACGGAAGCTCTTCGAGTGGCAAGTGCATATGCCTCGGCTCGCGGAAAGCTACGTCTCCCGCGCTGGGAAAACGTTCCGCGGGTAAGGATTGCCTCTTGCGATATGGGCGAGGTTCGGAAAAACTCAGCGGCGGTCGCGGAGTTTGGCCAGCAGGCGCAGGATTTCGAGGTACAGCCAGATGAGTGTGACCATCAAGCCGAATGCCGCATACCACTCCATGTACTTCGGCGCGCCTGCGGCGGCGCCGCTCTCGATGAAGTCGAAGTCGAGGACCAGGTTCAGCGCCGCAATCACCACCACAAACAGGCTGAAGGCAATCCCGATCGGGCCGCTCTCGTAAATCTTGGGCACCTGGATGCCGAAGAAACCCAGGACAATCGTCGTCAGATAGAGCAGCGCGATCCCTCCCGTCGCTGCAACCACGCCGAGCTTGAAATTTTCTGTCGCTCGGATCACGCCGGACTTGTACGCCAGCAGCAGCGCGAACAGCGTGCCAAACGTCAGCCCCACGGCCTGGAAGGCGATGCCGGGATAGCGAATCTCAAAGAAAGCCGAGATGGCGCCGAGGAACAGCCCTTCAAGCAGCGCGTAGATCGGCGCGGTGATCGGCGACCACTCCTTCTTGAAAACAGTCACCAGCGCCACGATGAACCCGCCGATGGCCCCGCCCAGCAGGTACGGTACGGCCGCAGTAGGGTTCTCTGGCTGGCGCATGGCCAGGCTCCAGGTGTAGGCCGCGGTCGCCACCACGCACAAGAGCATCAGGCCGGTCTTGTTGACCGTGCCCTGAATGGTCATCGCGCCGGCGGCGCCGATCGGGCCCGCCTGCTCAAACGTCTTCTGGCTCAGCGCCGGATTCGCACTCCTCATCCCCAGTGCCATGTTTCTCCTCCGAAAGGTGCCGTTCTTTCGGCTACTGTAAATCTTATCGGAAACTTGCCATTCAGAGCTGTAAGTGAAGGTATTCGAACTACTGATCCACCGTGAAGATCACCGCCCGGCCTTTGGCAGATGCCATCTGAAAGAAGGCAGCCAGTCCGTCAAACCAATCCCATGTGTATTCAAAATCTTCCTCACTCAGCGGAAGACCATAGTCCTTAGGGTCGATCTGGAAATAGCGGCGGTGAAATTCACTTCTGTCAATCATAGGCAGACTTTCTGAGAGGTGCCGTACGTCCTCTGGCGAGATCAAAACAAGAATGTAGTCATCCCCCTCGTAGAGGCTCCTGCCACCAAGGATACACCGATTGAGGGGATAGCTACCGCCCGCAAAGCTGAGCTTGCCGTCAGTCAAACATCTATGGATAGCATCCCATGCCTTGTCAGTCTGGTAGAGGTATTCTTCGTCCCACCGTTCTTCAATCTCTTGCACGACATACATGCGTTCTTCATCACTGCCCGCCCGTAGCAAGCGAGCAGCCGTGCTATCATCAATCGCAAAATGCACACCTCTGCAACCCATAATGGGCCTAGTCCGCTACGAATCGCAAAAGGAAGTCGAGAATGTTTGGTAGCCCCGACGGGAATCGAACCCGTATTTCAGCCTTGAAAGGGCCGCGTGCTAACCGTTGCACCACGGGGCCACCGACAAGCGAGTGAGTAGCCAGCAAAGCATTATAAAGGATTCGCGCAGATTGCGCTGCGGCCTAGTGCTTGCCGTCGTCGCCCCAGGTGGCGCGCAAAAACGGCACCCGGCCGGAACCAATGGCGTAGCGTTTGTAGTGGTCCGGGTTCTTCAGGTAGTACTTCTGGTGATATTCCTCCGCCGGATAAAACGGCCCCGCGGGCACAATCTCAGTCACGATGGGCTTTTTGAACTTGCCGGACTTCGCTAACCTCTCTTTGGACGCAATCGCAAGCTGCTTCTGCGCCTCCGAACTGTAATAAATCGCCGTGCGGTACTGCTTCCCGATATCGGCAAACTGTCCGTTGGCCTGCGTGGGGTCAATGTTGCGCCAGAAGATCTCGACGAGTTGCTCGTAGCTGACCTGCGCGGGATCGAAGGTAACCAGCACCGCCTCGGCGTGGCCGGTCTGCCCTGCGGAAACTTGCTCATACGTCGGATTCTTCTGCGGGCCGCCCGTGTAACCCACCACGGTCGAGACAACGCCCTTCGTCTTATCAAACGGAGGCTGCATGCACCAGAAGCAGCCACCGGCAAACGTGGCTGTCTCAAGTTTGGCAGGCTGGGACGTGGCCTTCTGCGACGAGGACTGCGCACCAGCAAGCGACGTAAGCGCAAGAACCAGGATTATGACGATGAAAATGACTGCTCGTTTCATTTCTACTGTGCCTTTCAGAGTGTTGGACCGCGATAGGTTGGATTCAATTCCTCTGCCGGTAATTCCCGGCTGCATTTCGATTAGATGCGGCAGCATGGCCGGAGACTCATTTGCTTGACATGTGGCAGAACGCGCGTACTGATCCGGGCTAGCCTTCCTGCCGATCCTTATACTCCTCGAGCCAGGCCATTTGGATGGCTTCGAGCTTGCCCTCGTTGCTCAACTTCGGGTCGCCGGAGAAGCCCGAAAGTTCGCACACCCACTTGTGCAGATCGGTGAACCGCACCGCCAGCGGGTCAAGAGCCGGAAACTTCTCCGTCAGTTGAATCCCAATCTCTTCGGCATCATCCCAATCAAATGTTCCCGGCATTATTCCCCTGCCTCCTCTACTTCATTTTCTCCCTGCAATTCCTCTCTAATGTTCTGTCTCCCGTGCATAATTCTTGTTCCAGTCCGGAATCTCGACCACCAGATCCTTGTTCCCATCCGGCACGCACTGGCAGCCCAGCCGCGACTTCGCGGTGACGCCGGGGGCCTCGTCGAGCTGGTCGAACTCGGCGTCGGTGGCCTCGTTGCACGTCTCCAAGCCTTCGTGCACGATCACATGGCAGGTGGAGCAGGCGCAAACACCACCGCACGCGTGGTCGAGCCCCATGCGAAAGCCCTGGGAGATGTCCAGAATACTTCCGGGCAGCCCGTCATGCCCGAGGGGTATCTTTTCCGGGTCCACTTCGACTTCCACGCGCTTCTCTCCGCGCACGAACGTCACCTTATACTTCTTCGTAGCGGGCGTGAACTTGACCTCTTCGATATACGGGTTCTTGCCCCCCATGGCTCCCCCTAAAACTCAGCGCTGCTCGTGGCGGCCGTCACACTTCTTCGAGCCGCTTGCCTTCCAGCGCCGTGGCCAGTGCGCGGTTCATCATACGCTCAGCCAGATCGAGCGTGGCCTGGTTGAGCTCGTCCACGCGCGCGCGAACCAGCTTGTAATCCGTGCCCGCCATCGCCGCGCGCAGAGCAGCCATCGCAACGTCAATTCGGCTGCGCTCGTCGGGGTCGAGCTCGGCGGCCTGCGGCTGGCTCAGTGCCTTTTCCGTGGCGTGCAGCATGGATTCACCTTCGTTGCGCGCCTCAATCAGTTGCCGCTCCGAAAAATCCTGCTCGGCATGTTCGATGGACTCTTCGAGCATTTTCTCGATTTCCGCGTCGGTCAGGCCATAGCTGGGTTGCACTTCCAGCGAGCGCTGCTCGCCGCTGCGCAGGTCGTGCGCCGCCACCTGCAGGATGCCGTTGGCATCAATCAAAAACTTCACCTCAACGCGCGCCAGCCCCGCCGGCGCCGGCGGCACCTTGAGCTGAAACCGCGCCAGCGACCGGCAGTCCTTCGCCAGCTCGCGCTCGCCCTGCAGGACGTGGAGATCAATCCCGGTCTGGTTGTCCACTCCTGTGGTGAACATCTCCTGCGCGCTGGCTGGCACGGTGGAGTTGCGCGGGATGATCTTGGCCACCACCCCGCCCATCGTCTCGATTCCAAGCGAAAGCGGCGTCACGTCGAGCAGCAGCATGTTCTTCACGCCGCCTTCGAGGATATCCGCCTGGACGGCGGCACCCAGCGCCACTACTTCGTCCGGGTTGAGCTCGGCGTGCGGCCGGCGGCCGAAGAACTCCTCGACGGTGCGTCGCACCAGCGGCACGCGCGTCGAGCCACCCACCAGGACGACCTCGTCCATCTCCGAAGCAGAAAGCCCGGCATCGGCCAATGCCTGCTTCACCGGGCCCATGGTGCGGACGACGATCGGCTCAATCCATTTCTCAAACTCAGCGCAGGTGATCTCGCGAACGTACACGCCGCCCGCAGGCAACGCGAACTTCACCGTCGCCGCTTCCGCCGACGAGAGATCGTGCTTGGCGCCGATCAGCGCCTTGCGCAGCTCCTGCACTGCTTCCGGATGCTGCGTCAAGTCAAGCCCGAATTCCTCGCGGATCTCATCGCGGACAATGCTCTGAAGCAGGTTGTCGATGTCGTCGCCGCCCAAATGCGTATCGCCGCTGGTGGAGAGCACCTGATAGATGTCGCCCTCGCCGGTGGAAATCAGCTTCAGGATGGAGATGTCAAACGTGCCGCCGCCGAAATCGTAGACGGCCACACGGCCGCGCTGCTTCTCGTTCAGGCCGTAGGCCAGGGCCGCGGCCGTCGGCTCGTTCACAAGGCGCAAGACTTCGAGGCCGGCCAGCCGTCCCGCGTCTCGGGTGGCCTGGCGCTGCGCGTCATTGAAGTAGGCGGGCACGGTGATCACGGCGCGGTCTACTGGCTCGCCCAGAAACTCTTCGGCCCAGCTTTTCAGCTCGCGCAGGATGAAGGCAGATATCTCCGGCGGGGTGAAAACGCGGTCGCCGAGCCGCACGCGAATGACGTGCTGCGAGCCGGCGTCAATGCGGAACGGAAAGATCTTCAGCTCGTCCTGAACGT
The DNA here is from genome assembly GCA_964533185.1 of uncultured Acidobacteriaceae bacterium. GTDB lineage: Bacteria > Acidobacteriota > Terriglobia > Acidiferrales > UBA7541 > CAZHLD01. The sequence goes on along the minus strand of CAZHLD010000002.1, from coordinate 23,272 downwards.
CGGCCACGCCGCGGCCCATCAGCCGCTTGACGGAATAAATGGTGCGGTCGGGCTGCGTCAGCAGGCGGCGGCGTGCCGCCTCGCCGACGATAATGGCGCCGTCCGCATCCACGCTGACCACGGACGGGCAAAGCGTCTCGCCGTACGGCCCGGGCATACACGTCGGCCCGTTCGTGGCCTTGTCGAACAAGGCGATCAGGCTATAGGTGGTTCCGAGGTCGATTCCGACGACGCGTCCCATGATTCCTCATTACGCCTCCGCCAGCTCCTGGCGCACGCTGGCGACCAGGTTGCGAATGTACGAGCGCCGGTTCAGCAGTTCGTTCATTCGCGCCATTAGCTTGGACCGCAGAGCATCGTTGGCGCCGGCATCCAGCGCGGCATCCCACTCACCAAAGTCGTCTTCCAACTCCGCGTCCACCGCGGCCATGCTCTGCTGGAACTTCTCTTGTTCCGTTTTTAGCCGCTTCCGCAAGTCCGCCAGTTCGCCATTGCTGCTGCCCGCCTTGCGGGCCATGCGCAGTTCGTCGAGCGATTCGTTCAGTTCGAAAACCTCTTCGAGCAGTTCGGGTGGTGCCTGCTGCTTCTGCTGGCCTTCCTTGCGCAAGCCGGCCTGCGCCAGTAGGTATTCCACTCGGCGAATCGGGTCGCCGAGTGTGCGGTAGGCATCGTTCAACTGCGAGGAGCGCTCGAGCGAAAGCTCACGCTCGCGTTCGCCGGCCCGCACGAAATTATCCGGGTGGAGCTGCCAGGAAAGCTTGTGGAAGCGCCGCTCCAGCTCTGCCGCATCCACTCTCAATTTCCGCGGCAGTCCGAAGAATGTGAAGTAGTCTGTGCCATGTGGCAGCGACTGAATCTTTCCGCAGGCCGGACAAAAGTGCTCACCGGCCGAGGCCGCTCGGCAGCTCCAGCAAACAGAGGCGGTCCTGATTTCGTCTGTTTTCATAACGCTGTCCAAAAGCTTGCGTGGAACAAAAAAGTGGTTGGCGGCACTGCCTGCCAACCACCCCATATCAAGTCACAAGAGCTGGCAGCCTGTTGCGCCCTCCCCGGTTGGTCTCAGGCTGTGAAAGAACTACCACAGCCGCAACTGCGCGCGGCATTTGGGTTCTGAAAGACAAATCCCTGGCGTATCAGGCTTTCCTCGTAGTCGAGCGTTGTATCGTTCAAATAGAGGAAGCTCTTCAAGTCAACAAAAAGCCGCGCGCCATACTCTTCAAACACTTTGTCGCGGTCGCGTGCCTGCGTCTCCAGACGCATCGCGTAGCTCAACCCGGAGCATCCGCCGCCTTGCACGCCGATGCGTAGCCCTCCGCTCTCGGCGGGCACGCCCTCTTTGGTCAAGAGCTGGCGGATTTTGCTCGCAGCTTTCTCGGTGAGGTGGATCATCTTCATATTTCCTGCAGTCGCAGCGAACTCTTAGTCGTGTATCGCTGCCCTCTCCGTGGCGGTCGACTCGATGCCCTGCTTCTTTTTCCAGTCGCCGATGGCCGCCTTGATGGCATCTTCGGCCAGCACCGAGCAGTGGATTTTTACCGGCGGCAGGCTCAACTCGCGGACGATGTCCGTATTCTTGATCGACAGCGCCTCCTCGACCGTCTTGCCCTTCACCCACTCGGTGGCCAGCGACGAACTGGCAATCGCCGAGCCGCAGCCGAAGGTCTTGAACTTTGCCTCTTCGATGACCTGCGACTCCGGGTTGATTTTCATCTGCAGTTTCATCACGTCGCCGCACTCCGGCGCGCCGACCAGGCCGGTGCCCACACTGGGGTCCTCTTTGGGCAGGCTGCCGACGTTGCGCGGGTGGTTGTAGTGGTCAATCACTTTGTCCGAATACGCCATGGTGTTTCACCTCTTGAGGTATCGTGCGATTTCTGAAATTCACTTCCGGGCCCTTTAGCTCACTTTCCAGTTCATCTTGCTCAAGTCCACGCCTTCCTTGGCCATTTCGTAGAGCGGCGAAAGGTCACGCAGGCGCCGCACGGTTTCCACCACGCGGTTGGTGACGTAGTCCACTTCCTCCGCCGTATTGAACCGGCCCAGGCCGAAACGGATCGACGTGTGCGCCAGGTCTTCGCCCACGCCCAGTGCCTTGAGCACATAGCTGGGCTCGAGCGTGGCCGAAGTACAAGCCGAGCCGCTCGAGACGGCAACGTCATTGATACCCATCAGCAGCGACTCTCCTTCGACGAAGGCGAAGCTGCAATTCAGGTTGTGCGGCAGGCGATGGACCATCGAGCCGTTGATATAGAGCTCGTCCAGCTCACGGAAGAGATTGTCCTTCAGACGGTCGCGGAGCCCGCGCAGCCGCGCAGACTCTTGAGGCATTTCCTGCTGAGCCAGTTCGCAAGCCTTTCCGAAGCCGACAATGCCGGGGACATTGAGCGTGCCGGAACGCATGCCGCGCTCGTGGCCGCCGCCATCAATCAGCGCCGCCAACTGCACGCGCGGGTTGCGCCGGCGAACGTAAAGCGCGCCGACGCCTTTGGGCCCGTACAGCTTGTGCGCGGTCAGCGAAAGCAGATCGATGTTGTCCCGCTGCACGTCTACGGGGATCTTCCCAATGGCCTGTACGCCGTCACTGTGGAAGAAGACGCCCTTTTCTTTGGCGATCTTGCCGATCTCTTCCACCGGCTGGATGACGCCGATTTCATTGTTGGCATACATGATGGAGATTAGAATTGTCTTCGGCGTGATGGCGCGGCGCAGGTCGTCGAGGCTAATGCGACCATCTTTCTCCACCGGCAGGTACGTAACCTCGCACCCTTCCTTCTCCAGGTGCTTGCAGGTGTCGAGCACAGCCTTGTGCTCGGTCACCTGGGTGATGATGTGGTTGCCCTTCTCGCGGTACATCCACGCCACGCCCTTGATGGCCAGGTTGTTTGACTCGGTGGCGCCGCTGGTGAAGATGATCTCCTTCGGCGTGGCGTTGATCAGGCGCGCGATTTGCCCCCGGGCGTTTTCCACCGCTTCCTCAGCAGCCCAGCCGAAGGCGTGGTTGCGGCTGGCAGCGTTGCCGAACTTCTCGTCGAAGTAGGGCAGCATCGTCTCCACGACGCGCGGATCCACCGGCGTGGTGGCATGGTGGTCCATGTAAATCGGCAACTTGATGGCCATTCCAGCTTCTCCTAAGAACGTAATTCGACCAGGGCGGGCCCTTGCGGGTCCTCGCTCATCTGGGAAATCGTTACCGTGCTCAACACTTGCAGGATGCTCTCGTTCACCCGCCGGAGCGGCTCGCGCACCGTGCAGGTGGAGGTCTGATAGCACTCGCCCCGGTGCGTTACGCACGACGTGATCGAGAGCGGCCCGTCAATCGCGCTGATCACTTCAAGCGCCGTAATCTCCGTGGACGGCTTGACCAACTTGTAGCCTCCGCTCGACCCGTGTCGTGCGGTGACCAGCCCCTTCTTCGCCAGCTTTTGGAGCACTTTGGCCAGCAACGTGGTCGAGATGCCGTACGCTTCAGAAATGTCCGAGGAGCTGCAGGAACCATTCTCTGCGTGCGTGGCCAGGTGCTTGACGGCTATCAGGGCGTAGTCGGCTTTTTTCGAGAGCTTGAACATTGATATGCGACCGTTTCAGTCGCATATGTATCCTATGCCCATCAATGCGCCCTTGTCAACCGCAAATTCTTACCCTAAATTCAGCCTTTTGTGAAGGTTAGTAAGCGGACTAATTTAGTCTCAGTTGGGTGGCTCTGCAAGGAAAAACAACTGAAGTCATTCGGTTCAGAATCAAACGGTTGAAAATCAAGCCTGAATGGCATCAGCCGGTTGGCCATTCCGCCGACTGGCGAGAAAAGCTGCCAGTGCGGCCACGACATAACACAACGCGCCAATCGAAGCGGTGCCGGGGATTCCAATCGTCATTGCAAGCACAACTGCAAGGACCGACCCGAACACCGAGCCTCCCGCGTTGGCGCTCCACAGCCAGGGCAGCGCTTCTCCGTCCTCTGCTTTCGCTGACCGCACCCCGGCCGGAAACGGTATCCCCATCACAAGCCCAATCGGTAAGAGAAGCGCAACGGCCAGCAGCCCCCGTGTCATCCGCGAAAACGGCTGGGCCAGCGGCAGGACCTGGGGAAACACGATGAGGTACATTCCGGCCACAACAATTGCCACAGCAATGGGCACCACGATGGCCGCGCGGGCAGGCGAGCGCAACCGCCCGCTCCAGCGGCTCCCCAATCCGCTGCCCACCAGCATTGAAAAAACAACCACAATGATTCCATAGGTGGGATGGCCCATAAACAGGATGAACCTCTGGATGAAGGCAATCTCGATCACGATGTAGGCCACGCCGATCGCCAGGAAGTACAACCACCGCACCGCCGAAGTGCCGCTTGCATCCCGGCCGGACGCCAGCCATCGCGGCAGCAGGAGCAGTCCAATTACTCCCACCCCCGCCGCCAATCCCGAGACGGCTAGCAGAAACAATCCCAGGTTGTTTTTCAGGTCTTCGCGGTTGGCCCGGAACGCTGAGAATAGCTGGCTCCAGCGCGTGGTGAAGAAAAAGAAAGGCCGCGAGTCGTCCACCGGGCTGACGTCGTAGGCATACTCCGCGGCAAACTTTTTCAAGTCCGGCGCACTGAGCAGGGCAGCAAACTCATTCGACGCGGAGCCATCTGGCAGATACACCGCGCGCACGCCAGTGTTGGTCTTGAGAAAGTCGCGCGCCACCTGGAGCTCGGGCGCTGTGAAGGGCGAGCGCTTGATCAGCACCGACGCCTTGCGCACATCTCCACGGCCGTCTTCGATCACCAAAACGTGGGCGGCCGGGGCCTTCGCGCCCAGCCGTTCCAGTGCAGCCCGGCCCAGCGAAACCACGCGCAAGGCCTGCCGCGGCGGCACAAACTCCCACCGCGTCACGATCAGAATGCCATCCGGGGTCAGGTGCTGCAGATATTGCTCGAAGGCATCCACCGTGTAGAGGTAACTCTCTGTCAGAGCGAACGCCCCGGCCGTCGTGCTGGCCCAAGTGTCGATCAGCGTGGATTGCATGACGTCAAACTGCTCCGGCGAGCGCTGGATTGCCGAGCGCGCGTCGTCCACCACCAGCTCGACCTCCGGCCGCTCGAACAGACGCCGCGAGTCCTCGCGCAGGAAATCCAGCATCAGGTTGCGCGCGATCAGCGGGTTGATCTCCACGGCGACGACGCGCGGGCTGCCGTGCGCCAGTGCCCGGGCCACGTCTCGCCCGCCGCCTGAGCCAATCACCAGAGTCTTCGCCCCCGGCCGCAATACATGCGCCAGGTCCTCGCTGGTCGAAACAAACTGTCGTGCCAGCATGCGCCGATCCCCGCGCCAGAAGTCCAGCGACGGCACCTCGGTCGCGGCGTCGCAATCAATCCGGATCCAGTAGCCCTTTTCGCCCGAGTGAACGCAGACGCGCGAGATGGCGTTCCATCGCGCATAGAGTTCGCCCTGCGTCGAGGCCCCCTTGGCGTATTTCAAGTCGAGCAGGTTCCCCAGAAGGTTGGAAACCAGCAGGAACAGAACGCTGGCTGCGGCGAGCGTTGCCACCAGCCGACTTGCGCGCGCCGCGCCCGTGGCCCATCCCAGCAGCAGCCCACTGAGCGCCGCCAGCAAGGCGGCAATCAGGACGGCATTTGGAGCCCCTACGAGTGAGAGAGCCGGCAGCACCGCCAGACTTCCCAGCGCTGCGCCCACCAGGTCGTAAAAGTAAATGCGGTTGATCGCGGCGGAAAATTGCCACACCAGAAGAGAGAGAAGCGCGCCGGCCAGCAGGAAGGGGACACTGGCTACGACGAACAAGACCGCCAGACGCGCCGCCGTCTGCGCCCCGGCCCAGGCCGGCACATAGAGGTTCAAAATGACGGTGAGCGCCAGCACAATCACCAGGGCCATCGCCGCGCTCAGGCGGACGTACCAATTGGGAAGGCTCTCCGAAGAGATTCGGTGCCGGTTGAGGTAGATGAGCAGTCCGCCGGCGCCCAACCCCATCATCGCCAGCGCCACGGCCAGAAACGCAAAGTGGTAATAGAGGATGACCGAGAAGAGCCGCGTCAGCAACAGCTCGACCATTAGCACCGACGCGCTCAGTAGCCCCACACCGAAGGCCAGCGCTGCGGTCTTGGCTTTTCCGGGAGTTTCCATCGAGGGACGCCGCGATTATTCGCCCTGGGTCATGGCGAGTCAACCGCGGCCTCCGCGCCCTGCTGGGGAACAGTTACTGCGGCCGACCACGATTTTCCGTCTTTGACGGGGAGCGGACTGAGTTAGAATGGGGGTGAACGCCGGGCCGATGCAGAAGAATCCCATCGTCGCCATCTATCCGGGCTCGTTTGACCCGGTCACCAACGGTCACCTGGACCTGATTGAGCGCGGCACGAAAATCTTTGACCGCCTGATCGTGGCCATTCTGCGCAACCTCGAGAAAGAGCCGCTCTTCTCGCTCTCCGAACGCGTGGAAATGCTCGGCGAAGTCACCCGCCCGTGGTCCAACGTCGAAGTGGACGTCTTCGACGGTTTGCTGGTGGCCTACGCGCGGAAACGAAATGCGCGCGTCCTCCTGCGCGGCATCCGGGCCATTTCCGACTACGAGTACGAGCTGCAGATGGCGCTCATGAACCGGAAGCTGGAGTCGCAGATCGAGACCGTCTTCATGATGCCGGCCGAAGCCTACAGCTACCTGAGCTCGAAATTGGTACGGGAGATCGCCCGACTGGGCGGATCCATCGCGGGCTTGGTACCCCCGGTGGTCGAACAACGTCTGCGATCCAAAGTGCCCTGAGCGGAACGATATGGACCTGCAACTCGCCGAACGCATCAACCGCATTTCGATTTCCCCTACTCTGGCCGTCCTTGCTGAAGCCGAACGTTACAAGGCCCGCGGGATCGACGTCGTGGATTTTGGCCCAGGTGAGCCGGACTTCCCCACGCCGGAGAACATCAAGCGCGCGGCCATCCGCGCCATCGAACAGAACTTCACCAAGTACACCTCGACGGAGGGGATTGCCCCGTTGCGCGAAGCCATCTGCGACTGGCACGCCGCGCAGTTCGGTTCCTCGTACACGCCCGCCGAATGCATCGTCAGCGTCGGCGGCAAGCACGCCATTTTCAACGCCATCAACGCGCTGATCGAGCCCGGCGATGAAGTCATCATCCCCGTGCCCTACTGGGTGAGTTTCCCTGACATCGTGAAGTACGCCGGCGGCCGGCCGGTCTACTTGAACACAGAGCCATCCGACGGCTTCTGCCTGCGCGCCGCGCAGGTGGAAATGGCCCTCGGCCCGCGGACGAAGGTGCTGATTGTCAACTCGCCTTCCAATCCTACTGGCGCCGTGATTCCGCCCGATGAGTTTGCGCGGATCTTCGAAGTCTGCCGGCGGCGCGGCATCTGGCTGCTGACTGACGAGTGCTATTCGCATTTCGTTTACCCGCCCGCGCAGCCCTTTTCCGCCGCAGGACTCCCGGACTCGAAACCGCACCTGATTGTGGTCGGCTCGCTCTCCAAAACTTTTGCGATGACCGGTTGGCGCGTGGGCTACGCGCTGGCGCCGAAGCCGCTGGTGGACGCGATGCTCAAATTGCAGAGCCAGTCCACCTCGAATCCCACTTCGATTGCGCAGCACGCCGCGCTCGAGGCGCTGCGCGGGCCGATGGATTCCGTGGCTGCGATGCTGGCCGAGTACACGCGACGTCGCGCCCGGATCCTCGAGGGACTGCGCGCCCTTCCCGGGATCTCATGCACCGAACCCCAGGGCGCCTTCTACGCCTTTCCAAATTTCACCGCGCGGCTGAACAATGGCGCCAACGATACGATCACCCTCGCGCGCCAGTTGCTCGAGCGCGAGCATCTGGTGGTTGTCCCGGGCGATGCGTTTGGCGCGCCGGGCTTCCTGCGCTTTTCCTATGCAACCTCGCTCGAGCGCATCGAGGAAGGCTTGCGTCGCCTGGCTCGTTTCCTGGCCGCCGCCGAACACGACTCGTGAAGCCCGTCCCCGCCCGCTTGGAACCTTTCTTTGTGCCGCGCATCTGGGGCACCCGCTCGCTTGCGCCTCTCTTCCCGGAGAAAATCGGACTGCCGGAGCCAATCGGCGAAGTCTGGTTGACCGGCGACGACTGCTGCTTCGCCGCGGGGCCACTCGCAGGCCGCAAAATCGGCGAGGCCTGGCGCGCGATGCCGGCGGAGTGGAAGGGCTATCGCACAGAGGGCGAAAAGTCTATCCCGCTGCTGGTCAAGTTCATCTTCCCCGAAGACAAACTCTCCGTGCAGGTGCATCCCGACGACGACTACGCCCGCCGCCATGAAGCCGCCGCCGGCGGTCGGGGAAAGACCGAAATGTGGTATGCGATGGCGGCCCGTGAAGGCGCTGAGGTGATGGTCGGGATGAAGCGAGAGGTCACGCCCGACGCGTTTCGCCGGGCCATTGCCGAAGGTACAGCCGAACAATGCCTGGAGTGCGTGCCACTGAAGGCCGGGGACGTCATCTTTGTGCCGGCTGGTATGGCGCACACCATCGGGCCCGGCCTGGTGCTCTGCGAAATTCAGCAGAATTCGGACCTCACCTACCGCGTCTTCGATTACAACCGGCTGACCCCGGAGGGCAAGCCGCGGCAATTGCACATCCAGCAGGCGCTCGATGTGATGCGCTTCGGCGAACAGCTCGGCGGGAAGATGGCTCCGGTGCGCATTGCTCGCGGTCCAGTCGCGGAAACCTACTACGTCGCATGCCGCTACTTCGCCACAGAAAAATGGGAGTTTGACTGCCACGTTGCTGGGTGCACTTCGCCGGAGAGCTTCGAGCTACTCATCATTCTCTCCGGCACCGGCACTTTGGAAGCCGCGGCAGTCTCCGCAGACTACTCAGCCGGCCAGGTGTGGTTCTTGCCCTCTGCGCTGGGAACCTATCTGCTCAGAGCAGCCAGCCCATCCGCCATGCTCCGGACGTATGTCCCCAACCTGCAAGAGTTCGCCCGACGGCTTGCGGAGCGGCGCGTCAGCGAATCCGAGTGGTCGCGACTGGTGTACTCATGAGCCGACGTCTTCCCGAAGCACATGCGGTTATCCTCGCCGGCGGCCGCGGCACGCGCTTCTGGCCGCGCAGCCGCACCCGCACCCCCAAGCAGCTTCTCAACATCGTCGGCGACCGCACCATGCTTCAGCAGACCATCGACCGCATCGCCCCCGCCTTTCCGCTCTCCCGCGTCTGGATCGTCACCAACGACGAGCAGGCCGCTGCCGTCCGCAAGCAGATTCCGCGCTTGCCAGCAACTCGCGTGCTTTCCGAGCCGATGGGCCGCAACACCGCTGCCGCAATTGGCCTCGCCGCCATCCACATCGTGCACACATCACCCGATGCGCTGATGGCCGTGCTGCCTGCCGACCACTACATCGCGCTGCCGCGAAAATACGTGCAGTTGATCAAAGCTTCTCTGCGCAAAGCCGCTGAGGGAGAAAACCTCGTGGTGATGGGCATCCCGCCCACGCGGCCGGATACCGGCTTCGGATACATCGAGCGGCAGGGCCGGCAGTCGCGCTCGGCTGGCTTTCCGGTCTTCGCCGTGCGGCGATTTACGGAGAAGCCTGAGCTGGCCCGGGCGCGCTCGTACGTGGCCTCGGGCCGCTTCTACTGGAACGCCGGGATGTTTTTTGGGCGTGTCTCGACGTTTCTCGACAACCTGAGGCGCTTCCTGCCAGCCACGCACGATGCACTGCTTCAACTGGCCGAAGACATCGGCACGCCGCGCTACGCAAAATCCCTGCGACACATCTACCCAAAGCTCGAAAACATCTCCGTGGACTACGCCATCATGGAGCCGGCCACGCGGCAGCGCGGCGCACCGTGCGTGTTTGTCCTCCCCGCCGAGGTAGGCTGGAGCGACATCGGCTCTTGGGCGGCCGTGTACGAGCTGCTCGCCAGGAGGCCCGGTGAAAATGTAGCAATGGGCAGCAGCTACGCACTCGACGCCGCTGGCAATTTCCTCTGGAGCCCCGAGAAATTTGTGGCCGCCATCGGCGTGCGCGACCTCGTCGTGGTTGAAACGAAGGACGCGTTGCTCATTTGCCCGCGCGACCGTGCTCAGGACGTCGGAAAAATCGTGAAATGGCTGGAAGAGAAACGACTCAAGCGGTTGCTCTGATAGAATCTCCCTCCTTCTCGGTACAAACCGCTTCGCTTATACTTCTTTCCCGTGAGTAACATCAAATTTGGCACCGATGGCTGGCGCGGCGTAATCGCGGAGGACTACACGTACGCGAATGTCCGTACGGTGAGCTACGCCATCGCTCGCTACATCGTGCGGCACGAACAGCCAGCGAAGGGCGTGCTGGTCGGCTACGACACGCGCTTCGGCTCGGAGAACTTCGCCCGCGTCGCCGCAGAGGCCGTGGCCATGACCGGCACGCCGGTCTGGCTGGCGGAAAAGGCCTGCCCTTCGCCTGCGCTCTCGCTGCTGGTCAAGCAGCGCGGCGCGGTCGGCGGCATCATGATTACGGCCAGCCACAACCCCTACAAATGGAACGGGGTGAAATTCAAGGCCAGCTACGGCAGCTCAGCGCTTCCGTCGATCGTCGCGAAGGTGGAAGAAGAACTGAAGGTCGTCCTGCGCGACGGCGTGCCCGTGCTCCCGCCGCGCAAAGACCTCTTGCAACCGCTCGACATCCTCACGCCCTATCTCGAGACGATCCAGAAGCTGGTGGACTGGGACCGCATCCGCGCCGCAAAAATGCGCTATGTGGTAGACCCGATGCACGGCGCCGCACGCGGCCTGCTCCGCGAGTTAATGACGCGTCACGGCGTGGCCTGCGACGAAATCCGCGGCACGCGCGACCCGCTCTTCGGTGGTGTCAATCCCGAACCGATCGAGCCTCACGTCGAAGCACTCCGCCAGGCCGTCCTGAAGGGCGGTTACGACGCCGGCCTCTGTGCCGATGGCGACGGCGACCGCATTGGCGCGATGGACCGCGACGGCACCTTCGTCACTCCGCACCAGATTTTCTCCCTGCTGCTCTGGCACCTGGCCGGCACCCGGCAGATCCCAGGCGACGTGGCCAAGACGTTCACCGCGACAAAGATGGTGGACAAAATCGCTGCGAAATACGGCCGCAAGGTGTATGAGGTGCCGGTCGGCTTCAAATACATCTGCGAGCTGATGCTCGAGAACGACATCCTGTTGGGCGGTGAGGAGTCCGGCGGCATTGGCAGCAAGCTCTACCTGCCCGAGCGCGACGCCACTGTGATGGCGCTGCTTCTGGTCGAGCTGATGGCCTGGCACGGCAAGACGCTCGGCGAGCTGGTGCGGCAGCTCCACGCTGAATACGGCGAACACCACTATGGCCGTGTGGACCTCGAGCTCAAACCGGGTCAAAAAGAAAAAGCTCTGGAGCACTTCGCCAACGGAAAGCTGAAGCGCCTCTTGGATTGGCCTGTCGTCCGGCGCGAAGACCTCGACGGCATCAAGGTTTATCTGGGCGAAATCGGCTGGGTGATGGTCCGTGGCTCGGGCACCGAGCCGGTGCTGCGCATCTACTCCGAGACCACCCGGCCCGAGACCACTCGCCGCCTCCTCGACGAAGTCAGCGCCCTCGTCCAGAAGCTCTAGCCGCACACTCTTTCCTTTGTTTTCTCTGCTGCCCCTTTCGAGTTATGCTTACGCCCGGAGAAAGCCACGTGCAGGCCGTCAATCTCTCCGAGAAGCTCCGGCAAGTTGCGGACTACTGGAACCCGAAGATCGTGGGCGAGCTCAACGACTCCTTCGTTAAAGTCGTGAAGCTCAAAGGGGAGTTCCTCTGGCACCACCACGAGCATGAGGATGAGCTGTTTCTCGTCGTGAAGGGCACGCTGCGCATGCGGTTTCGCGACAAGGATGTCGTGGTCCGCGAAGGGGAGTTCTTGGTGGTGCCGCGCGGCGTCGAGCACCTGCCGGTGGCCGATGACGAAGTCCACGTGGTTCTGCTCGAGCCCAAGTCCACGCTGAACACCGGCAACCTGAGAAACGAACGCACGGTGGAAACGCTGGAACGCATCTGACTGCTTGCCGCCTCGATTGCGGCCCGGAGAGAGTCGTCTCGTGAAACGCCGCATCTATCAGCTCGATGTCTTCACGAATACGCCGTACGCCGGCAACCAACTGGCGGTCATCACTGACGGCGACGGCCTCTCGACCGCGCGCATGCAGGCCATCGCGCTCGAAATGAATCTTTCCGAGACCGTCTTCGTTCAGAAGCCAACCAACAACAAAGCCCTCGCTCGTCTGCGCATTTTCACCACTACGCGCGAGCTCCCGCTGGCCGGCCATCCCGTCATCGGGACCTGGTACTTGCTGGCCGAGCTGGGCGTGGTGCCGGCACAGGAGGGAGCCGTGCACGTCTGGCAACAGACCGGCGCGGGCACTTTGCCCGTCGAGATTGCCTTCCACAACGGACGCCCCTACCAGGTGACCATGACGCAGAAGCCCGCAAAGTTCCGCGCGGCACGCCTTAACCCCACGCGGCTTGCCCGCTCGCTGGGCCTCTCGCCCCGCGACTTCGATTCCTCGCTGCCGCTTGAGTACGTCTCAACGGGCGTCTTCAACCTGATGGTGCCACTGCGCAAGCGCTCCGCACTGCCGCGCATACTGATGGACATCTACGCGCTGAAGAAGTTGCTCTCCAATCACGGCGTGGTGGCCTACTGCTTCGCGCTGGGCCGGCCCGGCAAAGCCTGTGCGCGCGGGATGATCCCCTGGGAGCTTTACGAAGATCCCGCCACCGGCTCTGCCGCCGGCTCGCTCGGCGCCTATCTGGTGCGCCACAATCGGCTGGCCACTGGAAAGCATCTCGAAATTCAGCAGGGCGTTGAAATGGGGCGGCCCAGCCGCATCCACGTCGAAGTGCAGTCTGTGCGTGGAAAACTGGTGCCGCGGGTCAGCGGCGCCGCCGTCTGCATCCTTGAAGGCCACATCGAAGCATAAAAACCGAAATTCGCTCAGACGCCGGACGTCTAGATGTCTTCGACAGACACCGGTGCGGGCGAATTTCGAGTTTCCAGTTTCGAATTTCCTTTTCCTGAAAACCTAATCCGACGACTTGGCCGGCAGTGATTTGTGGATGGCGTCGAGGATGCCGTTGATGAACGGTGCAGCGTCTTCGGAAGAGAATTTCTTGGCCAGCTCAATGGCCTCGTTGATGACCACCTTGGGCGGGGTCTTCCCGGTGCGAAGTTCGTGTGCTGCGAGGCGCAGAATAGCGCGGTCGATGGCAGCGATGCGCTCAAGGCGCCAGTTCTCGGCGTGACGCGTAATCAGTTCATCGAGGGCCGCGGACTCAGCCACAGCACCCTCGAAAAGCTGGTTTGCAAATACGCGAGTATTCTTTTCTGCGCGGGCGTTTTTCCAGAATCCTAATTCGATTTGACCCACCTCCTGCTTGCCGATCTCCCACTGGAAGAGCATCTGGAGGGCAAACTCCCGCGCCTTGCGCCGCAGGGCCATGCTAGCGGCGCCGCGCGCGGCGCTTTGGCCGCGACGAAACGGATCCGTTTCGTGCCGTATGCCCGACGGCGGAAATCTTCCGCGCAAGCGTAGCCATCTCCACCGCCGTCAGCCCCGCCTCGAAGCCCTTGTTGCCGCCCTTGAGCCCCGCGCGATCAATGGCCTGCTCGAGCGTGTCGCATGTGAGAACGCAGAAGACGACGGGCACGCCTGTGTCCATCTGCGCGAGTTGACAGCCGCGCGCCACCTCCGAGCAGATGTAGTCGTAATGGGAGGTCTCGCCGCGCAGAACACAGCCGACGGCGATGACCGCGTCGTACCTGCGCGACTCGGCCATTTTCTTCGCCGCCAGCGGAATCTCAAACGATCCCGGCACGCGGGCCACGTCAATCGATTTCGCATCCGCTCCAGCGCCCTCCAGCGCCTCCAGCGCGGCCAACAGCAGCCGCTCAGTGATGAAGCTGTTGAACCGGCTCACTACAATCCCAAAGCGCAGCCCGGCGGCGCTCAAGCCTCCGCGCATCTGTTTCGTCTGAGCTTGTGTCTTCGCGTGTATCATCTTGGGAATAGCAAACGGGGCGGAGCCCGCTGCGAGCGGCTCTCCTCTACTTCCTCTACTTCCCTTTAAATTGCGCCGGTCGCTTTTCAAGAAAGGCCTTTGTGCCCTCGCGCATATCTTCGGTCGCGCAGCACAGGCCGAAGAGTGTCGCCTCCAGGAACAGTCCTTCCTCCTGCGGCATCTCCATGCCGTGTGCCACCGCTTCCATCGCAAACTTCACGGCCAGCGGCGCATTAGCGACGATTTTCCTGGCCATCGCCTCGGCAGCCGGCATCAGCTCCGCGGGCTCATAGACGTGGTTCACGAGCCCGATGCGCATGGCCTCTTCGGCGGAAATCATTTCGCCCGTCAGGCACAGCTCATGCGCCGCACCTTTTCCGCACAGCCGTGCCAGGCGCTGCGAGCCGCCGTAGCCGGGGATGATGCCCAGTTTGACTTCCGGTTGACCCAACCGCGCCGTCTTGCTGGCCAGCCGAATCGAGCACGCCAGCGCCATCTCGCACCCGCCTCCCAGCGCAAATCCGTTGATGGCCGCAATGGAAGGCTTGCCGAGCGTCTCGAGCCGGTGGATCACTGCCTGACCAAAGATCGAGAACTCTTTCCCGTCCACCGGCGTGCGCTGGGCTAGTTCGCCGATATCGGCGCCGGCCACAAAGGCTTTCTCCCCGGCCCCGGTCAGGATGAGCACGCGCACACCTTCATCGTCGCGCGCCGCGGCAAGAACGTCGCCTAGCTCTTCCATCGTTTTCCGGTTCAGCGCGTTCAGCACCTTTGGCCGGTTGAATGTGATGTATCCGATCGAATCTTTCTTCTCGTAAATCAGATTCTCGTATGCCATGTAGTATCCACTCCGTATTAGACGAGTTTCGAATTTCCAGTTTCGAGTTTCTCCATCACGTCAGTTGCATCGGCTTGGGGTTCTGCGGATCAGAATAATCGTAGAACCCGCGGCCCGCTTTGCGTCCATTCCACCCCGCCAGAACCATGCGCTTCAGCAGCGGCGGCGGCGCAAAGCGGCGCTCCTTGAATTCGTCGAACATCACATTGGCAATGTAGTAGGTCGTGTCCAGCCCCACAAAGTCGAGCAGCGTGAGCGGGCCCATCGGGTGGCCGCAGCCGAGCTTCATGGACTGGTCAATGTCCACGATTGAGCCGACCCCTTCTTCGAGCGCCCGAATCGCGTCCAGCAGATAGGGCACCAGCAGTCGGTTGACGATGAAGCCGGTGCGGTCCGACGTGCGCACCGGAGTCTTGCCCAGCTTTGTGGCGAACGCAACCATCACCTCAAAGACCTGCGGGTCGGTGGCGATTGTGCGGATCACCTCGACCAGCTTCATCACCGGCACCGGGTTGAAAAAGTGCAGGCCAAGAAAGCGGTCTGGCCGCTTGGTCGCCGTGGCCATCTCGGTGATGGAAATCGAAGACGTGTTGCTGGCGAAGATGGTCGTCCTCGGGCAGATCGTGTCCAGAGCGGAGAAGAGCTCTTTCTTCGCGGGGAGTTGCTCGATGATGGCTTCCACCACCAGGTCGCAGTCCCGCAGGTCCTCGATGCGCGTCGTACCGCGCAGGCGCGAACGGACCGCCGTACGGTCGGCATCGCTCAGCGTGCCCTTCTCGACCAGCCGCTGCAGATTCTTTTCGATCGCTTTCAGGCCCTTCTCGACAAGCTCACCGGACACCTCGCGCACCGTCACCTGGCATCCGGCTTGCGCTGCCACCTGTGCGATGCCCGAACCCATCAGGCCGCAACCCACCACCCCCACTCGTTCAATCGCCATTCCTTTTCCCCCTAAAAGGTGTGCACGACAATCAGAGCCAATCCCTAAGATTGAGATTCAACGATCATTGCAATACCCTGCCCGCCGCCGATACAGGCGGTTGCCAAACCATAGCGCAGGTTCCGACGGCGCAGCTCGTGCAGCAGAGTGAGGACCAGCCGTGTGCCAGTGGCGCCCAGCGGATGCCCCAGCGCGATGGCTCCGCCATTGACGTTGGTCTTATCCCGGTCCAGCCCCAGGGCTTTCTCAACCGCCAGGTATTGCGGCGCAAACGCCTCGTTGACCTCGATGCGGTCCATCTGCTCAAGCTTCAGGTTCGCAACCGCCAGCGCTTTCTGCGTTGCGGGAACCGGCCCAATCCCCATGATCTTCGGCTCCACACCAACCGCCGCCCACGAGACGATGCGCCCCAGTGGCTTGAGCCCGCGCGCCTTCGCTGTCTTGGCGTTTGTGACGACCACTGAGGCCGCGCCGTCCACGATCCCGCTGGCATTGCCGGCGGTAACGATCCCGTCCTTGCGAAATGCCGGAGGAAGCTTCTCAAGGGTTTCCAGAGTGGTCTCCGGCCGCCGGTGATCGTCCTCGGTCACCAGTCGAGTCTTCCGCCCTTCTTTGACCTCGACGGAAACGATCTCCTCCTTCATCCAACACGCTTTCGAGGCAGCCTCGGCGGCCTGCTGGCTGCGCAGAGCATACTCATCGCTCGCCCGTCGCGTGATCCCATACTCAACGGCCACATTCTCAGCCGTATCGGACATGTAGCAGCCGCAGTAGGAGTCCAGCAGGCCGGTCATCAGCGAGTCTTCCAACTTGCCCTCGCCCAGCTTGAAGCCGGTGCGCGCGCCGCGGACCACGTGCGGCGCCTGCGACATGTTCTCCATCCCGCCAGCCAGCACGAGTGTGGCTTCGCCGAGCAGGATACGCTGTGCAGCCTGCGCGATGGCCTCGATGCCGGACCCGCACAGCCGGTTCACGGTGACCGCAGGCGTTTCGGTCTTAAGCCCAGCTTTCAAGCCCACATGTTGAGCGCCGTAAATCGCGTCCGCGCTGGTCTGCATCACGTTGCCGAAGACGACGTGGTCAAACTCGGCCGCGTCCGCGCCCGAGCGCCGGATCGCCTCGCGCGCCGCGGCGACTCCAAGATCAATCGCCGAGGTATCTTTGAACGCGCCGGTGTAGCGCGCCATTGCCGTGCGCGCGCCGGCCAGGATCACAACGTCGGTCGGAAACATGGCTCCTCTCAACTCCGGGGGTTTTCCAGCAATACGAGCGAGTCGCCACCCTTGCTGCGCGCCTCCTCAAGGCTCGTTTCAGCGCGGTTGATCACCTCGGTCACGATATCCTCGGCGTCGAAGTCCTGCCGGGTGATGGCCTCGGCCACGACCATGCTCACCGTCAGTTGGCCCGCATCCCAGGGCGGACGCACACTGGCCGCCGCTCGGCGCAACCTCTCGGCCAGGCTTCGCGCCCCGGCCAGGGTGGTATCGGGCAGGATCAGCGCGAGCGACCAAGCCGTATACTTTACCGCGAGGTCGTTTTGCCGCACGAGCGGTTGCAGCGCGCGTGCCACCTGCTCCATGTGGCGTTCCACCGCAGCTTCGCCCTTCTGCCGGAGCAGCTCCGGGCCGCGGTCCACCTGCAGGATGGCCAGGGAAAGCGGCGTTCCCTGCGACCTGGCGCGCTGCGTTTCCCCCATCAGACAATCGGTGTACGAGCTGCGGGCCAGTAGGCCCGTTTTTTCATCCGCAACGGCCAGCGTGCGGACCAGCGTGCGCAGGCGCGTATGGTTGACGTAGAGCAGCATTTGGTCGCCGATGGCCTGGACGAAGTAGGTCTCATTCGGCTTCCATTTGTGTGGGGCCGAGTGGCCGGCTACGATCATCCCCGCCGGAGCCTGCGTTTCCCTGTCGCTGAGCTGCACTCCGAGCACCGTTTCCAAGCCCATTTCCCGCAGCACGGGCGCCGCCGCTGCGTCGAGTGGCCGACCGCCCAGCGAATCCGGCGCCGCCCGCTCGAGCTGCGCGAGCAGCCGGACGATCAAGCTCCCTGAAGAAGGCTCGACGCCCGGGGCGCAATACTCTGCGGCCATTTGGGGAGGCTGTCCCGATCCACCGATGACGACCAGGCAGCGCGCCGCCTTCAGGTACTTCCCTACTTCGTTGGCCGCAAAGGAAAGCACGGAGCGGGGTGTGGACTGGCGGAAAATCCCGTGGTTCACTTCAGAAATTTTGGAGAGGTCGCGCAGCGTATCAGGGTTGTAGGCCCCGGTCTTGCTGGCAGGAGCGGCCGGCGCGGCTTCCGGCGCAGGCTTGCCCTTCGAGCCGGCCGGCCACCAATGCGCCATTTCAAACAGATTTCGGAGGCGCTCATTGCGCTCCTCCTCTCCCGGAAACATTTCCGCGATCTTCTGCAGCCGCTCGACGGCTTTTGCGTGCAGCGAATACTGGAGAAAAATCTCCGCCTGCACCAGCAGGTCCCCGAGCGCCTGGTGGGCGCGGCCCTCTTCGTTGGCGGGTTCGCGATCGGCGAGGGAGGATGAAATCACCGGCGCCTGTGGCCCCATCGTGGCGGACTTGGCGAGTCGCGCGGCAATGCGGCCCAGCCGCGCGGAATCGACGCGTCCCTGCAGCCACTCGATGCGCTGCTGATTGCGGAAGTCGTAGGCGTCAATATCCACCAGCCGGTCCAGCGTTTCGAATGCGGCGCTCACGTTGTCCACACTGAGGTACAGGTCAAACAATCGCACCAGGATGTCGAAGTATTTCGCCTCGCGGTTCAGCTCGTTGTTGAGAGCACCCCAGAACTCGGTCAGGCGGATGGAAGTCGGATTGGCTTCGGCCAGGCGGTCCAGCTCGGCTGTAAACTCGTTTTCCTTATGCAGGCTGAACAGCTGCATCTTGAGCCTGGAAAGGAAATCGACTGCCCCGGCCTCGTTGCCCGTTTTCACGTAGGCATCGGCTAGTTCAAAGAGCAATGGAAAGCGATCCGGTTTGGCGTTGAAAAACTGTTCGAGCACATCTCGCGCGCGGTCGAGCTGCCCGCTCCGCACCAGGGCCATGCCGAAAAGCTCAAGGAAACCAGGATCGGACTCGGAGCCTGAGAGCGGTTGCAGCAAGGTTACCGCTTCAGCGGCAGCACCCCGGCGCAACTGAGCCTCAGCGAAGAGCATGGCGACACTGCGGTCGGCCGGAGCCAACTGGTGGGCGCGAGCAAACAGCTCCAATGCGCGCTCGGTCTGGCCACTGAGTAGCGCCAGTTGCCCGGCCCGCAAGAAGCCACGGACAGCCACAGCCATTTGTCCGAGTTGCTCGCCAAGCTCCCCCAGTCGGATGTGTCGCTCGGCGTTGTCGGGTTCGAGCTGCGTTATCCGCTCCCAGCACGCCAGCGCACCGGTCGCATTCCGCTTGGAGAGATAGGCCTCGGCCGCCTTGGAATACTGCTCAATGGCTTCTTGCGTCTTCTGTTGTTTCTGTAGCAACAAGGCGAACCGTGCCATGCGCTCCGGGGGCTGCGGGCTGGACCTGAGAAACCGCGCATAGAGCGCAGCCGCTTTGCCTTCGTCTCTGGTGTTGGTCAGCGAATCAAACAGCAGGGTGTAGTACGTCGCGGCGCGCTCGGGCTGGTTCAGCCGGACGTGCAGGTCGCCCAGAGCCTGCATGGCCTCCTGATTGGTTGGTGCGGCATCGAGCGCGGCCTGAAAGGCCTCAATCGCATCCTCGAGACGGCTCTTCTCGAGGAAACGCTTGGCTCGTTCCAGGTGCTTGGAGACGTCAACGGCCATGTGCGCTGGTGTGTTCTTAGCCCGGCTCAACGCCTGCGAGCGCCGGTCTCCGCCTCTGCCTGCCGGAGGGGCCACGCAGGCATGAAAAGCCCATCCACTATATACCGCCCGGAGCAGTTGCGCCAAACCTCGGTGACGACTCACCCGGCTGGCTCGCTGCTTCAAGTTGTGGCACACTGACAGGTTCCGGCGAGTCCGCACAGACCATTGGGAGCCGCTTCGCATACGGAATTCGGGCTGTTCGCTCGCAGTTCGCTCTAACTGACACATGGACCCCAGACTCATCCGCAATTTTTGCATCATTGCGCATATCGACCACGGCAAATCCACGCTGGCCGACCGGCTGCTCGAGCTGACCGGCGCGCTCACCCAGCGCGAAATGACCGCGCAGGTGCTCGATTCGATGGACCTCGAGCGCGAGCGCGGCATCACCATTAAGGCGAAAAGCATCCGGCTAAATTACACTTCCAAAAATGGACAGACCTACCAGCTAAACCTAATAGACACGCCCGGCCACGTGGATTTTTCCTACGAGGTCTCCCGTGCGCTCTCGGCTTGTGAGGGCGCGCTCCTGGTCGTGGACGCCAGCCAGGGCGTCGAAGCGCAGACGGTGGCCAACACCTTTCTCGCCGCCAGGCACAACCTCACCATCATCCCGGTGATCAACAAGATCGATCTGCCCGCCGCCCAGCCAGACGTAGTCAAGGAACAGATCGAGAGCGTGCTGGCCATTCCCGCCAACGACGCGCTCGCCATCAGTGCCAAGAGTGGCATGGGCGTAGAGAAAGTCCTCGAGGCGATTGTCGAGCGCGTGCCGCCTCCCATCGGCTCGCATGAAGCTCCGCTGCGCGCGCTGATTTTCGACTCCTGGTTCGACTCCTACCGCGGCGCAGTTGTCCTGGTGCGCGTAATGGAGGGTCGGGTGACGCGCCACACCAAGATCCGTCTCTGCGCCAACAACGAGATCTTCGAGGTGGAGAACCTGGGCGCGCTCACTCCCAAACCGATTGTGCTCGAGGAGCTGGCTGCTGGCGACGTGGGCTTCGTCATCGCCAATATCAAGCGCGTTGCCGACGCCCGCGTCGGCGACACCATCGTTGAGGCTGACCGCCCCGCCGCGCCCCTGCCGGGCTTTGAGGCCATCAAACCGATGGTCTTCGCCGGCCTGTACCCTGTCCTGGCCAATGATTACGAGCCGCTCCGGGATGCGCTGGGCAAGCTCCAGCTCAACGATGCCGCCTTCTTCTACGAGCCGGAAAACTCCGCCGCGCTCGGCTTCGGCTTCCGCTGCGGCTTTTTGGGATTGTTGCACATGGAGATCGTCCAGGAGCGGCTTGAGCGCGAGTTCGGCCTGAACCTGATTACCACCGCTCCCAGCGTGCAGTATCGCATCACAACGACGGTCGGAGACGTAATCGAAGTGGATAACCCGACCAAATTTCCCCCGCCCAATGAGATTGACCGCATCGAAGAGCCGATGATCACCGCCATGATCATCACCTCGGAGGAGTCCGTGGGCGCCATCCTCCACCTCTGCGAGGAAAAACGCGGCACGCAGAAGAACTTCGAATACCTCTCCCCCACACGCGTCATGCTCACCTATCTGCTGCCGCTCAACGAAATCGTGCTCGATTTCTACGACCGGCTGAAAGGCTCCTCGCGTGGCTACGCTTCGCTCGATTACCACTTGTCCGGCTACCATGAAGCCGACCTGGTGAAGCTGGACGTGCTGGTGGGCGGCGAGCCGGTGGACGCTCTGACCGTGGTCTGCCACCGCGAGCAGTCCTACGAGCGAGGCAAGGATCTGGTCAAGCGCCTGCGAAAACTGATTCCGCGGCAAATGTTCGAAGTCCCCATTCAGGCGGCCATTGGCAGCCGCGTGATCGCCCGGGAAACCGTCGCACCCATGCGCAAGAACGTAATCGCCAAGTGCTACGGTGGCGACATCTCGCGAAAGCGCAAGCTGCTCGAGAAACAAAAGGAAGGCAAAAAGCGCATGAAGCGCGTCGGCAGAGTTGACATCCCACAAGAGGCGTTCCTGGCGGTACTGAAGGTCTCGGGCGCTTCTGACGAGAAATAGGCCAGCCGTCCCCGTGTCCTGCGCATTTTGCGGGATGCTACCGGCGACGCGCCGGCCGCGTGGACATCCCGAAGGAAGCCTTCCTCGCCGTCCTCAAGGTCGCCAGCAGCAGCGAA
>CAZHLD010000002.1:0-1419 GCA_964533185.1 uncultured Acidobacteriaceae bacterium | reverse complement strand
GGACATCCCGAAGGAAGCCTTCCTCGCCGTCCTCAAGGTCGCCAGCAGCAGCGAAGAGTAGCGGCGAGTACTGGCAGGAAACTCAATCCTTCATTCTTCCCTGCGCTTCACTTCGGCAGAGAATCGCCCGCGGGCGACCTGCACGCGAATCTCTTCCCCCGCAGAAACCTGAGCCGCCGCGCGCACCACGTTGCCGGCCGCATCGTAAACAATTGCATAGCCGCGCTCGAGCACGCGCAGCGGGCTGCGCTCGTCGAGCTGTAGCATCAAACGCTCGAGGCGCTGGCGCTTGACCACCAGGAATCGCTCGGCGCGTACACGTAAGTCGCCAACACGCTGCTCGAGGCGCATCCGGAAAGTTGCGATACGGCCTCGCAGGTCAAACGCAACTATCTTCGTCTGCGCCACGGTAAACCGCCGGCGGGCCCTCTCGAGCCGCGTCCGGAGCGCCAGGCCCAGACGGCTCGCAAACTCATCCGTGAGCTGGCGATAATCCCGCACCAAATCCTGCAGCCGGCGGAAACCCGGGTGCGCAGCCAACTCCTGGAGCCGATGTCGGTACTCCAGTAGCACGTAGCGCATCCGCTGCGTCATCTGCTCCAGGACTTGCGCGAGGTGCCGGTCGAACTCCTGCCGCGTCCGCACCACAATTTCCGCAGCAGCCGATGGCGTGGAGGCGCGCACGTCAGCGACGAAATCAGCGATGGTGAAATCCGTCTCATGTCCTACACCGGAAACAACTGGTATCAGTGAAGCAGCGATTGCTCGCGCAACGATCTCTTCGTTGAATGCCCACAGGTCTTCAAGCGACCCACCGCCGCGCGCCAAAATCAAAACGTCGGCCAGTTCCTTGCGATTGAAAAACTTAATCGCTCCGACGATCTCCTCCGCAGCGCCCTCTCCCTGCACGCGCACGGGGAACAAAAGCACGTGCACGTTGGGAAACCGTCGCCGCAAGATTCGCAAAACGTCGCGCACGGCCGCGCCCCGCGGCGAGGTAATCAGACCGATTCGCCGGGGCAGCAACGGCAGCGGCTTCTTGCGCCCCGCATCGAACAGACCCTCAGCCTCAAGCCGCTTCTTCAGTTGCTCGAAGGCCAGTTGAAGCGCACCCAGGCCGACCGGCTCGACGTGCTCGACATAGATCTGATATTCGCCGCGCGGCTCATAGACGCCCACCGATCCGCGCACCGTCACGTGCAGCCCGTCTTCCGGCCGGAACTTCAGCAGCCGGTGCTGGTTCTTGAAACAAACGCAGCGCACCTGCGCGCGCGCATCCTTCAGCGTGAAGTAGAGGTGCCCCGACTGCGCCTCCCGGCAGTTTGAGATTTCGCCTTCCACCCAGATGTCGCGGAACTGCTTCTCCAGCAGCTCACGGATGCGCGTCGTGAGCTCGCTGACGCTCCAAATCTTCCGCTC
>CAZHLD010000001.1:169813-208601 GCA_964533185.1 uncultured Acidobacteriaceae bacterium | reverse complement strand
CCGGCAGCCGCCGCTGGTCCAGCATCACCACCCCCGCCTCCGTCCATCGTATCGGCTCTACGCTGTGCATCTTTTGTCTCGCTTCTTCCTCAGCTCCCTCAGCGCTCTCCGCGCTAAATCTTTTTCTTCTCTTGTCACTTCTCTGCGTACTCTGTGCCCTCTGCGTTAAATCTTTCTCTTCTCTCCTCTTCAACTTCCAACCTCTCACCTTTAACCACCAGTCGGTGGAAACCTCTTAAACCCTCCCGTCGCCGCATACAGCCCCAGAAACAAAACACTGTTATAGCTCAGGTGCACCAGAAAACTCGCCAGCACCGTGCCCGTTTTCGCCCGCACCCACGTCAGCACAATCCCGACCCCAATCAGCAGCGCGATCTGCCCCGTCCCGCCCCGCAGTTGCGGCGCGTGCATCAACCCAAACAGCGTCCCTGTCACCACCACTCCTCCCACCACGCCCAGGCTTCGCGCCAGCACCGGGTAGAGGTACCCGCGAAAAATCGTCTCTTCCACCAGCGGCGCCAGCAGCACCGCCATACCCATCAACAGCAGCGCGCTCTGCCGGTCTTGAAAAAACTCCTCAACCGGCAGCTTCGTCTTGCTCTTTGCAAAAAAGTTCAGCAACGAAACTGCCACCGCCAGCCCGACTCCGCCCAGCACAGCCAGCAGCGCCCCGGCCGCTGGCGGCACCGTACTCGGCCGCAGCGCCCGCCATCCGATCGTCTTCCAGAACGGCGACTCATATCGTACCCGGATAAGGAAAAATAAAAACAGCATCAGCATCCCGAACCACAGCGTCTGGATCACCGTCAGTAGCACCGCCTTCAGCGGATACGTATTCAGGTCCGCCACTTTCACCGACCATCCCGCCGCCGAAAGCACTCCCAGTGCGATCCCGAGCACTACACTGATCACCAGGAACCCGCCCACCGCCACCGCCACAAAAATTCCCACTCCTCCCCAACCCCACGGCGCCCGCAAATCCTCCGGCAGCCCCGCCCACTTCTCCGCCGCCGCTGGCAAAGCTGCCCCTTCACTTCCGCCTTGCCCCAACAGCAAAGTTGGGCCTGCTTCACCACTCGGTTGCCCCAGCTCAGCAGCCTTTGCGGCCCGCTCACCCGGTTGCTCCGCTTCATCCTTCGGCGGGAACAAATTATTCTCGTTCTCGCTCATCGAGTCCTTTGATTCGTTTTCTCGTCCTTCTTTGGAATCCGAAATTTCAAATGTGCGATCTCTTTCTTTTCTTTCAGTTGATGAATGCCGATTGACAACTCTTTCCCCTATCCCTGCACCTTAACCCCTACTCACTGCTTTTAACGCCGCCGCCACCAGCGGCAGCAGGATCTCATGGTGTCCGGTAATCGCATACCCGCGCGACTTCCCTCCACTTTTTCCCTTCCCCGCCGTCGGACGTCGCACCACATTCATCAGCGGCCGGTAGCCTTGTATGAAGTCAAAGTTCGCCGTCGTAATCGGAGCCAGCCGCGTCCCCAGGTTTCGCACCACAGACACTGCCTTCAAAAACACCTCTGGCAGCACCACCGCCGATCCCCAGTTCAAGTACACGCCGCCCGGCTGCATCCGTTTCACCAGCGCGCAAAACAACCGAAAGTCGTGGAACGTCGCCGCGCCCATCGCTGCCCCGTCCGCCGACCGATGCATGTGCGGTATGTCCGTCCCGATTGCCAGGTGCACCGTCACCGGCACTCGCGCGCGGTACGCCGCCATCAGCAGGCTCGCCTCAGCAAACTTCACCTTCAGTCGCCCGCTCGTCAGCAGTTTCCCCGCCGCCTCGCCCATTCCGATCCCGCTCCGCGCCGCCCCGACGGCAATCTCGTTCAAGTACAGCCCCGTCTCCTCCGCCATCCCAAACTCGCCCCGCCCCAGCACTGCCTCCACGTTTTCTGACGTGTTCCCCACCAACGCAATCTCGAAGTCGTGCACCAGCGCCGCGCCGTTCATCGCAATTCCGCTGACGTACCCGCGCCTCAACAGATCAATCAGCACCGGCGCCAGCCCCACTTTGATCACGTGCCCGCCAATGCCCCACAAAATCGTCCGCCGCGGAGCCTGGCCCGGTTTTACCGGGCCCCGCGCCCTTCGAATCGCCGCAATTACTTCGCGCAGGTCGTTCCCCGCCAGTATCCTCGGCAGCGACTCGATCAGTTCCCGCACACTCGCCCCGCGTCCCACCACGCGTCCAAACTCCCGCACCGTCACCTTGCTCTTCCGCCCGGCCAGCGGGTACGTTCGCACCTTCTCCAAACTGATCGGCTCAATGTCGTAGCGGCTCATCTGTCTTAAACTTGATTCGCCCGTGTAGGGGCGGTCTTTAGACCGCCCTCGAATCCCTTGCCCACAGCCGTGTCGGGACAATCGTTAGACCGGCCCTTCTAATCCCCTGCCTACAGCCATCTCGGGGCCGTCCTTAGATCAACCTCAAAGTTCCTGACCTCATCTCTTCCAAGCGAATCTCGCACTCTACTTGCTCTCGCCCCGCCCGCGCAAGCACCGCCTCTTCAAGTTGTCATTCCGAGCCCCGGCCCGCCTGAGGCGGGCGATGCCGGGGCGAGGAATCTCTCTGCAACTCTCCTCTTCGGCCTTGAATCACTCCAAAAATAAAATTGCCCGGAGCCTCCCCCGCCCCGGCCCTTTCTTCTCCTACCCCCGACTCCCTACCCCCTAACCCCTTCCGTTCAGCACTCTCCCCAGCGCCTGCCCCGTATATGACTTCTTCACCCGCGCCACTTGTTCCGGCGTTCCCTGCGCGACAATCCGTCCCCCGGCCTCTCCTCCTTCCGGCCCCAAATCAATAATCCAGTCGGCCTGTTTGATCACGTCCAGGTGGTGCTCGATGACGATCACAGTATTTCCCAGACTCACCAGTCGGTGCAGCACGTCCAGCAGTTTCCGCACATCGTCAAAGTGCAATCCCGTCGTCGGCTCATCCAGAATGTAGAGCGTTCGACCGGTCTGCCGTTTCGACAGCTCGCGCGCCAGCTTGATCCGCTGCGCCTCGCCGCCCGATAGCGTCGTCGCCGACTGCCCCAGTTGGATGTACCCCAGCCCGACCTCGACCAGCGTCTCCAGCTTCTGCCGGATCTGCGGAATGTTTTCCAACACCTTCAACGCCTCTTCCACCGGCAGGTGCAGCAAATCCGAAATCGAATAGCCTTTGTATTTCACCGCCAGCGTCTCCGAGTTGTACCGCTTCTCCCGGCACACTTCGCAGGTCACGAAAACGTCGGGCAGAAAATTCATCTCGATCCGTCGCAGGCCGTCTCCCTGGCACGCCTCGCACCTCCCGCCCTTCACATTGAAGCTGAATCTTCCCGGCCGGTACCCTCGCTCGCGCGACTCCGGCAGCATCGCGTACAGTTCGCGGATTGGCGCAAACACTGTCGTGTACGTCGCTGGGTTCGACCGCGGCGTCCGCCCGATCGGCGCCTGGTCAATCTCGATCACCTTGTCGACGTACTCGGCCCCGCTGATGGCCTTGTGCGCCCCCGGCTGCTCCGTTGATCGATAGAGCTTCTGCGCCAGCGTCCGGTACAGCACGTCATTCACCAGCGTGGATTTGCCCGACCCCGATACGCCCGTCACCACCGTCAGCAGCCCCAGCGGAAACGTCACGTCCAGGTTCTTCAAGTTGTTCGCCTGCGCCCCCAGCACCGTGATGCACTTCCCGTTCGACGCCCGCCGCTGTTCCGGAGTCGGGATCCGCATCGCTCCCGCCAGGTACCGCCCCGTCAGCGACGCCGCGTTCTTCGTAATCTCTTCCGGCGTGCCGCACGCCACCAGCCGCCCTCCGGCGTTTCCCGCGCCCGGCCCCAGGTCCACCACATAGTCCGCCCGGCGGATTGTTTCCTCGTCGTGCTCGATCACCAACACCGTGTTGCCCAGCTCACGCAATTGTTCGAGCGACCCCAGCAGCCGGTTATTGTCCCGCGCGTGCAGCCCGATCGACGGCTCGTCCAAAACGTAGAGCACGCCCCGCAGTCTCGACCCAATCTGCGTCGCCAGCCGAATCCGCTGCGCTTCTCCTCCACTCAACGTCGCCGCCGACCGGTTCAAACTCAAGTACCCCAGCCCGACCGCAAGCAGGAACTCCAGCCGCTCGCCAATCTCGTTTAGCACGCGCCCGGCAATCTCCTTCTGCCGCGGCGTGAGCTTCGCCAGAATCTTGTCCACCGCCGGCCGCGCTTTCACCAGGTCCATCGCCGTAAACTCTGCGATGGAATAGCCGCCGACTTTCACCGCCAGGCTCTCCGCCCGCAGCCGCCTCTGCCCGCACGCGTTGCAAGCCACCGCCGACATGTACTGCGTCATCCACTCGCGGTAGCTGTCCGAATTCGAGTCCTGAAAACTCTTCTCCAGAAACCCAAACACGCCCTGGAACCGCAGACCTTTCTCCCCGCGTCCCCGGCTTGGTTTCTCCCTCCGCTCGTGACCCGCCGTGGCGGGCGCCACCTCAATCGTCCCGCCCACCGGCGGGTTGCCGTAGAGAATCAGGTTCTGCACGCGGCGTTGCAGCTTCTCAAACGGTTGCGTCAGGTCAAACCCATGCGCGTACGCCGCCAGCTCGAGCGATCGCTTCAAAAATGTTGACCCCGATCCCGGCCCCAGCCCGCCTTCAAACAGAGGCCGCGACCAGTCCAATATCACCTTTGCCGGGTCCAGGTCGTATTTCGACCCCAGCCCGTTGCACGCTGCGCACGCCCCGTACGGCGAATTGAAACTGAACGATCTCGGCTCCAATTGCGGCACGGAAATCCCGCAGTCCGCGCACGCCAGCTTCTCTGCGTACAGTTGCTCGGCCCCGCCGACGATCGCCACCGTCACCAGTCCTTGCGCCAGCTTCAGTGCCGTCGCAATCGAGTGTTCCAGCCGCTTGGCAATCCCCGGCTTCACCAGCAGACGGTCCACCACCACTTCGATTGTGTGGTTCTTCCGCTTGTCGAGTTGGATCGGTTCGTCCAGTTGCCGCAGCTCGCCGTCAACTCGTGCCCGCAGGAACCCGTCCTTCGCCAGCTTCTCGAGTTCCTTCTTGTATTCTCCCTTCCGCCCGCGCGCGATTGGCGCCAGGATCATCACTCGGTCATCGGGCTTCAGTCGCAGGATGGATTGCACAATTTGTTCGGTGGATTGCCGCGTGATGGGCTTCCCGCAGCTCGGGCAGTGCGGCGTCCCCACCGAGCTGTACAGCACCCGCAGGTAATCGTAAATCTCGGTAATCGTTCCGACCGTGGACCGCGGCGACCGCGTCGTCGTCTTCTGCTCGATCGCGATCGAAGGCGACAGCCCCTCGATCGAATCCACCTCCGGCCGCTCCATCTGGTCCAGGAACTGCCGCGCATACGCCGAGAGCGACTCCACGTACCTCCGCTGCCCCTCGGCGTAGATCGTGTCAAACGCCAGCGACGACTTCCCCGACCCCGAGAGCCCGGTCACCACCGTCAGCGTATTCCGGGGGATCTCCAGGTCGATATTTTTCAGGTTGTGCTGCCTCGCCCCGCGCACAACAATGCTTTTCAGTCCCGTCATCTCTCTCCCAGCCACTCAACCGTCTCTCGCGTTCACTCAACTGTATCCCGCTGTAATCCTCACGAAACCCTGCCACTTATTCTGTCAACCTCAAGCGACCCCACCACCACCTCCGTCTTTAATCGTCAATGGATCAATGATCCAATGGGCCAATCCCTTCCCTTCTCTCCACTCCCTTTGCGGCCCCGTCACCCACTGGGCACAATTCGCCCAGCTTAATCCTTCAATATAACACAGCCTCCAACCCTCTCCGGCTTGCTCCTGTGCGCTTATCTCTTTTGGAACCTTCACCTGCAGGGTTCATTGACGCCCGCGGGTCTCTTCTGCACAGTCGAATTGCATGGAGTTACCTTCATGGCGAAGAAAAAGCTGGGCGAAGTTCTGCGCGAGCGCGGCCACATCAGTGGCGAACAGCTCCACAAAGCAATCCAGGAACAGCAGGGCAAGCTCCTTTATTTAGGCGAGCTCTTGCTTGACCGCGGCCTGGTGGCCAAAGAAGACCTGCTCTCCGCTCTTGTCGAAGTCATCCAAATCCCCTACGTGGACTGCCGCCTGGAACAGCCCGACCTCGCCGCGCTCAAGCTTATCCCGCAAAATATCGCGCGCCGTACTTGTGCCCTGCCGCTCTTCCGCGAGGAGAATGTTCTGATTGTTGCCATGGCCGAGCCTCAAAACCTCAACAAGACCGGCGAGCTTCGCTTCCTCACCGGTCTGAACATCGCTCCGCGTCTCGGCATCCGCGACGAAATCCTCGAGGCCATTGACCGCTGCTATGCCGACCCCGGCTCGCCGCAGGACTGGGAACTCCTGCAGCTCTCCCTACCCGACGACAGCATCCTCGAGGACATGGAGTTCATCACCACCAGCGCCAGCAAAAGCAATCAGGAGGCCATGCTCGAATTCCAGGCCGACCTGAAAAACAGCCGCACGCCCGCGGTCCGCCTGGTCTCTTCCATTCTTCTCCACGCTGCCGATAAGCGCGCCAGCGACGTTCACATCGAGCCTCAGTCTGTGGACACCGTGGTCCGTTTCCGCGTAGACGGCGTCCTCCGCGAGTTCCAGCGCATTCCCCGCGGCTTGCAGAACTCCCTCGCCTCCCGCATCAAGATTCTCGCCGACCTCGACATCGCCGAGCGTCGCGTCCCTCAGGACGGCCGCTTCCGTGTCCGCATGGGCAAAAAGAAATTCGACCTGCGTGTCTCCTCCCTTCCCACTGCCCACGGCGAAAAGGTGGTCCTTCGCCTGCTCAGCCCCGAATCCCCGCTGGCCAGCTTCGACGATCTGGGCCTTTCCCGGTCCGTCCAGGAAAGCCTCAACCGCGTCCTCTCTCTTCCGCAGGGCGTTCTGATCGTCACCGGCCCCACCGGCTCCGGCAAGAGCACCACTCTCTACGCCTCGCTCAATAAACTCCGCGCTCCGGGCGTCAATATCGTCACCGTCGAAGACCCCGTCGAGTACATGCTCGAAGGCATCAATCAGGTCCAGGTGAACATCAAGGCCGGCCTCACTTTCGCCTCGGCCTTGCGCTCCATCCTTCGTCAGGACCCAGACATCATTCTCGTCGGCGAAGTCCGCGACCTCGAAACCGCCGAAATCGCCATGAAGGCAGCCCAGACCGGCCACTTGGTCCTTTCCACTCTGCACACCAACGACAGCATCTCCACCCTCACCCGTCTCCTCGATCTCGGAGTCCCCGGCTACTTGATTGCGTCTTCGGTCAGTGCCATCATGGCCCAGCGCCTGGTGCGCCGGCTCTGCTCCTGCCACAAGCGCGTTCCGCCCTCACCCGAGCAAGACGCCCAGCACCGCGCCGCGGGCCTCGTGGACCCCGCCGAGCTGCTGCCGGTTCCCGTTGGCTGCCATGCCTGTGATGAAACCGGTTACCGCGGCCGCGTCGGCATCTACGAGATTCTGTGGCTCGACGACGCCATGCGCGCCTCCATTCGTTCCGAAGTCCGTGTGGACGAAATCCTCGTCCTAGCCCGCAACTCCGGCATGGTTTCGCTTCAGGCCGATGCCCTCGATAAAATTCAGGCTGG
Source organism: uncultured Acidobacteriaceae bacterium (assembly GCA_964533185.1). Taxonomy (GTDB): domain Bacteria; phylum Acidobacteriota; class Terriglobia; order Acidiferrales; family UBA7541; genus CAZHLD01. Next base: position 201,021 of record CAZHLD010000001.1, on the reverse strand, counting down.
TCTGACCACCCTCGAAGAAGTCCAGCGCGTCATCCATTTCGACGACATGCTGAGTCTCCGTTGTCCCAGTTGCGATCGCGACCTGCACCAGGCCTTTGCCTTTTGCCCGGGTTGTGGTGCGAAAACGGCCGGCGTGTCCGTTCATGGGCATGCACAGGAATCCGAGAGCGTCTTCGCGGAGGGGCGCCGCCGATGAAAACCCGCAACAGCAGTGATCTGGTCGGCGTCGAGCGCCAGACCACTCGCTTCCAGCAGCTCAGCTCTCTGGCCATCGAGTACGAAGGCTCTGAGCAAGCCATCCAGTTGCGCCCGCCCGACATCAGCACGCGCGGCATGTTCATTAACACCTCGCGCTCTTTCCCCGAAGGCGCAGTCCTTAAAGTCCGCTTTCGCCTGGCCTGCTCCGGCCGCGAAATCCGTGCCCGCGCCGAAGTCCGCTATTGCCTTCCCGGCGTCGGCATCGGCGTCGAGTTCGTTGACATCTCTCCCGACGACCAGCTCGCCATCGAGTCCGACCTTCGCCCCGATTCCGCCTAGAAGTACTGCTGGGCTAGAACGCTCGTCCTATCGACTCCCACCCTCTGCACACTTATCCTGAACTCTCTGGTACGAATTCCATTCCGCATCTCGCACTGAGGACGAGCCACGTGAAACGAACCGCCACCGCCACTCTTCCCCCGTCCAAGTCTTCCCGGCCTGACGACCGCCGCCGCACTCGCCGCGTGGCCATCTCTCAACCCATCAGCGCCCGGCCCCGCCACTGCTTCACTGGCAACTTCGAAGAAGTCCGCGCCACCGTCAACGTTTCCGTCGGCGGCCTCTACTTCCGCACCTGGCGAGCTACCTACTTCAAGGGCATGGACATCATCGTCATCTGCCTCCCGTCCTCTCCGTGCGGCGGCCTCGCTCTCGAGTACCTGGCCCGCGTCGTGCGCGTCGAGCCTCATGCCGAGTACCGTTTCGGCGTCGCCGTCGAACTCCTCGCTCCTCTCCGTGCCGTCCGCACCGAACGCTTTCACGGCTCGCGCAACTCCTGATCTCTCCCTCTCGGTATCGCCATGCTCCTCGCAGTCATTCCGAGCGCAGCGAGGAATCCCTCTTCGCCGCCGCCTTTTCCCCTTCCGGTTCCCCCACCTCGCCCAGGGTGCGGTCGATGGTGTCCGGCTGCAGCCGCTTGAGGAAGCGGTACAGGGTGGTGGAATCGGGCACGCTCGCGAGGCCCAGCACCGCCAGCAGTTGCGGCTGGGTGAACTGGTGCTTGCTGAAGCGGGTCCGATCGGGCGGCAGAACCGTGGTGGCGACTTGCAGGGCCACGCGGGCAAACGGAATTAGTCCAACTTCGGCCATCTCCCCTTCTGGCCACACAGTCCAACGCACTCTTCGGCTCCCGTCGGGGCCAAATCTTCCGCCGATGCCGAGGATGTCAACAGAGCCATTTGAAATTTCATTTCTCTGAACAAACACACCCCCACGGCAAATCAGAATTGGGATTTGCTCCAACCAGGCCGGAACTACTTCTTTCCGAGGAACTCCACCGCTCGCCGCAGCCGCGCCACCACGCGCCGCTGCCCGATCGCCAGCATGGTGTCAAAGAGCGGCGGGGCCACCGCCTGCCCCACGATCGCCACGCGAGTCGCATTGATCAGCAGCCCGGCCTTCACGGCTTCCGCTGCCGCCAGGTCCCGTAGCACCCGGTCGCACGCGTCGTGGCTCCAATCCGCCAATCCCGCCAGTCCATCAGCCAGTTTTCCGAGCATGCCCGGCAGCCGCTCGTCCTTCCAGAATTTTTCACGCGCCGCATCGTCATACGCAAACTCATCGCTGAAAAACGCCCGCGCCCAGGTCGCAAAATCCGGCAGCAGCCGTGTCCGCGAACGAATCAGGTCCACCGTCTTCGCCAGCCACTCGCGCTGGTTGTTCGCCCACTCCTCGCGCCACAGCCCCGCGCGCTTCAGCTCGCTCTCCACCGCCGGCAACAGTTCTTCAATCGGCAGCTTCTGCAGGTACTGCGTGTTGAACCACTCGAGCTTCGCGCGGTCAAACACCGCATTCGTCCGGCTCACTCCACTCAGCCCAAACGATTCCACCAGTTCCGGCGTTCGCAAAAACTCCCGGTCGTCCCCGGGCGACCACCCCAGCAGGGCCAGAAAATTCCGAAACGCCTCCGGCAAGAATCCCTCGTCCCGGTACGACCCGACGCTGGTCGCCCCGTGTCGCTTGGAGAGCCGCGTCCGGTCCGCCCCCAGGATCAGCGGCACGTGCGCAAATACCGGCGGGTCGACTCCCAGCGCCCGGTAGAGCAGCACCTGCTTCGGCGTATTCGAGAGGTGGTCGGCCCCGCGAATCACGTGCGTAATCCGCATCTCGATGTCGTCCACCACCACTGCCAGTTGATAGGTCGGCAGCCGCGCCTGCGTCCCCGGCTTGGGCGACCGCAGGAGCACGAAATCTTCAATCTCCTCGTTAGCCACTTCGCGCGCGCCAAACACAGCGTCTTCGAACCGCGTCGTATCTCCCAGCGGCACGCGAAACCGTATCGCCGGCTTCTGCCCGCCCGCCGCCGTCTTTCCCTCGCGGCACGCGCATCGCGTCACTCTGCGCGGCCCTTCTTTTTTCTCTCCGGTCTCTTCGGTCGTCTCCGCCGCATCTGCGCCACCATATTTCTCCGGCGGACAATAGCAGTAATACGCCGCTCCGCTTGTCACCAGCTTCTCCGCCGCCTCCTGGTAGCCTTCCAGCCGCTGCGACTGGAACACCGGCCCTTCGTCCCAATCCAATCCCAGCCAGCGCAACCCATCCAGGATCCCTTCCACCAGCTCCGGCCGGTTCCGATCCACATCGGTATCTTCAATTCGCAGGATAAACGCCCCCTGCTCATGCCGCGCAAACAGCCAGTTGAAGAGTGCCGTCCGCGCACCGCCCACGTGCAGGTAGCCTGTCGGCGACGGCGCGAACCGCACCCGTGGCGTCTTCGTGAGCTGGTCCACACGATTATCTGCAGCTTTGCTCATGTGTCTGTCCGCTGCTCCTGCGCTGCAAAAAACGCACCATCTTAGCCCAGCCGTTCCCGAAAGGCCACTCGCCCCTCTCTCCGCTCTCGCTGGGCGCACTGTATCCTGACAGGTACCCCCGTACCCTTGACCCCGTGAAAACCCGTGCTCTATATTTGCAAGCGGCTCAACGATTTACCGCGCGCGGCTTCTGCCCCCGGCAGACGGGGCGCTCAGCAATGGGTGTCGAATTGTTTCGCAATTCTTATGCACTCATCTTCAACTCTCCGTCCCGCCCGCGCCGGTTTCGTTGGGCACATCCGGTTCCGAGGGTGTGTCTGAGTTGATCTTCCAGGACAGCACACTCGCGCTGGGCTTCTTGGCCACGGCTGCCCTCACCGCGGCCTTCTTTGCCTTTGTTTACTCCATCAAGCGCCAGCTGTATCTGCTGCTTTGGTCCTTCGCCTGGGCGCTCCTCGCCCTCCAAAGCATCGGCCCGGTGCTGGAACCATGGATCGCCTCCGCTCCCTGGCTTGCCGCGGTCAACCTCCTGTTGTTCGCGGCCGCAGCACTGCTCTTCTTTTGCGCTGCTCAGGTCTATACCCAGGTCCGCCCCTGGCTGGCGCCTCTGGGAGTCGCCGCCGCCTTCTTCGCTCTCTGGGCTGTAGCCCACCACCAGCGCGTGATCAGCGTTTCTCCCCGCTTCGGCGTCGCCCTCGTTTTCTTCGCCACCGCCTGGCTCTTCTGGCGTGAGAATCGCCGCCAGGAAAATTTCGCAGACTTCCTTCTCTCGCTTTGCTTCTCCGTCTGGGGCGCGATGCTGCTTGTCTCACTTGTCCCCGGCTGGCTCTCTTGGCCTCTGTTTGCCCGGCTGCACGTTCTGGCCATCGTTCCTCCGGTCTTCGTGGCCATCCTGACGGTGATGGCCCTCTACGAAGAGGAAAAGCGCCGCGTCGAACGCAACATGTTGGCGCTCTCCAACCTCAACCTGGCCACCTCCAGCTTTGTCGGCGGCGAAATCCAGAAAATGCTGGCGCAGGGCCTAGACCGCGTCCTGAGCGTCGCTCGCCTCCCCGCCGGCGCACTCTTCCTCCACCACGGCGATCCGCAGGGCCCCACGTCGGTTGTCGCCACAGGTCTCAGCGAAGAGTTCTGCAGTTCTTCCCAGCAGGAAGGGCTCGACGATTACCTCGTCCAGCTCGTCGCCCGCCTCGGCGGCCTGGTCGTCTTCCGCGACCTCAATCGCGACTCTTCCTGGCTTGCCCTCGAGCGCGAAGACGCCTTCCGCCGCTTTCGGGCCCTCTCCGCTGGCGAAGGTCTTCGCACCGTCGTGGGCATCAGCCTTCAGGCCAAGGAACAGGCCTTCGGCGTCCTCTTGCTTGGCACCCCCGACAGCCGCCACTTCTCCCCGTCCGAATTGCGCCTGCTGCTCGCCCTCGGCCACCAGATCGGCATGGCCGTCGAGAATAGCTACCTCATCCAGCAGACCTCGCGCCGCTCCGAGGAGCTGCACATCCTCAACGAAATCGGCCGCACCCTTAGCTCGACCCTCAATATCGAAGCCCTCTTCGAGAAAATTCATTCCGAGATGAGCCGCCTCTTTGACGTCTCCAATTTTTACATCGCCTTCTACGAATCCGCCCGCGATGAAATCCGCTTCGAGCTGGAAGTCAACGATGGCGTCCGCCTGCCCCGCCGTTCCCGGCCGGCCGGCAATCACCTCTCCGAGCACCTCATTCGCACCCGCCAGCCCATCCTGATCCGCGAAAACTTCGAGCAGGAATGTCGCCGCCTCGGACCCCTGCCCCTCCAGCACACCGGCTGCTTCTGCGGCGTTCCTCTGGTTCTCTACGACCGCGCCATCGGCGTCATGGCCGTCCACAGCCGCCAGGAACGCGTCTTCGACGAAGGCCACCTCGAGCTGATGCGCGTCCTCGCCAGCGAAGCCGGCATCGCCATTGAAAACGCGCGCCTCTTCCGCGAAGAGCAGATCAAGTCCCGTCACCTCACCCTCCTCAACAGCATCTCCCGCAACGCCATTGCCACGCTCAACCCCGACGAAATGCTCGCTGAAGTCACCCTTGCGCTCGAACAGGGCCTCACCTACGACCACATCGGCATCGCCCTGCTCGACTACTCCACCAAGGAAGTCATTGTTCAAGCCGAGTCCGGCCGTCGTCGCGAAGCCCTCGGTCGCCGCGTCGCTCTGGGCGATGGCCTTCTCGGCCAGGTCGCCCGCACCGGCCAGATGAGCATCGTCCGCGACGCCTCCGCCCGGGACGCCGCCGCCCCGCTGCTGCCGGACTCGTCCTCCGCAATCGCACTGCCGCTCGTTTACGGCGAGCAGTTGCTGGGCGTCCTCTACGCCGAAACCTCTGAACCCTGCGACTTCACCGACGAAGAAGTTCTGCTCATGCGCACCCTCGCCGACGTCATCTCCGGCGCTCTCCACAACGCCCTCACCTTCCAAAAGGCTCAGGAGCAGGCCATCACCGATGGCCTCACCGGCGCCAAGACCCACCGTTTCCTTATGGAAGCTCTCTCCGCCGAATGGAAGCGTTCCACGCGCGCCGGCCGCCCCTTCTCTCTAGTCCTCATCGACCTCGACCGCTTCAAGTTCGTCAACGATTTCTACGGCCACCTGGAAGGCGACCTCGTCCTCCAGCGCGTTGCCCACATCCTCGAGCAGAATTGCCGCCGCTCCGACGTTGTCGCCCGCTACGGCGGCGACGAGTTCGTCATCCTCATGCCCGAAACCACCATCGAGCAGGGTCGCCAGCTCGCCGGCAAGCTCCGCTCCTGGATCTGCGCCGACCCTCTCCTCCGTGAAAAGAACATCACCGGCAGCTTCGGCATTGCCTGCTTCCCGCTCCACGGCTCCACCCCGCAGGAGCTCATCCAGGTCGCCGACGCCTCCATGTACCTTTCCAAACATCAGGGCGGCAACACGGTCTCGTCTGCTGAGCATTACGACCCCAACGAAACCAAGAAGTGGAAGCGCGATGTCCTCGAAGCGTATCTCGGCGTCACCCTCAAGCGACTCTTCGCCACCGGCCCCGAAGCCTTCGAGCAGATTTACCAACGCCTCAATCAGTTCGTTCAGACTCTCCCGCAGACCGACGCCGCCCAGACCACCTCCGCTGGCTCGAGCGCGCCCGCAGTGTCATCCGAAGGTCTGCGCTCCCTGCCCCCGGCCGTCCTTGAAACAATCACGTCTCTCGCTTTTGCCATCGACGCCAAGGACCACTACACCCAGGGCCATTCTCAAAAAGTTTCCGCCTATGCCGTCCTCATCGCCGAGGCCCTGCGCCTCAGCCACGCCGAAGTCGAGGAGATTCGCCTCGCCGGCATCCTCCACGACGTTGGCAAGGTCGGCGTCCCTGAATCCATCCTCAATAAGAGCGGCCCGCTCGACCCCGATGAGTGGGAGACCATGAAGTCTCACGTCCACTTCGGCGCAAGAATCCTCGAGCCGCTCCGCGTTCTCCGCGCCATCCAGCAGATCGTTCTCCATCACCACGAATTCTTCGATGGCTCCGGCTATCCCAACGGCCTCTCCGGCTCCGACATTCCGCTCGGCGCCCGCATCATCGGTATCGCCGACGCCTACGACACCATCACCTCCGAGCGCGCCTACAAGAAAGCACGCACCGCGGAGGAGGCCTTCGCCGAGCTCGAACGCTGCGCCGGCGCCCAGTTCGACCCCGAGCTGGTCCGCGTCTTTGTGGGCACTCTCCGCTCCGTTCCCCATCCCATCGTCGGCGCCCAGCCTTCCCTGCTTGAAGAAGGCCCGGTCGCCGCCGGCCCCTCCAGTCTCTCCGTCTCTTAGCACATCCCAATTCTCTAGCGGCTGTTCTATCCTCTACCTCCTTTGCCTCCTCCACCTCCTCTGCTAGGCTTCTCCTTCACCCTGGAGGCCTCATGCAAACCGCTCTCGTCCGCTGGCTCGGCAGCGAAAAATTCCTCGGCCAGGCTCCCTCCGGCCACGCCGTGCCGTTCGATTCCGACCGCAACTCCAACTCCGCCCCCGGCCCGATGGAGATGCTTCTCGTGGCGCTGGGTGCCTGCACCGCCACCGACGTCGTCTCCATCCTCGCCAAAAAGCGCCAGCACCTCGAGTCGCTCGAAATCGTCATCTCCGGCGAACGCGCCACTTCTCCGCCCGCCGTCTGGGTGAAACTCGAACTGCTCTATCGGCTCCGTGGCCGCAACGCCTCCGGCGGCCCGCTCGACGAAAAAGCTGTCCGCGATGCCATCACCCTCAGCAAAGACAAGTACTGCTCCGTCTCCGCCACCCTCGCCAAATCTGCCCACATCTCCTTCCGCCACGAAATCCTCTCTTCAACCTCCTCGTAGCGGCGGGCCCCTGCGCCTGCCCGATTCTCGGTACCGCCGGCTTCACGCCGCCAAACTTCGGGTAGCGCCGGCGGCTCGTCGGCACTTCTTGATCGTCCACTTTTTCCTCTGGACGCCGCACCTTTTCAAACCTAGAATTGGGAAAAACAGGAGGGAACCACGTGCCTCAGCCCAAAAAGCAGCGCTGTATGATTTGCGCCAAGCCGTCTGACAAAACTATCTGTGAAGCCTGCTCCGACCAGCTCCACAGCGAAGCCCTCAACAAAAAGAAAAAGCAAGAAAAGCCCAAGAAATAGCTTTCCCGAGCCTTTCTTGCTGTCTTCAGTCCTTCGAATTCTTTTCGATCAACTCAGTTCGCGCAGGCCTTGGTTGTCTGTCCCGCCACGGGCAGCTTCTGCGCCGCCCACGCGTCGAATCCTCCCACCACGTTCATCACCTCGCGGAATCCCGCGCGCTTCAGCAGGCTTGTCGCAATCGAGCTTCGGTAGCCGCTCTTACAGTGCACCGCAATCGGTTTTTGCGGGTCGAGGTCGGCCGTACGCAGCGTCAACTCGCTGAGCGGCTTGAGCACCGCCTGCTCGATGTGTCCCGCGTCCCACTCGCCGGGCTTGCGCGCGTCCACCACCTGTATTTCTCCCGGCCGTTCTCGCAGTTGCTCGGCCAGTTGCACCACCGAGATTTGCGGCACTTCCGCCAGCCTTCGCCCCGACTTCTCCCACGCCAGCACTCCGCCTTCGAGGTGCCCCGTCACCTTCTCAATCCCCACGCGCGTCAGCCGCATCCGCGACTCCGCAAGCCGCTCCGGGTCTTCCGCCACCAGCACAATCTCGCGGTCCAGACCAATCAGTATTCCCGCCCAACTCGCGTACTGTCCTCCCAGGCCGATGTGTATGCTTCCCGGCACGTGACCTGCGCCAAACTGCGCCGTCGGCCGCGTATCCAACACCACCGCGCCCGCCTCCTGCCGCCTCGCCACTTCGTCCGCACTCAACCCCGCCAGCGGCGGCAGTTCCCCCAGCGGCTCAGCACCTTCGCGGTTGATCTGCGCGTCCAGCGCAAAGTACCCCGGCCGCTCCGGCAACTCCGCCGTCAGCATTCGCACAAACTCATCGCGGCTCATCGGCTGCAGCGCGTAGTTGAACGCCCGCTCCTTCCCGATCGTGGACTGCCGCTCCGGACTGATGTTCCGCCCGCACAGCGACCCCGCCCCGTGCGCCGGGTGTACTTCTACCGCATCGGGCAGCGTCAGCAGCTTCTCGTGCAGACTGTCATAGAGCAGCGCCGCCAGTTGCTGCGGCGTGTGCTCCGGCGAAAGGTCGGGCCGCCCAACGTCTCCGATGAAGAGCGTGTCTCCGGTCAGCACCGCCCACGGCTCCGGCCCGCGCTCGGTGTCCGTCACCAGCACGCACATACTTTCCGGCGTGTGCCCGGGGGTTTCGATAAACCGCAGCACGCAGCGCCCGAACCGTATCTCATCTCCCTCCCGCATCGCCCGGTGCGGGAACTTCGCCCCCGCCTTCGCCCCCACACAGATCGTCGCTCCGGTCCGCTCCGCCAGTTCCTTGTGCCCGGAAACAAAGTCCGCGTGCAGGTGCGTCTCAATCACGTACGCGATTTTCAACCCCTGCTGCCACGCTTCCTCGAGATAAATCTCCACGTCGCGTTGCGGGTCCACCACGGCGGCGATTCCTTCGGATCCGACCAGGTAGGAAGCGTGGGCGAGGCAGCTCAGGTAGAATTGCTGGAAATACATCTCGACCTCCGGTGCGGGGCGGCAACCCAGGCCCGACCTGTGCCCGAATCTTCTTCCGTCTCTGCCTCAGTCTAGCACACTCCTCTCGTCCCGCCGTTTCCAGGCCAAACTCGCGCCTCGACCGGCTCCGGAAGCGTGTCTCCAGCGAGACCCTGGGGATTATGCGCACCGACCGGTCCGCATACGACTGTGGAGGGAGATTGTCAAATGGAACAGAAGTCGGTACATTGTAAGCAATTGCCACTGTGGCAATGCGGTGGTGGTTTCGTCTTAGGCCGACCTGAAGGGGTTTTATGCAGGTCAGTCCAATTTAGAGTTAGATAACACGAAGGAGATGCCGTTGAGATCGAAGCGCCTACTCACGCTCCTGTTGGTCTCGACTGTACTCGGTTGTCGCAGCGAACGTGGCAAGCTTGCGGAGCTCACCGTCTCGATCGCCGATCGGAAGGTGACTCTGTCCTCGGAGGAGTGGCGTGCGATGCCCAACGAGACCGAATACGCCAGGAATTTTGAGGCTGTCAGCAACAGACCGCCGAGGCAGTACCAGATCGTGACTTTCTTCCTCAATTCTATGAGTGAAGATCGCAAGTCAGGCGAGCAGATCTCTCCGAACGAGTACCTTGAAGTGTTTCTGTCGAACCCAGACGAGATCACTGTGCTTCTGCGAAGGGATCATGGTTCTTATTGGGTGCTCAGTCGCGAGATGTTCAGGGCTGTTCCCGTTTCAGGAGTGAGCACAAACCGGATCGGTTCGTTTGCGACACCCGACGCGCAACGGGTTACCGGGGCTCTAAATAATCAGATCGACAGTACCAGGTATTTGCTTGGTCAACGCCTTCTCGCTCGGTGAGGGGGTGCTGCCTAACACGCGTTTGCAGCGGACGGCGCTCGGTGCGATCGTGAAGCGCCGCGTGATCTTGGCCGTTAGGCCGCGCGACATATCGTCAGTTCCTCACACAGTTGGCGGAGAAGAATTCCGAAGTGATCAAGGCTATCGGCGACGTTGCACAGAAACTGTGAGGCCGTCTAATCAACGAATGGAGCCGACGCGGCGGTGAATCAGGAAGCCGCGCGGCTCATTCGTGGACGCATGCGACGGGTTTGGAAGGTCTTGGAAACCTATGAGCTGGCGTAATGAATGGGCCGCGATTGCTGGCCGAATCGAAAGCCTACTCAGCGCGGGGCACTTTCTTGTACGAGCTCTCGGGATCAGTAGCTCCGACTCCTATAATCTTACGGATAAGTATCTGGGGACGTAAGCTCGGGAAATCACAGCTAACCTTCGATCCTTCCTTGATGCGCATAACGCCGCTATCCCGCAAGAGGCGGCGACAGCCATTCGAAGTTTTTTGCAGAACTATGGCCACGCCATCGAAGACAACTCAGTGAAGGGACTGGACGGTCTCAAACTCAGGCTTACCTCACTCGCGGCAGTACGGTCGGCGGTTGAATACCACTTGTCCGATTTAGAAAGCATCGCACACAAGAGAGCCGAGCGGGCTTTTTTACATCTCAGGCAGAGCATTGTGGCCGACGAATCAACACGAGAGAAATGGGAGAACGCGTTTTCTAACGGCGAGCCGGCTTGCGAAAAACTCGGCGCTGCCCATTTAATGCTTCATGGCATTTGGGCTTTCAAAGTAAACGCCGAAGGTGGTCGGACAGACCTAATTTTTGGGGATACGGTCGATGACGCGGAGAGAGTCAGTAATGTCGCCGAAGCGCTCGTGCTAACAGAGTGGAAGATTGTGAAGAGCGAAGACCAAGCAGAATCTGTCGCCAACGCTGCTCGTGAGCAAACTCGACTGTACACGGGTGGTATTCTGGCGGGCATCGAGTTGTCGCGCTTTAAATATATTGTGCTCGTATCTCGTGAGCAGTTGCAGGAAATTCCTGACGTGCGGAAAGGTTCTGCTACGTACCGTCACGTGAACGTCCCGGTCAAGCCGGTGGCTCCTTCACGGGCGGCAAGAAAAAAGGCACTGCATAACGTACCCCTGCAGGGGACACGCGATGAAGCCGCGCCCCCCTGAGCTATTTTGTTCCATTCCTGTCGCGAAATCCAGTCTCGCAAGTGATGAACTTGATGGCGTTTCAAACTGTCAGACTCAACTACGGTTGCAAGTGCCTGAGTCAAAGACACCAGGGCAAGTTCCCTTGAATGGGTTTCGACTGGTGGGCATGTGTTTACAAATATTTCTCCCCGCTCGGCCGGATTCCGTCGGACAAACGCCCTTGGCTGAAACTGACCACCTATCCTAACCCCTCTCTCCTTGCCTCCCCTCCCCTTCTCTCATACAATCGCCGTTCTTTCTTTCGAAGGAGCTTCAGCCCTCATGTCCCGCCGCATCCCCGCGAAAATCACCGGCGTCGCCAGTTACGTGCCCCCGCGCGTCCTGACCAATCAGGACCTCGCCACCATGGTGGACACCAACGACGAGTGGATTCGCGAGCGCACCGGCATCAGCGAGCGTCACATCGCCGATAAAGGCACCGCCGCCTCTCATCTCGCCACCGAAGCGGCCAAGAAACTCCTCGCCCAGCGCAACGTTCGCCCCGAAGAAATTGACCTCATCATCGTCGCCAGTGTTACGCCAGACATGATGTTCCCCGCCACCGCCTGCCTCGTTCAGGACCGCCTGGGCGCAAGAAACGCCTGGGGCTTCGACCTCTCCGGCGCCTGCTCGGGCTTTGTGTACGCCCTCACCGTCGGCGCGCAGTTTGTTGGCGCCGGCACGCACAAGAAAGCCCTGGTCATCGGCAGCGACATCATGAGCTCGATCATCAACTATCAGGACCGCGCCACCTGCATCCTGTTCGGCGACGGCGCCGGCGCCGTCCTGGTCGAGCCGGCCGCGTCCGACGGCGAAGGCATCCTCGATTTTCACCACGATATTGACGGTTCAGGCGGGCAATATCTGTACATGCCGGGCGGCGGCTCGCTCCATCCGCCGTCCCACGAAACGGTGGATAAAAAAATGCACTACGTCCACCAAGAAGGTCAGCAAGTCTTCAAATACGCTGTGCGCCGCATGGCCGAGGTCTCAAACTTGCTGCTTGAGCGCAACGGCTTCACCACCGGCGACCTCGCCCTGGTCGTCCCTCACCAGGCCAACTTGCGCATCATCCGCGCCATGCAGGAGCGCCTCGGCCTCGACGACTCCAAAATCCTCATCAACATCGACCGCTACGGCAACACCACCGCCGGCACCATCCCGCTCGGCCTCTGCGACGCCCTCGCTCAGGGCCGCCTCAAAAAGGGCGACCTGCTTCTGCTGGTCGCCGTCGGCGCCGGCTACACCACCGGCGGCATCCTCCTCCGCTGGTCCTATTAGTTTCTTGTACCGCCGGCGTCTCGCGGGCTCCTCTTCATTTCCTCAAATTTCCGGTTTCAAGTTTCCAATTTTGATTCTAGGGATTCGAATTTCGAGTTTCGATTTTTTAGGAAGCGTCCCCACCCTCACCCGGGGGGACACCGGGTGAGGATGAGGTTACGAGGGAGGACGAACACCGTTACAACTTCTGAAGAGAAATCCTTAGCACGACCTCAGCGCCGCCGCGCATTCCAGGTTTCGTGCCATCCGCTGGTCCACCCGCACGGCCACGTACTTCGTGCAGGTGGCCATTTCCCGCTCCGACCACTCCGCCACCTGCGGCATCACCTTGCCGGCCATCCAGTTCAGCGCATCAACCATTCCGTAGTACATCCGCACGGCGCGCAGCCGCCCATTCCCAGCTTTCAGCTCGGGGATCATTAGGTCGTGCAGGTTCACCATGGCGTTGAAATCGCTCGCCTGCACAGCAACCACCCCAAGCTGGGCCGCGTCGTGGAACCGCTCCGAAAGAGGCTGCGCCGCCACTCCTGCCATGATCGCCCTCCAGTAAAACAGGGCGAACTGCGCCAGGGCCGCCAGCGATATGACCAGAAGTAGTGCCGCGATCATTGACCTCAGCCTCTACGTGCATTCTGCCCGTCCCCTCCGCCGCCCACAATAGACCCTCCGTACTACCCAAAATCTCTCATTTTCCCGCCAAATATGCCATTTTCCGCGGGACGGCGAATGCCCCGCTTGCTTTCTCCCTGCTTCACCGTATGATGGCCTGCCCATGAGGTTTCAACCATGAAAAGCCTTCGCCTTTTGTTCCTGCTTTTCCTGCTGGCCGTGCCTCTCCTCGCGCACGACACCTGGCTCATCCCCTCCGCCCTTCGCACCACACCCGGCACCACCGTTGACGTCCGCCTGGCCACCAGCGAAGCCTTCCCCACCAGCGAAGTTGCCGCTTCCCCCGACCGCATCGCCCGCTTCGTCCTCCGCCAGCCCTCCGGCACGCAGCCGGTCGAAGGTTACCGCGTGGACGGCACCTTCCTCGTCGCCCGCGTCACTCCCACCGAGCCAGGCCATTCCGTGGTCATCGCCGAAACCAAGCCCCGCGCTTTTGTCCTCGAACCGAAGATCTTCAATCAGTACCTCCAAGAAGAACAGCTCACCGCCATCCTTCAAGCCCGTGCCGCCGGCAACCAGACCTCCTCTCCCGGACGCGAGCGGTACCAGAAAATCGCCAAGACCATCCTCTGCGTCGGCGCTGTCAACGATTCGCTCCACACGCTGCCCAACGATCTCTGGCTCGAAATCATCCCCGAGCGCGACCCTTGCTCTCTCCGCGTCGGCGATTCGCTTCCCGTCCAGGTACTCTACCAGGGACGCCCGCTCGCCGGCGTTCACGCCGCCGCAGGCTACGCCGGCGTCACCGGCCACAAGTATCCCGTCTGGGTCCTCACCGACTCTGCCGGCCGCGCCACCCTGCCACTCGACCGCTCCGGCCTGTGGTTCGCGCGTGTGCTCCACATGGTGCCCGCCGCCGGCGACGCCGAAGCCGACTGGCGCTCCGCCTTCAGCACGCTCACCTTCGAAGTTGCTCCTGTACAGGCGGCCGCCTCGGACCCGCAGTCCGCACTGCGCTCTCTGCTCCAGACGCAAGTGGACACTTGGAACCGCGGTGACATCGAAGGTTTTATGGAAGGCTACTGGAAGTCCGGCGAGACCGCCTTGGTTAGTTCATCCGGCGTCTCGCGTGGCTGGCAGGCTTTGCTCGACCGCTACCGCCGCAGCTATCCCGACGGCGCGGCCATGGGTCAACTGCAATTCTCTGACCTCGAGATCACTCCGCTCGGCCCCGACGCCGCTCTCATCCTTGGCCGCTGGCAGCTCGTCCGCGAAAAAGACCGTCCCGGCGGCGTCTTCACTCTCATTGCCCGCCGCTTCCCCGACGGCTGGCGCATCATCCACGACCACACCAGCTCCGTCCCCCCTCCCAGCCCCTGACGTTGTCATCGTGAGTCCCGAGCGCAGCGTGGGACGAAGGATCCCTCTTCCCTCTTCTCCTTATCTTTATCGGTGTTCATCGGTGGCTAATCTCTTCTGCTCCGTCGGCCGCAACGGAAACCCCGCCCACACATTGGCCAGCCCCAGCACTTCGCGCACCACGTCCAGCACGTCATACGTGGACCGCCACCAGTGCTCCGCGTCAAACCCGTCGCCCGGCGTCCCGCGCACCATCGCCCGCGGACTCTCTCCCACCACTCGCCGCCAGATCGCCTTCACCCGCCGCGTGTGCGCCCGTGACGTCACCACAATTACTTTCCCGCCGCCCACGCGACCCATCTCCGCGGCGATCACGCGCACCTCATCTTCCGTGTTCTGCACGGTCTGTTCCGGCACGCGGATGGCGTCCGTCGGCACGCCTCGCGCCAGCAGCACCTTCTGGCTGTAGAACTCCTCACCCACAGACGGAATCCCCATTTGCTCGAGCTGCTCGCCCGGCCCACTCGGCCGCATCACCCATACTTCCGCCGCATAGCCTTGCCGGTATAGCTCGGCCGCCTCCAGCGCCCGCTGCGGCATTCTTCCGCTCAGCACCACGATTGCCTGCGCCGGCTCCAGCCGGTCCTCCACGATCAGCCACGTCCCCACTCGGCGAAACGCCCACGTCCCTGCCGCCACCACCAAAACCAACACGCCAGCTCCAACCAGCGCCTGGCGCCATGCTCTTTTCACTTCGCTCATCCCTGGCTCTCGTCCGCCTCTTCCTCGGTTTTCGACGTTCGCTTCTTGCGCAGTTTGCTCGTCTCGGTCTCCGCTCCCGCCGGCAATCCTTCGGCGAAGACCAGCGTGTAGTGCCGTTGTCCGCAGTCTTCGCACCGCGCCGGACGCAGCAGCGCCAGCGGCAGCACCAGCACTTCAAACAGTCCCTTCCGGTGCGACCGCCGCACGTCATAGCTTCGGCAGTGCGGGCAGCAGCGGATCACTCGGCAGCGTGGTGATTTCATCGCGTGGGATCGCCGGAGCGCAGTCAGTGTCCTGCAGGATGCGCTCCGCTCCGTCGTGGCGGCATCCTAACCTGCCGGTTACGCCCGGTCAAATCGGCCTTTCGCCTGACTTGCCTTCTGTCTTCTCCGGGCTACAATAGCTGTTCGTGTCCTGCGGGTCTCGCACCCGCAGAGATTCTTGCTTCACGAAAGGTTTCTCTTGCGCGCTGTCATCACCGGTGGCGCCGGCTTTCTCGGCTCGCACCTCTGCGACTGCCTCATCAAACGCGGCTGGGAAATTCTGTGTCTCGACAATCTCGTCACCGGCGTTCAGACCAACGTCGGCCACCTGCTCGCTCATCCCCGCTTCAACTTCATCCAGCAGGACGTTACGCGCTTCATCGAGGTCTCCGGCCCGGTGGACTACGTCCTCCACTTTGCCTCCCCGGCCAGTCCGGTGGACTACATCAAGTTCCCCATTCAAACTCTCAAAGTCGGCTCCCTCGGCACCCACAATAGCCTCGGTCTCGCCCTGGCCAAAAAAGCAAAATTTCTGCTCGCCTCCACCTCCGAATGTTACGGCGACCCAGAAGTCCACCCTCAGCCCGAGTCCTACTGGGGGCACGTCAACTCCATCGGCCCGCGCGGCGTGTACGACGAGGCCAAGCGCTTCTCCGAGGCCATGACCATGGCCTATCATCGCGCCCACGGCGTGGATACCCGCATCGTCCGCATCTTTAATACCTACGGCCCGCGCATGCGCCTCAACGACGGCCGCGCCCTCCCCAATTTCGTCCATCAGGCGCTCACCGGCCAGCCCATCACCGTGTACGGCGATGGCCAGCAGACCCGCAGCTTCTGCTTCGTCTCCGATTTGATTGAGGGGATTTACCGCCTGATGCAATCCGAGGAGCACGAACCGGTCAATATCGGCAACCCGCAGGAAATCACCATACTCGAATTCGCCGAGCGCATCCGCTCCCTGCTTGGCGCGAACGTCGAGATCGTCTTCAAGCCTCTCCCGCAGGATGATCCCAGGCAGCGTTGCCCGGACATCTCCAAAGCCCGCCGCCTGCTCAACTGGCAGCCCAAAGTGAATCTCGAAGAAGGCCTTCGCCTCACCCTCGAGTTCTTCCGCCGCCAGGTCGCCGCCACCCTCTAACGGCGTCCCCGCTCAGGGCGCCGCTACCACCACGGTCAAGTCCGGCCGCCCGAACGAGTGGTACTCGAATCCCAGCTCCATCATCGTCTTCGGGTCCAGCATGTTCCGCCCGTCCACCACCAGCGGCCGCGCCATCAGCTCGCGCACTCGCTTCCAGTCCAGCCGTTTGAACTCGTTCCATTCCGTCACCACCAGCAGCGCGTCCGCATCCTTGGCGACAGCATACGGGTCGCTGTTGTAGGTGATGTTCGGATACAACGCGCGTGTACGCTCCATCGCCTGCGGGTCGCACGCCCGCACCTCGGCCCCTTCGGCCAGCAGCCGGCGGATCACCTCCATCGCCGGGGCCAGCCGGATGTCGTCCGTATTCGGCTTGAACGCCAGCCCGAGCACGCCGATTCGCTTCTCCTTGATCACCCACAGCGCCCGCCTCACCTTTTCGATGAACTGGTCCATTCTCCGCTGGTTCACCCGCTCCGCTTCTCGTAACAGCCCGAACTCCACGCCCGCCCGCTCCGCCAGCTTCACAAATGCCTGGATGTCCTTCGGCAGGCAGAAGCCGCCAAACCCCAGCCCCGCGCGCAGGAACTCCGGCCCGATCCGCGGGTCCAGCCCCATCGCCCGCGTTACTTCCTCCACGTTTCCGCCCAGCCGCTCGCACAGGTCTGCAATCGTGTTCGCGTAGGAAATCTTCAATCCCAGGTAGGAATTCGATGCGTGCTTGATCAGCTCCGCGCTCGCAATCGTCGTGAAGAGCAGCGGCGGTGTCCCCGTCGCCGGGCACGCTCCCGTGTGCACCGGACACGTAAACGTCCGCTCCAGGATCGGCTTGTAGATTTCCCGGAACTGCCGCTCACTCTCCTTATCCTCGACCCCCACCACAATTCGGTCCGGGTGGAAGAAGTCCCCCACCGCCGTCCCTTCCCGCAAAAACTCCGGGTTCGACGCCACCCGGAATCTCACCTCGCTGTTCCGCCCGTACACCGCCAGCACCTTCTTCAGCTCCTCGCCCGTTTGCGCCGGCACCGTGCTCTTCTCAATCACAAGCTTCGGCGTCCGCGCCTCGGTCGCAATCATCCGCGCCACGTTATCAATTGCCGAAAGGTCCGCCTCGCCGCTCTCGGTGGGCGGCGTCCCCACACAGATAAAGATCACCTCGCCCGCTCGGATCGCCTCCCCGGAATTCCGCGTAAATCGCAGCCGCCCCGACTTCCGCGCGCGCTCCAGCACCGTATCCAGGCCCGGCTCGTAGATCGGCACCTTCCCGGCCTCGAGCAACTGCATCTTTGCCGAATCGTTGTCCGTGCAGATCACCTCGTGCCCCGCATCCGCAAGACACCCGCCCGTTACTAGCCCCACGTATCCGCATCCGATCACAGTTAGCTGCACGTTGTTCCTCTCCGTTTGTAAGTTTGGGGACGATCCCTGGCTTCCGGACTTTTCTTTCCGCCATTCAGCCAGCTTGTATTCTCTCCTACACTGCGCCGCCGCAAAAGAGGCATCTCACTTTGCCCGTGTCCAAAAGTTGAACGTTAGCTCTTTTGTAGCACAAAGTTTCCGATCACCAAAGCATCGATCCCCGAGCAGAAATAGCTCCGCACCGCGTCCCGCGGCGTCAGCACCAGCGGCTCGCCGAACAAGTTAAACGACGTGTTCACCAGCATCGGTGCCGGTGCCCGCTCGCCGAACCTTCGAAGCAGTTGCCACAGCAGCGGATTTGCCGCCTGCTCAACCACGTGCAGCCGCACCCGCTCGCCCGGCAGCAGAAAACCTTCCAGCAGTTTCCGCCCTTCCGCCCGCACCGTAGCAATCGTCGCCATAAACCGCGCATTCGGGGTGCTCTGGAAATACCGACCGCTCTCCTCTGCCGGCACCGCAATCGCAAACGGCCGGAACGCTTCCCGGTGCTTCACGTACTCGTTCAAATTCTCCTTCACGTACGGCGCCCACGGCGACGCCAGCAGGCTCCGGTTCCCCAGCGCCCGCGGCCCAAACTCCGCTGCGCCCTGGCACCACGCCACAATCTTCCCCGCTTCGGCAAGCCGCAGCGTCTCTTCGATCTTCTGCTCGTCCCCTTCCAGCCACCTGTACTCCGCCTTGCAGTTGTCCAGCACCTGCTTGATCTCTTGATTCGAATAGCTCGGCCCCCAGTAGAGGTGCTCCATCGGCGCCACCCGCGGCCGCCCCGGCACTTCGTGCCACACCAGCCACGCCGACCCCAGCGCCGTCCCTTCGTTTCCCGCAGCCGGCTGCACGAACACGTGTTCATACCCCGTGTTCTGTTCCATCGCCGCCACGATCAGCGGGTTCAGGAACACTCCCCCGGCCAGGCACAGCCATTTCGCTCCTGTTTTCTTTCGGTGCGCTTCCGCCAGCTCCGCCGCCACTCGCGCGCATGCTGCTTGCACGCTTGCCGCAAGCTGCTTCTGCAGCACCTCGTTGAGCACCACCTCCCGCGCTTCCTGCTGCGCCTCGCCCACTCTCGCCGGGGGCTTCACTCCAATCGCCCGGTAGAACTCTTTCGAAAACGCAATCCTCCCCGCCAGCCCCCGGTTGAAGTATTTCAGTCCCAGCCGCGGCGTTGGCCTCGTTCCTCGCCGCAGCATGTTCACAAACAGCTCTTCAAACACCGGCTCGCCTTCGAGCGAGAGCCACTGCGTTTTGTGCTCTGAGCGCCTCGGCTCATACCCCAGCAGGTCGGTCACCTGCGAATACACCCAGCCCACCGAGTGCGGGTACGGGATCGTCTCCAGTTTCTTCAGTTGCGTCCCTTCGCCAAGCGCCACCAGCCCCGCCCATCCGTCTCCCTGCTCATCGAGCGTCAGCACCACCGCGCGGTCCGCCGCCGACGCGTAGTACGCGCTCGCCGCATGGCACAGGTGATGTTCGCGCGTCACCACTTTGCATCCCGGCCCCGCTCCCATCTCCCGCAGGATTCGGTCGTTGTTCAGCTCGCGTCCCAGTTCCCCCAGCGCTTTCGTCTGGTAGTACCCGCTCGGCACCGGCGCCAGCGGCGTCAACCGCGTCCGCAGCCACGCCTGTCGCAACCAGCTCTGCAGCGGCCGGCTGGCCACCGCGATGCACTCGATCTCTCGCCAACTCGTTCGCGACTGCTCCTGACAGTACGCGATTGCCTTTCGCGGTATTCCGTCCAGCGACCGCTGCCGCTGCAGCTTGGCCTCTTCAATCGCCGCGCAAACACTCCCATCCGCCAGCAGCGCCGCCGCCGGATCATGCACCAGCCCCGATATCCCAAGTATCTTCACCTCTTCTCCGCGCCCTCTGTCTCCCCCGTGTCCCCTATGTTAGATCCTTTGCTTATTTCGTCCGCAAACCCAGACAGAATCCGCGTACCTCCCGGAACGATCCGGATCCATCCCACCTTGACTTGGCAAGAATTTCGAGAAGAAAGAACAGGGCGTCATGACCTGGGCTTAGAGTCCTGGTGAGCCTGGTTTTCAGAACTAGAATCTTGAGCCTTCTCGCCACGTTGCGGGGTCGCCGAGCGCAGATTTAGTTCCAAGGAGCTACTGCCTTCAGCAAGACCGTCCTCCTGCATAAGCCATTCCTTGTCTCGGCGGTGGGCTCCCAAAAGAATCATGCCACAGAGAATGACGCCGACCAGAATGAGGGGCAGCAAGATGGGCTCGCCGGTTACCAAGGCGCGGAAAAAACCAATAAGCGCAAGTGCGCCGAGCATCCTAAAGCTGAGAATGAACAAATACCGCTTGTGTTCACTGGAAACAATGATCAATGTGCTGGCAATCGTAGTCAAGATCGGGGGCACGAATCCTCCGCGGCCACGCAGCCATTCGTACCAGGATGCCATCGCGAGAACAAGGAGGATACCTAGCACCAACCCCCGCAGCGAATATGCTCGCTTGTCGAAACCAACCGGCCTCATTCAGCCTCCCTACTGCCGCATTCACTCGACTCTTGAATTGGATTTGGCGTTTCTTGCCCCAAAGGTGGGATCGCGCCACGCCGTTCATTCTTCACTTCACGTCTTCGTTCGCAACACTGTTCCCCGCGTCATCAATCCCCGCAGACCCATCAGCAGCAGCCGCGGCTGGCTCTTGCAGATGTTCCACAGCACGCGCCCCGCCTCATCCCGCGAGTGCACGCCCAGCGACTCCCGCGCCGCATCATTCAGCAAATCCACCAGACGGCTGTAGTCCTGCTGCTCGAACTGGTGGATTGCTTTGCGGATCAGCAGGTGCAGGTTGAGCTCTCGCCGCAGCCGTCCCAACTCCCGGCTCCGTCCGCCGTTCAGGATCGCCTGCGCCACGCCCAGCGCCCCGCGGAAGCCGGTCACGATCCCGCCCACCGTCGTTACCTTCACTTGTCCGGCCGCGTCTCCCACCAGGTACACGCGCCCGTTCCCCACGCGCCGCTCCACCGGCACCCATCCCGTGTACGCCGGAATCCGCGCGCCTTGATAACCGAGCGCCGTGTATCCCTTCCTCTCCAGGAACCGTTCTAGGCAGCGCCGCGTCTCTTTTCCGTCTTCGCCGATCAAGCCCAGCGCGCCCTGCGACTCCGACTCCGGGATCAGCCAGTAAAAATACGGCGTGTCCTCCGGCACAAACCACACCCGCACGGTCTTCGCCGGGTATTCCGCCGGCAGCCGCACAATCGCCTGCACCAGCGGCACCGTCTCCTGACGCGGCCAGCCCGCCGCTTGCGCTACCCGGCTCACCGCGCCGTCAGCGCCCACAACGGTCTCCGCCCGCAACTCCTCCTGCGCGCCGTCGCGGCTCCGCTCCACCGCCAGCGCCAGCCCGTGTCCATTTGGCTCGAGCTTCAGGAACCTTCGCCCCAGTTCGACATTCGCCCCGGCCGCCTGTGCCTGCTCGGCCAAACCCCGGATCAGCTTCGCCCGTTCGATGATCAGGTCCGGCGTCGCCAGCGCCACTGTCGCCGCCCGGCCGTCAGTGAACAGCTCAAATCGCTGGATCTCGTTCACCACCGCGCCTTCACCCGCCGCGCCCAGCATCTCCCGCATCCGGCTGGTGACAATCAGCGTCCGCGCCGCCGGCGACAGTTCCTCGGCCCGTTCCAGCACGCGCACGTCTCGCCCCGCGCGCGCCAGCAGCCCGGCCGTATAAAAACCTGCCGCTGACCCGCCCACCACCGCAACGACCCCGTGGCCCTCGCGTACCTCGCCGTGATCTTTCCGTGCGTGCAGTTTGACCTTCCTCGGTCGCCGCCGCGGCTGGTCTCGCCGCCGACCTTCATATTTCTCTGAACTGTCTCGTGCTATCAGGGAACTCAGATGAACCGTGCAGTATAACCAATCATCCCGTTTCCG
Source organism: uncultured Acidobacteriaceae bacterium (assembly GCA_964533185.1). GTDB lineage: Bacteria > Acidobacteriota > Terriglobia > Acidiferrales > UBA7541 > CAZHLD01. The sequence continues at coordinate 179,142 of CAZHLD010000001.1, read as the reverse complement.
CAATACTTACCGTTCACCTCTCCCCCGCCCTTCCTTTGTATGCGTCATGCTGAGCGTCCCGACCAGGTCGGGACGCGAAGGATCTCAACGTAAAGTCCTCGCACCCAAGAGAGAAGAGAAAGAAACTACCTGGGTGAAGCGGGGTGGAAGATGGAGGGGTTGGCGGGGAGGGCTTTGGAGCCAGTGGGGGCGAGTTCGAATTCGGCGACGACGGGGAGCTTGACGGGCGGAAGGCAGGCTTCGTCGTTGCAGGCCTGGTAGCGGAGGACGAGCGGGATTTTCTGGGGGCCGAGCGGGGCGTCGGCAGCGGCGGCGAGGCGAAGACGAACGGTGAACTTGCCTTCGTAGACAGAGAGTTGGACAGGAGAGAACTTGAACTTGCGCAGGACGCCGGGCGGGTAGGTGGTGGCGAGGATGCGGAAGCCGGCGGGAAGAGCGGCGGTGACCTGGGTGGGGATGAGGTAGTCCTGCGAGGCGGGGTTGGAGTTGACGTGGAAGCCGGGGAGGATTTCGCTGACGACGGCAACTTCAAACGTGCGAGCGCGAGGGACAGGAGCCAGAGAGACGTAGGCCTGCGGCTTAACAACGGTATTTGCGCGGGGGAGAGAGTCAGATTGAGCCGAGACGGCGGACGGCAGGCTGAGGAGGATCAGGAAAAGAATTGCAAAGAAGAGCTGCGGGCGCCGCTTGATCATTTGAAGCATTCCTGAAAGAACCAACCTCAATTGAGAATCTAATCCAACCCAGATCGCCCTTCACTCAAACAGTAATTGAGATGCCGAGTTGCTTTGAGAGGATTCCACTCATGACTTGAGGGAGAGTCTCGCCCGTTTTTTCGAGGACAAAGGCGCCACCTGAGTCCGACCAGGCCAGCTTGAAGCTGGTGGAAAGGGCGGAAATCCAGATTTGGCGGACGGGTGCATTTGGGCTGATGACAAACCGGGCCTCTGAGGGCTCTTCGAAGAGGAGCTCGAGCTTATCGCCCTGACCTTCGACTTCGAAGCCGTGCTGGTCACCGAGGTCGAGGAGGCGGCGGCGAAGAGAGTCCAGCGCGGCGTCGCAGTGTTTGCGGAACACTTGTTCGTCCATGTCGGATTCAGAGTACAGCAGGGTTCTGTGGGGCACAAGGCGGTACAAGATTGGTAAATGACCATGTTTGGGCAATGGAAGAAATCCTTTCTCTTCTGTAGCTTACGTTCAAGAAAAATCATAGAAAGATGCCATCGAATTGAGATATACTTTCACGTGCAAGCAGTGAAGGATGCTCAGACAGGGCCATGGAAACTACGGGAACCTTGTCTAATTCCGTTCGTGAAGTCAAGCACTGCCCGGAGTGCGGCTCTCCGCTGATTCGTCTACCCATTCTAATCTGTGCCCATTGTGGAGAGGAAAGACCTCTACGCTGTTATTGGTATCTTTCAGGATCAAATTCTTATATCGCGGAGTGTGTTGATCTGGACTTGCTCTCACAGGGCGATACCCTCGAAGCAGCCATTGGCAAGCTTCAGGAATCAATGCATGGTTACTTGGAAGTCGCATTTGAGGGAGAATCTACAAAGGGACTTGTTTTGCGCCTTTCCCCTCTTAGCCATCGTCTGCGCTACTACTACCACAAGTTGAAGTGTTGGTTTTCGTCGCGCATTCGTGGTCTTCACGGGAAGCACTTCCTTCCAGCAACTCCAGAATTAGTAAAGCGATATCTCTCTCATTGTTAATCTGCTACTATTTGCAGGATGGGTCGGCGCTATCCTCCTCTCAAGCCCTGTGATGTCGTCAATATTCTAAAGAATCTAGGGTTTTCCTTCAAAAGACAAAACGGTTCGCACGCCCATTGGGAGCGGCCAGCAGACGATAAAGACCGTCTTAGGGCGTTGGTAACGATTGACATGTCTATGCGGGAGTTTTGCAAAGACCTAATCAAAAGCATGATGAGGCAATCTGGCAACAGCAAGAAGGAATTCTACGAAGCACTTTCTTGAAACTGGTCGACTCCAGCCAGATCGAGGCACTACCGGACTCTGGGTGTGCTACGCTTACAGTAGGGTCGTAGGAGGTGCCGTATCCCTGATTACAAAGCTGACCGTCGCCTTACCCCCTACTGAACAGCGGGGATAATCACAGGCCCAAGGCGCGAAACTAACTTTGGCGACTAGCCCGCTAGAGAGCAATAGGGGTGAATTAGAACCTTTGGTATCGCGGTGAGGTAAAGCGAGTAGGGAACCAGCGGCTGGGTCTGGTTCCCTTCTTTCATTTAGGACCAAACTGAGTCACTACCCATGATTGTGAAACGTGGTTGCAGGCGGTGCAGGTTGAGATCCATGGCGCATCATGATCGGGTGGGGGCAGGATGAGAGCGGGAGAGGGGCGGTCTAAAGACGCACCCCAACACCGGGTATGCCCGGGGGCAAGCCCGAAGACCAGACAGGTGGTTACTCGTAGCGGAGGGCATCGACGGGGTCGAGGCGGGCGGCTTTGACGGCGGGGTACATGCCGAAGAAAAGGCCGACGGCCATGGAGACGGCGACGCCGAGAATGACGGCCCAGATAGGGACGGAAGAGGGGAGGCCAGGCACGAGGGCGTTGATGAGCAGGCTGATCCCAACACCGAGCAGGACGCCGATGACGCCGCCGAGGCCAGTGAGAGTCATCGCCTCGGTGAGGAATTGCCAGATGACGTCGCTGCGGCGCGCGCCGATGGCTTTGCGAACGCCGATTTCGCGGGTGCGTTGAGTGACGGACATGAGCATGATGTTCATCACGCCGACGCCGCCGACGAGGAGTCCGATGGAGCTGAGGACAGCAATCAAAAGAGCTATGGAGCCCATGATCTGGCGGAACTGGGTGGCAATTTGCTGGGCGCTGGAGATGCCGAAGTTGTCAGGCTTGTTGAAAGGGGCGTTGCGGCGGCGGCGCAAGAGGCCGCGGATTTCATCTTCGGCGGCGGCCAGGCGGCCCGGGTAGGCCTCGGCGCCGATGAAATGTTCGTCGTCGGCCGGATGGTGCTTGCGGTAAGTCTGATAGGGGACCAGAACTTCCTTGTCGGAGGAATCGTCGTGGAAGAACTGGCCCTTGCGCTTTTCGAGGACACCGATGACCTGGTAGGAAACGCCGCCAACGAGGATGGGTTTGCCGATGGGGTCTTCGCCGGGGAAGAGGCCCTCGGCGAGGTCATAGCCGACAACGGCGACATCGGAGCGATGAAGATTCTCCGCCTCTGTGAAAAAGCGGCCGCTGTGAATGTTGGCGTTGTAGACGAACTCATAGTCGGGAATGCCGCCGGTGTGATTGACGTTGTAGACCTCTTTGCCCTTGTAACGGGCGCTGGGTGGAACGCTGCGACCAAAGAAGTTGATACGGGGGAATACTTCGACGGAGACGCGGCGGACCGATGGGCAGAATTCGACAATGGCCTGGGCGTCTTCGAGGGTGAGGGGCTTGCGGGTGCGTTCCTCGGAGGTGAGGCGTGTGGTGCGGATGCCGGGATCGAACTTGAAGATGAACAGGGTGTTGGTGCCGAAGTCTTCGAGGTAGCCGCGGATGTCGCGGTCGAGGCCGACGAGGATGGAGGCGACCGAGATCAGGGCGGTGATGCCAATGACGACACCAATGACGGTCAGAAAAGAGCGGAGCTTGTTTTCGCGAAGGGTGGTGAGAGCCATCCGCGCGTTTTCGCCGAGGTGGATGCGCATAGTTGATCCTTGCCAGAGGCTCCTTCCTACAGTTCGAAGCGCAAGGCTTCGATGGGGTCGAGGCGAGCGGCGCGGCGCGCCGGATAAATGCCAAAAAACAAGCCTACAGCCGTAGAGACAACCAAGGCAATGATCACGGCCGTAATGGGGACGGCCATGGGAACGGAGGTGGTGGCTGTAACCAGAAGCGCAATCAGCCAAGCGACGGAGACGCCGATGGCTCCGCCGATGGCGCACATGACCGAGGACTCGACAAGAAACTGAAGCATGATATCGCTGCGGCGAGCGCCGAGGGATTTGCGGATGCCGATTTCGCGAGTGCGCTCGGTGACGCTGGAGAGCATGACGTTCATGATGACGATGCCACCGATAACGAGGAACACGGAGACGATGCCAACGGCGCTTTTTGCGATGGCGCCGGTGATTTGCTTCCAGAGGCCGAGAAGGGTTTCCGAGGCGATGATGCCGAAGTTGTCGTCTTCGCCGGGCTTGAGGTGGCGGCGAGCGCGCAAGAGGACGCGGGCCTCGTCTTGGGTCTGAGCCATCCATTCGGCGCCGCGGGCCTGGACATTGATGGAGAGGCTGCGATTGCTGCCGTAGATTTTGAGAAAGGTGCGGACGGGGATGTAGGCAAAGCTGTCCTGCGACTGTCCGAGGACGGTGCCGATGGGTTTGGCGACGCCGACGACCTGGAACGGGCGGCCGTTGAGCTGAATGGAACGGCCGAGTGGGTCGAGACCGGGGAAGAGTTTTTCTGCGACCTCGGAGCCGATGAGGGTGACCAGGGAGCGGCGGTCGTTATCGGTGTCGGAGATGTAGCGGCCGGCGGCGGGCTCTTGGACGTCCATTTCGCCGATGCTGGCGGAGACACCGCGGATGCTGACGTCTTCAAGCGAAAAGGTGGCGGCGCGGGCGGTGCCGAGCGAGCGAACCTCCACGCCAACGCGGCGGGGAAGGGTGAGATTGTCGCGGAGGGACTCGTAGTCGTCCCAGGTGATGTTTTTGTTGCGGCGCGAGGCCTTCACGAACTCTTCGACCTGGGTGATGATGGGGAAGCGGACGACAAGGAAGACGTTGGAGCCGAGGTTGGCAACGCGGTCGGCGATGTAGCGGTTGGTGCCCTCGATGAGAGCGACGACGACGATGAGGGTGGAGACGGAGAGAATAATGCCCAGAAGCATGAGGAAGGAGCGCAGCTTGTGCGCGCGGAGAGTCTCCAGTGCGACCGTGACCGGTTCTCGAAGCTGCACACCCCGCCGCATTATGTGATGCCGTCTCCAGTACGAAAGCTGCCACCGAAAAGTTACCGGGTGCCGAGGGACAGTAGAAGCGTAACCCAAGAAGGGACACAAGAAAAGTGCGGGAGGAGGACGTATAGGGTGGAAACCCGGCGAGGCGCAGGAGCGTCCCTAGAGGCAAGGAACGCCCGGTATCAGACCGGGAAAGGGGGGAAGAATGGCGACACAAGCGGTGTGGGAATCGGCAGTGAAGCGGTTGCTCGAGGGTTACCGGAGGGGAGAGATCTCGCGGCGGGAGTTTTTCCAGATGCTGGCGTTCGCAACCGGCAGCGTGCTGGTGGCGCGGGACATTCTGCTGGCTGAGGGGATCGCCAGCGAGTGGGAGTGGTACAACTGGCCGGATGCGCAGGGGCAGACGCCGCCGACGCCGAAGGAGTCCATCACGGCGGGCGAACAAAGGAAGCCGGCGGGCGTGGAGGCGGAGTGGGTGGAGTACGAAGGCGGAGCGGGAAAAGTGGGCGCGTACCTGGCGCGGTCGGCGAAGGGTGCGCCGTTTGCTTCGATCGTGGTGATCCACGAGAACCGCGGGCTGACCGAGTTTGTGGTGGACATTGCGCAGCGGTGGGCGGCCGAAGGGCTGCTGGGGATCGCGCCGGACTTCCTCTCGCGGCTGGGCGGGACGGCCGCGTATGCGTCCATGGATGCGGCGCGGGAAGGAATCGGGAAGCTGGGCCGCGCGGGCGTGGTGGCCGACCTGGGGGCGACGTTGACGTACCTGAAGACGCGCAAAGATGTGAAGAAGGAGCGGATGGGCGTCAGTGGGTTCTGCTGGGGAGGAGCGCAGACGTTTTATTTTGCGACGGAGTCGAGCGAGCTGCGCTTTGCGGTGCCGTTCTACGGCGGGGCGCCGCCAGCGGACCGGCTGGAGAAGATCGCGTGCCCGATTTTCGCGGTGTGCGCGGAGGACGATCAGCGCGTGAACGCGAGCCTGGACGCGATTGACGCGAAGATGAAAGAGCTGGGGAAGAACTATACGCGGAAGACTTACCCGGGGACGCAGCACGCGTTTATGAACTTTACCGGGCCGCGATATAACGCCGAGCAGGCCAAGGCGGCGTGGGGGGATGTGACGGGGTTTGTGAAGAAAACGATTGGATAAGAAGGGGAGAAGGCAAGGGCGAAAGTCGAAGAGTCAAAGAGTCGAAGAAGCGAATCAAGAAGGTGCGCTAGAGGAGGGATTCGATTTCGGCGGCGAGCTTATCGTGGTCCACCAGACCGATGATCTGCTTGACGACTTTGCCGTTGCGGGAGATCAGGAAGCTGGTGGGGATGCCGATGATGCCGCCAAACTTTTCGGCGATGGCGTCGTTGCCAAGGAGGATGGGGTAGTTGATGGCCGCTTGCTGGCCGGCGACGTCAAAGCGCTCCTTGGTGATGTAAGGCTCGACGACGCTTTTGCCTTCGTCGTCCATGGCCACGCCGAGGACCACAAAGCCGCGGTCACCGTACTTCTGCTGAAACTCGATGAGCGAGGGGATTTCGAAGCGGCAGGGGCCGCACCAAGTGGCCCAGAAGTTGACCAGAACGACCTGGCCGCGGAAGTCGGAGAGAGAGATGTCTTTGCCGGAGAGGTCTTTCATGGTGACGTCGGGTGCGGGGGTGCTCTCCACCGGCTTCGCCGAGGCGGAGGCGGGCGATCCGACAGCGGGCCCGGCAGCGCCGCGCGTGCCGCGGTCGATCAGATAGACGGCGGCAATTAGAAGAACCACGATACCGACCACTAAGAGCTTCTTGTTCATCTACGGTTCAACTCCACGCACGCTGTAACTCACCAGGCGAAATAATTCAGGAAACTTAGTTTACCCGAAAGCCAGGTCAGGCGGTTGACGAAAATCAGCGCGCCGACAAAGAGAAGGAGCACGCCGCTGCCGACCTCAACGGCGTGCAGGTGGCGGCGGAAGCGCTGGTAGAACTTGAGGAAGCGACTGATGCCGAGGGCGGTGAGCAAGAACGGGATGGCCAGGCCGGCGGAGTAAATGGCCAGAAGGAAGACGCCGCGGGTGATGGTCTCGCTGGTGGCGGCCAGCGCGAGAACGCCAGCGAGGATGGGGCCGATGCAGGGCGTCCAGCCAAAGGCGAACGCAAAGCCCATCAGGAAGCCGCTGGCGTGGCCCGGGCGGCTGCCGAGGTCGCGGAAATGGACGTCGCGGTTGAGCCAGCGGGTGAGGAAGGGTCCGGTGAGAAAAATCAGGGAGAGGCTTACGAAATGGATGGGGTCGAGGGTGGAGCCGAAGAGTCCGGGGCGGAAGCGGAGAAGAATCGCCAGAGCGACGAGCACAGCGCCGATCACCAGTCCAATGCGGATCGAGATGCGAGAGAGCCAGCCGACCAAATGAAGGCCGAAGAGAAGAATCACAGCGCCGGCAAGCGGGGCGAGGAGGCTCTTGTTGCTGACCAGGAATTTGCCGACGGCGCTGGCGGAGGCTCCGAAGGAGATGAAGACCACGGAGAAACCCAGGACAAAAGCGAGCGAAGAGCCGAGCAGGCTGCTGCGCGGTTGCTTGCCCTGACGAAGCTGGTCCACGCCAATGCCGCTCAGCATGGAGATGTATCCGGGGACGAGAGGCAAGACACACGGGGAGAGAAAGGAGACGAGTCCGGCGATGAACGAGGCGAGTACGGAAACTTCCATTGGTCAGTGGTGCTCCTTGAGAGCCAGCGGCAACGCAGGATTGGATGCCCGGAATGCGCGCCGCGCTTCGGGGCAAAGAAGTATTTTCGCATGGGGAGAGGGGAAAGAAGAAATTGCAAATTTCAGATGAAAGAAAGAGAAAGAACAGGGAAAGAAACAAGAAGAAAAAGATTCAACGCAGAGAGCACCGAGAAAACAGAGATCGCAGAGAAGACAGAGGTCACAGAGAAGAAAGAGAGGGCGGGTGGCGAAAATGGGCGGGGTGAGAGTGTTCAAAGAGGAGGGCGAGGCGGAGGAGCGCCTGTTCGTCGAAGGCGCGGCCGATAAGCTGGAGGCCGACGGGTAGACCGGAACGGGTGAAGCCGCAAGGAATGGAAATGGCGGGATGGCCGGCGAAGTTGGCGGGGCGATTGAGGCGAAGAAGGGCGCTGCGGACGGACTCCTCTTCGGCGCCGATGCGGGCGAGCTTTGCGTCAATGAGAGGAGCGGGGATGGGAGTGGTGGGAGCGAGGAGGGCGTCCACGCGAGAGAAGGCGGCGTCGAAATCAGCGCTGAGGAGCTTGCGGATGACGAAGGCGGCGAGGTAGTCCACAGCGCGGACGTCGGAGGCGAGCTCGAGGCGCTTGCGGACATCTTCGCCGTAGTCGGCGGCGCGGGCGGGGTACCAGCCGGAGGACTCGTGGAATTGGCGCGCTTCGGCAAGAGCGATGTGGGTGCTGGGGTCCTCCGAGGCGCGGAGATGCGGCAGCGAGACTTCTTCGATAGCAGCGCCGAGAGCGGCAAAGTTGCGGGCGGCGGATTCGGCGATGCGACGGACTTCGGGATCGAGCTTTTCCCAGAAGTATTCGCGGGGCCAGCCGAGGCGCACGCGGGCGGGCTTGCGACGAAGGGCCTGCAGATAATCCGGCACGGGGCGGGCGGAGGTGGTGGGGTCGAGCGGGTCGCGGCCGGCGATGGCGCGGAGGACGATGGCGGCGTCAGCAACGGTGCGGGCGAGAGGGCCGGTCTGGTCGAGGCTGCGGGCGAGCGGGATGACGCCGAAACAACTGACGCGGCCAAAGGTGGGCTTGAGGCCGACGACGCCGCAGAGCGCAGCGGGGATGCGGATGGAGCCGCCGGTGTCACTTCCGATGGAAGCAAAGCAAAGACCAGCGGCGAGGGCTGCGGCTGAGCCACCGCTTGAGCCGCCGGGGATGCGCGCGAGGTCCCAGGGATTGCGGACGGGGCCGTAATGAGGGTTGGTGCTTGTGACGCCGTAGGCGAACTCGTGCATGTTGGTCTTGCCGAGCAGGACGGCGCCGGCGCGGCGCAGGCGGCGGGCGACGGTGGCGTCGCGGTCAGGGACGAAGTCGGCGAGGACTTTTGAGCCGGCGGTGGTGCGGATGCCGCGAGTCCAGATGTTGTCCTTAAGCGAGATGGGCACGCCGTGGAGCGGGCCACGCCAACGGCCAGCGCGGATTTCCTTTTCGGCGCGGCGAGCGTCGGCGAGGGCGCGATCGGCGGTGACGGTGAGGAAGGCGTTGAGATGAGGGTTGAGGCGGGAGATGCGGTCGAGGAGGGAGCGGGTGAGCTCGACCGGGGAGAGTTTTTTGCGGCGGAGGAGAGCGGCAAGGGATTCGATGGAAAGAAAGTTGAAATCGGAAGGGGCCATGGTCAGAAGATGTGTTCCTGGCGGCGGAGGTTACCGAAGGTGCCGATGTTGGCGATGAT
>CAZHLD010000001.1:137463-169713 GCA_964533185.1 uncultured Acidobacteriaceae bacterium | reverse complement strand
AGAAGATGTGTTCCTGGCGGCGGAGGTTACCGAAGGTGCCGATGTTGGCGATGATGAAGGCAACGCGGAACTGGTTTTCGGTGCGAACGGCGCCGAGGGCGAGGCGGCGATACTCGAAGGCAATGCCGCAACACCCGCCGTTGTAGCTGAACTGGGCGACCTGATTCTGGAGGAAGCTGCGGCGGAAGTCGTAGCTGAGGCCGAAGGCGCCATTCCAGCCGCGGCGGTTGAGCTCGCCATAGCCGACCAGGGCGCGGATCTGATTCGAGCGAGGCTGGAGGATGGTGCTGGCCTGGGTGGAAAACTGCGCGAAGGTGATGAAGAACTCGCGATAGGGGCGCATGCGGACGAGCCCACCGTAGGCGGTGACTTTGCTGCGCTGGGTATCGTAGTTGATGAGGAGCTGGGCGTCGTAGCGGCCGCCCGGGATGAGGCGCAGATCGCTGACGATGGGCGAGAAACGGCGGCGGGAGTCGGCAAAGGCGAACGGTGTGATGGAGTCGAGCGCTGCAAAGACATTGCGGCGGCCGGGGACGAGCGCGCCGCCGAAGGTGCGGTCGAAATAGACTTTCTGGACGAGACGCCAGGAGAGAAGTTCTTCGGCCTGGGCGTCGCCGCTGCGGCGAAAAAGGCGCTGGGTGATGGAGTATTCGAGCTCATTGGTGTCTGTGAGCGTATCGTTTTCATCCACGCGGAGGAAGCGGCCGAAGCGGTTCACGCCATTGACGAAGCGATAGAGGATTTGCGGCTCGATGGTGTGCTTCCAGCGAGCGGCGGGGCGCTCCCAAATGTGGGCGAGCGAGGGAGGGCGGAGGTCCACGGTGATCTCGGCGGTGGTGCGGTGAAGGGGGTTTCCGACCACGTTGACCAGGGGGGGATTTCTGGAGGTATCGGTGACGACTTGCGAGCCGTAACGAGTGGTTCGGACGAGGAAGGTGGGCGTGATGCCAAGCCAGGGCCCCCAGCGGAGCGGAACGGTGACGCTGGGGGCGAACTCGGCGCGCTGGACGACGGCCGGGGACTCGAGCGCAGGGTCGCTGCGGTGGACACCGTCGGCAAAGGCGTGGAAGCTGAAGTAGACCGGCCAGCGCTTCCACGGGGCCTGGTCCACGGAGCCGATGTAGGCCTGCGGGGCGCTGCGGAGTACGACGGAGGTTTCCGGGTCGGCGTTAAGGAAGTTCTTGTAGTTGGCATAGGAGAAGTTGAGGCTGAGGCCGCGGAAATTGTTTGTGGCGAAGGCGGCGCTGCGGACTTCGGAGTTGATCGCTTCGCCGAAGGATTCGGCGAAAGCGAGGCGGAAGGTGAGGGAGCTGAGGCGATTGAGGTCGGCGACCGTGCGCCAGCCGTGAGGGAGCTGGGATTCGAGCTGGAAACGAACGGTGTGGCCGCCCTGGGGGAAGCGCTTGCCGTCGAGGCCGCGGAGGCCGCGGTCATCCACGCCGTAGTATTCGGCTGAGATGCGCATGTTTTCCCAGGGGCGAGCGCGAAACTCGGCGATCTGGCTCCAGCCGCGACGGCTGAAAAGCTGTGCGCCGATGGTGAGGTCCATCCACTCGGCGGGAGCCCAGTAAAAGGAGTCGCCGAGGACCAGGCCCTTGCGAGTGGAGTTGCCAATGTTGGGAAGGAGAAAGCCGGACTGGCGGACATTACGGCCGGCGGGCGCGGAAGCGTAAGGGAGATAGAAAATTGGGATGGAAAGAAGGCGGAAGTTGGCGTTGAGGAGGACGATTTTGCGGTCGACCTGCAAGGTGGAGCGAGGGGCGAAGAAACGCCAGGTGGGGCGGCCGGGCTCACAGACGGTCAGCCAGGCGTTGAGGATCGTGTAGGTGCGGTCGCCAGTGCGGGAGACTTCTTCGGCTTCGAAATAGAGGGGATTGGGAGAGAGCAAGACGTTGGGATTGGGGCGACGCTGAACGTGAATGGTGCCGCGAACCTTGCGAAATGAGCCGCGGCCGGAGCGGACGTTGTAAGTGCCCTCGTCGGCTTCGAGGTGCTGAGTGCGGAAGTCGAAGCGGATGTTGCCGCGAGCGGAGGCCTGAGAGGTGGCGGTGTTGTATTCGACGTGGTCGGCCCGGAAGCGAAGCTCCTGATAGCGGATTTCGACATCGCCCTCGGCGATGAGCAGAGGGCCTTCGCGGCGCTGCTGGCGGGCTTCGAGCTCGACCATGTCGCGGCCGGCAGGAAGACGGACCTGAGTGCGTGGAGTGGTATTGGCGAAGGCGGGAGTGGAGAGGAGGAGAAGCAAAAGAACGGGCAGGCAGATACGAGAGAGTCTGCGTGTGATGGAGGCGGGGATCGAAGTGGTGATCATGCGCAGAGAGAGTCCGCTAGCCTAGCATTGGCCGGGGAAAATAGAGAAGCGATGAGTGGAGGAGAGAGGGAGTTTCAGAGCGGGGTACTTGATTGGAGACAAAGTTCGAAGTTGGGTTGGCGACCGGGAGGTACTGGTGAGTAGAATGGCGGCGTCCTCTGGAGGACCGTCCGCAGCGCAAAACGGAACGGTGATCCAGACCTGCTCGCAGTGCGGCGCGGTCAATGAAGGGCCGGAAGAGTTCTGCTCCTTCTGCGACCCGCGGCTCACGTCAAAGAACGAAATTTCCCTGACAAGAGAAGTGTCTCCAGACGAAGAACCGGTGCTGAGGCCGAGGAGCGAAGGGGCGCTGGCGCTTTCGGCCGTGCCCGCTGCGGGGCGTGGCGAGACGGACTGGCGCGGGGAAGTGGCGTCCCGGCTGGAGGCCTACCGAGCGCGGCGACGGAGACAGCGTCCGGATGAGGCGCAGACCGCGCTGGCGTTTGAGGCAGAGGCGGAAACACCCATCGAAGAGGACACGTTGCTGCCGCCGGTGCGAACGCAAGAAGCGGAAGCACGAGTGGAGCGGATGGAAATTGACGTCACGCAGCCCGTCGAGATTGAGGATGCGGGGCGGCTGTGCGCGGAGTGGCAGACAATGGGATCGCCGGGCGATGCGGCGTTGCGACCAGTGGCCGACCTAGGCGAACGGCAGCGGGCCGGGTTGCTGGACGCTGCTTTCCTGGTGCTGGCGTACGGGGCGTTTCTGGCGGTGTTCAGAGCGTTCGGGGGCGAGCTGAAGTTTGGCAAGCTGGACGCGATGGTGCACGCCGCTGCACTGGCGGTGTTCTATGCCCAATACTTCACGCTGTTCACGGTGCTGGGGCGCGGGACGCCGGGGATGCTGATCCGGGGGCTCGAAGTGGTGAGCTTTGACGGGGGTGCGCCGACACGAGCGCAACTGGTGTGGCGGAGCTTCGGGTACCTGGTATCCGCGGCGACGGCTTTCCTGGGGTTCTGCTGGGCGCTGTGGGACGAGGACCGCCTGACCTGGCAAGACCGGATCTCGCAAACGTACATCACACAGATCTTTCCGCAGGAGCTGGAAGTCGAATCTGGCACTTCGCTGCAGACCTGAAAAACGAAACTCGAAATTGGAAATTGGAAACTCGAAACTGGAAATTAGAAACTTGAAATTCGAAACGCGCTATTCCTGTAGAGCCGGAGTGGGAACAGTGGAGGGCTGGGAGAGGCCGAAAGCGTAGCCTTTCTCGAAGGCAGTGAGGTTGAGGCTCTCGGTGCCGCGAGGGACGGATTCCGCGACAGCCTTGCGGGCCGCCTCGGGACTGAGGAGCGGCGTGACCGCGGTGAAGTAACCCACCAGAACGACATTCAGGACCATCTTGCGGCCGAGCTCTTCGGCCAGGCGCATGGCGGGAACGCGATAGAGCTGGACGCGGGTCTCGCCCGCCGGGCAAGCGGGGCGACCCTCGCGAGCGGGCGGGCTATCGAAGGAAATGCCCTCGTCGGGACGCACCAGGGCCTGTTCGATGATCAGCGAGCCGCCCGGACGCAGGTGCGGTGCGAAGCGCCGGTAGGCGTCCTGCGAAAGAGCGACCAGGATGTGCGGGCGGGTGAGATAGGGATAAAGGACCGGCTGGCGAGAAATGATGATCTGGACGCTGCACGCGCTGCCGCGCGCCTCGGGGCCGAAGCTCTGCGTGAGGGAGACGTGGTAGTCCTCGTAGAGTGAAAGGCCGCGGCCGATGATCATCCCGGCCAGGATCACACCCTGCCCACCGAAGCCGCCAATCTGCAACTCAACTACGGACATGGTCGCCTCCGCAGCCGTCGTACTCGGCCTCGAGCGTGCGGCCGAGCTGCTGGTTCATCAGCGTGAGGAAGTCCGGCCGGTCGGTATCCACAAACTTGCCGAGAACAATGGGGCCCTGGAAGGTGAGGCCGACTTCCCGGGTGGAGGCGCCATGCCGAACGACGCTGGATTCCTTGAAGTACTTCATCATGTCGAGGCCATCGCCCAGCCGATTGCGGCGCTCGTAGAGGGTGGGGCAGGGGCTCAGGATTTCGATGAAGGAAAAACCCTTCTTGCGGAGGGCTTCACCCATGGCATGGATGAGCTGTCGAACATGGAAGGAGGTCCAGCGAGCGACGTAGACGGCACCTGACGACTCGGCCAGATAAGGCAGATTGAAGGGCTGCTCGAAGCAACCGTAGGGCGTGGTGGTGGCGAAGGCTCCGACGGGTGTGGTGGGAGCCACCTGGCCGCCGGTCATGCCGTAGGTGAAGTTGTTTAGGCAGATGATCTTCAGGTCCACATTGCGGCGCGCGGCATGAATGAAGTGATTCCCACCGATCGCGATCAGGTCTCCATCACCGCTATAGACGACGACGGTGAGCTCCGGGTTGGCGAGCTTGAGTCCGGTGGCGAAAGGGATGGCGCGGCCGTGAGTGGTGTGGAATGAGTCGAATTGAACGTAGCCGGCCACACGGCCCGTGCAGCCGATCCCGGAGACGACCGCGACCTTATCGAGATTGAGCTTCGCCTGCAGCAGGGCACGGGAGAAGCAGTTCACGGTGGTGCCGATCCCGCAACCCGGACACCAGATGTGGGGCATGCGGTCGGAGCGGAGAAACTGCTCGACCGGATTGACTGCGGGAGCGAGATTGACGAAAGAGCTCATCGGGAAACCTCGGCAAGAGGCGCCGGGTGCACCTGGCCGGTGGAGCGGCGGGCTGAGCCCGCCGCCGCAGAATCGAGGATCGCGGCGAGGATATCTTCGGGACGATGGACGGTGCCGCCGGCGTGAGGCAGGAGAGCAACCGGAGCGCGGCCTGCGACGGCGCGTTCGACTTCGAGCACCATCTGGCCGCAGTTCATCTCCGGGACGACGAAGCCGGTCAGGCTGGGCCGCGCGGCCAGTTCCCGGATGCGCGCGAGCGGAAACGGCCAGACCACAACCGGGCGAAGCAGGCCGGCCTTTACACCCTGCTCACGGGCCATCTGCACGGCGCGGAGGGCGACGCGGGCAGTGATGCCATAGGCCACAACAACGAAGTCGGCATCATCGAGAAAATGCTCTTCGTTGCTGGCAATCTTGCCTGCATTGTCCCGGATTTTTCCAATCAGCCGGTGGATGAGTTGCTGCTGCGCATTGACATTCATGGCCGGATAACCCTGTTCATCGTGGGTCAAACCGGTGATGTGAAAGCGATGGCCGTCGCCGGCGCGAGCAATGGGCGGCACGCCATCGGGGTCGGGAAGGAAAGGTTTGTAAGAGCCGGGCGGCGCGGTGGTGAAACGCCGAGGGACGATCTCAATCTTATCGGCGGGAGGAATGACGACCTTCTCCGTCATGTGGCCGACGCACTCATCCATCATGAACAGGACGGGAGTGCGATATTGCTCAGAGAGGTTGAAGGCAGCGATCATCAGGTCAAAGCATTCCTGAGGCGAGGTGGGACAGAGAGCGATGATCTCGTAGTCGCCGTGGGAGCCCCAGCGCGCTTGCATCATATCGGCCTGGCCGGGGAGAGTGGGGAGGCCAGTGGAAGGACCCCCGCGCTGCACGTCCACGATGACGAGCGGAGTTTCGGTCATGGCCGCATAGCCGATGTGCTCCATCATGAGGGAAAAGCCCGGGCCCGAGGTGACGGTGAATGCCCTGGCACCGGCCCAGACGGCGCCGGCGATCGCGATCGAACTGGCCAGCTCGTCTTCCATCTGGATAAACATGCCGCCGATCAGCGGGACGCGCAGAGCGAAACGTTCGACAATTTCCGTGGAGGGCGTGATGGGGTAGCCAGCCGAGAAGCGGCAGCCGGCGGCCAGAGCCCCTTCGCAGCAAGCCTGGTCGCCATCGAGGAAATGGGTTCCGGTGAGGACGCCAGCGGGGTCGGCCTTCATAGGGCACCTCGCTCACTGGATTCTGCGGCAGGCGCCGAACGTCCGGCAGGAGGCGCGTACTTCAATATGACGCCGAAGATGGCGAAGTCCGGGCAGTAGAGACCGCAGAGGTCGCATCCGGTGCAGCCGTCCGGATTAGTGAATCGCGGCGGATGATAGCCCTGGGCATTGAATTCGTCGGAGAACTCGAGCACCCTGGGCGGACAGAAGGCGATGCAAAAACCACACCCTTTGCAGCGGTTCGGCGTGATGTACACCGTGCCGCGAACCTTTTTCGGTCGGGGCGCGTCTGAGGGGGGTTCCGGGTCGCAGGGTGGAACGTCCGAAGTGTGCTCCTGGGACACGGCGATCTGCCTCTGGCTGCCAAAGGGGCAATCGGGATGCCAGTTGAGGAGGCCAGAAAGTAAGGGCTAATTCGAAGAACGGAAAAGAGTTAGCGTGGAAAGGTGAGGAATTGCTGGGCGGGACTCTCGACCCGGGTGGGGCATAGCCCGCGTGGGGAGCGTCTGATTGCGCGGCCCGGAAGGAGAGCAAAACTCGAAATTGGAAACAAGAAATTGGCTAGAATAGGAGTGTGGTGGAGAAAGCATGCGTGATGGAGTATTACGAAAATGAAACAGAAATTTCTAAACCAGAAGCTGGGCAAAAGAATGAGCCACAAAGCCTTCCTGCAGAAGGCCAAAACGGAAGCCGCACAAGTGCAAGCGACAAAACGCAAAGTCCGCGATTTGCGACCGGGCGAGAAAACAGTGAGGCCGGAATAGCGGCTTGGCGGGTTGCAGAACCCGCTGTCCTACACTTGGGAGGGAATGGGTGAGGCAGCGCGGAGGGCCGCTGGTACGTCTTATAGGGAAGCAACCGGGACGCGAGGCGGTGTTGTGGGCAGGAGAGGGGATGGTATACTGGATGTATCCGCAGAAGGCGAGGTGCGAATGAGCCGGAGATTGTTTTCTTCGCTGGCCAGCGGGCGCTGGGGCAAGGTGATGGTGGTGACGCTGACGCTGGTGGTGCTTTCCTACGTTGGCCTCGGGTACGTGATGGGCAAGACCGGGGAGGACAAGACCTACCGTTCGCTAAGCGTCTTCAGCGAGGTGCTGCAACATATCCAGCAAGACTACGTGGAAGAGCCCAACCTGCCGCTGGTGACCTCCGGTGCGCTGCACGGGCTGCTGGAATCGCTGGACCCGCTCTCGAGCTACCTGAGCCCGCGGGAATACACCGAGTACAAACAGAAAGTGCAAAACGGATCGAAGGGCGAGGTGGGAATATCGCTATCGAAGCGGTTTGGCTACATCATCGTGGTGGCCGTGCTGCCAGACAGTCCGGCGCAAAGGGCGGGGCTGCGTCCGGGGGACATTCTGGAGGCGATTAGCGGGTTTACGACGCGGGAGATGTCCGTGGGGCAGGCGCAGATCCTGCTAGCGGGCGACGCCGGAAGCGGCGTGAAGGTGTCTGTTGTGCGGCGTGGGCGGAGCGAGACGCAAGAGATGGACCTGGTGCGAGAGCACGTGAGCATGCCGAAGGTGACGGCGGAGAAGGTGGAGCCGGAGGTTGGCTACTTGCGTGTGGCGACGCTGGAGACGGGCAAAGCGAACGAGATTCGGGAGAAATTGGTTCAATTTGAAAAGCAGGGGATACAGAAGCTGGTGCTGGACCTGCGCGACAACGCAAAAGGCGACCCGAACGAAGCGGTGGCTGTGGCGCGGCTGTTCCTGCCGGCAGGGACGATTGGGTCATTGAAGGGGCAGACGGTGGCGCGGGAAGAGTTTGTCGCCGAGCCGGCAAAGGTGGTCTGGAAGCATGCGATGACGGTGCTGATCAACAGCAGTACGTCGGGAGCGGCGGAAGTGCTGGCCGCGGCCGTCGGAGAGAACAAGCGCGGGGAAGTGGTGGGGACGCGAACGTACGGGAGCGCGTCGGAGCAGAAGCTGTTTCCGCTGGAGGATGGGGCGGCGCTGGTGCTGACCGTGGCGCTCTACTACACGCCTTCGGGTAAGGCCATCCCGGATGACGGGGTGAAGCCGACAGTGGAAGTGCGTGCGGGAAGTGACGAACTTGATGCGGATGACGATTCGCCAAGCGCGCAGCAGCCGGGTGTGCGACCGGCGTCGCCGGAGGATCCGGTGCTGCGGAAGGCAATCGAAATCCTGAAGGGCGGCGCGGCGAAGGCGCAGGCGATGCGCGTTGTGCCGGCGCGGAAGGCGCGGAGGCTGCCGGAAGCGGCGTAAAGACGCAAGAAGGAATAGGGAGAGTTTAAAGAGGGCGGGCGAAGAGCCCGCCCTTTTTGTTTTTGGGGGTGGGCAAGTGAAGAGACAAGCAGCAAAGAACCGGTGAGCCGCCCGCACTCCGGAGAGAAGACGCGGGCAGGGATGCCCGCGCCACCGGGATGGCGGCGTGAAGCCGCCGCTACAAGAGTTCGGAGACGAGGGAGGAGACGTGGCGGGCGATCGAAGGAGCGGCGGTAAGGCCGGGGGACTCGATGCCGACGAGTTGAATGACGCGGGGAAATTGGGGGTCGCGCTCGATGACGAAATCGGCCGGGCCGGGGGCGCCGGGCGGGGTGAGCTTGGGACGAAGGCCGGAGTAGGCGAGGGTGAGATCGGCGGGGACGATTTCGGGCAAGAGGGGTTTCGCGCGGCGAGCGAACTCTTCGATCGGGAGACGATCGCGCTCGTAATCATTTCTTTCTGTTACGTAACGTGCCGTGGGGCCGACGAGCACGGTGCCCCAGAGAGTCTTGGTGAGGTGGACGCCTAGGCTCAGGCCTTCGGGGTGAGGAAGCGGGTAAACGAGCGATTGGACCAGATGCGATTTCGAGCGAACCAGCTCGCAATACTCGCCGCGGACGGGATAAATGCGAAAGCGATGGTTGCCGAGCAGGGCAGCGACTTCGTCGGCGTAAAGGCCGGCGGCATTGACGACGCAAGACGCCTCTACAGTTTCTACGACAACATTTGATGCGTTTTCTGAATCGCCCACCTGAAGGGTGACGCGAATTGAGTCGTGCTGCGGCTCGAGGCGGGTGACGCGGGCGTGGGTGAGCAGGCTGGCGCCGCGATCCTGAGCGATGCGGGCGTAGGCCTTGACCAGCTCTTCGCTGGAAACGATGCCGGCGGCAGGAACTTCGAGAGCGGAATGGCCGGCGATGTGAGGTTCGCGGGTGCGTATTGCAGCGCGGTCGATGAGGCGAAGGTTCTCTACGCCATTGGCGCGGCCGTTTTCGGCAAGAGCGGCGAGTTGCGATTCTTCTTCGGCGGTTGCGGCGACGACGAGTTTGCCGGTGCGACGATGAGGAACGTTGTGGGCGGAGCAGAACTCGTAGGAGAGGCGATTGCCGGCGACGCAGTGGCGAGCTTTGAGGGAGCCAGGCGGATAGTAAAGGCCGGAATGGAGGACACCGCTATTGCGGGTGCTGGCGGCCATGCCGAGGCGAGGGAGCTGTTCGACGAGGAAGACGTTGTCCCAGCGGGCGGCGAGCTCGGCGGCCGTGGCGCAGCCGACGACTCCGCCGCCGACGATGAGAATGTTGACGCGGTCCACGGGGGGAGAATAGCAAGGAGAGTGGCGGGTGGGGAGGAAAGGACGTTACTCGTGATTCGTAATACGTAACTCGGTCCCCGTTTTCCGTTCACTGTTGACTGTTGCCTGAGGAAGAGAGAGGAGGGATCTTTCGTCCCGACAAGGCCGGGACTCAGGATGACAACCTCGGGTGGTGCGAGGTGGGGTTAGTCGGAGCTGGCTCCTTGTAGAAGCGAGGCGCACTCGACGAGGCGGGCCTGGGAGCCGTCGTGGATGGCGTAAGTGCGCGGGCGGCCGCCGCGGGCAGCGGACCAGAGCGATGCGCCGCCGTGGACGCCGTCTTTATTGAGCGTGTAGAAGAGCAAGTGGAATTTGGCCAGGCGCGTTTTGTCGTTGTTGTAGTTGCGAGCGACGCGGGAAAGGGCTTCGAGGCAGGCGTCGGTGGGTGACATGCCCTTGCGCATCATTTCAACGATGGTGTGGGCGCCGGAGACTTTGATGTTCTCTTCGCCGCGGCCGGTGGAGCCGGCGGCGCCGATGTCGTTATCCACATAGAGGCCGGCGCCGATGATGGGGGAATCGCCGACGCGCCCGGCAATCTTCCAGGCAAGGCCGGAGGTGGTGGTGGTGCCGGAGATGTCGCCCTTTTCGTTGACGGCGAGGCAGTTGATGGTGCCGGTGGGGGGATGAGCGACGACGTCTTCGACCCAGGCGAGCAGGCGGGCCTTTTCGGGTTCGGGGAGATTGGGATCGAGAAGCGAGGCGGCTTTGTCTTTCCAGTCGGGGCTATCGAGGCCGGGAGCCCAGTTGGGCGTGGTGGAGGCTTTCCAACGGAGCCAGGCGAGGCGGGATTCGTTGGTGAGGAGGTTCATGCGCTCGAAGCCCTGCATTTCGGCAAAACGCAGAGCGCCCGGGCCGACGAGCAGAACGTGGTCGGTCTGCTCCATGACGAGGCGGGCGACTTTGGAGGGATTCTTGATGTAGCGAAGAGAAGCGACGGCGCCGGCGCGGCGCGTGGGGCCGTGCATGACGCTGGCGTCAAGTTCGACGTCGCCCTCTTCGTTGGGTAGGCCGCCGTAACCGACGGAGTTGTCGCGGGGGTCGTCTTCGACGACGTTGACGACGGCGACCACGGCATCAAGCGTATCGTGGCCGCGCTCAAGCAGGCCCATGCCGAGGTCGAGAGCATTGAGGCCGTTGGAGCTGGAAATGATGAGAGGGCGCGTGCCTTTGGCGGTCGCGGCGGCGGCCTGAGCGAGGGAGGAGAGGCCGTCGCCGTTGGGAGAGTCGGCGGCGAAGATTTTCTGTGCGCCGGCGGCGAGACTGCCGGCCAGGGTGGTCAGAAAGAAACGGCGGCGAGACCAGGGAGCCATAGGCACCTCACAGGGCGGAGAGTCGAGAGGAGCATACGGCAGGATGGGGAAATTTCAAATTTGAAATTTCAGATTTTAGATGGGTGAGAGCTGGGGATTTGATCTTGTCGTGAACAAGGCAAAAGACAAAAGAGAAAAGAAAAAACATTATCGCAGAGGACGCAGAGACACAGATGCGCAGAGGTCGCAGAGAGCACGGAGGGCGCAGAAAAGAGAGAATCAGGTCTGGCCGAGGGGGAGGAAGTGCTGAGTGCCTTTGACGGGCTCCTGAAGGCGGCGGCGGAGCTGCTGGAGGTCGGCGTTGCGGTCCACGAAATCGATCTCGGAGGTGTTGACGACGAGGAGGTCGGAGGCGGAGTAGCGGAAGAAAAAGTGTTCGTAGGCGCGGACAACTTCTTCGAGGTAGTCGAGCGAGATGTGCGATTCGGCGGGATCGGCCTTTTTGGCGATGCGGCTGCGGAGGACGTCGGTGCTGGCCTGGAGATATCAATGATCAGATCGGGGACGGGCAGGCCAGCGGCGAAGATTTCGTAGTAGCGGTCGTAGAGCTTCAATTCTTCGTTGTCGAGGTTGAGGTAGGCGAAGAGTTTGTCCTTCTCGAACAGATAATCGGCGACAACCGGGCCGGGAGATTCTTCGAGATGCGTTTCGCGAAGACGGCGGTGCCGCTCGAGGAGGAAGTACATCTGCGCGCGGAAAGCGGCACCGGGCTTTTCGGAGTAGAAGTCGGAGAGGAAGGGATTGTCTTCGCAGTCGAAGACGCGACGGGCGTGCATGCGGTCGGCGAGTGTCCTCGCCAGAGTGCTCTTGCCGACGCGGATGGGGCCTTCGACGACGATGTAACGGGGAGGTTTGAAGGCGGGCGTAGGAACCAGCTTCGGTGAAGGGGTGGGCATCGAGGAGGATTGTAGCAGGGCGGTAGGGAGGCATGGAAGAAGGGAAGGCGGAGGAAACATAGGAAGCAGAGGAGGTAGAGGAGGGGGATGCGGACTAGTGAGCGCGGACGAGATTGATCACAAACAGCAGGGAAAGCTGGGCGTCGCGGAACAAATTGAAGGCGAGACGGTGCGGCGGGATGCGGAACCACCGCCGCTCGGTCCAGTGCTGCTTAGCCGTCTGCCAGAAGGCGTCCAGATCGGCACGGGTATAGACCTTCCCGGGCGCAAGAAGCGGGTACCACTTTGCCCAGAACAGGTGGAGCTTGGAGGGCACGCGCAGCGAGGGGAACTGCATCCGAGCGCGCAGGTGCGCCAGTTGCAGGTCGGCGAGCTTTAACCGGCCGCGGGCCGCCTCACGGATCTTGTTCAGCTCCTCGACGATGCGTTGCTCGGCGGCGCTGGAATGGCGGGTCTCCAACCAGAGCTCCTCCATCTCGAGAAGAACGCGGACCATCGAAGCCAGATGGGCGCGCACCTCGCGGGCCCGCGTGCGGAAGTATTGCCAGCGGGAAAGCACGGGGAATCCGGGGCGGCGATCCCTGCGGCCCTTGAGGCGGAAGAAGCCGCACATCATCGGGTGGCGGCCTTCGGTCTGGATGGAATTCTTGTACCAGAAGAAGCGCAGGAGATTGTTCCAATAGGTGCGCAGCGAGCTGCGCTGGAGTACCGCCCGCATGTTTTCGAGACTGTAGAACTTCCGCCAGGCCTGGAAATAGATCTGCGTCCACTCGCCGTTTTTGAGGTGAGGGTGAACCGTTACCTCGTGGTGGGAATCGTAGAGGTTGAAGTCCGGATGCATCCATTCGCCGCGGCGGGCCATCTCGACGTGGTCGCATGAACCCGGCAGCGGCGTCAGCATGAAGAAGGAGACGTGGTCGGGCCGGACTTCCTTTTCGAGGCGTGCCAGATCGCGCTGGACGGAATCCGGCGTGTCTCCCGGGAAACCAATGATGTAGCCGACGTGGGTGGAAATATCCGCGGCGCGATAGGTTTCGATCAGCCGGGAATATTCCTCGACGTTGTTCTGAGTTTTCCCCGCCGCTTTGAGGTTGTCCGTGTTGATGCTTTCCATGCCGATGAAAACGGTCTGGCAGCCGGCGCGTTGCGCCT
Organism: uncultured Acidobacteriaceae bacterium; assembly: GCA_964533185.1. Lineage (GTDB taxonomy): Bacteria > Acidobacteriota > Terriglobia > Acidiferrales > UBA7541 > CAZHLD01. Next base: position 156,558 of record CAZHLD010000001.1, on the reverse strand, counting down.
TTTCGACGAAGTTCCGAATTTTCCAGGAGAGCACGTCCACCTGCATCATGAATTTCACCGGGATGTGTTCTTCTTCGCGCAAGCGGATCAGAACGTCGAAGATGGCCTCCCAGTTCTTGTTGCGGGCAAAGTTGTCGTCGGTGAAGAAGTAGAAACTGATCGCGTGGCGCCGGTAGTTGAGGCGCACGGCACGGGCGATCTGCTCGGTGGAGCGGACACGCATCTTGCGGCCCTGGACGTTGATGATGGTGCAGAAGCTGCATTCAAAGGGGCAGCCTCGGCCGCAATCGAGCGTCCCGAAATTCGAGCCCACGAACTTGCGCAGATACTCCCGGCGGATCAGCGGGATGGGCTTGTCGTAGAGGTCAGGCTTGTTGTTCAGGAAGTCGTAGAGGGGCTGGAGGCGTCCAGCGACAACGTCGCGGAGCAAGTCCGCCCAGGTTTCTTCCACTTCGCCCTTGACGACCGTGACACCGGCATCGAGCAAGGCCTGAATGTCCGGTGGAATGTCCGGCCGGAGTGCGAGGGTGCCGCTGACGTGGAACCCGCCGATCATTACGGCGAGGCCGGCCTTGCGAAATTCGAGGGCCAGGTCCGAAGCGCGGGGGAACTGATTGGTCTGCACGCCGACGAGACACACGATGGTCCGCGTGTGGCCGCCGCGCTGGGAGCGGCAAATGCGCTTCACGGGGATCTTGTCCACCGTCTCGTCGAGCAGGTGGAGCTTCACCTGGAGCGTTTCGCCCAGCAGTTTGCGCGCGACGACGTCTTCGGTGAGCGCGGCGAGACAGGCGAGCGTGTTGCTTGGCAGCACGCCGCGCCAATGGCGAACGACGTAGCCCTCCTCGTCATACTGCGAGGGCTTGATCAGATAAACATGGAGCTTTCGCAACATTCGACAGGCACCTTCTGTGTGCGGGAGCGTGAGACTGTGAGCGCGTGAGAGCTACGCGCAGACCGAATGCCGTTTCAACAGGTAACACACAGGGGGCCGCAGGGCAAGGATGATTCTTGAGGAGGTGGAGGAGGTAAAGAAGGGGACGCGGAGGGGCACGGCGGTTAGACGGAGGAATGTTGAGCGGAGGCGGGCGCGGAGACGAGGGGGCGGAAGCGGGCGGTGAAGTGGCGGAGGAAGGGGGACTGGTGGGTGAGTTCGAGGCCGCGGATGTTTTCGCGGCGGCGCCAGACTTCGAGAATGACTTCGATCACATAGTCAATGTGGCTCTGGGTGTAAACGCGGCGGGGAATGGCGAGGCGGACCAGGTCCATGGTGGCGCGTTCGCCGAACATCAGCGTGCCGATTTCGACCGAGCGGATGCCGCCTTCGATGTACAGCTCACCGGCCAGGGCGACGCCGGGGAACTGCGCCGGAGGAACGTGGGGGAGGAAGGCGCGGGCGTCAATGTAAATCGCGTGGCCGCCTGGGGGCTGGACGATGGGTACGCCCTCTTGGGCGATGTGGTTGCCGAGATAGGCGGTGGAGACGATGCGGTAGTTGAGGTAGTCTTCCTCGAGGACCTCATTGAGGCCGACGGCAATGGCTTCGAGGTCGCGGCCGGCGAGGCCGCCGTAGGTGGGAAAACCTTCGGTGAGGATGAGGAGGTCTTTTTCCTGCTGGGCAATGGCGTCGTCGTTGGTGCAAAGAAAGCCACCGATATTGGCGAGGCCGTCTTTTTTGGCGGACATGGTGCAGCCGTCGGCGTGGCGGAAGATTTCCTGGGCGATTTCGCGCGGAGTTTTCTGGGCGTAGCCGGGCTCGCGGAGCTTGATGAAGTAGGAGTTTTCGGCGAAGCGGCAGGCGTCAATATAAAGCGGGATATTGTGACGGGAGCAGACTTGCTTGACGGCGCGGATGTTTTCCATCGAGACGGGTTGGCCGCCGCCGGAATTATTGGTGATGGTAAGCATGACCAGCGGAATGCACTGGCGGCCAACGCGCGCAATGGTTTCTTCGAGGCGGGCGACGTCCATATTGCCTTTGAAGGGATGGATGAGAGCAGGCTGGCGGGCTTCAGGGATGGGGAGGTCGAGGGCTTCGGCGCCGACGAATTCGCAGTTGGCGCGAGTGGTGTCAAAGTGGGTGTTGTTGGGGACGACGTCGCCCTTTTTGCACATGACGCTGAAGAGGATGCGCTCGGCGGCGCGGCCCTGATGCGTGGGAATAACGTGGCGGAAGCCGAAGATGGCCTCGATGGACTCGCGGAAGCGAGTGAAGCTGGGCGAGCCGGCGTAGGATTCGTCGCCGCGCATGAGGGCGGCCCACTGCTCGGTGGACATGGCGCCGGTGCCGGAGTCGGTGAGCAGGTCGATCAGGATGTCGGTGGAAGGGATGAGGAAGAGGTTGTAGCCGGCGGCGGCGAGCAGGCGCTGGCGCTCTTCGCGGGTGGTGCGGCGGATGGGCTCGACAGCCTTGATGCGAAACGGCTCGATGATGGTCTTGATGGGCATGGACGGCTCCGACAGCGAAGCCAGAGATAAACACAGATGAGCACGGATAGGAAGAGGGAAGAGAAATATCAGATTGGAAATTTGAGATTTGAAATTGGGAGCGGACGAATAGATCGCCGGACAACGATGGGATGGCGTAGAATCCGGCGTCGAGAGGAGGGGCCATGATTAACACGAAGCGGTTGTTGCTGGCGTACGCGCTGGCGGTGCTGGTGGGGGCGGGATACCAGAACCTGGTGTACGGGTTTGCGCTGCACAACTTCCACGCGCAGTACCCGGACTTACTGAAGCCGCAGGACCAGTTGCCAATGGCGCGGATGATGCTGAGCAGCGCGCTGAATGTGGCGCTGATTACGGTGTTCTATGCGCTGTTCGCGCGGGGTGGAGCGGCGCGGCTATCAACCGGCGTGCTGTTTGGCGTGTTTCTCGGGCTGATCGCCGGTTGGATGCAGCAGTTGATGCCGCACATGGTGCTGAACAATTATCCGTTCTATCTGGCGTGGGGGCCGGCGAACTTCGGGTATTTTCTGGTGCTGGGAGTGGTGCTGGGGCTGGCGTACAAAGATAAGAGTTGAGGCAAGAAAAGAGAAAAGAGTTCAACACAGAGGTCACAGAGGATACGGAGAGCACAGAGAAGAGCAACTCAGACAGAGAACACGGCGATGAAATCTGGGCGGGCACAAAGGCCCGCCCCTACACAAGCAAGGCCATCACCAGGAACGGGAGATGGCGGCGATGATGCGGGCGAGGGCATCGAGGTCGCGCGTATCAATGACTTCACCCGGTGAGTGGGAATAGCGCAAGGGCCAGGAGATGGGGATATCCACGGTGCCGCCGCGGAGGAAGACGGCCCCATCATTGCCGCCGCCGGTGACGCCGTACTGCACGGGAATGGAGCTGGCGCGGGCGAGTTTGACGAGACGGTCAACGAACGGGCGGGCGGTGATGTTGGAGTTGTCCACGGCGCGGATGACGAAGCCTTTGCCGATGGGGGCGTTGGCAAAGCGGTCGGATTCAAGCGGCGAATCGGAACTGACAAAGGTATCCACAGCGAAAACGTAGTCGGGCGAGCGACCTTCGTCGGCCAGGCGCTGGGCAATGGCAAATGCGCCGCGCAGGCCGACTTCTTCCTCCGTTGACCAGATAAAGAGAATCTCCTTTGCGGGCGGGTTGGGGCCCAAAGCCCAGACGGCGGCAATCAGGGCAGCACAGCCGACGCGGTCGTCGAAGCTGCGGCCGTTGGCGCGGGTGCCAAAGAGTTTTCTGAACTTTTTGGGGACGGTGAGAGTGTCGCCGACCTGGATGCTGAGCTGCGCGACTTCGTCGGGCGAGCGGGCGCCGACATCAACGCGGATGGCACGGGCCTCGCCGACCTGCGCCTGAGGGCCGCGCGGCCATTGGAAGTCGGGTGCGTCCCAACCGGCGGGAAGTTCGAGGACGCCGGGGCGAGGACCGCCTTTCGTGTGGACGAGAACGGCGTGGCCGAGGAAAAACTCAGGGATGCCGCCGCCGCGGGACTGGACTTCGAGTTTGCCGTCGGAGGAGATGGAGCGGACGACGTAGCCGATTTCGTCCATGTGGGCGATGAAGGCGATTCGCTCGACTTTGGCGAGCGTCTGGGCGCTGGGCGGAGTGGCGCTGACGCGAAGGACGAGATTGCCGGCGGCGTCGGTTTCGGGTTTGGCCCAGGACGGGAGAAGTCGAGTGATGGCTTCGCGGACTGGGCCTTCGTTGCCGCTGACGCCGTAGGTTTCGACGAGCTTCTGCAGAATGTACGCCTGGGAGGGCCCCGAAGGTCCCCAAGCAACGCTACCGCCTTCGCCCAGCCCAACAAAACTATCGAAATCGATCGGCGAACGCATTCCTTGGGCATAAAGCTCGAGCAGCGAAACCAAGTTCAGAATGTCGCGGGAGTCGAGAAACTCGGCAGGGGTGAGGGGAAAGCGAGTGGGAACGCCGAGATGTGCGAACCTTTCGGGAAGAGCCGGGCCCTGCGTATAGCTGACGCGGGGAAGAGGCGCGGTGGATTCGGCGGCGACTGCAATCTTGTTTTCGTCGGCGAGACGCTTGAGCTCTTCAGCAAGGCTCGTGAGAGGCGCTTGCGGTTCGGCTGAGCCAATCAGAACGCCGCTGCCGGGCTGAACGGATGGCGTGCGAGGGGCGGCCTGGGCGCCGGGGCCGCGGCGAGGGAGGAGGCGGCCGATGTAGATCATCTCGTCGGGGTTGACCTGCTGCATGAGGCGGTCGAGGCCGCGCGAGCTGGCCCACTGCTGGGCGACAAAGGCGACAGTAAGAGTGCCGGTGAGTTTGGCCGGGTCGAGGCGACGTAACAGCTCGACAAGCGCGGCGCAGCCGAAGCGGTCGCCGATGGCCGGAGCAGTGAGGCGGCCGTAGCCCATCTGGTACAAGGTGCGGTCGAGGGAAATGGGGTCGAGAATGTCCACGCGGGCCTGACGGACTTCGGCGGGGGAAGAGGCGCCGATGTCCACGAAGATTTCGTCGGGGTGAGCGGCGCGGGGAGCGTTCTGTCGAGCGGGTTGAAGATGGGTGGAGAGGCCGGCGATGACGCCGAAGACGGATTTGCCGGAGCGCGTGGTGATGGTGACGGGTTGAGAGGTGTGGAGAAGATCGAAGAGAGAATGAGGAGCCTGCTGGGGGAGGCGTTGAACGCGAAGATAGCCGTCGGAGGTGATGGCGCTGACGACGTAGCCGGGCTCGTCCATCGGAGTGACGATGAGGCGCGAGGGAGACCCGGAGCCGAGAGTGACGATGACGTTGCCGAGGTTGTCGGTGCGGGGATTGAGACTTTTGAGGCGCGAGCGGATTTCGGCGGCGAGGGATTGCTCGTAGCCGGTGACGGCGGGGGTTTCGACGAAGTTCGGGAGATCTTGAGAAAGGGATTGAGCGTTAGCCGGGATTGTAAACGCAACAAGGGCGAGCAAGAGAAAGAGAAAACATATCGCAGAGGGAGCAGAGGGAACAGAGGAAGCAGAGGACGCAGAGAAGTCAAAGAACAAAGAGGGATTCTTCGGGCCGGTGGGACCGGCCCTCAGAATGACAGCGTTCAATCCAGATGGGTTCATCAGGGCAACCTCTAAATGAAGAGAGTCAAGGGCGAAAGTGACCGACAGGGCGCGGCGAGAGTAGCGCAGGGGCGGCAGCCGCGCAAGCCTTTGGGAGCGAGACGCACTGCAACTGCGTGGCGTTTCAGGGCGCAGGGTGCGCCACGCGGGAATGGGCATGAAAGGAGAAAACGATGAGGAAGGCATGGTCGTTGAGCGCGGCGCTGGTGATGATGGCGGCGGCGATACCGATTGAGTGAGTGGAAGGAGATTCTGGGGAAGAAGTAAGAGAAACAGGCGCAGAGGGATTCTTCACTTCGTCCCGGCAAGGCTGGGACTCCGCTCAGAATGACAGGGGAAAGGAAGTCAGGATGAGCGGCAGAATTCGGCGGTTAGGAATTCGCGGCGGTCGAGGGCGATGTGGGTGCAGCGGTCGAGCACGGTGCGATAGAGCTGCGCGGCGGCTGCGGCCAAGACCAGAAAGACGAGCAAGGCCAGCCACGTCCCACCAAAGAAATACGTCGCCAGAAAGACCAGGGTAATCAGAATAAAACTAGCGAGCTGGATGCCGAGGCCGATCAAGACGGTGAGGCCGGAGGCTTGCTGGCGTCGCATAGAGCCGAACTCGATGCGGCGCGGGCGGTAGAGCGAGAGGAGATTTCCGGCCGAGAGGTTGACCAGCAGAAGAAAACAAAGCATGGCCAGAGTAGCGAGGAGCATCGGGAGCGCCGGGGGATGGAAGAACAGGCTGTAGAAGAGGGTGATGAGAGCCGTTTCGAACAGAACGAGCGCGGTCTGGGCGAGGTTGACGCCGAGCAGGATGTCGCGGAAGCGGACGGGAGCGGCCAGAAGAAGCTGGATGCCGTAGCCGGCGTAGCCGAAGCAGTTGTGGAGGAGGTTGGTGAAGATCAAGACGGCGTAGGCGACGGCGCCGGGGAAGAGGAAGTCTGAAGAAGTAATGGGCATGACCGAACGCTTCCCCGGGCGGGGAGACTGGCCAGCGGACAGGAGGACGATCAGAAAGAGAACGGGTGCGATTAGAGTGAGGAGAAGGACGGAATTGCGGAGGATGTAGCGAATGTCCTTTTCGAACATGGCTGCGACGGGAGGAGGGAGGAAGGAGGAGGCAAAGGAAGCAGAGGACGCGGAAGAGACTGGGGCAGGGCGAAAGGCTGAGGGAACAGAGGGGCGAGAGGGGGCGAGGGATTCGCTGAGGTCTTCGCCGCGGTACTGAGCGAGGAGACGACGGCGCAGCAGCCAGGCGAAGACAACACCATAGGCGGCGAGGAGAGCCGTCGGAGCCAGCGCGGATAGATGGCGGCCATCGAAGGCGCGCTCGATGGCCATCCCAGCGAGGCCGGGAGGGAGCGGGCGCAAGAGTGGTGAGACTCTCACCACGATGGGGGCGGCCTGTCGTCCCCAGCGTTCACCGGCGACACCAACCAACTGGAAGCTGAACAGGGCGAGAAGGAAGAGGGCGATGGCAGCCTCGCGCGTGCGGCGGCGAGCGAGGAGCCGCTCAAGCCAGGAGGAGATGAGGCGGCCGAGGAGCAGGTTGGTTGCGGCAAAGACGAGGACGAGCAGGAGGATCCAAGGGAAAAGGTCGGGGCGGGCAAAGACAATGCCGGCGCCCAGGCAGAGCAGCCAGAAGATGCAAGAAAGAAGGGCAGGGTCGAACAGGGCATAGGCGAGGCTGAGGAGGTAGAAGGCGAGGAAGCGGAGGGGAAAGCGGAGGAGGCCGCGGAAGTCGAAGTCCACAGTGAAGGAGGCAAATATTATGGGGAGGAACTGCCAGGCAAGGAAGAGGCCCCAGAAGAGGAAATTCAGAAGGGCCAGCTTTCCGGTGGTCAGAGCGAAGTAGGCACCGAAAGCCATGCCCATGCCGATGCCGAGGTCGAAGACAGCAATCAGAGCGCCGACGAGGAGAAACGCGACCAGGTCAAGGCGAGCGCTGGTGGTGCGGATGGAGTTGCGAAAGATGCAGGCGCGGAGCCGGGCAATGATGGCGACCTGGCTGAGGGTGCCGAACGATGGGGCTACATCAGCCATGAGAGCTCCTGATCGGAGCGGGCGGCACCGGTACCGACGATGGAGAGAAAGATTTGTTCGAGGGTGAGCTTTTCGCCGGGGGAAGCGGCGTGAAGTTCGGCGCGGGCCTCGACGCCGGCGCGCAATTCTTCGAGCGAGCCCTGGGCGACGAGGGTGCCCTTGTGAATGATGGCGACGTGGCTGCAGAGGCGCTCGACGATCTCAAGGACGTGGGAAGTGAGAAAGATGGTGGCGCCGCGGTTGGTCATCCGGTGGAGCATGGCCTTGAGCGAGCCGGCGGCGATGGCGTCCACACCTTCGAAGGGCTCGTCGAGGAAGAGGATCTTCGGGCCGTGGATGACAGCAGCGGCCAGAGCGAGCTTTTTCTTCATGCCGGCGGAGAAATCGACGATCAAGGACTTGGGGCGGTCGGCAAGCTGCATGAAATTGAGGAGCTCAGCGGCGCGCTCGGCGGCGGTGCGGCGGTCGAGGCCATACATGCGGCCGACGAAGTTGAGGTATTCGGAGGCGGTGAGGCGGTCAAAGAGGGCCAGGCCCTCGGGCACAACGCCGATCTGGCGCTTGACCTCGATGGGCTGCTGTTCGAGGTCGAGGCCGAGGAGGCAAATGCGGCCGGAGGTGGGAGCGAGCAGGCCGGTCAGCATCTTGATGGTGGTGGATTTGCCGGCGCCGTTGGGGCCGAGAAAACCGAAGAACTGGCCGGCTTCGACGGAGAGATTGATGCGGTCCACGGCGAGCAGAGCGCCGAAGCGGCGGGTGAGGAACTCGGTGGCAATGGCGGGCTGAGTCATCTGGTGTTCGCGCGTCGAAAGAATTTAGCACAAAGAAAGAAGACTGAAAGGACTTCTGCTACTGAAGCGCGGATTCAGGAGTGCCGAACGGCGGGCGGCGCGGAGGGGGAGTTGGCAGAAGACGAGGATTCGGGCGAGGCAGGGTCTGGGGCCGGCGCAGGAGAAGAGTTCGTCAGCGCAGCGTCGCGGGAAGAACCACTGGCGTGCGGAGAGGCTGAAACCGAAGGGAAGAGAGCCAGGACGGCAGGAAGCTCAACGCGGAAGGAGGCTCCGCCCTCGGTTCGGTTGTGACAGGAGATGTTGCCGCCGTGCTCGCGGAGCACGCCGTAGCAGATAGAGAGGCCCAGGCCGGTGCCCTTACCGACCGGCTTGGTGGTGTAGAAGGGGTCGAAGACGAGATGAGGCTCCTTGATGCCCGGGCCGGTGTCGGAGAACTCGATGACAACCTGAGCGCGGTCGCGGGAAGTGCGGACGGTGAGCACACCCCCGCCGACTGCTTCCATGGCGTCCACGGCATTGCTGATGATGTTGAAGAAGACTTGAAGGAGTTGGTTCGGGTCGCCGCGAACGCCGGGAAGGATACTGGCGGTCTGGAGGTCGATACGGGTGTTCTTGCCGCGAAGGTCGAGGCTGCGGAGCTGGATCGCGCTGGTGACGATGGAATTGACGTCAAGCAGGGATCGCTCAGCGGGGACCTGGCGGGCAAAGGAGAGCAGGCTGGTGACCAGGGTCCGCGTGCGCCGGGCCTGGTCACGGATTTTTTCCGCCACGCCGCGAGCCTTTTCGCCGACGGAGGGATCGTCGGCGAGCAGGTCGGAATAGCCCAGGATGGCGGTGAGAGGATTGTTGATCTCGTGGGCGGCGCCGGCGGCGAGCAGGCCAAGCGAGGCGAGCTTTTCCGATTGGACGAACTGGGTCTGGAGGCGCTTGAGGTTTTCGATGGATTCGTGGGATTCGCGCAATAGGCGGAGGCGATCGGCATCGACCAGGGTCTGCCGGAGAAAGACGAGGAAGCCCAGAGGAACGGTCGCGACGAGCGTGACGAGCAGGCGGAAGCGGCGAACGGCAGGCGGAGCGGAACTCCATTCCAGGGACCAGAAGGCCAGAGCCGGCAGAGAGAGCAAAGCGGTCATGGCCAGACGGGCGGGCCAAATCGTAGAGAGCTGGCTGGAAGCCGCAGCGGTGTCTGGGCGTTCGTCCGCGTCTACGGATTTTGCCGAGGGCTGCGAGCGGTAGGCGAGAATGCCGGCGGTGCCGAACCAAACGAAGGAAGCAACCAGAGGGACGTCATACAGGCTGCCAGTGTAGTAGGGGCCGAAAAGGGCGGTACTGTTCGGTCCGAGGTCGATGGCCACGTTGATGGTCACCGAGGCAAAGGTGTAAAGGCAGGCGGCGCCGAACAGATGGGCGTAGATAACGCGCCATCGGCCTGCGGTGCGGAGAAAGAGAGTGCCCAGCCCGAGGAGCAAGATGACGTTTTCCAGGGTGTAGAGCTGATTGAAGCTGTGGCCGTACAAGGCCTCATTGGGGACGACGTACTGCCAGGGGATGACGACAAACAGGTACAGGTAAACCCACCAGAGCACGAGCAGGCTGAAGTCAAGATAGCCGAAACGGAAGTTGCGGTCGTGATGGCTGGCGTGGGGGCGGAGGGCCAGGGCGGCGATCATAGGAACAACGTGGAGAAAGAAGACTATGTCGCCAACGAAGGGATTGGGGATGGGCTCCTTGCGGTAGATCTCCCAGTAAGTCCAAATCAACTGGCCGCCCATCCAAAGGGTGCCGCCGAGGGCCAGGAGCACCCAGAAGGCGTTGCGGCGCCAGTTGGTGGAATTGGCGTTCAGCAGCAGGCCGGCATTGGCAAACAGCGGAACCAGGCACTGCAGGAGATTGCCAAAGACAGTGAGGTTCTCCCCGCGCGGGACGAGCTGAGAAACGGCGGTGTAGGTGCCGACGAAGAGCACCCAGGCCAGAGCAATCCAAAGAGTCGAACGAGAAAGACGCATGAATGACCGACAAGCCATTCTAGCGTGAGAAGTCGCGCGACATGGGGCGGGTGCGAGAAGCGGACACGAAAAGATAACTGGAACGAAGGTCGCAGGGCTGAGACAGTCAGCTGGAAAAGAAGGGCGTCGAATCGTGGGGGGAAGAACCCGAGCGGGTAAGCCGCTGGCGAGAGCCGGGGGATGGCGGAGGAGGAGGGATTCGAACCCCCGAGGCCCTTACGGGCCTAACGGTTTTCAAGACCGCCGCCTTCAACCGCTCGGCCACTCCTCCAAGAATGAGTGTACAGGGGATGGAGTGGTGGCGGCAATTGAGACGTATCCAAGGGGCCTGTGACGGGGCGAAGGGGAAAATAGAAAATAGGAAGAGCCGGCGGGAGGAGTTGGCAGTCAGGGTGTTTAGTTGGGAGGGAGAGATTCAGCGCGAGAGGGTTCGTCGGCGGGGGTGAATTCGACGCCCCAGAAGTGAGGGGAAGGGGTGAGAAATTCAACGCCGACGCGCTGACCTTTTTCACAGACCTCGCCGAGATAGACGACGCGGACTTCCTGCTCTTCCTGGGTGGCGGGGCTGCTGAGGACGAGCATGGTGTCGTTCTCGACCGGCTGATTGAGATAGAGCAGGCCGCCGTAGGCGTTGATGACAATGGTCTGGCTGGCCTCGCGGAACTTGCGGCCATCGGCATTCTTGCCCGAGACCCAGACGTGGACGCGCATGAAGACTCGCGGGCTGCGTCGGGGTGTGGAATAGATGACGTCCGACATTGCGAGACCATGGTGGGGCCGGGAGAGAATGGAGTCAACAAAAGCGGTGGAGGTGTGTGTCTGCGGCAAAACCTGTACGAGGGTACAGGTGGGGAACCCAGCGGGAAGCGAGAGGAAACCACAGCAACGGCTTGCCCGTCTGAGGCGTTGTCCGTAGAATAGCAGTCTTGAGGATGTAGGCCCGCCAGTGGGAGACCTTCGGCTGCGCCCGGGCATTCCACGGGATGCAGCCGCGAACGAACCAATCCTCGAGCACCAAAGAAAGAAGGAAGAGAAACGGCTACAACTGAGGAGCGGTAGATGACCCTTGAGGAATATGTCGACAGCAAGCGCGACGAGCATTTGAAGGAATTGTTTGAATTCCTGCGCATCCCGAGCGTCAGCACAAAATCCGAGCACAAGCCGGACATCGAGCGGGCAGCACGCTGGACGGCAGACAAACTGCGCGCGGCCGGGCTGAAGAAAGTGGAGATCGTGCCGACCCCGATGCATCCGCTAGTGTATGCGGAGTCGCTCGAGGCTCCGGAGAAGCCAACGGTGCTTTTCTACGGTCATTACGACGTGCAGCCGGCAGAACCGCTGGAGCTGTGGACGACGCCGGCGTTTGAGCCGACGGTGCGGAACGGGAACCTGTACGGACGGGGCACGGCGGACGACAAGGGGCAGGTGCACATCCACCTGAAGGCGCTCGAATCGCTGACCCGGACGGATGGGAAACTGCCGGTGAACCTGAAGGTGCTGATCGAGGGAGAAGAGGAGGTTGGCAGCGAGAGCCTGTGGGGCTATGTGAGTAACAACAAGCAAAAGCTAAAGGCCGACGCGCTGGTGGTTTCGGACACGGCGATGCTGGCACCGGGGGTGCCGTCGATCACCTACGGGCTGCGGGGGCTGAACTACTACCAGGTGGAGATTAGCGGGGCGGCGCAGGACCTGCACTCGGGCGTGTTTGGCGGGGCGGCGCCGAATCCGCTGACGATCTTGTGCGAGCTGTTCGCGAAACTGCACGACAAGAAGTTCCGCGTGACGGTGCCGGGCTTTTACAAGGACGTGGTGGTGCCGTCGAAGGCGGAACGTAAAGCACTGAACCGGTTGCCGTGGAAGGAGTCGGAGTTCCGCAAGACGGTGGGCGCGCCGGGCCTTGCCGGCGAGAAAGGCTTCACGATCCGGGAGCAGTTGTGGTGCCGGCCGACGCTGGAGCTGAACGGGATCTGGGGCGGGTACACGGGTGAAGGAGCGAAGACGGTGATCCCGTCGAAGGCCTATGCGAAGTTTTCAACGCGGCTGGTGCCGAAGCAGGACCCGGAGAAAATTGCGCGACAGGTGGAGAAACATATCCGGAAGCTGCTGCCGAAAACGGTGAAGATGAAGTTTGAAGTGCTCAGCACGGGAAAGGCCTGGGTGGCGCCGTACCAGCACCGGTATTTCGAGGTGGCGCACCAGGCGCTGGAGAAGGGCTTCGGCAAACGGGCGGTGTTCATCCGCGAAGGGGGTTCCATCCCGTTTGTGACGCAGATGCACGACACGTTCAAGGTGCCGTGCATCCTGATGGGCTTTGGCCTGCCGGATGAGAACGCGCACGCGCCGGATGAGCACATCCGCCTGGAGAACTACTTCGGCGGAATCCGAGCGATGGCGGAGTTCTACCGCGGGCTGGGGCAGTTGTAGAAAACCTGGCCGCAGCCGGGCGTCGGAGAGGCAGCCTGGCGAGCAGTGAGGCGCCGGCACGCAGGCATCCCAGAAAGTCCGCCCCCGGCTGTACCGGGCCGGGACATCGCCCATCAGCGATTTACGGAAGTACGAAAGACGCGACTGGAGCAGGTCCGAGAGGGGTGGGGCGCGCGCGCGGCGCATTTTTTGAGGGTTTTTTGAGGATGGGGCTTGCGCCGGGGACGCAGTGCGGCTATAGTGCCTGCGGCTTTCGGGCCCTCACAGAGCGGACCGGAAGACTTCTGAGGAGGAGTTTGACCTAGATGGCAAAGCCAATGAGCAAGTCCAAGATCGTCGGGGCCCTGGCCGAGAAGTGCGAGATTTCGAAGAAGACGGCCCACCAGTTTTTTGAAGAGCTGTTCAAGCTGGCGGTGAAAGAGTGCAAGGGCGGCGCGGGGAAATTCGTGATCCCCAACATCGGCCGCGCGGTGAAGGCGCACCGGAAGGCGCGCATGGGCCGCAACCCGCAGACCGGCGAGCCGCTCAAGATCAAGGCAAAGACGGTAGTGCGGCTGCGCGCTGCCAAGGCGTTCAAAGACTCCGTTCTGAAGTAAACCAGCAGGACGGACCCGAGGAAACATTGACGAAGCCCTCCGGCGCGCCCAAAGTGGAAACGGGCGGCGGGCCGGGGGGTTTTGTCTTTTGGGGAAGAAGGCCAAGTGGCTGAGGCAAATGGATCGATGAGGCGGTGGAGTTTACGTTGAGATTCTTCGGTCCCGGCATCGCAAGCTATTGCCGGGACCTCAGGATGACGCGTTTCGGGGTGCGAGAGGAAGATGGGATCGGCGTATTGGGACGAGAAGATGGCGGAGCGATACAAGGCGTTTCGCTACGAGTTTGCCGAGCGGACGCTGGCGGGGCGAGTGGTCGTGGTGGCGGGCGGGACGGGCGGGCTGGGAGCGGCGACGGTGACGCTGCTGGCGCGTGAGGGAGCGCGGGTGGTTGTGGGTTACCGCGCGAACCGACAACGAGCGGAGGCGCTGGCCAAGACGGTCGAGAAAGATACGGGGCAGAAGATTGCGCTGGTAGGCGGCGAGCTAGTGGACCCGGCGGTGCGGCTCGAGTACCTAGTAGCGGCGGAAAAGTTGGGCGGAGCACCGGCGGGGGCAGCGATCTTTCCGGGCGACCCGGCGCGGGCCAAGTGGGAAGAGCTGGATGCGGCGACGATTGAGGCGTCGTTGAGGACGAACTACGTGGGGCCGGTGCTGCTGGCGAAGGAACTGGGCGGCGCGATGGCGGCGACACGTGAGGGCGGCAGCGTGGTGCTGCTGGGGACGATGCAGGCGGTGGCGACGTTTGAGGGAAGCCTGAACTATGCGGCGCCAAAGGCGGCACTGGTGCAGGCGGCGAAAATCCTGGCCAAGCAGTGGAAGAATGTGCGCGTGAACGTGGTGGCACCGGGCGCGACGGTGGCGGGAATGGCGGAGACGAGCGTCAGCGGTGGGAAGTATGACGGGTACATCGAGAGCGGGGCAATATCGAAATTTGGGCGACCGGAAGACGTGGCGCGAGCGGTGCGGTTTTTCCTGGAGCCGGACAACTACGTTACCGGACAAGTGCTGCTGGTGGATGGCGGGCTGACGCTGCGGCGGGACCGGGGCTGAGAGCAAGAACCTCACCACACCCCTTGAAAGCGAAGAGGGATTCTTCGCTTCTCTCAGAATGACAAACACCGGGCGGCCCAGGAATGTGATGTATGAGACGGCATCGCACCGATGCCCGGTTGACCGGAGTAGCAGACTTCTAGTATTGCCGACGAATCGAATGGCATAATCCCAAGGGGAACAACATGAGCCAGCACTCCGGACTGCTGACGGACCTCTACGAACTGACGATGGCGGCGGGGTACGTGCAGACGGGCTTCGAGGCGCGGGCATCGTTTGAACTATTCGTGCGCAGCCTGCCGGCGCGGCGGAACTACCTGGTGGCGGCGGGGCTGGAACAGGCGCTGGAGTATCTGGAGGGGGTGCGGTTCGGGCCGGAGGAGATTGAGTTCCTGAGGCGGCATCCGGCGTTCGGGCACGTAAGGCGGGAGTTTTTTGAGTACCTGGCGAGTTTCCGTTTTGCGGGCGATGTGTGGGCGATACCGGAAGGGACGGTGTTTTTCCCCGGCGAGCCGGTGCTGCGCGTGACGGCGCCGATTGCGGAGGCGCAGATTGTTGAGACCTACCTGCTGGCGACGATCAACTTCCAGACGATGATTGCGAGCAAGGCGGCGCGGGTGGTGACGGCGGCGCACGGGAGGAACGTGATCGAGTTCGGCACGCGGCGAGCGCACGGGATGGAGTCGGGCGTAGTGGCGGCTCGGGCGGCGTATATCGGCGGGTGCCAGGGAACGTCGAATGTGGAGGCGGGGCGGCGGTTTGGCATCCCGACGTACGGGACGCAGGCGCACTCGTGGATCATGGCGCATGAGGACGAGGAAGAAGCCTTCCGGCAGTTCCTGGAGATTTTTCCGGAGCACGCGGTCCTGTTGGTGGACACCTACGACGTGCGGGCGGCAGTGGAGAAGATATTGTCGCTGGGACGCAAGCCGCGAGGCGTGCGGTTGGATAGCGGCGACCTGGCGGCGGACAGTCGCTGGGTGCGGAGGCGTCTGGACGAAGCGGGTTGGAAGGACGTGGAGGTGTTTGCCTCGGGCGATTTGGACGAAGACCGGATCGCGTCGTTGCTGGAAGGCGGGGCGGAGATTGGCGGGTTTGGCGTGGGCACGTCGCTGGCGACGTCGAATGATGCGCCGGCGCTGGGGGTGATCTACAAGCTGGTGGAGCTGGAGCGCGGCGGGCAGATCCACAACGCGGCGAAGTTCAGCGAGGCGAAAGTGACGTACCCGGGGCGGAAGCAGGTGTTCCGCCGTGCCGGAGCGGACGGCAAGTACAGCGGGGATGTGATCGCGTTGGAGGAGGAGAAGATGGCCGGGGCGGAGGCGCTGCTGGGGCCGGTGATGCGCGGGGGGAAGCGGCTGGAGCGGGCGGCGAACTTGAACGAGGTGCGAGAGAGTTGTCTGAAGAACGTTGCGCGGTTGCCGGAGGGAGTGCGGAGTCTGACGGGGCCGGTGAGCTATCCGGTGCGGTACAGCGAAAGGCTGGAGGAGCTGCTGGAGCAGGTGAGGAGTCGCGTGGAGAAGGCAGCGCGCATCTAATCCCAGCAGAGAGGCAGGAAGAGATGGCGGCCAGGGATGTGGTGTTCTGGGACGTGGATACGCAGGTGGACTTCATGCTGCCGGGCGGGAAGCTGTACGTGCCAGGGGCGGAGGAGCTGATCCCGAACCTGAAGCGATTGGTGGATGCGGCGAGAGATGGGCGAGTGTTTCTGGCATCGGACGCCGACGTGCACAGCCCGGACGACGAAGAGTTCCAGCAGTGGCCGCCGCACTGCCTGCGCGGGACGCCAGGGGCAGAGATCATCCCGGAGACGCTGACCGACAACTACGTGCGAATTGCAAACCGGGCGGAGGCAAGAGTGCCGGCGGAGCCGAGGAAGTACAAACAGGTGATCCTGGAGAAGCAAACTCTGGACGTCTTCGACAATCCGCACACGGAGACGGTTTTGGAGCGGCTGTCGGCGGGAGTGGCGAAGGGGCCAGAGTTTGTCGTGTTTGGGGTGGTGACCGAATACTGCGTGCGGCTGGCGGCGAAGGGATTGCTCGAGCGGGGACACCGCGTGGCGCTGGTGACCGATGCGATCGAGACGCTGAACCGGGAGGACGGCAAACGGACGCTCGAAGAGCTGCAGGGGATGGGGGCGCGGTTGATTACCACGGATGAGGCGCTGGCGTTGGTGGAGCGGCCGACGAAGCAGGGAGCGACGAAGTAAAAGAGCCAGGCCGGACACGGGCGACAACCAGAAACAGATTCAGAAGGCAGAAGAAAAAACCGGCCAGAGGCCGGCGTTACAGAGATTTTGTGTAGGTGACGAGGGCGCGAATTTCTTCAGAGCTGAGCATGCCCTTGAAGGCGGGCATGTTCTTCCCACCGTTTTCAATCCAGACACGCATTGAGTCGTCGGTGACGGGCTTGCCGTCGGCAAAGGTGCCGCGCCTGGAGAGGCCCTTGAGGCCGGGGCCGACTTTTTTGGCGGTGCTCGCGTTGAAGTGGCAGATGGCGCACTGGGCGTCGTAGAGCTTTTTGCCTGGGGTGAGGCTGGACTGGGCGGGGGCGGACTTGGGTGCCGACAGGTTTTTCTTCGGCCCGGGAGACTGGGCAAACAGAAGAGAGGTCGCGACGACGCTGCTGAAGACGAAGAGGAGAATTTTCCTACGCATCATGCGAAATGGTCCTTCACCTTGCCGGCTAGCCCAGCGCAAAAGAAAGAATCACTGTTCTCGAAGCCGGCGTCAACTGGTGGATGGGGAATTGTCCACGGGCTTGACGATGCGGTTGTAGACGATCATCAGCACGGTGGTGAGGAAGCCGACTGCGACGAGGACCCACCACATCTGCCGGGGCTTGTGAAGAACTTCGCCGTAGTGATGGACGAGGCGGCCACCGAGTGCGCCAGCAATGTAATAGCCGATGCCGATGGGGAGAAATGCGAAGCCCATGTAAACGCCCTGCTGGCCGGAGGGAGCAAGCCGTGAGATGTATTCATAATAGCGCGGGGACTGGATGATTTCGCCGATGGCCAGGACGGCCAAAGCGATTCCGCCGATGACGGGGAAACCGCGGACGGGCAGGGAAAAGAAACCCAGATTGAGGGTGGTGTTGA
The DNA here is from genome assembly GCA_964533185.1 of uncultured Acidobacteriaceae bacterium. GTDB lineage: Bacteria > Acidobacteriota > Terriglobia > Acidiferrales > UBA7541 > CAZHLD01. The sequence goes on along the minus strand of CAZHLD010000001.1, from coordinate 139,029 downwards.
CCTGCCAGGAGAGGTCGTTGACGGCGAGAAGCACCCAGCAGAAGGTGGCGACGAGAACTCCGAGGGTCATGGCAGGGAAGGCGCGCATCTTGCGGAAGAGGTAGCTGACAAGAATGGTGAGAAGGATGACAACGAGCGGGTCAACGGTGAGGAGAAGCTCGATATCGGATTCCGGATTCACATACCCGCGGACGTAGAGAGGCAAGGAGATGAATTCCTGCCAAAACATAACCCAGAAACCCGAAAAGATGACGAGGAAGGTCATGAAGCGGACGTTGATCAGAACTGCGAACAGATTGCGAAAGGCCTCCGCAACGGATGCGACTTTCTTTTCTTCGCCTTGCCGTGGCTCTTTGAAAAAGAAAAGCGTGGCGAGGCACATGGCAAAGGCAGTGAAAGCGCAGACGCGAAAAACGCTTTCGATGCCGAACCGCTGGCGGAAGGCGAGGGCCGTCAGAGGGCCAAAGGTCGAGCCCACGTTGACGAGTGTGTAGTAGATGGAGTAACCGAGGGAGCGGACGTTTTCGGAGGAAGCGCGGGCGGTGATCCCGACGACGCAAGGCTTGATGACCGCAGGGCCGAGAGCCGGGATGAACAGAATGACAAAAACAAGCCAGTACAAGGGGAAGGACTCGCGCACCGGCGCCATCCAGGAAGCAGAAAGCGAACCGAGCAGGAAATAGCCGGTGCCCAGGACGAGATAGGCGAGAGCGAGAGAACGGCGGAAGCCGAAGCGGTCGGCGAGGGTGCCACCGAGGATGGGAAGAAGCCAGACAGTGCCGCCAAAGAAGCCGGTCAGGTCGCCGGACTCCTGTTGTGAAAACTTGAGGACTTCGTGGAGATAGACGACGAGGACGGCCTGCTGCGCGTAGAAAGCGAGACGCTCGAACAGCTCGGTGATGTTAGCGACCCAGAAGGCGGGTTGGAAGCCGGTGCGAATCTCCTGCAGGCGCTGGGAGAAGCTCAAGGGATGCCTCCCGGGCAATGTGAGGTTGGATGCAAGGTTGAGCCGGCGGGGATTGTAGCGGAAGGGGAGAGGGGTTGCCAGCATTTCCAGGCTGTGGAATGGCGATGTACGGCGTGGTGCGGCCGGAGGGATTCAACGTAGAATCGGCGAGGCATGTGAGCACGGAAGAGTGGGTGGCGATCAAATAGTTGAGATCCTTCGGCCATCCTCATCGGATGGCCTCAGGATGACACCCAACTATGGGGAGTGTGGATTGTGAAAAAGTATTTGCAGATGGTCATGGTGATGATGGCGATTACTCCGAGCGTGGCGGCGCAGAAGCCGCCGCTGCTGCCGGAGAAGGACGTGGCGGCGCTGGCGGAGGAGCTTTCCGGCGAAACGGCCAAGCGGACAATTGAAGGGATTTCGCGAAATCACCGGACGCGAGGCTCGCGGCCGTTTCGTGCGGCGGCAGAGCTGATCGCAGAGCGGGCACGGGCGTACCGGCTGGAGAAGGTGGAGATACTCGAGTTCCCGGCCGACGGGAAGATTTTCTATGGGACGCAGAGGTCGCGTCCGGCGTGGGATGCGGAGTTTGGCGAGTTGTGGGAACTGCGGCA
>CAZHLD010000001.1:136020-137363 GCA_964533185.1 uncultured Acidobacteriaceae bacterium | reverse complement strand
AGCGGGTGCGCGACGATCCTGGAGGTGGCGCGGACGCTGCAGAAGTTGATCAGCGAGGGTCGGCTGGCGAGGCCGACGCGGACGATACGGTTTGTGTGGCCACCGGAGATTGAAGGGACGGTGGTGCTGCTCAATGCGCGGCCGGACATTGCGGCGCGGATCAAATCGGCAATACATATGGACATGGTGGGAGGTGGGCCGGAGACGAAGGCGGTTTTTCACGTGACACGCGGACCGATGAGCCTGCCGTCGTTTGTAAATGACGTGGCGGAGGCGTTTGCGGAGTTTGTGAATGAGCAGTCGTACCAATTTGCGGCGACGGGGAAGGCGAAGTATCCGCTGGTGGCGCCGGAGGGAGGAAAAGAAGCGCTGCAGGCGATGGTGACCGAGTTTACGATGGGGAGCGACCACGAGGTGTACGCGGACAGTTCGTGGAAGATTCCGGTGATTTACCTGAACGACTGGCCGGACCGGTACATCCATACGAACCTTGATACGCCGGCGATGATTGATCCGACGAAGTTGAAGAGGGCGGCGTTTATCGGGGCGGCGAGCGGGTATTTTCTGGCGACGATCAATGCAGGTAACGCGACGGAAGTTACTCAGATCATTCCGCTGCGACGATTCCTTCGAGCGGCGACTACGGTAAGGCTACGCCAGCAGCTCGAATACGTTGAGGCTGGAAACTTACTCCGCTTTTTCGCTGAATATGAAATGGCTTTGGCTGCTTCAATCAATGACTTTGCTCCGGGGGCGTTCACCGAGGATGGCAACCTTGTCAAGAACGCTATGCTTGATTTCTTTTTCGCACAGCCCAGGCTAGAGCCACCCGTGCCCCCGGATAGAGGGGCGCTGGCCTTCATGCGGAATCCAGATATAAAGGGACCTGTGAGTGTGTTTGGGTATGACTATCTTGAGGACAAGTATGGAGAGGAGAGGGCGAAGAAGCTGAAGCTGCTGCAGTACCAGGGGCTGCGGGGGAGCGGAGAGGAGTATGCGTACGAGGTGCTGAACTTTGCGGATGGGAAGAGGAACGCGCAGCAGATACGGGATGCGGTGAGCGCCGAGTACGGGCCGGTGCCGCTGGAGGCGGTAGTGGAGTATTTGAAGGCGCTGGAGGAGATCGGGGTGGTGAAGAGGGTGAAGCCGTGAAGGGTCCAAGAGTCAAAGAGTGCAAGAGTTGAAGAGTCGAAGAGCGCGGGCGTTTCTGAGGCCAGAAGCGGTGTGATAACATCGCGGGTTCGCCGGAGCCTGCCGGAAACCGGAGCCCGCCGGAAAGCAGTAGCCCACCACGAGGCGAGTTGATGCCCACCGCAATGATGAAAGCACTCAGGAAGACGCGA
>CAZHLD010000001.1:111603-135920 GCA_964533185.1 uncultured Acidobacteriaceae bacterium | reverse complement strand
TGCTACCAGTGCCGCGTGGGGCAGTTGCACATCTGCCAGAACGTGAAGGTGCTGGGGATTGACGCGGACGGGTGCTTTGCGGAGTTTGTGAAGATCCCGGCGACCAACATCTGGAAGATTGACGCGGCGATCCCGGAGCATTACGCGGCGATTATGGACCCGCTGGGGAACGCAGTACACACCGTGCTGGCCGGGGCGATCGCGGGTCGGACAGTGGCGGTGGTTGGATGCGGGCCGATTGGGTTGATGGCGATTGCGGTGGCCAAGGCGTGCGGAGCTTCGACCATCTTTGCGACGGAAGTGAACCCGCACCGGCTGGGCATGGCCAAGAAGATGGGCGCGGACGAGGCGCTGAACCCGGCGGAGATGGATGTGGTACAGCGGGTGAAAGACGCGACGCGCGGGACGGGCGTGGACGTGATGCTGGAAATGAGCGGAAACCCCAAGGGGATCCACGAGGGTTTCCAGATGCTGCGGGCGGGCGGGCGCGCGTCGTTGCTGGGCGTGCCGAGCCAGCCGGTGACGTTTGACCTGGTGGCGGACATCATCTTCAAGGGCGCGACGGTGCAGGGGATTTACGGGCGGAAGATGTTCGGGACGTGGGAGCAGATGACGTCGCTGCTGAAGGCGGGACGGCTGAACCTGGAGCCGCTGTTCAAGGAACGCATGCCGCTGGATGATTTCCAGAGCGCATTCGAGATGCTGGAGGGAGGGCAGGCGAGCAAGGTGCTGTTTTATCCGAATGGGAATGTGCGGTGAAGGAAGAGCGGAGGGATTCTTCGACCCGATAGAAATCATCGGGCCTCAGAATGATAGCGTCGGAGAGGCAAAGGCAGACATGACGACGGCAACGAGCAGCAGGCTGGGGTTTCTGCATGAACAGCTCGAGGAGTTGAAGGCGAAGGGACTGTACTTCCGGCTGCGGGTGCTGGAGAGCGAACAGAAGCCGGTGGCGAATTTCGACGGGTGCGAGGTGATCAACCTCAGCTCCAACAACTACCTGGGTTTGACGACGAACAAGGCGCTGCGGATGGCGGCGCTTGAGGCGACGCGGCAATGGGGCGTGGGCGCGGGCGCGGTGCGGACAATTGCCGGCACGATGAAGATCCACATGGCGCTCGAGGAGCAAATTGCGCGGTTCAAGAACACCGAGGCGTGCGTGGTGTTCCAGTCGGGCTTCACGGCAAATGCAGGAACGGTGGCGGCGATTCTGGGGAAGGACGACCTGATTATTTCCGATGAGTTGAACCATGCGTCGATCATTGATGGTTGCAGGCTGTCGAAGGCGACGATTAAAGTTTTCAAGCACAAGGATGTGGCCGACTGCGAACGGATCTGCCTGGAGACGGCAAACTGGAACGGGCGGAAGCTGCTGATCACGGACGGCGTCTTTTCGATGGACGGCGACATTGCGCCGCTGCCGGAGCTGTGCGAGCTGGCCGAGAAGTACAACTGCATCATGATGGTGGACGACGCGCACGCTTCGGGCGTGCTGGGACGCGGCGGGCGGGGAACGGTGGACCACTTGGGCTGCCACGGGCGAGTGGACATCCAGGTGGGAACGCTGAGCAAGGCCATCGGAGCGATGGGCGGGTACGTGTGCGGGTCGCGGGATTTGATTGAGTGGCTCTACCACCGCGGCCGGCCGTTCCTTTTTTCAACTTCGCACCCCCCGTCGGTGACGGCGACGTGCCAGGCGGCGTTTGCGCTGCTGGACTCGCCGGACGGAGAGAAGCTGATCAAAAAGCTGTGGGCGAATACGAAGCACTTCAAGCGACTGCTTAAGAAGCGGGGATTTTCGACCGGGGCAAGCGAGACGCCGATTACGCCGATCCACGTGGGTGAAGCGGCAAAGGCGTTTGAGTTTTCGCGGAAGCTGTTTGATGCGGGCGTGTACGCCCCGGCGGTGGGCTATCCGACGGTGGCGGAAGGCAAGGCGCGGTTGCGAGCGATCGTCACGGCGACACACAAGAGGGCGGACCTGGAGAAGGCCGCGGACATCCTGGCTGAAGTTGGGAAGAGCCTGGGCATCGTCTGAGCAACGCCCGGGCAACCCCGCAGTTCGATGCCGCGCCGGTTTGCGTGCGGGATTTTTCGACGGTAGATTCTCTGCGCAGGCAGAATTTCTTACACGCCTGTACGATTGACTTAGCGTCCGGGTATTGCTAAAAAAGAACTTAACCGCGCCTCCGAAGGTCAACTGGTTGCATCATACCCACATGCCGCGAAATCCAGGTCATAGGGAGGCTGTGTGAATACGAGGCGTTTGCTGTCTGCTTTGCTGGTTTTGTTCCTGACCGCGCTGGTCGCAGGATGTGGAAGCAACAAAATCGGCGGAGGGAACCCGCCCCCAGGGCCGGGTACCTCAACCGTGAGTGTTGCGGTGACCGACACGCCGCCGGCGGGCGTGACGGTGATCTCGTTTGAAGTGACCATCACCGGCGCGACGCTGAACCCGGGCAATGTGTCGCTGGTTAGTACTCCGATCCAGATTGAAGTGAAACGGCTGGAGACCGAAGCCGCGTTCCTGACCGCAGTCAACGTGCCGGCGGGCACCTACAGCAGTATCACGTTCACGTTTGCAAATCCGGAGCTGACGTTTAAGAACGACACCGGCGCGCCGATCCCTATTCCTGGCGGAAATTGCGCCGTAGGCGCCGTGTGCGAGATCAAGCCAGCCGTGTCCGGCTCGGTGACGTATTCGGGGGCGCCGTTCCCGGTGACCATCGTGGCCAACACGCCGACCGGCTTCCTGGTGGATGTGAACCTGAACAACATCATCACCAGCGGCGTGGGAGTGGACTTCAACGCGACCGGTGCGCTGGTTGTGATGCAACTGCCGCTGCCGGGACGGCCTCTGGGCGAGCTGCACGAGATCGAAGACGTGTCGGGTGTGGTGGCCAACAAGGACGCCGCGAACAACCAGTTCACACTGCAAACGACGCGAGGAAACCTGACCATCAGAGTGGACAACATGACGGTCTTCGAGGACTTTGACGAAGGCACGCCGCCATGCGTGGTGAACAACTTTACCTGCGTGCAGAACGGGCAGTCGGTGGAAGTGGACCTGAGGATGATGGCCAGCCTGGCCGCGGGCACGCTGCTGGCCAAGAAGGTCGAGCTGGAGGACAACGTTGCCGACGATGAGCTGGACGGCGTCGTGGTGTCGGTGGACAGCCCGACACAATTCAAGATGGTGCTGATCGAAGAGATGCGGAACGTGGCCGGCATTGAGGTGGGCAACGTGCTGACGGTGATGATCCCAGGCACTGTTCCCCCCGGCTTCTTCCGGGTGGACGACAATGGCCTGACGATCCTCGCGGGGTTGAAGGGCGCATTCGAAAATGCGACGGATACTGCGCAACTGCTGCCCGGGCAAACGGTGCAGGTGCGGCGAGGGTCGAGCTCTTCGGGCACAACCATCAACACCGACCGCGTGCGGCTGCGAGAAACGCGGTTCACGGCGAAAGTGTTCGGCGCACCGGCGCCGCCGAACTTCAACGTCGGCGGAACCGGCGGACTGCCAAGCCTGTTCACGGCCGCCGGGATCACGCAGATCCAGGTGCAGACGCAGGCCGCGACCGAGTTCGAAGGCGGCATAACAGGAGTGACCGGCCTTGCGGACGGCAATACCGTGTCGCTGCGCGGTCTGTTGTTCAAGAGCACGCCGAACCCGGTGCTGATTGCCAAAAAGGTGCGGAAGCGCATACCGTAAACGAGATAGGTCGATCTGTTCCAGCGGGCCGGGGCCGAAAGGCGCCCGGCCCGTTGTGTTTTGTGGCGAATCAGGAAGAGCTACGCGGCGGCCGGAGCAAGGGCTCGGTTGCGCGTGTAGATTGCGTGGAGGATGGCGCCGGCTCCGGCGAGGAACACAACAAGCCAAACCAGCCCACCCACATTCGGGACCATTCCCAGAACGCGGATTGCGAGCAGGCCCACGGCCAGGCGCGCGATTGCGCCCTGTGTGCCGGCGGCTCGGCCCATCAGTAATTCGCCGACCCAGGCACCAACAAAAATGTGGCCGAGGTAGGCGATGGGGAGGAAAACCAAGGTGGTGGCGAGTCCGCCCCAGACGCCGATAAACAGCAAAGCGCAACTGATAACGAGAAGGATAGCCCAGGCCAACCCAGAAAGAGCGCCGATGCCGAGGGAGAGACCGAAGTTGCGGGTGGAGTGCATCGCGTTTGTGAAGAAGCCGGGGAGGAGTCCGATGAGAATGAGGCCGAGGACGAAACCGGCACCCCAGCGCAAGGCCTGGTGGATGTAAAAGCGCGCGGAGTAGTAGTTGGGTCGCTTCTTGACAATGTTGATTTCGAGAGGGCTGGCGAGCTTTGCTTGCGCGGAAACCTCAGGATCGTGCGGGCCGCGATAGGAGGCCTTGCCGTCAATCTGTGCGGTATCGGCGATGGTGAGATGCTCGGCACGGACAAGTGCGCTGCCACCGATGAAGCCGTTGAGAAGGACGTTTTTGCTAAAGGCCATCAGGTCACGGCGGATGCGGCCGCTGAGGTTGGCTTCAGCTACGAAGATCATCATGCCGGTGGCTTCGGATTTGGAATCAAATTCGAGAATCTGCGTAAAGGCGGTGACGTTTTTCGCCACGGTGCCGCTGAGCGAGAGCATTTTGCTGAAGCTGCGAACGTTGCCCTGGACGGGGCCGTTGATGCGAACGGACTCAGAAAAGGAAATGACGTCGCCGGAGACGGTGCCGTTGATGGTGAGGCTTTGGCCGCAAAAGATAAGGTCGCCGGAGACATTGCCGTCGATGCGGGCGGTGCGGGCGAAAACGATCAGGTCGTTGTTAACGGTCTCGCCGGCGGCCAGGGTGTAGTTCTGCTTGTTGTGGATGATCTCTGCGGCGCCGGCGGGCGCGGGAAGCGCCAGCGAGGCGAACAGAGCGGACACCACGACGGCAAGGGTGGCGCCGCGCCGCCAGGTGCGGCGGAGCAGGTAGATTGCCAGGACGCCCAGAGCGGCCATGGCCAAACCTTGAATCACGTTTTGCATTTCTCCCCATCCTTTCCAAAGAGCTCCTTCAAAGATCATGACCATGAAGATGTTTCGCTCGCCCAGCCCGACCTGATCAAACTGGTTGTAGAAAGGCTCGATTACGCCGGTCCAGAGTGCGTAAAGGGCGGCAGCAGCCAGGCCAAAGGAAACGGTCCAGGCCCAGCGTGTGGCCTCGCGACTCGGCGGCGCAGTCAGGCGAGCCGGCAGGGATTCCTCAACTTCGGTGAGAGACTGGGCGAGGAATTTTGATTCACGCTCGAGAGCGCGGAGAAGAGCGCGACATTCGGCGCAGGCCTCGGCGTGGGAGGAAAGCTCGAGGGCGCGGGAGCGTTCGAGCTGACCATCGATGTAGAGCAAACAGGTGACTTCATCGAAGTGGTTCATGATGCCCCTCTCGCAGCGAGTCCGGCGCTGCCCGGCTGGCCGAGGACTTCCCGCAACTGGTGACGCGCGCGCAAAAGCACAACCCCGACAAAAGCCCGGCGAACACCGAGCGAGTCTGCAATTTCGTCGTAGCTCATCTCCGCGTAGTAGCGAAGGACCAGGGCCATGCGGGCGCGGGCCGGGAGTCTGCTCAGCGCGGAGCGTACCTGCTGGCTGGTGTGCTCGTCCACGAGGCGCTGGAGCTGGCTCGGATCAGGATGCTCAAGCGGCAGGTTTTCAACCTCTCCGGTTTCGAGGTCTTGGCGGACGCGGCGGCGGCGGAGAATGTCCCAGCAGTGATTGGCGGCCACTTTATAGAGCCAGGCGGAGAAGGGGCGGCCGGAATCGTACTGGGTGATTTTCTCGCGCAGCTTGAGAAAGATCTCCATGGTGGCGTCTTCGGCGTCCTCTTTCGCGGGCAATGCCCGGCGACAAAAACGGAAAATCGGGCCGGCGTACTGCTTATACAACTCGCCCCAGGCGTCGATGCTGCCCGCACGGGCCTGGGCGATCACGTCGCCAGGGTTCACTCCGGTTGACCCCTTGGGTCTGATTGGCTCGTCCACCATGGAATACGCAGGCGGGAGGCAAAAACTTACACTCGGGTGCATCGAAGACACCCCCAAATGCCTATGGGGTGGGCCCAGCCCGACCGCGGCGGAGACTTTAGCAAATCCCGGGGAGAAAGGCATGGGGAGGGGGCGGGAGCGAAGGAAAGGCGGAGGGCCGGCTGAAGCCGGCCCCTACAACGGGCGGGCACTCCGACAAGGTCGGCACGGGCGCCGGCCCGCCGCTACGCGGATACTGCGAGAGTGGGGTAGAGTGGAGGGCTTTCGAGAGGGTGCGGAGCGAGATGAGCGGCAAAATGCCAACGCTGGTGATTGTGGGGCGGCCGAACGTGGGGAAGTCCAGGCTGTTTAACAGGCTGACGGGCAGCCGGAGGTCCATTGTGACCGACGAGCCGGGAATTACGCGGGACCGCATCCAGGGAACGGCGAGCTGGGAGGGGCGGGCGTTTGAGGTGGTGGATACGGGCGGAATGCTGCCCGACGACAAGGCGGCCATCCCGCGGGAGATTCTGCGGCAGGCGAAGGTGGCGATCGAGACGGCGTCGCAACTGCTGCTGGTGGTGGATGCGCGGGCGGGCGTGACGCCACTTGATGCCGAACTGGCGCGGCTGCTGCGGCGAGCGGGCAAGCCATTGGCGATTGCGGCCAATAAGGTGGATGTGCAACGGCAGGAGGCGCAGGCGGCGGCGTTCCACGAACTGGGAGCGGCGGTGTATCCAATTTCGGCCGAGCATGGGCTGGGCATCGACGAGATGCTCGATGAGTTGACGCGGGATTTTCCGAAGTGCGAGGCCGAGGAACAGGAAGAGGCCATACGGGTGGCGATTATCGGGCGGCCGAACGTGGGGAAGTCCACACTACTGAACCAACTGGCGGGGGAAGAGCGAGTGATTGTCTCGCCGGAGCCGGGGACAACGCGGGATGCGGTGGACACATTGGTGCGGCGCGGGGAGAAGGCGTACTGGTTTATTGATACGGCGGGAATACGCAGGAAAGGGAAGACCAAGCTGGTGGCGGAAAAGTTGAGCGTGGTGATGGCGCGGAAACATTTGGAACGCGCCGATGTGGCGTTGCTGTTGGCGGACGCAGCGCAAGGAGTGACCGCAGGGGACGCAGCGATTGCCGGGTACGCGAAAGAGTCCGGGCGGAGCGTGATCGTGGTGATGAATAAATGGGACTTGGCACTGGAGGCGGCTGGCAAGAAGGCGGAGCGGGAGTCAAAGGGAAAGGTGACGCGGGTGGATGGCGGGGTGCTGATTAAAGAATATGAACCGATGGTGCGGCGGCAACTGAAATTTTTGGACTATGCGCCGATTGTGTTCCTTTCGGCGTTGACGGGAGACCGGACGGGGAAGCTCTACGGGCTGATCGACGAGGTGGCAGAAGCGCGGAAGCGGAGAATTTCCACCGGCGAGCTGAACCGATGGCTGGCGGAAGTGGACCTGGAGCGGGGCACGATGCCGGCGGGGAAGAAAGTGAAAATCTATTACATGACGCAGGCGTCGGTTGCGCCGCCGACGTTTGTGCTGTTTACGAACCAGAAGCAGCGGCTGCACTTTTCCTACGAACGGTTTCTGGAGAACCGGCTGCGGGAGAAGTTTGATTTTCCGGGGACGCCGATCCGGTTTCTGGCGCGGGTGAAAGAGAAGAGGAAATACTACAAAGGCGCAGAGACAAAGAGACGGTAAAGAACGAAGAGGCTTAGGATCTGAGGTTGGAGGCGGAATCAGGCGGCCAGTGCTGAATTTCGGGTTTGAAATTTGAGAATTCAAAGGAATAGGATAAGCGGTTGAAGGAATAGAATAGGCAGGTAAAAAGGCAGAGCGAGCGCGACTCAAATGGCAGGCAACGGACACTTTTCGACGGCAATCCCGGACAAGAACCTGTTCCGCATCGGTGAGGTGAGCCGGCTGGCGGACACGAAGCCGTTTGTGCTGCGGTACTGGGAGTCGGAGTTCCCGATGCTGCAGCCGGTGAAAAGCCCGAAGGGGCAGCGGCTCTACCGGCGTCAGGACATCGAGACGGTGCTGGAGATTAAGCGGCTGCTCTACGACGAGGGGTTCACAATTGCCGGGGCGCGACGCCACCTGCGGGAACAGAACGGGCCGACGGGCGAGGCCAGAGTGGTGGAAAGTGAGCCGGCGCAGGCGCCGCCTCCCATATTGAACCGGAAAATACTGCTGGACCTGCGAGACGCGCTGCGAGCTTTCTTGACGCTGCTCGAACGGCGGTGATACCCTTTCCAGAGCGCCCCTTCCGCAAGGCAAGTGAGTGATGAGTTGCGGAGCGGTGTGCAGAGCGGTCGGGACGTGGCGCAGCCTGGTAGCGCGCACGCTTGGGGTGCGTGAGGTCGCTGGTTCGAATCCAGTCGTCCCGACCATTTTTGTGCCGTACTGGAAGCCAAGCCCCTGGCGAGACTGAAGCCAAGATAGCCCCCTCCCGCTTGTCAGATCGGCAATCGCTGCGAAGAAGAGTTTTCCAGGGTGAGAAATGACGTTTAAGATTGATGATTCGGCCCGGCGCGAGAGGCGCGACGGGGAAGGACGTAGCGAGACATGAACGCCAAACCGCACATACTGATTACGAACGACGACGGCATCCACGCCGAGGGGCTGCGGGCGCTGGTGGGGGAGCTGCGGGAGCTGCGGGAGCTGGGAGAGCTGAGCGTGGTGGCGCCACACATGGAGCGAAGCGCGTCGTCGCAGGCGCTGACGCTGCGGCAGCCGATCTGCTGCGAGCAGGTGGCCGAACGGGAATGGGCGGTGGAGGGTACGCCGACCGACGCGATGATCGTAGCGCTGAACAAGCTGCTGGAGCGGAAGCCGGACCTGGTGATCTCCGGGATCAACCGCGGCGGGAATATGGGCGAGAACATATATTACTCGGGGACCGTGGGGGCGGCGATGGAGGCGACCATCAACCATATCCCGGCGCTGGCAATCTCGGTGGCACACAAGGGACGCGGGTTTGAGTACGGCGAGGCAGCACGGTTTGCGCGGGAGCTGGCGGAGATGGTCCTGCGAGAGGGATTGCCCGCGGGCGTGCTGCTGAACGTAAATGTGCCGCTGCCGTGGAAGGGCGGCGTGAGGTTCACCCGGCAATCGCAGAAGGTGACGCGAAACATCCTGCAAGAAGGAGTGGACCCGCGCGGACGCAAGTACTACTGGCTGCATGAACAGCAGGTGACCGAAGGAGTGGACCCGGACAGCGACTACGCGGCGGTGCTGAGTGGGGCCATTTCGATTACGCCACTGCAACTGGAGCATACCCACGCTACGTCGCTGAACCACCTCTCGCACTGGGCGAAGCGCCTGGAGAAGCGCTAAGGGCAGGAACAGACCGCACGCAGACTGCAGTATTCCCAACAAGAACACAGAGGGATTCTTCGCTGCGTCCCGACTACGTCGGGACTTCGCTCAGAATGACACGGTGGCGCGTGCGGCCGCAAATCAGCGGGGCGGGGCACCGGTCGGCGATGGGGGAAGTGAGACGAACGGGATGTTCTCCTTCTGCAGAAGTTCGTTGAGAGCGGCCACGTCCATCGCAAGTATTTCCTTCCAACGAGCCAGCAGGGGTTCCAAGCGCTTCTCGAGTTCGGCGAACAACTCGTAGGACTGAGCAGTGGGCGCCGCGTCAGCGCTATCGACGGCCATAGCCAGGACGGCGAGCTTGGCGTCGAGCTTGCTGGGATAGTTCAAAGAATCCTGCCTGGCGCGCATCTTGACCTGGATCAAATCCTCTTCAATAGGCGTGATTTTTTTGTCGAGGTCTTCGGTGGACGTGCGGATGAACTTGCCGGCGTCGGTCTGCGGCAGGCGGCGGCGCAGGGCCTTGAGCTGATTGCGGAGGTCGCGGATGTGGTTGACGGTGTCGTTGCTCTGGGTGAGACGCGCGAGGATTTTCATGCCCAGGTCGAACTGCTGATCGAAGCCGGCCTGGGAGGTGGCGACGCGCGGGTCGGGCTTGACCACGAGGGGAGTGGTGAGCGATTTGCCGGAGACGTTGAGACGAACCTGGTAGCTGCTGGGGGCGACGATGGGGCCGCGCTCGCCATTGAGGTAGTCGCCGAGAGAATAGCCGGCAATGCGGCTGGCCGTGGAGGTGCGCAGATTCCAGACGAAGCGGTTCATGCCGACCTCGGCAGGCATGGACTCGAACGCGGGTTCCTCCTCCGGCTCCTCGGATTTGGGGCGATCGTCGGGCTGCTTGCGGCTGGAATACTTGCGGAGGAGCTTGCCCTGGGCATCGAGGATTTCCAGGGTGGCTTCGTCTTTGGGAGCGGCCTTGAAGTAGTAGTCGAGGATGGCGCCGTCAGGGGGATTTTCGCCGACGGGGCGCCCGCGCAACATGCTGCGGCCGCCGCGGAAGCGGATGGAGGTCTGCGGCGTGTAGAGATGAGTCTCGGCGGCAGCGACCTGAGCATTCAACTGGCGGAGAGGAGTGATGTTGTCGAGGATCCAGAAGGAGCGGCCGTGGGTGGCGACGACGAGATCGTCGTCTTTGATGGCGAGATCGTGAATGGGCGAGGTGGGGAGATTGAGCTGGAGCGGCTGCCAATGCGCGCCGTCGTCGAAGGAGACGTACACGCCGGTTTCGGTGCCGGCGAAGAGCAGGCCCTTGCGCCTGGGGTCTTCGCGGACGGCGCGGACGTAAGCGCCCTCGGGGATGCCGGAAATGATTTTCGTCCAGGACTTGCCGAAGTCGCTGGTCTTGTAGATGTAGGGGCGGAAGTCGTCGAACTTGTGGCGATCGACGGCGAGATAGGCAGTGGCGGCATCATGCGCCGAAGCCTCGATGATGCTGATGAGGCTTTCGGGGAGGTCTTTGGGTGTGACGTTGGTCCACGTCTTGCCGGCATCGCGGGTGATGTGCACGAGTCCATCGTCGGCGCCGGCCCAGATGAGGTCTCTGACGAGGGGCGATTCGGCGACGGCGAAGATGGTGTTGTAATACTCGACGCCGGTATCTTCTTTGGTGATGGGGCCGCCGGCGACGGCCTGCCTGGATTTGTCGTTGCGGGTGAGGTCGGGGCTGATGGGGGTCCAGCTCATGCCGCCATTGGTGCTCTTCAGCAGGAATTGAGAGGCGTGATAGAGCACGTTGGGGTCGTGGAGCGAGAGAAGAATGGGAGCGGTCCACTGGAAGCGATGCTTGAGGCCGGCGGCGCCATGGCCGTCGGTGACTTCGGGCCAGGGAGCGATGTTCTGCGATTGGCCGGTGCGCTTGTCGAAGCGGGTGACGTAACCCTGATAGGAGCCGGCGTAGACGATGCTGGGGTCGCGCGGGTCGGGAGCGATGTAGCCGCTTTCGCCGCCGCCGACGGGATACCAGTCCTGACGGTCGATGATGCCGCGGTCGCTGCGGCTGGCGATGGCGACGGTGGAATTGTCCTGCTGCGGGCCGTAGACGTAGTAGGGCCAGCGATTGTCGGTGGTGACGTGGTAGAACTGCGCGGTGGGCTGATTGTCCTGGCGCGTCCAGGATTTGCCGCCATCGACGGAGATGGTGGCGCCGCCGTCATTGGCGTTGATGAGGCGCTGGGGATTGGTGGGGTCGATCCAGAGGCCGTGGTAATCACCGTGCGGGGTGACGATGGGGTCGAACTTCTGGCCACCGTCGGTGGAGCGGAACATGCCGACGTTGAGGATGTAGACCGTGTCCAGGCTTTTCGGGTCGGCGAAGACGTGGGTGTAATACCAGGCGCGCTGCTGGAAGCGACGGTCGTCGTTGATGCGCGTCCAGCGGGCGCCGCCGTCGTCGGAGCGGTAGAGGCCGCCCTTTTCGGCTTCGATGAGCGCATAGATGCGGTTGCCATCACCGCCGGAAACGGAAACGCCAATCTTGCCCAGAATCCCCTTGGGCAGGCCGTTGTCCTGAAGAGCCTTGTCGTCGGAGTTGGTCAAGCGGGTCCAGGTGGAGCCGGCGTCGGTAGATTTGTAGAGACCGCTGCCGGGGCCGCCGCTGGTGAGTCCCCAGGGCGAGCGATTGGCTTCCCAGAGAGAGGCGAAGAGGATGCGAGGATTGTTGGGGTCAAAGGCGATGTCGATCGCGCCAGTCTTGTCGTCCTTGTAGAGGACTTTTTCCCAGGACTTGCCGCCATCGGTCGAGCGAAAGACGCCGCGCTCGGCGTTGGGGCCATAGGCGTGGCCGAGGGCGGCGACGTAGACGATGTCAGGATTGCGCGGATGGATGAGAACGCGACCGATGTGGCGTGTGTCGCGGAGGCCGACGTGTTTCCAGGTCTGACCGGCGTCGGTGGACTTGTAGACGCCATCGCCGTAGGAGATGTTGCCGCGAATGCAGGCCTCGCCGGTGCCGACGAAAATGACGTTGGGGTCGGATTCCGAGACGGCGATGCTGCCGATGGAGGAGACGGGCTGCTTATCCCAAAGCGGCTGCCAGGTGGAGCCGGCGTCGGTGGTCTTCCAGACGCCACCGGCGACGCCGCCGAAGTAGTAGACGTTGGGATTGCCGGGGATGCCGACGGCAGTGAGCGCGCGGCCGCCGCGGTAAGGGCCGATGAGGCGCCACTTCATCCCTTTGAAGAGGCTTTCGTCGTACTGCTGCGCCAGGAGCGGCGCGGAAATACCAACGACTGCCAGCAAGAGCAGACACGCCACCACAGTTGAGAAGATGCGATTTCGCCGGATCAAGGTCCGCCTCCTGAAAAAGTGCAGAGCGAATCCTACCGGTGCGGAGGCCGGAGGAGAAGCAGATTCTTTGAGCGTGCAAGGCGGGACAGAAAGCCTACACGTTGCGGCTGACACCACCTCCCGCGCAAAAATAAGTGCGCGAGGGCTGCAACGCATTTATCCTCAGGGCGCGTCCAACCGAACTGGAATTTCGGGGTTCGTTCGCTGTTCAGGGGCGAGTGTCTCGGAGAGCGCAAAATTTGGAAATGGGAAACAGGCTCATCATCGTCGTGATGTTCCTCCTGCAGGTGTGGTGTGTTCCGGCCCGCGGCGAAACAGGGCAGCAGGTGAGCGGCGTGGTCAAGGATGGTCAGGGCGGCGCCATTGCGGGCGCAGAGGTGATCCTGGCGAATGCGCAACAGGTGATGCTGGGGAGTACGCGGACGGACGGCCAGGGGCGATTTGAGTTTCAGAAGGTGCCGTCGGGCAGCTACCTCTTGCGCGTGGCGGCGCCGGGGTTTGCTGAGAACCGGCTTGCGGTGCGCGTACGAGACGCGGCGGTGACCAACCTAGTGGTGACGCTGGCGCTGGGGACAATCCGTGAGGAGGTCACGGTGACGGCCGACCCGGGGCAGGTGGCGGACGCAGACCGGCTGAGCCAGCAAGTGAACGTGATCGGGCAGGAGGAGATCGCAGAACGGGCAAAGGCCGCGGTGTCCCAGGTGGCTCAGGAAGAAGTGGGCGTGCACGTACAGCGGACCAGTCCGACGGTGGCGGGGATATACGTTCGCGGGCTGACGGGAAACAAGGTCAATGTGTTTGTGGATGGGGTGCGCTATTCGACTTCCGCGGCGAGGGGCGGGATCAATACGTTTCTGGACCTGATTGATCCGGCGAGCCTGGAGGCGGTCGAGATCCTGCGCGGGCCGAGCAGCGCGCAGTACGGGAGTGACGCGCTGGGAGGGAGCGTGCAGTTCCTATCGAAGAATCCTGTGTACGTGGATGGCGGGCCGGCGGTGCGCGGGAGCTTCAGCACGTTTGGCGACAGTGCGGATGCGAGCATCGGGTCGAGTGTGACGACGTCGTATGCGACGCGGCGATTCGGTTTCATTGGAGGGGTGACGGGACGACGGGTGAACACACTGCGCACCGGCGATGGGGTTGATTCACACTCGGCGTTTACGAGGTATTTCGGGCTGGCGTCGCGGCTGTTCCAGGGCGAGCGCCGTCCGGACACGGCGTTTACGCAGTACGGCGGAATGGTGAAGCTGAATTGGTCGCCGGCACAGGGGTCGCAATTCACCGCTCACTACAGCCGCAGCCAGCAGGACGGAGGGAAGCGTCCCGACCAATTGCTGGGGGGAGATGGAAACATGGTCGCGGACCTAAGGAACCTGATGCTGGATTTTTTCTACCTGCGGTTTGTGCAGCAGAAGCTGGGATGGTTTGACGTGGCCAGCCTGAGTTATTCGCTCAATTCGCAGCGCGAGGAGCGCGTGAATCAGGGAGGCAACGGGAACCCGCTGGCCACGATCAGCCATGAGTACGAGAGGCTGCGGGCGCACGGGGTACAGGCGTACCTGGGCAAGCAGTGGGTGGCCCGGCAGACGCTTTTGTTCGGGGCGGACTTCTACCACGAGCGGCTCCGCTCGCCATCGTTCGGCTTTAACCCGGTGACGGGAGTATCGGCAGTGAGACGGGGGCGCATCCCGGACCGGGCGCTTTACAAGAGTAGTGGCATGTATGCCGAGGACATCATTGACGTCGTGCCGCAAAAGTTTCGGCTGATGGGGAGTGTGCGATACAGCGCGGCGTCGTACCGGGCCAGGGCGGCGGACAGCCCGATTGTGAACGAACAGCCGCTGTGGCCGAACGATTCGCTGCGGGTGAGCAATGTTACATTTCAGAGCGGGGTGGTGGTGACGCCGGGAGGCGGTCTGATCCTGGGTGCGAATTTCAGCCGTGGCTTCCGCGCGCCGCATATGACCGACCTGGGGGCGCTGGGGCTGATGGGGTCAGGGTTTGAAGTAAGCGCGCCGGAAGTGGCCGGGCTGGGCGCGACGATCGGGAGCACGGCGGGAGTTGGTGCCCTCTCCACAGGACGGCCCGTTCGACAGGTGGGCCCGGAAACGAGCATGAATTATGAAGTGAGCGTGCGATTCCGGCGGGGGCGAATCGACACGGACTTTGCATTCTTCGTGAACGATATCAGCGACAACATCACCAAGCAGGCGTTAATCCTGCCGGCCGGGGCCGTGGGGCTGACCATCGGCGGGGAGACGATCGTGGCGCAGAACGCCAACGGAGTCGTGTTTGTCGCGGCGTCGCCGAACCCGGTGCTGGTGCGCGCCAACTTCGACGATGCAAGGGTGCGCGGAGTGGAGCATAAGCTGAACTGGCACGTGACCAGCCATTGGTCGGTGGGGACGGTGTTCACCTATTTATGTGCGCGGGACAAACGAACGGGCCTGCCGCCGAATATTGAAGGAGGAACGCCGGCGCTGGACGGATGGTTGAAGATCCGATATTCGCCGGGGAGTGGGCGATGGTGGATTGAGCCGTATGTGCATGCGGCGGGGCGGCAGACACGACTCTCGAGCCTGGACTTGGAAGACCGAAGAACCGGTGCGCTGCGGACGCGGTCGAGCATCGCCAGTTTTTTTCGGAACGGAGCGACGGCGCGGGGATTTGTGGGGCGTGGGACGGATGGAATGACGGGGACTGCGGACGACATCCTTCTTGTTACGGGAGAGACGCTGGCGCAGATTCAGGACCGAGTATTGGGCGTGGGAGTGAATTCGTCGTCGCTCTCTCGGGCGGTGCCGGGATACGTGACGTTTAACCTGCGCGGGGGAGTGCGGTTCGGAGAGAGGTACGAACTGATGGCGGACTTCGAGAACATCGGAGACAAGAACTACCGGGGGATTAGTTGGGGTCTGGACGCGCCGGGGCGCAGCCTATTCCTTCGATTCAAGGCAAAATTCTAATTCCTTCCCAATTATTCCCTCGAGCAGTCGGTCAGTTTGAAACCTGAGATGGCGGCCTGGCGTCCCTAGCAGTACCATTGCCGGTTCCGTCCCGCCAAAACGAGGAGAAAACGATGAAGCGAGGAAAGCTGTGTGTGGCGCTGTTGTTGTCCGCCGTGATGCTGTGGCCGGGTTATGCGCAGGAGCGCGAAGACCGGACGCTGCTGAACTGGGCGCAGATGCGGGCGATCATCAACGAAGTGTCGGGCGAGCGGCCCATGCACACGGTGCTGGAGATGGTGCCGTACCCGCGGGTGAGGTCGCGCGGAGAGTACGAAGGACAATTCCGCGAGAGCGAAGTGATGGCGCGGCTGGCGCGCGAGGCTGAGTACAGCACGGTGGAGGTAGAGGCGTTTCCAGCGCAGGCGAGGACGTGGCATGCGTCGAAGGCGGAGTTGTGGATGACCGAGCCGGAGCTGAGGAAACTCTATGACGTGAACGACGTGGCCATAGCCATCTGTTCGGGGAGCGAGACCGGGGACGTGACCGCCGAACTGATGGATGTGGGCTTTGGCGGCCGGGCGGAGGACTACACAGGAAAGGACGTGAAGGGCAAGATCGTGCTGGGGTGGGCAGGAGCGGGAGTATTGCAGCGCCTGGCGGTGTTCGAGCGAGGAGCGGCAGGGATTGTGACTTACAACGCGCTGCGTCCGGACAGCCAGCCGGACGCGATCCTGCACCAGGGGATATCGGCCAATGCACCGGAAGGGAAGAAACCCGGGTTTGGCTGGGCGATGGCGCCGCGAGTGGGGAGAGAACTGTCGGCGCGGCTGGCCCGCGGCGAAAAGGTGGCGCTGCGGTCGGTGGTGCAGTCGGAGTTCTTCCCCGGCGAGATGGAAATGGTGCACGCGACGATTGCGGGCGATGGAAGCACGACGCAGGAGGTGATGGTCTCGGCGCATTTGTATGAGGGCTACCAGAAA
This sequence comes from uncultured Acidobacteriaceae bacterium, assembly GCA_964533185.1. Lineage (GTDB taxonomy): Bacteria > Acidobacteriota > Terriglobia > Acidiferrales > UBA7541 > CAZHLD01. The sequence continues at coordinate 119,337 of CAZHLD010000001.1, read as the reverse complement.
CAAGGAGCCAACGACGACAACTCGGGCTGTGCGATGACGCTGGAGATGGGGCGGGCGTACATCCAGTTGGTGGCAGAGGGAAAACTGCCGCGGCCGAAGCGGACGATCCATTTCCTGTGGGTGCCGGAGATCAGCGGAACGATTGCGTGGTTGAACAAACATCAGGAGGTGAAGAAAAACCTGATCGCTGACCTGAACTTCGACATGGAAGGGCTGGGTCTGCGGATGGGGTTGAGCCAGTGGGTGCTGCACCGGACGCCGGATACGTTCCCGTCGTTCCTGAACGATTTGACGGCAAGCGTGCTGGAGTTTGTGGCGGAGACGAACCGGGAGCGGGTGCGCTACCGGCACAACGGGTACCGGTTCACGCTGCCGGTAGTCGCGCCGAACGGGAGCCAGGACCCGTTCTACGTCGCGGTTGAAAAATACTACGGGGCGAGCGACCACGCCGTTTATCTGAACCAGGGGATTCCGGCGGTGATCTTCGTGACGTGGCCGGACCCGTGGTACCACACGTCGCAGGACACGCCGGACAAGCTGGATTCGACGCAGTTCAAGCGGGCGGGCGTAGTGGGAGTTGCGGCGATGACGGTGCTGGCGACGGCCGATGACGAGATGGCGGCGAAGGTGACGGCCGAATCGCTGGGACGTGGGGCGGAGCGAATCGGAGAGGCGCAACGGAAGGGGCTCACCTATCTGGCCGATGCAGGGCCGGAGGCGGCGCTGACAGATGGGTATAAGGAGGCGCGCAACACCGTGCGACACCAGACCGGAGTGGAGAAGGGCGTGGTGCGATCGTCGGCAGTGCTGTACAAAGATCCGGCAGCGGTGACCGACCAGCTGAAAAGGTACGAGGCACTGATCGAGCAGCAAGCGGCGGTGCTCGAGAACGCAGTGAAGGCGTTCTATCAGGAGCAGGCGCAGCGGCGAAATGTGACGGCGGTGGAGCCGGTGCCGAGTGATGCGGAGAAACTGGCGGCGCGGCTGGTGGTTGAACGTGTGAGCCCGGCAGGGGGAGGCGGCGGTGGAGCAGGAGGCGGCGGGTTCGGTGCGGGGCAGCAGGCGCTGGCACGGCTGAGTCCGGAGGAGCGGCCCAGGGTGCAGGCCGACCTGCGCAAAGTGCCGACGCACATGACTGCGGAGCTGAATGTGTTGCTGGGGCAGAAGAAGACGGCGCTGGACATCCGCGATTTTCTTTCGGGAGAGTTCGAGCCGCTTTCACTCGGGGACCTGATGGACTACCTGCGGGCACAGGAGAAGCTCGGTGTGCTGAAGCTTACGGAGAAACCCGAGGAGGCGAAGCCCGCGGCTCCGACGAAGAAGCGCGGGAAGGCGCCGAAAAAGAAGTGAGGCAGATTGGCGTGCGATGGGTCTGAACAACAGTTACGACGTGGCGGTGGTCGGCGCAGGAGTGTTCGGCACATGGACCGCCTACGCACTGCAACGCGCCGGGCAGAGGGTGGTGTTGCTGGACGCGTTCGGGCCGGGGAACAGCCGGTCGAGCTCGGGCGACGAATCGCGAGTGATCCGGACGGGGTACGGGACGGACGAAATCTACTCGCGGATGGCGATGCGGTCGCTCGAGCTGTGGAAACGGTTCTGCGCGGAGACGGGGCAGTCGCTGTTCTACCAGACGGGCGTGCTGTGGATGGCGGTGCAGGACGATGCGTACGTCGCGAAGATCCGGGCGACACTGGAGAAGCTGGGCGTGCGGCACGAGCGGATCGAGCGCGAAGAGCTGGACGCGCGGTTTCCGCAGGTAGGCTGGATCGGCGTGGACTGGAGTTTGCTGGAGACGGAGAGCGGAGTGCTAATGGCGCGGCGGGCGGTGGCCGCCGTGGTGGAAGAGGCCTGCCGGGCCGGGGCGGAGTATCGTACGGAGGCCGTTGCAGGGCCTGAAGGCAAAGGGAAGCTGAGCGAAGTGAAGACCGCGAGAGGAGAGGCGATCCGCGCAGGAAGCTTTGTGTTTGCGTGCGGGCCGTGGATGGGGAAGATTTTCCCGCAGGTGATTGGCGATCGGATTTTTGCGACGCGGCAGGAGGTTTACTACTTTGGAGTGCCGGCCGGGGAGAGACGATTTGCGCCGCCGGCGATGCCGGTGTGCATCTGCATTACGAGCGAAGAGATGTATTCAATCCCGGACCTGGAGGGGCGCGGGTTTAAGGTGGCGCATGACCGACGCGGGCCAGCGTTTGACCCGGACTCGGAGGATCGGGTGGTGACGCGGGAAGGGCTTGCGCACGTGCGGGGCTATTTGGCGAGACGGTTTCCGGCGATGAGGGATGCACCGGTGGTGGAAACGCGCGTGTGCCAGTACGAGAACACGTGGAACGGAGATTTCCTGATTGACCGGCACCCGGAGCTGGAGAACGTGTGGCTGGTGGGAGGCGGGTCAGGACACGGGTTCAAGCACGGGCCGGCGGTGGGGGAATACGTGGCCAGGCTTGTGATAAAGGGAGTGACGACCGAGGAGAGGTTTGCGCTGGCGACGAAAGAGAAAAAGGCAGCGCGAGCGGTGTTCTAGAGACGGTTTTTGCCAGGATTAGGAGAAGGATTTGGCAGTCTTGAAGAAGTGGTCGGGGCGAGTGGATTTGAACCACCGACCTCCTGGTCCCGAACCAGATTCAATGGCTTATAGAGAGTGGTAGTCTTCTCTGGATTGTCAGTGCCCCTTGTTCCGCGCATTGCAAATCACCTATTGAGATTCGCAGAAGCCAGTTGAACCGAAGTGCTTTGACCGCTTAGAGATTCATCTACAACTTGCTGCAACGGACTGGAAGGTGGGCAGTCCGAAGCTCCCCAGACGCGCCATTCTGTCTTCAGGTTGAGACTTGAAGAGGCCGACAGGCGCGACTGGTGAATGCCGCAAATGGTGCGTGCATAGATCCAAGGCTGTTTCAGGACAAAAATGGTCGGCTCGATTGCCGGGTTGAGGGTGAGCTCTTGAACGAAGAAGGTCCATTCCCAGATGTCATTTCCGCGCGGTGATCCTGGCGACGAAAATCGAACCGTCCAGCGAGCGGGAAGGTCCAGACCATCAATCCGCTGGAAGTCCTCAAAGGTCTCCTCAAGAAACAGATAGACCTGAAGCTGGCGCGCCGATTGTTCAGGGGTAGCACCCATCTGGCGCGGTGGGGTTACCTTGTAGGTACTCATCAGGTGGCGGAAATTCTCCGCGTCGAAGTACAGCTTGACCTCCACGTCGCCGCTGCTCCGCCTCGCCAGATAGGTCAATTCGTGAGCTGGCCGGCCGTTGATCTTCCTCTGCCCTGAATATTTAAGTGTGGGCTGACGCTCACCAAGATGCCCTAGTGGCCAGGCTATGGAGAGCACACCCCCGACCAGCCCCTCCTCCACGAGGTATGGCTGTGTGAACAGAAACTGACCCATTCCAGACCGTGTGCCCGGCCGCATCGTGCCAAAGTAAGTTTTTTCGCCGTCAAACGCGAATTCCTCGGCGCGGTAGTCCGGATGAGAGAATTGCATTGAAACGCTGATCTTGCGTCCATCACTAGCCATTACGGCCGGACCCGACAGGGCGCCTGAGCTTCCGACACGCAGGCGAAATTCAGCTGTGCTCTTCACGATGCGCGATCGGGCGTCGGCCCGCACTTGTGGCGAAGCGAGCGACTCCAAATGTCGTGCCACAACGTCGCTGGCCGTCGGCTTGTCCTTTTTTTGTGCGGTGGCTACGCGCGCGAACCCTAGACATAAACAGATTGCCATCAGCCATCTCATCTTCCTGTTCGAATGCAACTTCTCCATGGGCCCTGATCTCCTCCCAAGGGTTCTTGCTGGGTATGATCCAGTGAATTTCAACATGAGTTTATCATAGCCTGCAATTGCCCTCATTCGCTTGCGCCCAGAAGGTGGCAGAATGGGGACAGTTTGGCGGGCATCCCACACTTCTCACGGCTCGGATAAGGATGGGGTTGGACGTGTTGTTGCGACGGGGAGACTGGGCGGTGAATCAAAGGCGGGGCTAGCAGTTCCGCCACACCCTGGAAGTCGAAGAAAAAATGGTCGGGGCGAGTGGATTTGAACCACCGACCTCCTGGTCCCGAACCAGGCGCTCTAACCAGGCTGAGCCACGCCCCGACAGCCGCAGAAAAAACAGACACGAACCGCTAGAAGAACATCACCAATCAAGGAAGATGACCGACCTTCCCGACCGGGCCGCTCTAAGCAAGTTGAGCCACGCCCCGACCACGAGATGCCCGGACGCAGACTGGAGGTCCGAGCAACAAAGCTACTTTAGCATGGCGTGGGCGCGGCGGCTAGTGTCCTGCGTCTAACGCTTCTTTACAATGTGCGATGCTCAGCATTCTATTTGGTCCAGCGAAGGAGCGGTGAGCTCGTGTAAAGACATGTTCGACGCAGGACACTAGTGTACGAATCGGCACTGTCGGGAGCCTGATTCTCTTGACAGGGGAGGAAGCGAGGACTACCTTCAGCGTAGGGACGCAGCTGCTGAGGGTCCCCTTCCTGTTCCAGTTGTGGTCCCGGTCCTGCTCCTAGGCGCCCTCCAGCGAGTCCGCGCCTCTGCTGTCCCTGCCGGAGGCGGAAAATGATCAGCCGCCTGAAAGTCTTAGTAATTTGTTCCGACCCTGCAAACCGCCAAACGCTGAAGAGGGTGCTCGAAGAATGCCACTTGGCCACGGAGATGTGCTCGACGGTAAGTGACGCGCGTGCGCGGCTGGCCCGGAAGCGAGTTCCGTTGGTTTTTTGTGAAGCGGAGCTTGCGGATGGGAGCTACCGTGACGTGCTGGGAGCCCCCGAATGCGCAAAGGCGAACGTGCCCGTGGTGGTGACGTCGCGAGCGGGAGAAACGCACCAGTACCTGGAAGCGATGCGACTGGGCGCGTTTGACTACATGACCAGCCCGTACCGGCGCAGCGAGGTGGAGTGGATCGTCTCGCACGTGGCGGGCACGGTGGGCGCGGCCGCCTAGTTCGGATCGGCCCAGAGGCCGCGACGTTGTTCGCGGGCCTCGCGCTCTTAGGCGCGGAACTCTTCGGAATAACGAAACGGGAAGCGCGTGTAGGCGTGCCCGTACCCCTGCCGGATAATCTCCGCGTTCAAAAAGGTGCCGTCCTCAAGATAGACGTAGGCCGGGGTGCGACCGTAGCGGTCTTGTCGCTCGTGGTCGAAGTCGAGGCGGATGCGGCGGCCTTCGGCGAGCCGGCGTGTGAAGGCAGCGGCTTCCTTTCCGAAATGCTCGACCGGACGGCGCGGGTCCACTGACTCTGGCGTATCCACACCAATCAAACGGATGCGCTCGTCCTCGTTGAGGAGCAGGGTGTCTCCATCCACGACGCGGATGCACTGACGCCAGGCGCCTTCGGGCTGCGGGGAGTTGAAAGACTTCGGCAGATCGCGCAGAAGCCAGATAAGCAGGGCCAAAGCGAGAACACCCAAGAGGCTGAATTTGTCGCGGGGGCTGCGGATGGAGGGCATGAGTGCGAACCGGGAGTATGATACTCGTAGGGAGAAGCGATGGCCATTGAAGCAAGTCAACTGAAGAAGCTCGACGATTACCGCTGGCTGGTGCCGCGCGGCACCAAACCGGGGATGCTGACCGACGCGCTGATCTATGCGGACGAGCGGCTGATGGAGCAAATCGTCAAGGACCTTTCGATCGAGCAGGCGATGAATGTGGCGTGCCTGCCGGGGATTGTCGGGAGGTCGCTGGCCATGCCGGACATCCACCAGGGCTATGGCTTCCCGATCGGGGGCGTGGCGGCGACGGATTGGAGCGATGGAGTGGTGTCGCCGGGCGGCGTGGGGTTTGACATCAACTGCGGGGTGAGGCTGCTGGCGAGCACACTGCGGCGAGAGGAAGCAACGACGAAGCTGCGGGAGCTGGTGAACCAGCTTTTCAGAGACGTGCCAGCAGGGACGGGCAGGGAGGGGCATGTGTCGTGCAGTTGGGCGGAGCTGGACGACATACTCGAGCGCGGTGCGGCAAGCATTGTGGAACGCGGGTACGGAGAGGCAGCCGATGTCGAATTCTGCGAGGAGTCTGGACGGATGGATGGCGCCGACCCGAGTAAAGTTAGCGACCGCGCCAAGCAGCGCGGTCGGACGCAGATCGGCACGCTGGGCAGCGGGAACCATTTCCTGGAGGTGCAGTACGTCCAGAGGGTGTTCGAGCCGGAGATTGCGAAGGGTTTTGGGCTGGAGGAAAGGCAAGTGGTCGTGTTGATCCATTGCGGGTCGCGGGGGCTGGGGCACCAGGTATGCACGGACTATTTGAAGACGATGGACAGCGCGATGCGACGGTACGGGATCACGCTGCCGGACCGGCAACTAGCGTGCGTGCCAAGCCAGTCGCCGGAAGGCAAGGATTACCTGGCGGCGATGGCGGCGGCGGCGAACTTTGCGTGGGCGAACCGGCAGGCGATTACGTACTTCACGCGAAAGTCGTTTGAGAAAGTTTTTGGTGAGAGTGCGCGGCTGCGGGTGGTCTATGACGTAGCGCACAACATCGCCAAGCGAGAGAGGCACCGGGTTGGGGAGACGACGGAAGAGGTGCTGGTGCACAGGAAAGGAGCGACGCGGTCGTACCCGGCGGGCTCGGCAGAAATCCCTGCGGCGTATTCAGACTACGGGCAGCCGGTGCTGATCCCGGGATCGATGGGGACGGCGAGCTTTGTGCTGGTGGGGACTGAGCGGGCAATGGAGGAAACTTTCGGGACCGTGTGCCACGGGGCGGGCCGAGCGATGTCTCGGACGGCGGCAAAGAAAGGCCGGGACGCGCGGACCGAAACCAAGAAACTCGAGGAACAGGGCATCATCCTGCGCGCGGAGACGCGCGACGGCATCCTGGAAGAGGTGCCGGAAGCTTACAAAGACATTGATGCGGTGGTGGACGTGGTTCACAACGCGGGACTGGCGCGGAAGGTTGCGCGCCTGCGGCCGATGGGGGTGATCAAGGGCTAGAATCGCTGCGCCGGGGAGAGAGAGATGCAGTTGACGCTGAACGACGAGGAACACCAGGTGCTGTTGGAGATATTGCGAGAAGCGCTTCCCGACCTGCGCGAGGAAGTCTATAAGACCGAGGACTTCGACTTCCGCGCGCACCTGAAGCGGCGCAAGGAGACGATCAATACGCTGCTGGGAAAGTTGGCCGCGCCCGCACAGTAGGAACCAACTCCGGCAGTGCCTTCCACGAGCGCGCGCGAGCGTTACAGGCTTTCTACGCGCCGGGGTCCATTCCCGGGCATCCGCGGGCCAACAGGAAACCTGCTCAGGCAGTTTTCCGGGCGGCGCCGGCCATGTCCGCAAACGAGGCCACGCGGGGCTTTTCGAGCGTGACGAAGTCCGCGTAGCGCATGCGGATGGCATCGCGGTGCGTGCCAGCATTGAAGACAATCTCCTCATCCGCTGCCAGAGCCTGATCGACGAACACCGGCAGGCTGTACAACTGGCCGAGTGGCGGCATGGCCCCGAGCTCGCAATCCAGGAACAGGGTAATGAACTCCTGCTCGGTGGCCAGGCGGACGTCTCGACCAACCACGGCGGCGAGCTTCTTCCAGTTGATATGCGAAGAGGCGGTGAGCACAGCGAGCAGGGTTTGTTCTCCTGCGCGGACGACGACCGTCTTGGCCACCTCCCTGCCGGGAACGTGCAAAGTAGCGGCGGCGGCCTGGGCGGTGTAGGTCGGTGAATGGGTCATCAGGGTGTAGCGGACCTTTCGTTCGTCAAGAAAGGATTTCAGGCGGGTGGCTATGC
>CAZHLD010000001.1:0-111503 GCA_964533185.1 uncultured Acidobacteriaceae bacterium | reverse complement strand
GGGAGGCGAATCAGGTGAACTTCCGTCACAGCGGCGATATCACGGAGAGGGATGAGAATGGAGTCGGGCACGTCACCATCGAGGCGGATCAGGGCGATGGCTTCGGCGGCACGCTTGACTTCGCGACGGCCGAGGGCGAAGGTGGCGATATTTACGCCGAGGCTGCCAAGAACTGTGCCGACCTGGCCGATGACGCCGGGAACGTCGCGGTTGCGAAGAAGGAGCATGGCGCCGTCCAGAGGAGACTCGAGCTCGATGCCGTCCAGGCGCAGGACGCGCGGGAAGGCGTCGTGAAGGACGGTGCCTTCGACAGAGATGCGGTGCGGCTCGCCGACGAGGGGAGAGGCGGCGACTTCGATGGTGTCCGGAAAGCCGTGCTCGCGGCGGCGGGTGAGTTCTTCGACGCGGAGGCCGCGGCTGGAGGCGACAGCGCCGGCATTGACGAGATTCACCTTCTCGTCGAGCACGGTGTTCAGCACACCGGCAAGAACGGCGTTGCGGAGGACGCTGGTGCCGAGCTCGGCGGGTTCACCGGCATAGCTGATGCGGACAAAGCCCAGGCGGCCGGCAGCAACCTGGGCGGCGAGAGAACCCAGGCGTTCGGCGAGAAGAAGGTAGGGCCGGAGGCGGCGGTACTGCTCGGTTGAAAGTGTGGGGAGATTGACGGCGTTGCGCAAGATGCCATCGGCGAGGAAGTCGCGGACCTGCTGGGCGACAAGGGTGCCGACTTCTTCCTGGGCTTCCTCGGTGGAGCCGGCGACGTGGGGTGTGGCGATGACGTTGGGCAGGCCTACGAGAGGAGAATGACGAGGAGGCTCTTCGGCGAAGACGTCGAGTGCAGCACCGGCGAGATGGCCGGAGCGCAAGGCTTCGGCAAGGGCGGCTTCGTCCACCAGCTCGCCGCGGGCTGTGTTGATGAGCCGGGCGCCAGGCTTCATGCGGGCGATGGCAGCGGCGTTAAGCAGAAGCTCGGTGGAAGGGCTGAGCGCGGCGTGCAGGGAGACGAAGTCGGAGCGGGCGAGGAGATCGTCAAGAGGGACCAACTCCGCGCCGGCGTCGCGGGCGACTTCCTCGCTGATGTAAGGATCGCAAGCGAGGACGTGAAGGTCAAAGGAGCGGGCGCGGCGAGCGACTTCGAAGGCGACGCGGCCCAGTCCGACCAGGCCGAGCGTCTTGCCGCGAAGCTCGGTGCCGCGTGTGCCGCTCTTTTCCCAACGGCCGGCGTGGATGGCGGCGTTCAACTGCGGAACCGAGCGTGCCAGGGCAAGCAGGAGAGCTAGGGTGTGCTCGGCGACGCTGACGGCATTGCCGCCCGGCGTGTTCATGACCAGAACGCCGCGGCGGGTGGCGGCGTCGAGATCGATGTTGTCCACACCGACGCCGGCGCGGCCGACGACGCGGAGCCGCGAGGCGGCGCTGAGGAGCGCGTCGGTAACGCGAGTGGCGCTGCGGACGATGAGCGCATCGGCATCGGCCAGGGCGGCTGTCAGCGAGGCCGAACCGGGCAGGACGATTTCCCAGCCGGGCTCGCGTAACAAAGCGAGGCCGCGGTCGCTGATGCGGTCGGCGACGACGATTTTCATGACCGTCTCAGCGTAGAGGGCGCGCGCGCGACTGTCAAATCGGGAGGGAGAAAAAGGCCGTGTGCTATAGTTGGCGCGCGGAGCAGCCATGACACTGATCGAGCGCATCCAGAAAGACCTGACCGAGGCAATGAAGGGTAAAGACGAGCTGCGGCTGAGCGTGCTGCGAATGGTGAAGACTGCGCTCAAGAACAAGGAGATCGAAAAGATACGGGCACTCGAGGAGGCCGAGGCACTCGCGGTGCTGCAAACGCTGGTGAAGCAGCGGCGAGAGTCCGTGGAGCAATTCTCGCGCGGGGGGCGGAAGGACCTGGCCGACAAAGAGACGAAGGAAATCGCCATCATCGAGGGCTACCTGCCGGCCGCGCCGACAGATGCGGAATTGACGCAGGCGATCGAAGCAGCGATTGCCGAGACCGGAGCCAATTCGCCGAAACAGATGGGCACGGTGATCAAGGCGGCCAGGGTCAAGATGGAGGGGAAGACGGTGGACGGCAAGGTGTTGAGTAATAAAGTGAAGGAAAGGCTGGCGGGGAAAACTTAAGACCTTCCCAGGTGAAAAGGCCAGTGGTCAGCGACGAGTCCTCAGTGGTTCTTCCAGAGACAATCCCAGTTCGATATACCGAAGAAGAAGCCGAGTACCTGAGCGTGCGGCCGGTGGTGCGTCAGACGTTCCGGTTGGAAGAGCTGGTGGACATGGTGCTGGGCGTGACGGGGAAGGACGCAGTCCGCATCCAGCAAATCTTGCGCGCGGGAACGATTGTCTTCAACTACTACCGCTACTGGTGGACGGGATTTGAAGCCGGCGGGGAGGAGTTGAAAGAGGTTCTGGCGCGGTTTCCGGACACTGAGCTGGGACGGAAGTTTCGAGCCGAAGAGTGCACTGCGGTGGTGCTGGAGGGGCCGGGGAGCCCGCCGCGGGTTACGCTGCAAATCGAACGCAAGGAGGGCGAGCGAAAGCGGCTGCTGCGGTCGAAGAGCCTGTGGGATTTGCTGCTGGGGCTGGCGGGTGAGCAGGCGCCCGCATACAAGGGATACTCCTACGCGCGACGCGCGGATGCGTTTGAAGTTTCTCTGACGGAGGAAGAAGCAGCACGGTTCTTGCAACAGGTTGCGCGGGTGGCGCCGCGCGGGCTGGCAATGCAAGTCCGGCAAATGCCTGAGGTGCGCGGCATTCTGTACTTGTGCCCCCGACTCAGGCAGCGGCAGGAAAACGCGCCGGCACAGCAAACTTGATGGCCGAGACGACGGCTCGCAGGGTAGGCGCGCTCAGATGGACGGGGTTCTTTTACGAGACGGGCGATCCAAAGAACCCGAAGACCTACCTGATGTACCTGAACCGGACGCGAGCCAATTCCCTGGGCGGCAGCTTCAACGGAATCAAACACCACATCATCGCAGGGAAGATGCGGGACGGTCTGCAGCAAAACCTCGAAGCCGTGCGGGCGCGGCTGCAAGGCGAATACCAAAGGTAGGCTCCGAAAAAGTAAGCGGCCAGGATTGGGGGTCGAAGAGGACCAGCTTCCCTCCAGCCAGATTTAGCAGGAAAGACAGGCGAAAGTGGCTTGCGTGGCTGCGGGGTGTAGTGCTACTTTGCCCGCGCCTGAAAGCCCTCGTGTGTCTATCGCGGCACGCGAGACGCGGGACCTGTGTCAGGGAGGTGAGGGATGGCATCGAAGCCGTGGAGCTCGACTGCGCCGCCGGGCGAATTCCGGCCGTACGTCGAAGCCGGAGAGAGCCAGGCGGAATTCAGCGTACGGGCGGTGATCCTGGGCGCGCTGTTCGGCGTACTGTTCGGCGCAGTGACCGTGTATGTGGGGCTGCGCGCCGGGCTGACGGTTTCGGCCTCGATCCCGATTGCGGTGCTTTCGATCAGCATCCTGCGGGCGTTCGGGAAGGCCTCCATCCTCGAGAACAACATCGTGCAGACCACCGGGTCGGCCGGAGAGTCTGTGGCCGCAGGCGTGATCTTCACATTGCCGGCGCTGATCTTTCTGGGCTACCCGCTGGAGTACTCGAGGGTGTTTCTACTGGCACTGATCGGCGGGTGGCTGGGCGTGCTGTTTATGATCCCGCTGCGGCGGCAACTGATTGTGAAAGAGCACGGGAACTTGCTCTACCCGGAAGGAACCGCGTGCGCGGACGTGCTGGTGGCGGGAGAGCGCGGGGGATCGTTTGCGGGCCGGGTGTTCTGGGGACTGGGACTGGGCGGTGTCTATACGTCTCTGATGACCACGGTCGGGGCGTGGCGGCCGCAGCCGGAGTACCGGCCGGACTGGCTGCCGGGGGCGTCGATCCGGGGGGCCATCACGGCGGAGTACCTGGGCGTGGGGTACATCATCGGGCCGAAAATCGCCGGGACCATTTTCGCTGGAGGAGTGTTTTCCTGGCTGGTGCTGATGCCGGCGATCAAATTTTTCGGGCAGTTTGCGCCCGGGCCGCTCTATCCAAGCACGGTGCCGATCCCGGACATGACGCCGGATCAACTCTGGGCCAGCTACATCCGGCCGATGGGGGCCGGCGCAGTGGCCACGGCGGGGCTAATCACGCTGATGCGGACGATGCCGACGATTTTTGCGGCGCTGACTTCGGGACTGAAGGACGTGCGAGCTCAACAGGCGGGAGCGGAGAGCCAGGCCGGACGTATCGACAAAGACCTTTCGATGCAGGTGGTGCTGCTGGGATCGCTGGCGATCGTGGCGATGATGTGGGCGCTGCTGACGTTTAAGCCCATCCCGGGAGCGTTCACGACGCTGGGAGCAAATCTGGTGGCAGCGATCTTTGTGGTGATCTTCGGCTTCCTATTTGTGACCGTGTCGTCGCGAATCTGCGGGTTAATCGGGACGTCGGCAAACCCGGTGAGCGGAATGACCATTGCGACGCTGATGGCGACGTGCGCGGTGTTCCTGGTGAAGGGATGGACGAGTGAGGCGTATGCGGCACTGGCGCTGACGATTGGCGGGGTGGTGTGTATCGCGGCGGCGAACGCCGGTGCGACGTCGCAGGACCTGAAGACCGGCTACCTGGTGGGAGCGACACCGGTGAGGCAACAGATCGGGCTGATGATTGGAGTGATGGTTTCGGTCTTTGCGATTGGCGGAACGCTGATCCTGATGAACAAGGGACTGGAAAAGTACAATGCGACGCAAATCCCCCTGAACATCGAGCAGTTGCCGACCGGGGTGCGGCTGGAAAGCGACAATTACGTCTACAAAGAAAAGAGCTACGTGTTGGTGAACGCGTTGGGAGCGCAAGGGGTGCCGGATGGGAAGTACCTCTATGACCCGGCGACCAAGCAGATCGAGATCCAGTGGGTGCAGGGAATCGGCAGCGAGCAGGCCGCCGCTCCGCAAGCCCGGCTGATGGCCACGGTGATTAACGGCATCCTGAACCAGCGATTGCCGTGGAGACTGGTGGCGCTGGGTGTGTTCCTGGTGCTTGCGGTGGAGCTGCTGGGGATACGGTCGTTGTCGTTTGCGGTGGGGTCGTACCTCTCAATCGCAACGACGCTGGCGATTTTTGTAGGCGGCGTGGTGCGGTGGCTGGCTGAGCGCGGGAAGAAGAAGGCCGCGCACGCCGAGAGCGAAGTGAGTCCCGGGTCGCTCTATGCGAGCGGGCTGATCGCGGCGGGCGGCGTCTTTGGGCTGCTGGCGATTATTATTAATGTTCTGGAAGGAGCGGGGTGGATGCGACCCAACCTGTTCCGAGTGGGGCCGAACATACTGGGGTCGCTGACGCAGAGCAACCTGTTTGCCGTGGCGCTGTTTGCCCTGCTGGCCGGCTCATTGTATACATTCGCGATGAAAAAGCTGGACTGAAGGTCGAAGAGTCTAAGTGTCGAAGAGTCAAAGCACGTGATGGAAGGGGCCAGCCGAGGGGCGAAGTTTTTTGAAGATCTATACGTATTTCAGGGGGCGAGAAAGCTCGCGAACCAGTTGTATGATTTGACCCGTCTGAAGGCTTTGGCGCAGGACCGACCGCTGGTGCTCCAGATGCGGCGCGCTGCTGTTTCAGTACTCTCCAACATTTCGGAAGGATTTGAGCGGGGCACGGATCGTGAGTTTGTCCATGCCCTGTTCATCGCAAGGGGATCTTGCGGTGAACTCCGGGCGCAGGTTTTGTGAGCGAAAGATCAAGGGGTGCTCTCGCCCGAACAGGCAGAGGGAATGATCGCCCAGTGTCGGCAGGTGAGCGCGGGAATCGCTAACCCTATCAAGTACTTGAGGCGACCGAGCGGCCTGAAGAAACAAGCCTAGACAAGTGTGGTATCTGTTCGTGGAAGCCTGCTTCTGCAGAGCCTTTGACTCTTGACCTCTTTCACTCTTACACTCTGACAAATGAGATCGTATCCACGATCGTACGGCTACCGGTTCGACTGGCGGGGGATGTTCACCCCAGCAATCAAGACGCTGGTGATTGCGAATGCGGCCGTTTTTCTAGCGCAGGGATTTGTGGCGTGGGACGGGGTCGGCGGGTCGAAGGCGGCGCATGAAGGGCTGATCAAGTGGTTCGGGCTGATCCCTTCAGCTGTTATCCCTGGGCTGAGGATCTGGCAGCCGTTCACGTATCTCTTTCTCCATGACGGTGTCTGGCACTTGCTGATGAACATGCTGGTGCTGTGGATGTTTGGGCGCGACCTGGAGATGGCCTGGGGGAAGCGGCGGTTTTACATCTACTATCTTGTGTGTGGCGTGGGCGCGGGGCTGATCAACATTGCGGCAAAGAGTATTCCACTGTTCTGGGGTGAGCGGCTCCCGGACGTGGTAACAATCGGCGCCTCGGGAGCGATCTACGGGATCCTAATTGCAATGGCGATGGTTTTTCCGGACCGGCAGGTGTGGCTGATTCCGTTTCCGATTGTGCTGCGGATGAAGGTGCTCGTTCTGATCATTGGAGTGATCGCATTTTTCAGCTCGCTGGGGAGCGGCGACAACATCAGCCACATCTCGCACCTGGGCGGAATGCTGGTGGGGTACGTGTACCTGAGGCGCGGGTCGTTCTTCTACGGGTGGAGGAACTTCTACACGCATTGGAAGCGAAAGAGAATAAAGAGAAAGTTTGAAGTGTACATGAGGAATTCGCAGGATAAGCCGCCGTCCCGACCTGACAATTGGGTGAATTAGAGACTGGCGGCCGTTAGGCTGAAACGGCGCGGCGGAGGACTTCGGGCGGGATGTTGGCACCGGTGACGAAAAGGACGACGGATTTTCCGGCGAAGGATGTGCCGGTGGCGAGGAAGGCCGCAGTAGCGGCGGCGCCGGCGGGTTCGGCCAGGACGTGCTCTTCAAGAAGCAGGCGGGAGATGGCGCGGAGCATCTGCTCGTCTGAAACCAGCTGCATTTCATCCACAAGTTCCCACAACTAACGGGCAGATGATGGCGGAGAAGATCGCGGGCGCGCTGGACTTCCTCGAAATCCATGAGGAGCTACCGGGAAACGGTGTGCAGCTTCATAAAGTTGGTGGTGCCGCGGACGCCGAAGGGAGTGCCGGCGACGATGCCGATCACGTCGCCGCGAGAGACGAGTTTTTCTTCGAGCAGGCGTTTTTCGGCGAGGGCGGTGAGGCTATCAATGTCGCGCACCCGCGCAATGGTGCGAGGCAGGACGCCCCAGAGCAGGCTCAGGCGGCGGCGCGTTTCGGTGTTGGGCGAGAACCCAACGATGGGCGGGCGGGGACGATATTTCGAAACCAAACGCGCTGTAGAGCCACTTTCGGTAAAGACGGCAATGAGCTTCATGGGAAGCTCTTCGGCGGCGTGGGAGATGGCTTCGCAGATGGTCTCGGCAACGTTGAGCTGCTCGCGACGGCGCCGCCAGGGGTGATGAGGGAAACTGGCCTCGGCCTGGCGGGCGATGCGGTCCATCATTTGAACGGTTTCGACCGGGTAGCGGCCGACGGCCGTTTCGGCGGAGAGCATGACAGCATCGGTGCCATCGAAGATGGCGTTGGCGACATCGGAGGCTTCGGCGCGGGTGGGGCGCGGGTTGACGGTCATGGACTCGAGCATCTGCGTGGCGGTGATCACCGGGATGCGAAGCTCGCGGGCGCGGGAGATGATTTTCTTCTGAACGATGGGAACAACCTCGGGGCTCATTTCGACGCCGAGGTCGCCGCGAGCGACCATGACGCCATCGGCGACGCGAAGAATGGCGTCGAGGTTTTCGATGGCTTCGGGCTTTTCGAGCTTGGCAATGACCGGGGTGGACTTGCCGGCCCGGGCGATGGCCGAGCGGGCGGCTAAAACGTCTTCGGGGCGGCGAACAAAGCTGACGGCGACGTAATCCACGCCGTGCTTGAGAGCGAAGGCGAGATCGTCACGGTCTTTTTCGGTGAGCGCGGGGACTCTGAGCCTGACGCCGGGGAGATTGATGCCTTTGTGCTCGCCCAGCTCGCCGCCATTGACGACCTCGCAGGTGACTGCGCTCAGGGTGGCGGAGAGAACGCGCAATTCGATTAGGCCGTCGGCGAGCAGGATGCGGTCGCCCCGGCGGACCTCGTGGGGAAGGGCGGAGAAAGTTGTGCTGACACCGGAGCTGGTGCCTGGGCGCTGGCCGGTGGAGATGGTGAAGCGTTGACCATCGCGCAAGACAACGGGCCGACCGCCGACCAATTGGCCGGTGCGAATCTTGGGTCCCTGAAGATCGGCGAGGATGGCCAGTGGTCGTGCGTGGCGACCGGAGGCTGCGCGGAGGCGGGAGATGGTGCGGGCGTGCTGGGCGTGCGTGCCGTGAGAGAAATTCAAGCGGGCCACGTCCATGCCCGCGCGGATGAGGCGATCAATCATCCGGGAAGAATCGCTGGCGGGGCCGAGAGTGCAGATAATCTTGGACCTGCGGAAGTTCATGAGTGACAGACCGGCGGTGGCTACTTCGCCCGGGCAAACTCCTGGACGACGCGGTAAAGATATTCGATGCCCTTGTGGAAGGAGTCGAGCGGGATGCGCTCGTCATCGGCGTGCATCCGGCTGATTTCTTCTTCCGGGAGAGGGAAGGGGAGCAGGCCGTAAGCCTGAACCTGGCGGAGACGGAGCTGGGCCGAATCGGTGGCGCCGGTGGACATGAACGGCAGCACGATGGCTCCAGGGAAAACGGCCGGGCTGACGCGCTCGATGGTCTGATAGAGTTCACTTTCCAGGGACGAGGGAGGAGCGGGCTGGCGCGAGGCTGGCTCGACTTCGAAACGAATCTGCGGGTCGTTGACGAGCTTTCTGAGGTCGGCGACGAGGGGATCAATGGATTCGCCCGGGAGGAGACGGATGTTCAGGGTGGCGCGAGCTTCAGAGGGGACGACATTGGAGCGAATGCCGGCACGGAGCATGGTGGGCGCGATAGAGTTGCGCAGCATCGAGTTCCAGACGGGGCTGGCCTCGGAGAGGCGGCGGGCAGCACTCTCCATGCGCTCAGAAGTTTCCAAAGCGCGCATCCATTTGGAGAGCTCGGGGTCTTCGATGTGGGCGAGCTGCTCGAAATAGCGGCGGGTGATCGTGTTGGGCCTGGCCGGGGCTTCATAGCTGCCAATTTTTGCGACGGCGGCGGCGAGGTGGACAACGGGATTGTCCTTGCGCGGCACGGAGCCATGGCCGGATGGCCCGGTGGCGATTACGGTGACATTGACCGGAATTTTCTCGCTGGCCTGAACGCCGACGTATTGAACTTTGCCGTCTTTGACGTGGACGCGGCCGCCTTCATTGATGGCGTAGGCGGCGGCGATTTTATCCCAGTGATTCTTGATAGCGAACTCGATGCCGAACTCGCCACCCTGCTCTTCGTCGCCTTCGGCGAGGAAGATGACGTCGCGCTCGAGACGGACGCCGGCACGCTTGAGGCCAACGAGCACGGCCAGGCAGGCCACGGTCATGCCCTTATCGTCGATGGCGCCGCGACCGTAAAGAAAACCGTCGCGGGTGACGCCGCCGAAGGGATCCACGGACCACTTCTCCCGTTGGACGCCGACAACATCGGTGTGGCCGAGAAGAAGAAGGGCGCGAGAAGGGTCAGCGATCGGTCCGGAGCGGAGACGAGCGATGACGATTCCGCGACCCGGGGCGCTTTCGATGACTTCGGAGGGGATGCCTTCTTGCTGGAGGATGTTCGCCAAATAGCGGGCAGCGGCGAGCTCGTTGCCCGGGGGATTGGTGGTATCAATGCGAAGAAAACCGGTGAGCCAGGTGGTGGCATCGTCGGAGAGCCTGGCGAGGTCGAGCCGGGGAGGCTCCTGCGCCCGGGCAGCCGGGGCGATGCATCCGATAACAAGCATGAGCAGAGAGACAGTTGCAAGAAAGGTGTGACGGGCGAGACGAGACATCCAGAAATCCTCCGCAGAGATGAGGAAACTTCCCGAGCACAAAACGCTTCATAGTATCACAGGGGAAGGCCCGCAACCGGCGCGGGGGCGGGCAGGTGTCCAAATTGAAGATTGAGCGGAAACGTGGCAGGATGCGATAGAGAGGGAGACATGAGATTGAAGATCTTTCGAGCCCTAGTGCTGGGGTTGCTGGTGACGGCCCTTGTTCTGCCGGCGGGTGAGCTGCGGGCACTGGCACAACAGCAGGAGCCGCCAAAGGGCAAACAAGAACCCAAGCAAGAACCCAAGCCGCCGGAGAAGCCGGCAGAGTTTGCCATCTCGGTGGATGTGCCACTGGTGAACGTGGACGTGGTGGCAACGGACGCGGCGGGAAACTTCATCCCGGGCCTGAAGAGAGAGAACTTCCGCATCCTGGAAGACGGGGTGCTGCAGACGATCACGAACTTCGCGCCGACCGAGGCACCGATCACCTGTGTTCTGCTGGTGGAATACAGCAAGCTGGCGTATGGATGGTTCTCGTACAAGTCCAACACGGCGGCCTATGAGTTCCTGAGACACCTGAGCCCAAACGACTGGGTGGCGCTGGTCTCCTACGACATGCGCTGGCGGACGGAGGTGGACTTCACGCAGGACAAACGCCAGATCCAGACGACGCTGAACCAGATGTTTCTGCCGGCGTTTACGGAGGCCAACCTGTTTGACGCGCTGCTGGATACGCTGGACCGGCTGCAGGATGTGAAAGGGAAGAAGGCGATCCTGATCCTCGCCTCGGGTTACGACACGTTCAGCAAGCATACGCTGGACAATGTGCTGAAGACGCTGAGACAAACCGACGTAACTATCTTCGCGGTTGGCGTAGGAAAGGAATACTTCGAATACTACGACGCACGGGGGGCGTACGGCGGAGCGTCACGGGTTGGTTATTACCAGGCGGAGAACCAGCTGAACTCGTTCGCACGCATGTCGGGAGGTCGGGCGTGGTTCCCGCGCTTCGACGGCGAAATGCCGGGGATCTTTCGCGAAGTGGCGGCCAGCCTGCGGAACCAGTACAGCCTGGGCTACGTGCCTTCGAACCAGAAGCGCGACGGGAAGTTTCGAAAGATCAAGGTGGAGCTGGTGAATGTTGACGGAACGCCGATCACCATCGTGAATGAAAAGGGCAAGAAGGTAAAGTACGTGGTGTATGCGCGGGAAGGATATACGGCGCCGAAGGGAAGCGTGAGCGACTAAGGCCGGCGCATTTCAGGAAGGGAGCCGGGTAAGCAGGTCGCGGGCGCGCGCGGCGTCCAGGGCAAAACAGGAGTCAAGCTCGGAGTAGGGTGCGTCTTTTTTCGGGCGGTAGGTTTCCAACCCGGCGCGCAATTGAGTTTCCGCAGCGCGCAAAGGATCCAGAGTTTCCTTCAGAACAGTCTCGGCATCTCGCTCCATGCGGACAGGGATGCGGTAGAGCCAGCCTTCTTCATCCAACACAAGAAACTGAAAATCGTGGGCGTCCAGGTACGCGCCGGCGCGGACGGCGGGCGTCCAGCCCTGGAACTGGTATTCGTAGCGGCCGGTGGGGGTGATGAGGCGCGTCCAGCCGGATTGGGGCGGGCTCATCATCAGTAGCCTCGCGTGAGATCGACCTGATTGAGGAGTTCGCGGCCGGAGAACCAGCGGTCAAGGTTGTCGAGGAGCAGCTCGGTCTGGCGGTCCCAGAGGTATTCGCTGACGGCGCTGATGTGCGGGGTAATAAAGACATTGTCGAGAGACCAGAGGGGATTATCGGGCGGGAGAGGCTCATCCTCGGCAACGTCGAGAGCGGCGCCGGCAAAGGAGCGGCGCTGGAGGGCGGCGATCAAGGCGGGCTCATCGATCAAGGTGCCGCGGGCGACGTTGATGAGGAAGGAAGTGGGCTTCAAGAGCGCGAGGCGGCGGGCGTCGAGCAGGTGATGCGTTTCGGGGGTTTCCGGCGCGGCGAGAACGACAAAATCGGCCTGGGGCAGAGCTTCGTCGAGATGAGAGGCGGGGAAGGTGCGGTCGGCGAGGGAGGGGTCGGCCTGGCCGGTGCGCGTGACCGTCCAGATTGTCATCCCTAGCGGCCGAACGCGAAGTGCCAGCTCGCGGCCGATGGCGCCGAAGCCAACCAACAACAGAACCTGGCCCTGCAATTCACGAGGGCGAAGCGGCAGGTCCCAGATTTCCTGCTGCGCCCAGTGGCGCTTGAGCTGGTAACGCAGGGCGGCGGGAAAGTGGCGCGCGAGGGCGATGAGCATGCCGAGGATGTGCTCGGCCATTGGAATCGAGTGAATGCCGCGGGCGTTGGTGAGGACCACGCCCGAGCTGCGCAGGGCGGGGAACATCAACTGGCCGACGCCAGCAGCGGTGGCGTGGATCCACTTGAGCTTGCGGGCAAGGGAGAACTGGTTGGGGCGAAGAGAAAAGCCGACCAGGATGTCGGTGTCGGGCAGCTCGTCTTCGATGTGATCATAGGTGGGGAGGTGGACGACGTTCATCTCCGGCCAGCGGCGGCGGATGTGGACGGCGACGTCGGCCGGAGGCCGCCAGAGAGTGAAAGAGTGCCAGACGCAGAGGAGAAGTTTGGTATGGGCGGGAGTGGGACGATTCATGGGTGCGCAACAACAGAGAGATTCTTTCCGGCAAGGCCGGAATCTGCGATCGCTTCGCTCAGAATGACACCGTCTTTCATTGCTGACCCATGCGCAAATCGCGGCCGGTCATTTCGGGCGGGGCGGGGAGGCCGAGGACGCCGAGAAGAGTGGGAGAGATGTCCTGCAGAGAGCCGTTGGAGCGGAGGCGGAGCCTATCGTCAGCAGTGATGAGAGCAAAAGGAACCGGATTAGTGGTGTGATAGGTGTGAGGGCCGCCGGTGACGGGGTCGATCATGGTCTCGGCGTTGCCGTGGTCGGCGGTGATGATCCAGGCACCGCCGCGGGGGCGAATGGCCTGGTGAATGCGGCCGAGGCAGGCGTCCACGGCTTCGACGGCCTTGATCGTAGCTTCGAGCTTGCCGGAATGGCCAACCATATCGGCGTTGGCGAAATTCATGATGATGGCGTCAAAGTCGCCCTTCTCGAAGGCTTTCACAACGGCGTCGGCGATGCCTGCGGCGCTCATTTCGGGCTTGAGATCGTAGGTGGGGACTTTGGGCGAGGGGACGAGGATGCGCTCTTCGCCACCGAAGGGCTTTTCGACGCCGCCATTGAAGAAGTAGGTGACGTGGGCGTACTTCTCGGTTTCGGCGACGCGCAGGTTTTTGAGCCGAAGGTCGGCGAAGACGTTGGCGAGGATGTGCTCGACTTTTTCCGGGCCGAGGACATGCTGGAGCCAGGGCCAGGTTTTTTCGTACTGGGTCATGGCGACGAAGAAGAGATTTTGCAGACGCATGGGGTCGGCGAACTGGCTGAAGGCAGGCTCGGCGAGGGCGCGAGTGGACTGGCGGGCGCGGTCGGCGCGGAAGTTGAAAAAGATGACGGCATCGTCGTCGCGGATGGGGCCGACGGGCTGCGGAGAAGCGCCGCCATTCGTGATGACGATGGGCTTGACGAATTCATCGGTGACGCCCTGCTCGTAGCTGCGGCGGATGGCGGCGATGGGGTCGGAGGACTTGTACTCCGCTTCGCTGTGGACCATGGCGCGGTAGGCCAGCTCGATGCGCTCCCAGCGGTTGTCGCGGTCCATGGCGTAGTAACGGCCGACGACGGTGGCGATGCGGCCGATGGAAAGTTCGCGCATTTTCTGCTGAAGCTGGCGGAGGAAGTCAATGCCGCTGTTGGGCGGGGTGTCGCGGCCGTCCATGAAACAGTGGACGAAGACGCGCTCGACGCGATTCTCGCGGGCCATGCGGAGCAGGGCGAAGAGATGGGCGAGCTGCGAGTGGACGCCGCCGTCGCTGAGGAGGCCCAGAAGATGGAGCTGGCGCGAGCGGCCGCGCTCCATGGCTTTCAGGAGAAGCGGTTCACGGAAGAATGCGCCGGTGGAGATGGCAAGATCGATGCGGGTGATGTCCATGTGGATGATGCGGCCCGCACCGATATTGAGATGTCCGACCTCGCTGTTGCCCATCTGTCCCTCGGGGAGGCCGACGAAGGGGCCGGAGGTGTGGATCAGTGTGTTGGGAAATTGCTTGAGCAGGGCGTCGTAATTTGGCTTGCGGGCCAGGGCGATAGCGTTGCCTTTCGTTTCCGGCGAGAAGCCCCAGCCGTCGAGAACGGTGAGGAGAACAGGTTTGGGACGCTTGGACATTGCGGGTCAGGATACACGGAGTTACCAGAGGTTGGAAGTTAGTGGTTCGAGAGGAAAGAAGAACAGAACTATCGGAGGTGCGATGGGCGCGACGCAGTTTTTTTGCTTTGGTGGCGGGGCCAGAGTGATGGAGGCGGCGCGGCCGGGTTAATTTCCTCCCCGGCGCAATGCGCCTAGGGTAGCGGCGGTGCCGAGTTGCTCCTCGATGCGGAGGAGCTGGTTGTACTTGGCGACGCGGTCGGTGCGGGAGGCAGAGCCGGTCTTGATCTGACCCGCGGAGAGGCCGACGGCGAGATCGGCGATGAAGGTGTCCTCAGTTTCCCCAGAGCGATGGGAGATGATCGAGGAGTAGCCGGCTTTGCGGGCCATTTCGATGGCTTCAATGGTTTCAGTGACTGTGCCGATTTGGTTGAGCTTGATGAGGATGGAATTGGCCACGTGTTCGGCGATGCCGCGAGAGAGGCGCTCGGTATTGGTGACGAAGAGGTCGTCGCCGACGAGCTGAACCTTTGAGCCGAGATCGCGCGTGAGCTGCTGCCAGCCGGGCCAGTCGTCTTCCGCCATGCCGTCTTCGATGGAGACGATGGGGTACTGACGCACCCAGGAGTCCCAGAAGGTGACCATCTGCTCGGAGGTGCGGGCGGACTTGTCGGATTTTTTGAAGATGTATTTGCCCGATCTGCGGTCGAAGAACTCGCTGGCGGCCGGGTCGAGGGCGATGGCGATTTGTGAGCCGGGCTTGTAACCGGCGGCGGCGATGGCCTCCAGCACGCGCTCGATAGCTTCCACGTTGGATTTGAGGTTGGGGGCGAAGCCGCCTTCATCGCCGACAGCCGTGGAGTAGCCGTGTTTTTTCAAGACAGCTTTAAGGTGGTGGAAAACTTCAACGCCCATGCGCAGGGCTTCGGCAAAGCTGGGCGCGCCGATGGGCATGACCATGAACTCTTGCAGGTCCACGGAATTGTCGGCGTGGGCGCCGCCGTTGAGGATGTTCATCATTGGGACGGGAAGGAGATTCGCGTCGGGCACAGAGGAGTAGCGGGCGAGGTAGCGGTAGAGCGGCAGGCCGGCGGCCTGAGCGGCGGCGCGTGCGGCAGCCATGGAGACGGCGAGGATGGCGTTGGCGCCAAGCTGGCCTTTGTTGGGAGTGCCGTCGGCTTCGATCATGCGGAGGTCGAGGGCGCGCTGGTCGGAGGCGTCCATGCCGATGACGGCCTGGGCGATGGCGCCGTTGACGTTGGCGACGGCCTTGAGCACGCCCTTGCCGAGGTAGGGCAACCTGACGCCGGGCGCGACGCCCTCGGCGTCGCGAAGCTCGAGGGCTTCGTGCTCACCCGTGGAAGCGCCAGAGGGAACCGCAGCGCGGCCAAGAATGCCGCCTTCAAGAACCACGTCGGCTTCGACCGTGGGATTGCCGCGGGAGTCGAGGATTTGGCGAGCGTGAACCTGTACAATTTTTGAAGACATCGTTGCTACCTCAGAGATGGATGCAAGCAGGGAATTCTACAGGCGAAGAAGAGAAATGTCGAAAATTCTGGGACGCGGATAGTGAGCTTCTTCTCCGCGCAATTTGCAAGCCGTGATGCTCTTCGGTGTTAGGAGCTTGAGTTTGCTGAGAAAGAAGAGAATCCTACCCTTGCTGATCAAGGATGGGGCATCCGGTAATGCTTCTATACAAAATCCGACAGGAGATGCAGTAGACTGCAAGCTTGAACCCGTTAAGTTGATTACGCACTGGAGCATTGCCCGAGATCGAAAGGAGGTGGAGGTGCGGACTGAATTTTGAGTTTTCTTGAACAGCCCTTTCTTCCTTACCTTGCTAGCATTCGGTTGCGGCAGCTTGGTAGCCACAAAGTTGACAGCTAAATGGCAGCGCCAGTCCCAACTTTTTCAGATTCGACTTGAGGCCTTGAAAAACCTCTTTCAGATCCACGCTCAATGGCCGGATGCCTTCGCCCGAGGCGAGCCCAAGGATGAGCAGGAGAAGTACATCGAACTCATTGCAGGAATGAACTTCCTACTATCGGTTTTCCCCGGATCTGATGTATTCGCGGCCAATAAGAAATACAAAGATGCTGTCAACAGCCTGCGGAGTCACCGGGCCGAGATTTCGAAGGAACTCGAGGAGAGCCTACACTCTGCATCAAGTGAGTTCATGAATACAGTTAGGCGTCGACTGGGAATCTCTTAATGATCCAAGGCGGGTGGTCCATCCTTGCGAGGGAGGAGTTGCACGGGACGGGTGACCTACTCTTTCAAACCCGTCGTGCTCATGTTCACCAAGGAGTTTGCGCTGGTGTGATTATCGTGGGTGCCGACTCTTGCTGGCGGAGGAGTTGGGAACCTGTCCTACTTGACCTCGTGGATCATCCAGAACACCGAATTTGTACAGCAGCTCGAATGCGGTGCTCAGATCGCCTTTGGCGAGTGCAACCCTGACTTTCTCAGGCAAGAGTAGAACCGGACGAACTTTCCTATACGGCGATCCTGCCGGGGATAGCACCTTTAGTCCACAGAGCAGCGCGAATGACGCCTCCACATTCCCTGTCTTGATGGCAGCTCCGATAACTTCAGTGGCGCGCGGTATCAACCGGGCAAGTTCAAGCTTCGAAGTTCGCCTCATCGGTCAGACTCCTCTAGGGCGGGCGGCCAACCCATTTCTCTTGCGGTACCATTCACGATTCATTGTACCGTGAGCCTGGGCTCGGCCAGGAGTGTCAGGAGGTGCGCGGTGGGGCACCCGGCCTTAGAGTGCTAGTCCTTTACCCGGAGATAATCGCTGAGAATGGGTTTCAGCCTGTGTGTGATCTCTCTTTCGCCAAAACGCTCCAACAATCGTATGGTGTAATGTAGCGCTGCAATGAGCGAAATCGAAACTTGAGGATCAGGAGGCGGATAATCGGATAAGATTGGAAAACCACCTCACCGAAGCCGGACTCACCTGGTCGCATCGAGTAATAGTGAGCAAACGCAGCCATATTGGGATGGGCAAACTCACTAAGGAAACTGTACTCGGTTACTGCCTTTCCTCGGCACGGCTCCCACTCCTCAAAGCACCGCATAACCTTCGCGATTTCTCGGGGCGCTAGGAAATAGGGCCGGTCCTCCTCATCATCGCCATATTCTTCACGCATGTATCGGCTCCCCATGTTTATTTCAACCAGAAAGCCCCATGCTCTTTGTAGGTCACCCGAATCAAAATATTGGGTCACGTGTTTGTGAACATAGTACGTGTGTGCTCCAAGCTCAAAGAGGCATCGTGCCACAAGGAAGCCGCTTGGAATGTGCCCTTTCTTTACCATGAAGAGAAATGAACGAAGCATCTCTCGGAAGTGGCTCAGTAAGGAAAAGCAGTAGAATGCTACGGCCCATTCTACAAGTTCCCTTGTTGGTGGGGCACCCTCAGGAACCGCTGGCCTTTGGAGCGGCGGAAACGCTAGGCGACTAAGTTTCAATGACACCAGACGGAGCGAAGTTACCTCTTTGTCGCCAACTTTTAGGGCAAGGCGGCCTCTCAGGAGAAAACTGCGAAGCATAAGCAGCATCAGTGTGGCCTTGGGTCCCTTACGAATTCACGGCAGGTGAGCCACTCTTTCCTTCTGCGGTACGTTTCCCGATTGATTATACCCTGAAGTCATCTGACACCGCGCCCTCTGCGTCACTCCTAACGAAGCTGGCTCTTCGGAAGAGGCCGCATCCTCATACGCCACGACCGGCGAGGAGGGGTTCGATGCGGAGGTCGAGGGGGATGGGGGAGCCGGCGGCGGCGTCGCGAAAGGCGGATTCGAGGGCGTGGAGGTAGGCGGAGGGCTGTTCCAGGGTGCGAAGGAAGCGGCTGGCATAAGAAAACGCCATGGGCTATTCTGGTTCTTCGACCATGGACTCTTCGCGGACGACGACGACAACGCCATTTTCAGTGACGTGGTAGCGCTGGCGATCGGCGTCGGGGTCATAGCCGATTTGCGTGTGCTCGGGCAGCGTGACGTGGCGGTCCACGATGGCATTGCGGATGCGCGAGTGTCGGCCGACGTTGACGTGGTTGAAGACGATGGAGTTTTCGATCTCGCAGTAGCTGTTGACGCGGACGTCGTAACCCAGGACCGAGAGCTTGACGCGGCCACCGGAGACGATGGAGCCGCTGGCGACGATCGAATCGAGAGCCACGCCCATGCGGTCGGGATCGGCAAAGACAAACTTGGCGGGCGGGTACTGATGCTGCCAGGTGCGCAGGGGCCAGGATTTGTCGTAGAGGTTGAAGACGGGAGAAACGGAGACCAGGTCCATATTGGATTCGTAGTAGGCGTCCACGGTGCCGATGTCGCGCCAGTAGGTAGCGCTGGTCTTATTTTCGTCCACGAAGTTGTAGGCGAAGACGCGATACTTGCTGATGAGGCGAGGGATGATGTCGCGGCCGAAGTCGTGGCTGGAGGTGGGGTCTTCGGCGTCGGCAATGAGAATGGGGATAAGGAGCTGGCTATTGAAGATATACACGCCCATCGAGGCGTTGGCCATGGAGGGATTGGCGCGAGAACGTTTGGGACGGGCGGGCTTCTCTTCAAAGCCGACGATACGCCAGTTTTCGTCGGTTTCAAGGACGCCAAATCGTTTGGCCGCGGCATCCGGCGCGACTTCAATTGTAGCGACCGTCACATCGGCGCCCGCATCTGCGTGTTGTTGCAACATCTTGCCGTAATTCATTTTATAAATGTGATCGCCGCTGAGAATTATGACGAAGTTCGAACGCTCGCTGCCGATGGAATAAATATTCTGATAGACGGCGTCGGCCGTGCCGAGATACCAGTTGGTGGAGACGCGCATCTGCGGAGGAAGGACTTCGATGAAGTCGCCGAGGCCCATGATGGGCGACCAGCCGCGGCGGACGTGGCGATTGAGGCTGAGGGCCTTGTACTGGGTGAGGACGAAGACGCGGCGGAGATCGCTATTAATGCAGTTGGAGAGGGTGACATCGATGATGCGGTAGATGCCGCCGAAAGGGACGGCTGGTTTGGCGCGGTCGCGGGTGAGCGGCCAGAGGCGCTCGCCCTGTCCGCCGGCAAGCAGGACACCGATGGCATCGCGCATCAGGGACATGGTTGAGTTTTCCTGTACGCCTCAGGGCCGGCACATAGGAGCTGCCAGCCAGCAGGAGAAAGAACCGGGGCCGATATTAGGCTTCATTCCATCTCTCCAATCAAGAAGCCAGAAGCGGAGGCGCGGGCGCAGTGCCAAAAGCTAAGAAAAGGCAGCACGCGGCAGCGCGGACCAGCAAACTCTTGGAATGGCCCACAAGAATTCTCCACCGGATTGGCACGTTTGGCCGATGAAGCGGTGCCATTCTAACCGACGGTTCCGACGAAAGCAAAAGCTCCGACGGCGGACAGCCAACCGGCCCGGATGGATGAGAGGTCACTACCAGGGCGGCTAACTGCTTGATTCTAAGATTTCTGTTGACTTCGGAGGCGGGCTTCGTTAGAAGATGCCCGAACTGGTATACTATGTTGATCCTCTCAACCCCCGAACAGCATGGGCGGATTGCCGGGAAAAAGGACTGGAGGTGAGGACTGCGTGGCTGAAGTCGTCATACAAGAAGGCGAATCGCTTGAGAACGCCCTGCGGCGGTTCAAGCGGAAGGTGCAACAGGAAGACATCATCAAGGAGATCAAGAAGCACAGTTATTACATGAAGCCCGGAGAGAAGCGCCGGGCGAAAGAAGCTCTATCGCGGAAGAGGCTACGGAAAAAGCAGAGACGAGAGCAGGTTTAGGCGACCAAGACCCTTGGGTTTTCCAGAGCAGCTTCAGACCCGTCGGCCAGTGGGACCCGCAGGCGTCCTCAGCGAATCCCAGCACCAAATGAGTCGGACGAGCCGGCTGCATGCCCTGCACCCAGCGCGGGGCAACGGAGCAGCAGATGGAATACCACGATAAGGTCCTGAAGTGCGTTGACTGCGGAGCCGAGTTTGTCTTCACCGCCGGCGAGCAGATGTTCTTCGCCGATAAAGGGTTCAAGAACGAACCGAAGCGGTGCAAGGGCTGCAAGGGACAACGCGCTCAGGCCTCGGGCGGAGCCAGCTACCAGCGGGCGGAGACCAAGACCACCTGTTCGCAGTGCGGGAAGGAGACCACTGTCCCCTTCAAGCCGACGCAGGGACGCCCGGTATACTGCCGCGAGTGCTTCCAACAACGGCGGACCATGGGCACACCGGCCTAGGCCCAGCCCCTACGGTGGGAACACCGACCGCGGGGAACGACTGAGATGCAAGCGACACTCCCGCTATCGGGAGTGTAACTGACGGCCCGCCGAGAATTCGTTCGGGGCCAAATCGAGATCAGAGGAAGGCCCTTCGCCCAACCCGCTCCGGCGGGAGGAAGCGAAGGGCCTATTTCTTTATGGCCGAGGCACGCGGAGGAGTGAGATGCAAGAGCCTGTTCCGGAAATGGTGCTGGAAAGCTCGCTGTACGTGAGTAACCTGAAGCGGGCCTCAGCGTTCTACCAGGACGTGCTGGGGCTGCGGTTCCTCTCCGCATTTGAGGGAGGCCGCGGGGTGGCGATGACCGTGGGGCCGAGCGTCCTGCTTCTGTTTTTGGCGGAGGAAACGCTGAAGGGCGGAACGATTCCCGCGCACGGGACGCGGGGGCCGGGGCACGTGGCGTTCCGGGTGAGTGAGGAGGAGATGCCGAGGTGGCGCGAGTGGCTGCGGGAGTGCGGCGTGGCGATCGAGAAGGAGGTCAAGATCGGAGAAAACCGGCCTTCGATCTATTTCCGGGACCCTGATGGGAACTTGCTGGAGCTAGCGGTGCGGGGGATATGGCCATTCGACAAGACGTAGTGGCCCGTTACAAGCCACGAAGACGACAGGCAGTGAAGAACAGCGTGAGAGGAGAGCGGTCAGGCGGCAGCGGTGGATTTCATGGGCACGATTGCCCGTAAACCGACGACAAAGGCTTCGGTCTCTTTTTGAGTGCCGATAGAGATGCGAAGCCAGTTTGCGAGGGACGGGAACTTGCGGCCGACAAGGATCTTGCGTTTGTGGAAGGCGTCGATGACGGGGCGCACGTCACCACCGACATCGATCATGACGAAATTGGCCTGCGAGGGCATGTAACGGCGGCCGTCTCTATCGAGCTCGCGGCAGAGCCAGCGGCGAGTGTCGTTGAAGAGTTTGCGCTGACGGGCTGCGTGAGGTGTATCGGCGAGGCTGGCAATGCCTGCCTCAAGGACCGAAGCGTTGGCATTGTTCCACGTGGCGTACGGGCGCATGGCGAGAATGTTTTCCTTGGAGGCCACGGCATAGCCCAGGCGCATGCCGGCCATGCCGTAGATTTTGGAGAAGGTGCGCACGATGATCAGATTGGGCTGGCGCGGGAACCAG
Source organism: uncultured Acidobacteriaceae bacterium (assembly GCA_964533185.1). GTDB lineage: Bacteria > Acidobacteriota > Terriglobia > Acidiferrales > UBA7541 > CAZHLD01. The sequence continues at coordinate 89,999 of CAZHLD010000001.1, read as the reverse complement.
TCGAATGCGCTGGCATATCGCGGGTCTTCGACAAAGTGGTGGTAGGCCTCGTCAATAAGAATTGTGGTGGTGCGGGGGACGCGGGCAAAGAAGGCGTCCATTTCGTCGCGACGCACGATGGTGGCGGTGGGGTTGTTGGGATTGCAGACGTAAACGAGGCCGGTGCTTTCATTGCAGGCGGCGGCCATGCGCGGGAGGTCGTGGCAGAAGTCCGAAGTGAGAGGCACTTTGACGGGATTGGCGGCGGTGACGCGGGCGTAGGCGAGTACGGCTTCGAAGGTCGGCTCAGCAACGACAACGCTTTTGCCGGACGAGAGAAAAGCCATGTCAGCAATGCGGAGGATTTCGCCCGAGCCGCAGCCGAGAATGACGTTGTCCGGTTGCACGCCATGATAGGTGGCGATGGCTTCGACCATGCGGGTCTCGAGCGCATCGGGATAGCGTGCCGCGACGCTCTGCGAGCGGGTCATGGCCTGGCGGGCGCTGGGAAAGGGGCCGTACGGGTTCTCATTGGAATTGAGCTGGATGACGTCGTCGGGGACACCTGCGGGCTGGCGGGCTTCCGCAAACGAGTCGCCCAGCTTCGGCGCAACGAGTACGGCGCCAAGAGCCGCGCCCACCGCATGAGTGAACCGACGACGAGAGAAAGTGTCACGTTGCATTTGAACCTCCGGCAGAATACGATTTTCCGGCCGCACGACCGGATGATCTCCAAGACGAACAGCATCCGCACACCTAGCGGGAAAAGCTGATTATCCGACGGGGAGGGCCGAAGCGCAAGGCGTGTCTAGCATGGCGGAAATTCGAACGCTGTGCAATTCGTGGGAGAGGCTGTACTATAAGGGCTCGTCCCGCCACATTGTGTAAGCCCAAGAAGGGGCGTACACCCAGATGAAACACCACTTCACGATTGGGGTTGAAGAAGAGTTCCAAATTGTGGACCCGGCGACGGGCGAGCTGCGGTCGCACGTCAGCGAGCTGATTGCGGCGACGGCGCCCGACATGGGCGACCAGATCAAGCCGGAGCTGCACCAGTCGATCGTCGAGATGGGGACGAAGATCTGCGCCGACGTCGGGGAACTGCGAGCTGAACTCGGACGGACGCGAGGAGAACTGGTGGCGGCGGCGGAGCGGGTGGGTCTGCATGTGGCGGCGGCAGGGACGCATCCGTTTTCAAACTGGATTGACCAGGTGATTTCGCCGGGAGAGCGGTACAAAAACATTGTTGAGGAGCTGCAGCAACTGGCGAGGTCGCTGCTGATCTTCGGCATCCACGTGCACGTGGCCATGCCGGACCGGACGACGACGATCGACCTGATGAACGAGGTGCGCTACTTTTTGCCGCACCTGCTGGCGCTATCGACGAGCTCGCCCTTCTGGATGGGGCGAGATACGGGGCTGAAATCGTACCGGACGACGATTTTCAGGAAGTTTCCACGGACGGGGGTGCCGGAGCATTTCGGGTCGTGGAGCGAGTACGAGGATTACGTGCAGCTGCTGGTGGAGCTGAACTGCATCGACAATGCGAAAAAGATCTGGTGGGATGTGCGGCCGCACCCGATGTTTGGGACGCTGGAGTTCCGAATGTGCGACGTGCCGACGCGGGTGGAAGAATCGGTGGCGCTGGCAGCGCTGACGCAGGCGATTGTGGTGAAGCTCTACAAGCTATACCGGCAGAACATGGGATTCCGACTGTACCCTCGAGCGCTGATCGAGGAAAACAAGTGGCGTGCAGCGCGCTGGGGCATCGACGGGAAGCTGATTGATTTCGGTAAGCGCAAGGAAGTGCCGATGCGCGAGCTGGCGCTGGAGCTGCTGGAATTTGTAGACGACGTGGTGGATGAGCTGGGGAGCCGGTCGGCGGTGAACTACATCCACAAGATTCTGGAGGAAGGGACCAGCGCGGAACGGCAGTTGCGGGTATACCAAGAGACGGGTGACTTGAAGGCGGTGGTGCGGCACATTGTGGAAGAGACGCGGCCGACCGCCAGCCAGGCGACAAGTTCTTTTGCGGCCGGGGCCAAGTAGAAGAACATTCCACAAAACCAGACAGCCCGGGCAGAGCAAGGCCCGGGGAGGAGCAGCCATGAAAATCGGACTGCTGTGCGGACGCGAGTACAGTTTTCCACCGGCGTTCCTGGAGCGAGTAAACACGCTGGGCAAGCAGGACGGAATCACTGCGGAAATGGCGCAGTTGGGCGGGACGCGAATGGGCGAGGCGGCGCAATACCGCGTGATTGTGGACCGCATCTCGCACGAAGTGGACTACTACCGAGGGTATCTGAAGCACGCGACGCTGGAAGGGACGTATGTGATCAACAACCCCTTCTGGTGGACGGCGGACGACAAATTCTTCAACTATGCGATTGCGGCGAAACTGGGAGTGGCGGTGCCGAAGACGGTGCTGCTGCCGCAGAAGTCATATCCGCAGAGCGTGGATATTACGGCTGAATCTCTGCGGAACTTGGAGTACCCGGTGGACTGGGACGGGCTGCTCGATTACGTGGGGCGGCCAGCAATCCTGAAGCCCTTTTCAGGCGGCGGATGGAAGCACGTGTACAAGGTAGATAACCGCGAAGAGCTGATCGCGGCCTACGACGGGACGGGGCCGTACTGCATGGTGTTGCAGGAATTCATTGAGTTCCAGCAGTACGTGCGCTGTTTCACGTTTGGGAAGACGGTGATCATGCCGGTGGCCTACAACCCGCGAGAGAGAAAGTACCTGGTTGATCTTGCGTATCTTTCGTCGGAGCTGGGTGCGCGCGTGGTAAAAGATGCGCAGACGCTGAATCTGGCGCTGGGCTACGAAATGAACACGGTCGAGTTTGCGATTCAGGACGACATACCCTACGCGATCGACTTCCTGAACCCGGCGCCGGACTTCGAGCGCGAGCGAATTACGGAGTTTTACTTCGGGCACGTGGTGGAGCAGATGGCGAAGCTGGTGATCGACCGGGCGATGAACGGCACGCCGGCCGATTCGTGGCCGCGCTGGGAAGAGATGCTTGTGCTTGGAGCGGGAACGAGCAGCGGGTTCACGGGCGCGCCGGCGGCCAAGGCGATGAAGGCCCGGTCGGCATGAGTGCGACGGGGACATCGCCCAAGCCCATGTCCGCTTCCGCGGCCGACGCCTGGCATTCGCTGCTTCGTCCTGAGGTTGAGCTGAGCGCAGCCTACGGCGAGGAACTGAGCGAGAATTTGCGCGCGGCGCGACTGACCTTTGGCGACCGCATCCATTGTTCCTTCCTGCGGCCGTTTTTCCTGAGCGAAGAAGATGAGCAACGCGTCCGAGCGGTTGCGGAGACGATCGCGGCGCTCGGCGAACGCGTGGTGGCACAGGCGCTTGAGTCGCGCGAGTTGCTGGCGCAAGTGGCGCTGAGCCCGGTAGAAGAGCGGCTGGCGCGGATCGAGCCCGGTTACCGGACGGCGAGCACGGCATCGCGGCTGGATGCATTCCTGCTGCCCGATTCGCTGAGCTTTGCAGAATACAATGCGGAGTCGCCGGCGGGGCCGGGCTACACGGAGACGCTGGCGGAGGTGTTCAGCGGGCTGGAGGTGATGGGTCGCTTCCGGCAGAAGTTCGACGCGCGGGCCTATCCGCTGATGGGCACGCTGCTCAAGGCGCTGCTGGACAGCTATCGGGAATGGGGCGGCACGGCGGCGAAACCGGTGATCGCCATTGTGGACTGGCGCGAGGTGCCAACGTGGAATGAGTTTGAAATTCTGCAAGCGCGGTTTGAAAAACTGGGCGTGCCGACGATTGTCTGCGAGCCGCGGGAGCTCGTCTTCGACGGGCAGAATCTGACGGCGCAGGGGAAGAAGATTGACCTGGTGTACCGGCGCGTGCTGATTAACGACATTATTGCGCGGCCGGCAGAATGCGAAGCGTTGGTGCGGGCGTATGAAGCGCGGGCCGTCTGCGTGACCAATACGCTGCGGTGCAAGATTCCGCACAAGAAGGCGTTCTTTGCGGTGCTGACCGATGAGCGGAACCGCGGATTTTTCAGTGCGAAAGAACAGGAGATTATTCGCCAGCACATTCCGTGGACGCGGCTGGTGGCGGACGCGAAGACGGAGCGAGACGGCAAGCCGGTGGAGCTACTGAAACACGTGAGGCGAAACCGAACGGAATTCGTGATGAAGCCCAACGATGAGTACGGCGGGGCCGGCGTAACCCTGGGGTGGGAGGCGAGCGAAAAGCAGTGGGACGAGGCAGTCGGGCGAGCGTTGGCAGACCGGCATGGGGCGTGGGTGGTGCAGGCGCGGATCCCGGTGCGACGGGAAGTGTTCCCGCACTTTGGGGCGGGTGCCGCGGCAACGATGCGGGACATGCTGGTGGACCTTGCGCCGTATCTCTTCCGTGGACGGATGGCAGGGTTCCTGACGCGGCTGAGCGCAACGGGGCTGGCCAACGTCACGTCTGGCGGAGGGCAGGTGCCGGCGTTTGTGGTGCGGCCGGTGGCGTGAGATCGATTCGCGGAGAAAGCGAGAGAATTGATGAAGCTATTACGTGATTCGGAGTATTTGTCCGACTGAGGACGTGACAGGACGGCGAGAACACGACAGGATAGTGGAGATGAACTTCGGACCCGTAAGCGCAGAGTTATTGCCCGGCGCGCGAAACGCGGTCGAGACCTGCCTGAACGTGCAGGCCGGCGAGCGCGTGGCGTTGATCGCCGACCAGCCCAGCCGGGAGGTAGCCGCCAGCCTGGCCGAAGTGCTGGCGCAGCGCGGCGCGCAGTGGACGGGACTGCTGGTGGAAGATGTGGCGGCGAGGCCGGTGGTTGAGGTGCCGAGGGAACTGCTCCAGGCACTTGAGAATGCCGAGGTTGGAATTCTTTGCATGCAGCCGATGCCCGGCGAGCTGCCAACGCGAATGGCGATTGTGCGGGTGGTCGAACGGCGCCGGATTCGCTTCGCGCACATGGTGGGCGTGACGGCGGAGATCATGCAGCAAGGGATGAGGACGGACTACCGGAGGGTGGACCGTCTGAGCGACCGGCTGCGGGAGCGAATGAAGTCGGCCAGCACGTTGCGCGTGCAGACGAAAGCGGGGACGGAGTTTACCGCGTCGTTTAACCCGGCACTCGACTGGGTGAAGACAAGCGGGCTGATCAGCCCGCAGTACTGGTCGAACCTGCCGGCGGGAGAGGTGTTCACGACGCCGGCGCGGGTGGACGGCCGGTTTGTGTGCGACGGCACGGCGGGGGACTACTTCAACCAAAAGTACGGTGACTTGCAGCGGACCCCGCTGGTGCTGGAGATCGTGGCCGGGCGGCTGGTCCGGGCAGAGTGCGCGCGCAAGGAGCTGGAGGGGGAGTTCTGGGAATACACGCACACGGATGAGAATAGCGACCGCGTGGGTGAGCTGGCGTTTGGCACAAACCTGGGACTGAGCGAGATGATCGGGATCCTGCTGCAGGACGAGAAGCTCCCCGGCGTACACATTGCGTTTGGCGATCCGTATGGAAACCAGACGCACGCAGACTGGAAGTCGAAGACGCACGTGGACGTGCTGACGCGTAAATGCGACGTGTGGATTGACGAGGAGCCGGTGATCGAAAAAGGGCGGTATCTGCTTGACCGGCTGGGCCTGGCCTAAACTTCCCTCAGAAAAGCCTGCCGATATACTCCCGCATCTGGTGTTTCCAGTACGGCCAGTCGTGTCCGCCTTGCTGACCCCAGTCGTCGAGATGGTGGGCGATGCCGCGGCTGGAGAGGACTTCAGAAAGACGATACGAGGGCCCGCTGTTTTCCCAGGGCCCGCAGCCGGTGGCGATGTGGATGTCGCAGGTGGCGAGCTGGGAAAGGGCGGCATGGTCGGAGAGGTTGGAGAGATAATCGACGGGATTATTGAAATAGAAGTTGTCGTCGTAGAGGCCGTCCATGAACTGCTTGATGTCGTAGACGCCGGACATGGCAAAGCAACGCTTCACGACATCCGGGTGCTTGAAGAGCGTGTTGGCGGCATGATAGGCGCCGAAGGAAGCGCCCATGGTGGAGATGGCAATATCGCCGGACTGACAGCTGGAGTGAATGAAGGGAACGACTTCGAAGCGGACGTAGGCGTCGAACTGGGTCTGGACGTAACTGCGGTGGAAGGGGTGGGCGCCCTTGTTGTAGAAGGCCTCGGCGTTGACGGAGTTGACGGTGAAGATTTTGACGCGGCCAGCCTCCAGAAAATCCCCGAGGGTCGCGATCATGCCCTGGTGCTCGAGCTCCCATTCGTCGCCGGCACTGGTGGGAAAACCGAGCAGGGGCGGGCCCCAGTGGCCATAGACGACGACGCCCATCTCGCGTCCCAAACGCGAGGAGTACCAGCGGTGATACCCCTTCCTCATGGCGATGGCCTGCCTTCCCCTGACGCGGGGCAGAAAGATTAACTCAACTGAACCGGAGTGCGCGAGAGATTTTTGGCGGCGGGCGGGCCGCTGCGCGTTGACTTGGCCGGAGGAGCAACCTAAGATGGCGGCTCCTCAGGAGAGCCGAGACGAGGCGTGGTTTTCACAACTTCCCCGATTAAGAGGTCGCCATGATGCGAAGGATGCTGAGCGTTCTAGTCGTGACTGTTGCGGTAGCCGGCCTGCTTGCGGCGCAGACGAAGAAGCCGAAGCCGAAGGAGACGCCTGCGGCGCAGACAAGCGGAGCGATTGCAGTGGCTCCGGCAAGTTTCCCGGCCGGGCCGAACGTAGATGCAGTGCTGCTGAAGGGGCTGAAGGCACGCAGCATCGGGCCGGCGATTATGGGAGGACGCGTATCGGAGATTGCGCTGGACCCGAAAGACCCGGCGACATTCTATGTGGCGCTGGGGACGGGTGGGGTGATGAAGACGAGCGACGGCGGCGTGACGTTTGAGGGGATTTTTGAGGATGAGGCAGTGGCGTCGATTGGTGCGGTTGCGGTGGCGCCGTCGGACCCGAAGGTGGTGTGGGTGGGAACCGGGGAAGCAAACGATCGCAACAGCTCGAGCTGGGGAAACGGCGTTTACCGGTCAACCGATGGCGGAGGCAAGTGGACGCACGTTGGGCTGAAGGAGAGCAAGTTTATCGCCAGGATCGTGGTCCATCCGACCGATCCGAATACGGCTTGGGTGGCGGCGATGGGGGACCTGTGGAACGCGAGTCCGGAACGCGGGCTTTTCAAGACGATGGACGGAGGGAAGACGTGGAAGGCGGTGCTGGTGGCGGCGGCGCCGTACGGAAACAAGGTGGGATGCGGGGAGGTAGCATTAGATCCGTCGGACCCGAACACGCTCTACGCGGCGCTGTACGCGCGGCAGAGGACGCCGTGGTCATTTGTGTCGGGGCCTGCGTACACGGATGGAAAGGATCTGGGCGGAATTTTCAAGAGCACGGATGGCGGAACGACGTGGCGCAAGTTGGAAAAAGGACTGCCAGGGGCGACGGGGCGAATCGGGCTAGCGATCTACGCAAAGAACCCGAAAATTGTGTATGCCATCGTGCAGAGCGATGAGGGCGGGACGAGCGGCATCATGGAAATCCGGAGCAAGCGAGGCGGAGTGTTCCGATCCGAGGATGAGGGAGAGAGTTGGACGCGCGTCAACCCGATCAACCCGCGGCCGTTCTACTTCAGCCAAATTCGAGTGGATCCCGAGAATGATCAGCGAGTGTACGTGCTGGGATTTGCGGTCCACGTCTCGGAAGACGGGGGCAAAACTTTCCGGGAGGACTTGTTTGGCAAGGTCCACCCGGATTGCCACGCCCTGGCGATCGACCCGCGGTTCCCGCGCCGGTTGCTGCTGGGGACTGACGGCGGGATCTACCAGAGCTATGACGGAGGGAAGGCCTGGGAACACCTGAACCGGTTTGCAGCGGGAGAGTTTTACCGGATCAACGTGGACCAGAGCACGCCGTACCGAATCTGCGGAGGGTTGCAGGACAACTTGAACTGGGTGGGGCCGAGCCGGACAAACTCGAAAGAGGGAATCCTGAACTACGACTGGATCACCCTGGGTGGCGGGGACGGCTTCTATTGCGTTTTTGACTCTGAGGATCCGAGCGTAATCTACACGGAGTCGCAGGAGGGATATGTCCACCGGTTTAACCTGCAGAACGGTGAGACGAAACTGCTGCGGCCAGAGCCGACCGAAGGGCAACCGGCGTTCCGGTTCCACTGGAATTCGCCGTTGATCGGGAGCCGACATGAAAAAGGAGTTTTCTATCTGGCGGGGAACAAGGTCTTCAAGCATACCGCGCGGGGCGAGCAGTGGAAGATGATCAGCCCCGACCTCTCGACGCAGGAACTGCCAAAGATGATCACAGTCGGCAGCGGTGCGGAGAACTACGGCGTGGTGTATACGCTGGCGGAATCGCTGGTGAAGGCCGGGTTGCTGTGGGCAGGAACGGACGACGGGAAACTGTGGGTGACGGAAAACGAGGGAGGGAAGTGGACCGACCTGACGTCAAATCTGCCTGCGGCGGCCAAAGGGCAGTGGATCATGCGAATCGAGCCGAGTTGGCAGGACGCGCAGGTGGCCTACTTGGCGATGGATGCGCACCGGACGGGGAACTATGCGCCGCTCGCCTACCGGACGGCAGACGGAGGGAAGACGTGGCAGAACATTGCGTCGAACCTGCCAGGGGACGGGCCGGTGAAGGTGGTACGGGAAGACCCAAAGAACCCCAACGTGCTGTACGCGGGGACGGAGTTTGGGTTGTTTGTGAGCTTTGACCGCGGCGGGCGCTGGGCGAAGTTTGGCGGGCTGCCGACGGTGGCGGTGGACGACATTCTTGTCCATCCACGCGATCTGGACCTGGTGATTGCAACGCACGGGAGGAGCCTCTACATCGTGGATGACATCAGCCCGCTCGAGCAGTTGAGTGCAGAGGTGCAGGCGAAGGATGCACACCTGTTCCCGGCGCGAGCGGCGACAGGAATCTATCCGCTGCCGGGGTTCGCGGACTGGAACGGGAAAGCAATCTTTCGCGGGGAGAATCCGCCGGAGGGGGCGTTGATTACGTTTTACCTGAAGGAGTACACCGGCGAGGAAGTGAAGATCAAGATCGCGAATGCGCTGGGTGCTCCGGTAGCGAAGTTTAAGATGATCGGAAAGCCGGGGATGAACCGGATAATCTGGGACCTGAAACCGACAAAGGATTTGCTGACGGAATATGGGGGAGAAGGACAGAAATTTTTGAAGGCCGGCGAATACACCGTCACTCTGGACTACGGAAAAACGACCGAGACACAGAAGCTGAAGGTGGAAATCGCGCCCGGCATCGAAACGCGATAGGAGTGAAGAACTCGCCGCAGAGTAGCTTCTCGTAGATTGCTTTGCCACCTGACGGGCTGGCGTTGCGCCCGAAATCACACAACTGCAGAAGACATTTACTGGCCTTGCGTCAGGATGAGCTGGGGCGGATTTGCGCTTTCGCGGCTGTTGTAGATGGCGCTGTCGGTGCTGCTACTGATCAGCACAAGACTGTAGGAGCCATTGCCGCTGCTGAACAGGCTCGCTGGCAGGACGATCTCGATGTAGGTACCGAGGGGAACGGCGCCGGCGGCGGCAACGAGCGTTCCGGGCAGAGGGGCTGTGTTCCAGGTGAGGTCTGATTCGGTCCGTGTGGTGGCGGTGGAATAGACGCTGCCGCCATCGTTGCTGGCGTCGGTGATGTAGAGACGCAACCTGGCGGAAGTGACATTGCCGCCCAGGCCGGAGACAATGAACTTGAGGTAACTGCGATAATGGGCGTCGATGCCCGGGTCGAGGCGAACGCGCAGGGTGTCCAGTCCGCCGTAGTTGGAGGTTGGGCTGGTGGACTTGATTTGCGCGTCGGCGGCGACGGTGAAGGCGAGTGGCGGCGGATCGGTTGACGTGAAGTTGGTGGCACTGAAGGCGGTGCCTACGACGTTTGTCACGCTGATCTTATCGGAGGTGACCCCGGCGGGAGCCGTGGCTCGAATCGAGGTGGTGGAATCGATGGTGAAAGCTGCGGCAGTTTCGTTGAAGGCCACGCCAGTGACGCCCGCGAAAGCGCTGCCCGTCATCTTCGGGGCCGGTGCCGAAGACGTAGCTGGTCCACTGCTGATTGTTGCGGACGAGGAGCAGCAGGACGGGCGAAGTAGAACCGGAGAGAGAGGTTTTGATGGCAGCGTAGACGCGGCCCGCGCTGTCGGCTTTCAGGTTGACGTGATCGTTGGAGATGCCCGGGCCAGCGAGAGTGGTTTCAACGGGCTGCCAGACGTTGTCCGGGTCGCCATCGCGGTGGAGGGTGAAATAGAACTTGTCCTGCAGGCCGTTGCTCCACATCACGCCGATTGAGGACCCACCAAACGCAAGGATCGAGGAGATGTCGTTGGTAGTGACGGAGACAGCCTGTGGATCCACCGGCAGGACAAAGGGCTCGCCCCACGCGAGGTCGCTGCTCAGGCTGCGGTTGACCATCACCTGGCCATTCTCGACGTAGGTCACCCACAATTTGTCGCGGGAATCTTTGGCGAGAACTAAGGTTTCGGTGCGGGCCTTGCTGACGGTGACCGGAAAGGCGGGGTCGAGGGTGTAGGATTGCGAGCCGGAATTGTAGGTGTAACGATAGAGGCGGCCCCACTGAGACGTGGTTGAGGTGGAAACGGCAGTGGCGGAGTAGAGGTGCGAGACGACATAGAGTTTCTGGCTGACGGTGTCCCAGAGGACATCGGCCTTGCTGGACTTGCGATCGTCGAGGACTGTGCCGGTGTCGAACCAGGTCTGGGTGGCGGGGTCGAGGCAATAGATGTGATGCTTTTGTGTGGTGCCGTTGTAGAGGGAGCCCCACCAGAAGCCATCGTTCCACCAGAGTTTGCTTTCGGGCTTTTCACCGGTGGGAGTGGGAAGGCCGGTGGTGCCAAAGGAGAAGTCGCGATAGCTTGACTGAACAGTGGGTGGTGACTGGGCGGGCAGGAGAAAGACCGGTAGGGAAGGTGCCGGTCCCCAGTGAATCAGACCCAGCGAGACCAGCGCTAAAAGAAGTAGGTTTGCCCCCGGAAACGGTCTCATCCCCACTCCCCTTCCGACAGAGCAAACGACGGGAGACAGGTTGCCAATTTTGCGGGGACGAACCGCCGGGACCGGCGAGCTGGGTAGTCAGACGGTCTGCAGGAACTCGGACTTCGAGAAAAGCAGGGAACAATATGCCTTTGATTTCAAAGGGTGTCAAGAGGAACCCGATGGCGCCATGGGATTGGGCTGTAATAGTTGCAGTTTGGGCAAGAGCCTGGTTGGTGGGCCCGCTAGGATTCGAACCTAGGACCAACGGATTATGAGTCCGCTGCTCTAACCAGCTGAGCTACGGGCCCGGCGGCAGGTCTGATACTACACCGGAATAGCAGCGAGGGGGATCCTCTGGCGTTGCAGCAGGTGTTGAGGAGCGTACCGACGAGGTCCCGGAGGGAGATTCTTCTGCAAAGGATGTTCCAGCCCCGAGGTGTGAGCTTTCCTCTCGCAGCGACGACTTTCGTCGCCACGCTGTTTCTCCCCTTCCTGCATTTCCTTGCAACCGGGCGAGCAAATGGCCAAGTGCGGCAGGGTTCGACGATGATCGTTGGGGCGCTTGTGGCGGACGGCACGGGAGCGCCGCTGCGGAAGGTGAACGTGCGGGTCCGAGGCGACCGCATTGTTGAGATTGGAAAGTTCCGTGCCGGCAGGGGTGAGAAGGAGATATCGGCAGACGGACTCGTTCTAGCACCGGGATTCATCGACATCCACAACCATTCGACGGAAGGATTGGCGACCGAGCCACAGGCGGTGAGCCAGGTTTCCCAGGGCATCACGACGGTTGTGCTCGGCGCCGACGGGGAGTCGCCGTGGCCGATTCGCGAATTCCTGCATGCCAACCAGGTGTCTCCCGGAGCGGTGAACCTTGCGGTGCTGGTGGGGCACGGGACGGTGCGCCGCCGGGTGATGGGAGACGACTACCGGCGAGCGGCGCGGGCGGATGAGATTGCGAGGATGGAAGCGCTGGTGAAACAGGGCATGCAAGAGGGGGCCGTGGGGCTATCGAGCGGCCTCGAGTATGACGTGGGGAGTTACGCTACGACCGAAGAGATGGTGGCGCTGGCCCGGGTGGCAGCGCGCCAGGGCGGCTTCTACATGAGCCACATCCGCGATGAGGGGGACCGCAGCTTCGAAGCTCTGCGCGAGGCCATAGCGATCGGCGAGCAGGCCAGGATCCGCGTGCAGATTTCGCACATTAAGATGGGCACGGTGGGCGTGTGGGGCAGGGCGCCGGAAGCAGTGCGGTTGATCGAAGAGGCGCGGCGACGCGGCGTGGACGTGAACGCGGACTGCTACCCGTATGAAGCTTGGGCTTCCACGATCACCGTACTGGTGCCGAACAAGCGCTACGACGACCCGGTGAGCGTCGAACGGGCGCTGGCCGATGTGGGCGGAGCGGCGCAGGTGACCATCACCCGGTCTGCCGCACACCCGGACTATGAATTCCGATCGCTTGAGGAGATTGCCCGGGGGAAGGGGATCAGTCCGGTGGCGCTGTTCATCGAGATCGTGCGGGAAGGCGGAGCGGACGTGATCGGACATTCGATGAAGGAAGAAGACATCCGCACCTTCTACCAGCAGCCGTGGGTGATGGTGGCCAGCGATGGCGGGATCGGGCTGCGACATCCCCGGAGTGCAGGCACGTTTCCCCGAGTGCTGGGAAGGTTCGTACGCGAGCAGCGGTGGCTAGCGATGCCGGAGGCGGTGCGGAAGATGACTTCGCTACCGGCGAAACGGCTGAGGCTGAGAGACCGCGGGGTAATCCGCCCGGGGATGAAGGCAGACCTGGTGCTGGTCAACCCAGCCAGCGTCCTGGACCGTTCGACGTTTGCCGAACCGGGAAAGCTCTCGGTTGGGATCGAGAAGGTGTTTGTGAACGGCGAGGTGGTCTGGGACGCGGGAAAGCCCACGGGCGCGCTACCGGGCCGCGTCCTCCGCCATTAGACCGCGCCGACGCGGGGCCCTCTTGGCTAACTCGAGGCGAATTTCTCAGCCCAGCGGATGCGGCCGGTCATCTGCATGACGACGAAAAGAGTGATAATCGAACCGATGGTTACGGCCAGGCCGGTGAACCGCTCCAGGAAAAACGCGTAGGAGAAGAGCACCAGATAGACGAGCTGGGCCAATCCTCCCTCAATCGCGGCGAAGCGCAGGCCGACCACCAGCCGCAGATAGCTGACGACAAGGAAAATGGAGACGGCAGAAGAGAGCACAAAGGCGACGTGGATGGAGATGTGGTCCACGAGGTAGGCCAGGAGGAGATGGAAGGCGAAGAAGGCTGCGGCCAGGAAAAAGTAGTTCATCGGATGCAGATCGATGTTGCGGAGGGTGGTGATGATGAAGATCAAGAAGAAGAAGAAAAACAGGGAGACGGGAGCGAAGTAACTGATTCGTCCGGCCAAAGGGCCTGGTTGGAGCTTTTCCGGCATGGTCATGCCGATCTGGAAGCCAGAGAGAAGGTTTTCGTAGGACCAAGTGAGTTCCCAGCCGGATGAAGTTTCGCGCTTGGCGGTGGGGGAGAGAGTGTTGTCCGGGAAGTCGATCTTTTTGAAGTTGGTGGTCATGCGAAGCTCGAAATCGCGCAATTGGGTGACCTCGCCGCCAAACTTGTAACGCCAACTATCCAGACCGTGCGAGAGATAGCCAACCTGAAGGATGGCCGTCTTCTTTGAGCCGATCCGGGCGGAGCCGACGGCGCCGGTTGCGGACAGGGAGACACTGACCGGTGTGCCATTCACGGTGAAGACAAGCTTGTCGTAGATGGCGCGTTCGGCGGGGAAGGGAAGCTTGAAGGTCACGGATTGCTCTTTGTCGCTCGGGTTGAGGAAGGTGTAGTCGCCAGCGAAGGCAACTTTATACGTGCTATACCAGAGGAGGCCCTTCTGGCGGTGTTCGAGGTCGAGAGCGACTCGGATGCGGCTGGCTTCGAGAGGCAGAGAGATTGTTCGCTCTTCCTTGAAGGTCTCGACAACCTTCTTGCCATCCTTGGTGGATTCCACGGTTCGGTAGAAAGGTTCGAGGAAAGAGGCGGAGGGAGGAGACTGCTCCTGGGGGGAGCCCCAGGTGGAGACGACGCGGTCGCGGAGAGAAGAGTCGGAGCCGTAGGTCCTGAAGAAGATGGTGGAGCCAAGCAGGGCCCAGGCGAGAGACGTGCAGACGAAAATGAATAGAAGAGCGGCGATGCGTTTCCCCATGTGAAGAGCTCCTTTCGAGAAGAAGGATCCGCCGCAGGGAAGAGGGTAGGGGATTGGTTCGGCATTGTCAAGTACTTTTTATTGCAAAGTATAATGTGCAGCGGAATTCGCCGGGGCAAGAGAACGGTGGTGCGTGGTGCGAAGAACGGAAATCGCGGATAATGGCGGGGCGCACTGAAGTGATGCTGCGCGCTTGGCCCGCTCGCGGAGGGAACCCGGGCGGGGGCAATCGTCTAACGGAGGGAAGATGGCAGACCGGCTGGAGGAGTTCCAGAAGTTTCGGGCGGAGTTGAACGAGGAGATCCTGAATTGCGGACATTTGGGGATCAAACGGTTTTTTGCGCTGGACCACCAGGCGTACGAGCCGGGGGCGCTGCCGAGGAAGACGAAAGAACTGCTGGGGCTGGTGGCGTCGTCGGTATTGCGCTGCGACGATTGCATCACGTACCACCTGGTACGGTGCGGGGAAGTTGGATGGAAGCGGGAAGAGGTGATTGATGCGTTGAATGTGGCGCTGATTGTCGGCGGGTCGATCGCGATCCCGCACGTGCGGCGGGCGTTTGCGCGGATGAGGGAGATCGAGAGGTTGAAGCCGTAGGACTTTCCGGGTGGCGGAAGCGATGGAGAAGACCAGCCAGCAGGACAGACTTCGATACAACCAAGAGACTGTCCCCTGATTTTTTTCGACAATTAAGAACGATTGGGGAGTCGTCTGGATTATTCGGTGAAGACGATGCCGACAGCGGTGGTGTTTTTATCCGGGCCGGGTTCGAGGCGGACTACGTATCCGCGGAGGCAGAGATTGGAATTGGTGCTGCCGGGGTCGGACGGGGTCTGCATGGTGACCTCGATTTCGGATTGCAGGCGCGGGCTGTGGGAGAGGTAGATGAGGGCGCCGTGGAGAGTGAGGTCGCGGATCACGGATTCTTCCTGGAAGGCGCGACCATCCTGGGTGTGGCCGGCAACCTGAACGCGGAAATGAGCTTCGCGGCGGAGGCCGGCCCGCGTGGCGGGCATGAGGACGTCAATGCGCTCTCCGCCCAGGGTCATGACCATGCCTTCGGCGGCGGCCCAGACAGAAGGGAATTGTTGCCGAGCCTCGCGGAGGAGGCCGTCTACGACGCTATCGGAGGAGTCGGGGTCGTGGTGGAAGAGGACGAGATTTTTCACGCCGACTTCCTGAGCAATGCGGACGCCTTCGAGCCAGGAGGAGTGTCCCCAGCCCTTGTGAGTGGTGGCGAGCTGCTCGGGGGTGTACTGGGCGTCGTTGACAAAGATGTCGGCGCCGGCGGCAAGCTCGCGGAGACTGTGATCAAGTTGCGGATTGCCGGGCTCGTTGTCAGTGGCATAAACGACTGTGCCGACCGAGGTCTCCAGACGAAAACCGAGGCAGCCCTGGGGGTGATTTAGCCAGCGTGTGATGATGCGGGTGCCGTTGATGACGAATTGATCGTTGCCGGCAACCTCGGTGAACTGTCGAGTGGCGGACATGGCGCTGAGGTCCACGGGAAAGTAAGGGTGGGCCATTTGCGCCTCGAAGACCCGTTTGAGGCTATCGCGGCCGAGAAATTCGGACCGAAAGCTATAGAAGTGGAAGCGATTGCCGGGCGGGTAGAGAGGGGCGAAGAAGGGAATGCCCTGGATGTGGTCCCAATGGTAGTGGCTGACGAGGATGTGGGCCTCGAGAGCAGGAGAGGCCGCCGATTCCGCCCAGCGGTTGCCGAACACACGAATGCCCGTGCCACAGTCTAGGATGAAGCGAGTGCCGTCGGGCGCAAGCAATTCGAGACAGGGCGTATTTCCGCCATAGCGCCAAGTGGCACGGTCTACGGTGGGAGTTGAGCCGCGTACTCCCCAGAAGTTCAGCTTGGCGACATTATGCGGCATCGTGGAGTGTGGTCTGAGCGGGCACAGCCCAGACTTGGGATGGCTCCGGTGCCAAGATTCGACGGAGACGAGACGCTCAACGGCATAGTAGGCAGCGGCGGCGGGGGAAGTCAATTGACATTGCGGGTGGGATTTCAATCCTGCTAACGGGAAGAGACGAGGCGGGGGGAACGCAACGGACCCGGGAAGAGTGAGGAAGGCACTGTTCGACGGAGACTGACGGAGTAGAATTGAACTGATGCACGTCCATGCACACAGGAAGGAACACGGGCATGGCTCCGCCGGCCGCCCGATGACCAGCGTCCTGCGGTGGGCGATGCTGGTGACGCTGGGGTTTGTGGCGCTGGAACTGGTGGGAGGGTACCTGGCGAATTCGATTGCGCTGGTCAGCGACGCCTTTCACAACCTCTCTGACGTGCCAACGTTGGTAATCTCCTGGCTGGCGATCCGCTGGACAGAGCGGCCGGCGGATTCCGAGAAGACCTACGGCTACCACCGCGCGGGCATCCTGGCTGCGTACAGCAACGCCATCCTGCTGGTGCTGGTGGCGCTGTACATCCTTTACGAGGCGTACGAACGGATTCGAACGCCGGTGTCGGTGGATACCGGCTGGATGATCTGGGTATCACTGGTGGGACTGGCCGTGAATGGTGGAATAACGTTGGCGCTGGTTCGTGGCCGGCGCGACCTGAACCTGAGGAGCATCCTGATCCACAACCTGGGAGATGCGCTCTCGAACATCGGCATCCTGGCCGGGGCGCTGGTGATCCGCTGGACGGGGGTACGGTGGGCGGATCCAGCAATTGGGGCGGCGATTGGTCTGCTGGTGCTATGGTCAAGCTATGGGATCCTAAGAGAATCAAGCCATGTTCTTTTGGAAGGGCTGCCGCGGCAAATGCTGCTTGGGGAGGTGGCCCGGGCAATCCTGCAGGTGGAGGGCGCGCGAGAAGTGCACGATGTGCACATCTGGACGCTGGGGACGGACCTCTACGCGCTCTCCTGTCACGTTCGCATCCCGGACATGCACCTGGAAGAGAGCGAGAACATCCTGGCAGAAATCCGCAAGCGGCTGGAGAGGCAATTCCATATCACGCACACGACAATTCAATTCGAGAGAGCCGGCCTGCCGCGCGAAGCGGGGCTGTTCATGCCTGTACCAGTCGATCCTTCAAAAGAATAGCTGATTCACGAGGGAGAGGCTTCAGGAGGGGAGGCGAAGTGTGGTGCCGCGCTCCTCATTCCAGCGGCGCGTGGACTCGAGGTCGAGATCGGCAAGGGAAAGGGAACGGCGCAGGCCCTCGCGAGTGATATAAGTGAGCTGGCCGCCTGCGGAACTGAAGGCGACGGCGAAGAGCAGGGTGCCATCGCGACGGACGAGTACGATTTCCTCGAGCTCGCGAGGAGGATCGGGGGCGCGCTCGGGTTCACGGGCCTCATCGCGTTGCGAAGAGCGGGAGCGCGGCGGCCACTCCGGAGACTCGTTGACAGCCGGCGGGGCCTGGACGATTACGATAGGGGGTTGCTGCACAATGATGATCTGGGCCGGCGGAGAGAAAGATGGGATGAAAATTGGAAAAGACGGGGCCAGGTGCGAGGAACGAACTGCCGGGGCATTGAAGGCACCCGGGTTAACGGCAGCGAGGTGGACGTAGTCGAAACCAAAGCCGGGGACGGGGAAGGCAGTCTGAACGGAGGAGCCGTCGGTCGGACTTGCGGTGCGATGAACGCGAACCGAGGAGCCCCGATTGCCGCGCATCTGGGCGTGGGTTTCACCGCAAAGCCCCGCGGCCGCCAGGAGAAGCAAGATCCATGGAATGGGCCAGGTCATCCGCCTTGTCCGCTGCTCGGTAGGATGCCGAATTATGGTGCCTCGCTGCTTGGAATCATACGCCTGGGGCCCCTCGAAATGCACGCAAAATGCGGGAAAGGAGCCCGGGAAGGGCTTCAGAAGGTGCTGCTTGCCAATCGGGGAAGAAGGGTCTATCGTCTGCGGCAAGCGGCCCTGGAGCACCACCAGTGCTTCCCCCCTAGGGCAGGTTGTGCTATAACCTTCGGGCCGTCCGATGAGGGAACGCGAAAGAAGCGAGAGGCCGGACTCCGGTGAGGCGCAGGCGGCGATTGCGTCCTGCTACTGTCCGGTCTGCTGGATCCTGCTGGAATCGAGGCGCTGCAAGCTGGTTTGCTCGGAGTGTGGGTACTATATGTCCTGTTCGGATCCGTATTAGGGGTCAATTGCGGGAATCATTGAATTCGAGCAAGAGACGGGAGGAGGTTCGAACGTGGCACTGAAAATGACGAACCGGGAAGTAGAGGGCGTGGCGGTGGTGGAGCTGGAAGGCCGCATCGTGCTGGGCGAGGAGAGCAACGCGCTGCGTGAGCGGGTGAAGAGCCTGCTGGCGGCGAATCAGAAAAAAATCGTGCTGAACATGGACAATGTGACGTACATCGACAGCGCGGGCCTGGGAACGCTGGTGGCCACCCACCACAGCGCGAAGTCGCAGGCTGCCGCGATGCGGCTCTCCAACCTGGGATCGAAGTTCCAGGAAGTTCTGCAGGTGACCAAGCTGCTGACTGTTTTCGAGGTGTTTGACTCGGAAGCGGCCGCCATACAGAGCTTCAAGTAGATCGAAGCCAAGAGAAGCGCGAATGGCGTCTCCTGAAGGCAGGGAGGCGCCATTCGTCATTTCAGGGAGTCGTTGTCCAGCCGGTAGATCGTAATCCCGCTCAAGAGCTTGGGGTAGAAGTCCGTAGATTTCTGCGGCAGGACCTCCCCGCCCAGGGCAATCTCCATCATCTGTTCGACCTGAATGGGATTGAGGAGGCAGCAGAGCTGCGCCCGGTCAGCATCCACAGTGGCGATGGCCGCATCCATTTCCCGTTCGTAAGTGATGTTCTTCCCTTTTTTCACGGCGTGCGGAGTGATGCCCAGTCCTTTTTCGAGGAGCAGGCCGTGGAGGAGGACGACGTCCAAGCGGCGCTGGGCGGGCGGAACGCCGGGAAGAAGGGAGTCGAGATCGGCATCGGGACGGAGCAGGAAGAGGTGGAAGGCGCCGGGAACATACACGCCGATTGCATTGCGCTGGCGATTTTGAGCGAGGAGTTCGCGACGGAACTCAGCAAGGCGGGCTGCGCGATCCGAGTCGCTGGACAAGGCGAAGGACTGCACCTCGAAAACTGAGTCGAGCTGAGCGCGGAAGCGAGCGAAATCAAAGGCACCGAGACCGGAAATAACTCGGTGAGTGGGGAGAATGGTCAGGCCCTCGGATCGGATGTTAAAAAACGTCATCATCACTGTTTCGTGGGGGGCGTCAGGAGCGTTATTGCCGGCAGCACGACATTCGTTGCGGTAGGCGAGAGCGGTTTCGTAGCGGTGGTGGCCATCGGCGATGACGAGTTTCTTATCGGACAGAGCGCGGCGGAAGAGGCCGATTGACTGAGGGTCGAAGACCGGCCAGAGGCGGTGGATGACGCCGTATTCGTCGCGTAATTTCGCGGGCGGCGGGACGCGAGAAGCCTGTTCGAGAAGAGCGTCGGTTTCGCGGGCCGGATCGTCATAGAGCATGAACAACTGGCCAGCGTGAGCGCGGGTATGGCGGAGAAGTTCAAGGCGATCTGCCTTGGGGCCAGCAAGGGTCTGTTCGTGACGGAAAACGACACCGGCGGAGTAGTCTTCGACACGTCCAACGGCAATGAAGCCCTTGCGGAGTCGCCTCTCTGAGGAGAGAGGAACCTGATAATCTTGGGAATAGACGTAGATCCCGGGGACCGAGTCACGCACTAATACGCGGCGGTCGATCCAGCCCTGCAAGGCTTGGGCGGCGCGGATATAGACATTGTTTGCGGACGAGTCGTCGGGGAATGACCTGCCTTTTTCAAGTGCGATCAGATTGTCGGAATGCAACGAGTAGTAGCGGTCTTGCAGGTCCGGCGTGATTTTGTCGTAGGGCTGGGTCAGGACCTGTGCCAGGTCAAATCGGGAAGGGTTATAGCGATAAGCGCGAAAGGGAAAGATCTGGGCCATGCCGTCCTCGTGTGCCGCAGCGTGCGAAAGAAGCGAACCATTCTAGCAGCCAGAGCGTGGGCGGCCAATGCGGAGAACGGCCAGTAGGAATACCTCGAGGGAAGGCAGGAAACGCAGCAGGCAAAAGACAGCGGAGAACAGATGCACTACTCTAGAATAGAGAGCCCAAGTGAAGACACGACAAACGAAATGAATGAAAAGTCCAATCGGTTCGCGGGCGTGCGAGCGTTGATCTTCGACTTGGACGGAACGCTGATTGATTCGAAGCTCGACCTTGGGCTCGCTGTAAACGCGGCGCTAGTTGAAATGGGGCGTCGGGAGCTGCCGTACGAGACGATCTACGGGTTTGTGGGGAATGGTGTGCCTATGCTGATTCAGCGGTCGCTGGGGAACGGAGCCAGCGAGGCGGAGTGCAAGAGGACGCTCGAGTATTTCATCCGGTATTACCGCGAGCACGCGCTGGACAATACCGTTCCGTACCCGGGCGTGCGCGAGGGGCTCAGGCTGCTTGGCCGGATGCCAATGGCGGTGCTGACGAATAAGCCGGAGCGGATCAGCAAGCTGATCCTTGAGGGACTGGGTCTGGCCTCCTATTTTCGACACGTATACGGCGGTAATACGTTTGAGCGAAAAAAGCCCGACCCGATCGGCGTGGAAACGATTCTAAGAGATTTTGGACTGGGGCCGCGAGACGTAATGATTGTGGGGGACTCGGAGATAGACGTCCAGACGGCGCGGAATGCGGGCACATGGGCGTGCGGGGTGACCTACGGGCTGGGGAGCGAGCGACTGGCGGAGTACCCGCCCGACTTGCTGATTGACAGCCTATCGGAGCTGCATGAACACCTGAACAATTGCGCGGGGCCAGGCACGCCGCGCTGACGCTGGTACGAGAGGCAGGAGAGGATTGTTCGAGCGATCCGGCGGCCAGGTTCCGAGTGGCCGGGCGTGCTTTCCGAGAGCGACTATTTGGCGTGGGTGGACTTGTACCACTCCCAGGTGCGGCGGAGGCCTTCCTCGAAGCCAACCTTTGGGTCGTAGCCAAGAATCCTGCGGGCCAGGGCGATATCGGCCTGTGAATCACGAATATCGCCTTCGCGCGGCGGATCATATTTTGATTTGATTGGCTTGCCCGAGAATTTTTCGAGCAGCTTGAGGGTATGGTTCAGTGTGAAGCGGCCACCGGTTCCAATGTTGAAGACGAGTCCGGAGGCATTCGGAGCTTCGCAAGCCAGCAGATTGACCTGCACGACATTTTCGATGAAGTTGAAGTCGCGCGACTGTTCACCGTCGCCGAACACGATGGGCTGCGCGCCCTCCAGGACAGCGAGGCAAAAACGCGCGAGCACGCCGGAGTAAGGCGAGCCGGGGTCTTGGCGGGGACCAAAGACATTGAAGTAGCGGAGCGAGACGTTTTCGAGGCCGTAGCAGCGACCAAAGACCTGCAAGTAGAGTTCGCCAGTAAGTTTGGAAACGCCGTAGGGGGAGATGGGTGCGGCCGGCATGGACTCCACCTTGGGAAGAGTGGGCATTTCGCCATAGGCAGAAGAAGAGGCCGAAAAGACGACGCGACGCACCCTGGCGTCCCGCGCGGCCAGCAGGACTTTCAGAGTTCCATCCACGTTGATCTGATTGGAGGAGAGAGGATCTTTTACAGAGCGGGGCACGGAGGCACGAGCCGCCAAGTGGATGACATAGTCCACGCCGCGACAAGCTTTTTGAACTATCTCGCTGTCGGTGATACTGCCGCGAACAAACTCGATCTTGCCTTTGACGCCATCGAGATTGGACTCCCTCCCATTGGAGAGGTCGTCCAACACGATGACGCTGTGACCGCGGCGGATAAGCTCGTCCACCGTATTGGAGCCGATGAAGCCGGCGCCGCCCGTGACCAGGTAGCGCATCGTCGAGACCTCCTCGAAAAATCACTCGTTCGCCTGGCGGCAAAAGCCGCAGGAAGCAATTCAGGCAAGGGATCATGCCTCGCCAAGGCTAATCGGAGCGAGGCACGCGGCGAGGAACATCTGGCAAGCCCATCGCCAAATGAGTACGCTTGAATATAACGCAGGGGAGCGGCGGGTTGAAAAGAATCCCAGCAGAATTGCCCGAACGGACAACGCCTGGGCCGGGTCAGGTGTCCAATTGAGAGCAATGAATCCGCAGTGGCGATCGCGTTGGCCTGCCAGATCCTGCACCGGAATTGCGCTGTTTGCCGTGCTGCTGATGAGCGTGCGGCTGCCGGCTGCTCAAACGAAGCCTGCGGCGCAAACTAAACGGCAGCCACAGACCGAGCCGCCCGCCAAGCCGGAGGCAAAGCCTGCCGAGGTCAGTGTTCCCTTCCGAGTGGGAGAAAGGTTGAGTTACCGGGTGATGTGGACGAAGTTTCTCTTCCATTCGGCCAACGTCGAGCTTGCTGCAACGGAGCGAAGACTGTTCTTCGGAAAGGAAGCGTGGCATTTCCAGGCGGTGGCACGAACGATCGATGTCATGCGGTTGCTGTACGCGCTGGATGACCAATTTGACGGGTACGTGGATGTGTCGAACCTGGAGACGATGCAGTTTGAAATGTACCTGCGGGAACAGGGCAAGAAGGAAGATGCGAGGTTTCAGCTCAGCGCGGATGGCAGGCCGGCGACAGGAGATGGAGCGATTGCGCGTGTGCGGGCAGGAACGCGAGACCCCCTGACGTACCTCTACCTATTGCGCACGGTGAACTGGCAGACGACACGGCAAACTGCAATCCCCGTCTTTGACGGTCGCAAGCTATATGAGGTGAGGGCGCGAAGGGAAGTGGAGCGCGGGACGGTGAGCGTGCCCGCCGGGACGTATCCTGCCAGTCGTATTGAAGTGCGGGTCTACGAGAAGGATAAGGAAGTGCGCCAGACGCGGTTCTGGGTCTGGCTGGCCCAGGATACCGGGCGAACGCCCGTGCTGATTGAGGTAGAGATTCCATTCGGCACAGGCCGAGTGGAACTGACGCGAGCGGAAGCGAAAAACTAACCCGAGTTGCGTGTGCGAGCCTCCGGGCTGCTGGCCGACCAATCCTCCGGCGGGAACGCAATGTGCCAGAAGTGAGGCGTGGGAGCGGTGAACTCGATCCCCACCTGCACCTTGCTGTTCTGCGCAGGCCCCAGGTAGACCACCTTGCAAGTTTGTTCGTCGGTGGAGATCTTGTTCTTCAGGCGGAGGGTCTGTCCATTCCGGACAGGGTTAGCCAGAGGAACCAAAGCGCCGTGGGCATTGACGACGAGGGTCTGCGTGTCCTCCTCGAAAGAATCCTTGGAGCGTTGGTCGCTTTTTACCTGAACGGGGATATGAACGAGGACACGACAACTGCGACGGCGGCTACGGTCGTTTCCAGACTGACCGGGAGACTGGCCCATAGGAATAGGCTAGGGCAAGGCTCTGACAGAGGCAAGGGGAGCGGCGGGAAGGAATGACAATGAGTAACCTCAGGGAGCGTTCTTCGATGCGGATGGCAAGAAGAAGAGGTTAGGGACGGGCCGGACCGAAGAGAGTCTGCTCGATGAGCGAACAGACAATATGACCAATGGTGATGTGGGCTTCCTGGATGCGCTGGGGGTCACGAGAAGGGACGTTGAGGAGCAGATCGACTTTGCCGGCCAGCGCGCCGCCGGTCTCTCCGGTCAGAGCGACGCGAAAGGCGCCGCGTCGGGAGCTGGTTTCGACGGCCCGCACAACGTTGGGGCTGGTGCCGCTGGTCGAAAGGGCAACCAACACGTCACCCGAGGAAACAAGAGACTCGACCTGGCGGGCAAAGATGTGTTCAAAGCCATAGTCGTTGGCAGCGGCGGTGAGAACGGAGGGATTGGTGGTGAGTGCAAGGGCGGGGAGTCCGGGCCGGTCGCCGCGCAGGCGGACTACCAGTTCAGCCGCCAGGTGCTGGGCATCGGAGGCGCTGCCGCCATTGCCAAAGAAGACGATCTTCCCGCCGTCGCGTAGGGCTGCAGCGGCACGCACAGCGAATTCCTCGATATGCCCGAGGAGCTCTTCTGAGAAGCTCTGCTTGACGCGACAACTCTCGCGCAACTGGGAGCGGATTTCTTCGAGGTGAGCGCCCATTGTTGACTCAGCAGAGGACGATCTTGTTGCGGTGGCGGGTGATGCGGCGGGTGGCGTTGCGGGTATCGACGACGAGCTGGGCGGCATCCACGATCGTCGTATAGTCGTAGCTGGTGTGGTCGGTGGCAATCACCACGGCATCATACCAGCCGAGTGTCTTGGGGTTGAGCTCGACCGACTTCATCTGTGAATAATCGTAGTGACGCATCTTGTGGAGCTGCGGGAAGTAGGGGTCGTTGTAGTCCAGCTTGGCGCCGCGCTTGCCCAGCAGCTCCATGATCTTCAGTGTGGGTGACTCGCGCAGGTCGTCCACGTCTTTCTTATACGCCACGCCCAGCACCAGGACGCGCGACCCTTTCAGGCTCTTCTGCCGGTCGTTGAGCGCCGAGGCGATGGCCTCGACGACATGATAGGGCATGGCCGTATTGACTTCGCCAGCCAACTCGATGAACCGCGTGGCGAAGTCGTATTCGCGCGCCTTCCACGACAGATAGAACGGGTCCACCGGGATGCAGTGCCCGCCCAGCCCCGGCCCCGGGTAAAAGGGCATGAAGCCGAAGGGCTTGGTGGCCGCGGCGTCGATCACTTCCCAGATGTCGATGCCCATGCGCAGGGAGAGCTGCTTGAGTTCATTGACCAGCGCGATGTTTACGCAGCGGAAGATGTTCTCGAGGAGCTTGGTCATCTCGGCCGCGCGGGTGGAGCTGACCGGCACGACTCGCGCGACGATCTGCCCGTAGAGCGCCAGCGCGGCGCGGCCCGACGACGGGTTCACCCCGCCCACCACCTTGGGAATCTGCGCCAGCCCGAACTGCTTGTTGCCCGGGTCTTCCCGCTCGGGCGAAAAGGCCAGGAAGAAATCCGAGGGGACGTTTTCGGCCTCGGGCCCGGCGATGATCGGGCAGCGCAGGCCGCTCTGCTCAAGGATGGGCAGGACCAGCTCTTCGGTGGTGCCCGGGTAAGTGGTGGATTCGAGCACGATCAACTGGCCGCGCTGCAAGTTGGGGCTGATGGCCCGGGCGGTCTGCTCAACGTAGGAGAGGTCCGGCTCACGGCGCTCGTCGAGCGGGGTGGGCACGCAGATCAGGATGGCGTCCACTTCCGCCAGGCGGGCGAAGTCGCCCGAGGCGGCGAAGTACTTCGAGGATACATACTGCTTGATCTTGGCCACCGGGATGTGCTCGATGTAACTCTGGCCGCGGTTGAGCTTGTCGACCTTGGAGGGATCGGTGTCAAAACCGACCACGCGGTGGCCGGCCTCGGCAAAGCGCAGGGCCAGGGGCAGACCGACGTAGCCGCAGCCGATGATCCCCACGCGCAACTGCGACCCCTTGAAATACTCCGGCTTGCGATCCACGGCCATATGGGTTCTGGATTCTCCTGTTCGGGTGAGGCTGAGGCCGAAAGACGGAGAATCATAACAAGAGTTTCGGCCCTGCAAAAGCGTGATTCTGACTGAGGTGAGGGCCAGAAACGAAAAGCGCGGTGTTGCCGAACGGAATGAACTGAAGGAAGATGACGGCACGGGCGGCAGAGGGTGGAGGTCACATGTGGGTTGAGGTGATCCTGCTGGGGTTGGCGGTCGGGGTGCTGGTGGGACTGATCGGCGTCGGAGGCGGAATCGTGCTGGTGCCTGCAATGGTCTACCTGTTAGGAATGGACCAACACTTATCGCAAGGAACTTCGCTCTTGCTGCAACTGCCGCCGATTGGGCTGGGGGCGCTCTACCTGTACTGGAAGAAAGGGAATGTGAACCTGCGGGCGGGGCTGGTCTGCGCATTGGGGTTCCTGCTGGGAGGATATCTTGGAAGTTTGGGCGCGCTGGAGATTCCCTCGAAGCATTTACGCGGGCTGTTCGGGCTGTTTCTGATGGTGGCGGCATTGCTGCTGTGGCGGCAGAGCAGCGCGCAGGCTGAGGAGAGAAGAGCCAATGGTTGATTCTCGAGCGCGCTTGGCAAAGATCTTGCTGACGGCCTGCGGAGTGGGAGTACTGAGCGGGCTGTTTGGAATCGGGGGAGGCGTGGTGCTAGTGCCGCTGCTGGTGCTGTTGTTCGGCTTCGAGCAGCACGAGGCGCAGGGGACGAGTCTGGTGGCCTTGGTGCCACCAACGGGGTTGTTGGCCTTTCTGAATTACGCGCAAGCCGACGCAGTGAACTGGACGGTCGGGCTGCTGCTGATGCCGGGAGTGTTCCTGGGGGGAATACTAGGCAGCCAGCTTGCGCAGAGATTGACGCCGCAGCGAATGCGGTGGGTGTTTGCGCTCTTCTTGTTTGCCCTCGGAGCATGGCAGGCGGTTTCGGCCTGGCTGAGGTAGGTCACGGGTTCCCACCGAAGCAGTTTTCCCAATGGTCTTGCTCTTGCGAATGAAGCAGTGTGCGGATGTGTGTGGGTGAGAAGAATGAGGGGGTTAGAAGAGGATAGGGAGAGGAGAAATGGGGGATTGGTTTCACTTTGGCACAGGTCGGTAAGAGATTCCTGATTTGAACTTGGGCGCGAAGTGGGAGTGAGGAGAGCGATGGCAGTAGTGCGGACCAATATTGTAGCCGGGCGGGAGGTTGAGGTTACGGGGCGTTACTGGGGCGTGTTGGCAAGCGTATTGACGCGAGGTCTGGTGTCGGGGGGATTGGTATGGGCCACATGCAATGTGGGCTGGGTGGCAGTGGGAGAGTGGCACGCGCGGCAGCGAACGGAGGAGTCCCTTGCACAGGCGATTCGGTGGGATCCGAGCCATGGAGCCTATGCCGCAGCCCGCGGGCCAAGCCCGCCTGCCGCAAAGGCAGGCTCGGGAAGGGTAGCCTCCATCGTTGTCCCCTCTTTGACTTCGACGGTGCGGTTGGAAGCGCGCACCATGGCCGTACCCTTGCGTGCAACACCTTGAGGTTGCCGCCTGAAATGGCGACTTCATTCTGAATTTCCGCCAATATGGGCGAACGAGCGCGGAAGGGAAGGTTCAAATAGGAGTGTGAACTGTCGACCGGATTTTTTACTAATGCGGTAACCTCTAAGGACTAGCAGAGTCCGGAAACGATTCACGGCGGAGTACCACAAAGTACCTATTCGGATATGTCAAGAAAGTCTGACAGATCAGAGGAGGAAACCTTGCATGCGGACCATCTCGACGACGGCGAGGCGGTCTTCAACACCGACCCTTCGGATCATCCGATGTATATGGTTCTTCACGGTTTGCTCCGAGAGGTGCAATTGGGAACCGATTTCCTTGTTGGTGAGCCCTTCAGCGATCAAGGGAATCAGTTGCTGTTGGCGGCGGGTCAAGCCGAGGTGGACCTTGACGCGGACGTTGGGTAGTGCTGTGGATTCTTGGAAGGCGTAGCGGAATAGCGCGTGACACAATCGTGGCGGGCAAACTGCTTCGTCTTGGGCTACTGCCCGCACGGCAGCCACCACGTCCATCGCCGAGGCGTCTTTCAAGACATAACCCGTAACGCCGGCTTGTACGGCCCTCAGGAAAGCTGCCTCGTCGTCTTCCATGCCAACCAGAATGACTCTTGTGCTTGGGAGACTGCGAATCACTTCGCGGATGAACTGTAGGTCGGACATGGCAATCGAATCCAGCAAAAGGATCTCGCAGCCGGACTCTGCAATCTGCTGGAGTGCCTGGGGAGAATACGCGGCCGCGCCGACGACCTGGATATCGCTCCGCTTTCCTAGAATGCGAGTGAGGGCCTCGCGGAGCAAACGATTCCCTGACACTAGAAAGACGTTGGGCCGTGGACTCACCTTGCGCTTACCCCGTCAGGAGCTGTCTTTTACGCGGGCAGATTTCCCGATAATAGGCGCTGCGCTACTTCTAGGCTGGATTCCCGGGAGGAACCCTACTATTGAGCTTTGCAGAATTAGGCAGCAGATATCCGAGCTAGAAGTCTAATAGAATGGTGCTTTGGCTACCATGTGTTCCTCCTCAGAGAATTGATCATCAGCAACTTGTGACAGAACTGCCCGCCCAGGGAGTCCGGCTGAGCCTGCCCGAAAAGGGATAGGGCTCAGGAATCAATGGGCCGCATGCCCGTCGAACCTGTCAGCAGCCAAGATCTGGGTTCGAACGCGACGGGCAAAGCTCGTGGACAGCCCCAGCTTTGTTCCAGAATTGGAACGGATATCGGGCATATTCAGGAGGGGTATTGCAACCGGAGTGCCATTTGGGAAGCCAGGCATGAGTTGAGGGGGCCAGCGATTTTCGAGGTTGTATGAGGCGAGTGCATCGGGTATTTTCGACGGGATCATGGTGGACATTCACTGTCACATCCTTCCGGGGCTGGACGACGGTGCGGAGTCGCTGGATGAAGCCGTCCAGATGGGTGAAATGGCGATTGCAGACGGGATCACGCACGTTGTGGGCACGCCGCACTCAAATGACCAATACCGGTTTGATCCCGTTTTGGTACGGCAGCGCGGGGATGAACTACAGGGCAAGTTCGGGGACCGGCTGAAGATTGCTACAGGCTGTGACTTTCATTTGAGTTATGAAAACCTGCAGGACATCCGAGAGCATCCGACGAAGTACACGCTGAACCAGTTGAGCTACCTTTTGGTGGAGTTTGCGGACTTTGCGATTCCACCGACGATTGAAGATACGCTGCACCATCTACAACTAGCCGGGATAACGCCAATCATTACGCACCCGGAGCGGAATGGGCTGATCCGGGCAAAACCTGAGAGGCTGTATGGCTGGATTCATCAGGGGTGTTACGTGCAGGTGACGGCGTCGTCGCTGCTGGGGCGCTTCGGGCCGGCGACGCAGCGACTGGTGGAGAAGTGGCTGGCGGAGGGGCGGATTCACTTTTTTGCCACCGACGCGCACAACCTGACGTCGAGGCCGATGCGGATGCGGGCGGCGTATAAGGCAGTGGCCAAGGGGCGAGGGGAAGAGGTAGCACGGGCGCTTTTTCAGGAGAATCCGTTGGCAGCGTTTGAGGGGCGGCCGTTGCCTTATGTGCCGGAGCCAGAGGAGGCGGGTGGGGGCATAAGGCGACGGAAGCGATTCTTTTTTTTCTAGGTAGAAACCAGCCGATCAATCCAGAAGTTCCAGCACTTCCTCATATCGCTTGAAGGGCGGGATCAGGTAGGCGCCGGCCAGCTCGGAGCGCGCCCACTGAAGCATGCGACGGGCGAGAGAAAAGCCGGCGTCGCGCGCGGAGTTTCCAGCTGCCTCCAGTTCTTTGAGAACAGAGTCCGGGACAAGGATGCCCGGAACCTCGTGGTTGAGGCGCAGGGCCTGCTTATAACTAGTCAAAGGCCACACGCCGGCGAGGACGGGGACGGGTGTTTTGCCGCCGATTCGGCGAAGAAAACTGTGCCAATGATCCGGGTCGAACAGCGGCTGGGTCATGGCGAAGTGAGCGCCAGCTTCGACCTTGGCGAGGAAGCGTTCGATTTCGGTGTCGAGGTCATCAGCCACAGGATTCAGCGCGACACCGATGGTGAAGTTGGTTGCACCACCGAGAGTTTTTCCCGCCCAATCGGCGCCCTGATTGAGCCGGGCCAAGACTCGAACGAGGCCGATGGAATCAATTTCATAGACACCGCTGGTTTCGGGGTGGTCGCCAAGCGAGGGCGGGTCACCCGTGATCGCGAGGATATTGCGGACGCCACTGACGGCCCAGGCACCAAGAAGAACAGCTTGCAGTCCGATGATGTTGAGGTCGCGGGTGGTGAGGTGAGGAATTGTTTGGACGCCGCGGGCCTCGAGCGCGCCGGCGAGCATGATGGCGTCCATACCGACGCGGGCGAGCGTGCCGCTATTGATGTCAATGGCGTCAACGCGGCCTCCGGCCATGAGCTTGTCAACTTGTTCGAAGATGCGTTCGAGAGAGACGCCTTTTGGCGGGTCAATCTCGACTGAGAGGACAAACTGACCGGACTGAATCTTTTTCCAGAGTGCGCTTTCGGGTTGTCGGGCGACGGGACGGCGAGGTTCGGGGGCAACTTGGGTCACGGCACGGGTGACCGGGCCGCGGGTTGGGGGGCGGAGCTGGACAGCTTCGGTCATGGCACGAATGTGCTCCGGCGTGGTTCCGCAGCAGCCGCCGATTAGGCGGACACCCAGGTCAGCCGCTTCGCGGGCGAAGAGGGCGAAATAGTCGGGCGAAGAGCGAGGATAGACGACGCGGTCGCCGACCCGCTTGGGAAAGCCGGCGTTTGGCATGGCGGTCAGCGGCAGGCCTTCGACGGAAGCGAACTCCTGGAGAATGGGAAGCAGGAGTTGGGGACCGAGAGTGCAGTTGGCGCCAATGGCCTGAACATTTTTCTCTTTCAGTCGGGCAGCGGCTTCGCGCGGAAGGGTGCCGCCAAAGGTAGTGCCTTCCTCGGAGAAAGTTAGCTCGGCCACAATGGGGAGGTTCGAGAACGAACGGATGGCATCAATGGCTGCCAGAAGTTCTCCGAGGTCTGAGAAGGTCTCCAGGATAAATAGGTCCACGCCACGTTCTTCAAGGGCCAGTGCCTGTTCGCGGAAGACCAGGCGGATCTCTTCAACGGGAAGGGCGCGGACCTGGCGGAGAATGCCCAGAGGGCCAATGGAACCAGCAATGAGAACTTCGCGGGAGGCGGCTTCGCGGGCCTCGCGGGCGATTTTTACGCCCCGGTGATTGATCTGGGCGACCTGGTCGCCCATGCCAAGAGGAGTGAGCTTCGGACGATTGGCACCGAATGTATTGGTCTCTATGATGGAGGCGCCGGCCTCGATATAGGCCTGGTGGATGCAAAAAACGGCTTCGGGATGGGCGACATTTAGCTCGTCGAAGCAGCGCTGCGGGCCGACGGCTTCGTAGAGCATCGAGCCCATGGCGCCATCGGCGACGAGAATGCCGTTGCGGAGCCGCTGATTGAAGTCTTCAATCTTCATGGACAAGTCCGAAAGGGAAGGGCAAACACAAGCCCAAGAAAGGCAGGCAGTATACCATCGGCGAAAACGAGCCGGACGGAATAGAGCGCGGGTGCGTCAGCGGACCTGTTCCATCAATCCGGCGATGGTGCCCATCAAGTCGTACTTGGTCAGGATTTCGAGGTGGGAGTTGCCCAGGTCCACAAAGACGGCCGGGCCCTCGTGGCTGAGCAGATGGGTGATGCGCTCGACCGGGGCGTCTCTGGGGACGACCGGCAGGGGCTTGCCCATGACTTCGCGGATGACCAGCTTGCGCAGATCTTTGCCCTGGAGGGCCAGATTGAGGATGCGGTCTTCGTAGATTGTGCCAATTGGCGTGGTTTCCTCAAAGACCGGCAACTGGGAGATGTCTTGCGCCTGCATGGTGTGCAGGGCGTGATAAACGGTTTGGTAAGGCCGGGCAACAATCAGTTCGCGCACCTTACCGGACTGGCGCTTGACGCGGACGACGTCCTCGGCAGTGAGAGATACCTCGGCGTCCGCATAGCCACGCTCGCGCATCCATTCGTCGCTGAACACCTTGCTGAGGTAGCGCATGCCGGTGTCGGGCAAGAATGCGACGACGACATCGTGCTTGGTGAGCGTTTCGGCGAGGCGCAGGGCTGCGGAGACGCAGCCGCCGCCTGAGCCACCCGTGAAAATGCCTTCCTGCTTGACCAGCCGGCGGGCCCAGACGAAACATTCTTGGTCGGTAACCTGCATGACATCGTCGAGGACCTTGAAGTCCATTGTGGAAGGGAAAATGTCCTCGCCGATGCCTTCGACGACGTAGGTGAGGGCTTTGCCGACCTTGCCTGTCTTCACGAATTCGTAGTAGAGCGAGCCAATGGGGTCCACGCCGATCACTTTGACGGCGGGCTTTTTCACCTTGAGATAACGGCCGACGCCGCTGATTGTGCCGCCCGTGCCCATGCCGCAGACGAAGTGGGTGATCTTTCCCTCAGTGTCCTCCCAGATTTCGGGGCCCGTGGTCTGGTAATGGGCTTCGGGGTTCATGGGGTTTTCATACTGATTTGGATAGAAGGAATTAGGGATCTCGCGGGCAAGCTTTTTTGCGACGGAGTAATAGCTGCGCGGGTCGTCCGGCTCGACGGCGGTCGGGCAGACGATGACTTCAGCACCGAGAGCCTTGAGGAGATCGATTTTTTCCTTGGACTGCTTGTCGGTGATCGTGAAAACCATCTTGTAGCCGCGAACGGCGGCAACGAGTGCAAGGCCCATGCCGGTATTACCAGAGGTCCCTTCGATAATGGTGCCGCCGGGCTTCAGTAGTCCCTTGCGCTCGGCTTCGTCGATCATGGTGAGGCCGATACGGTCTTTTACGGAGCCACCGGGGTTCATGTAGTCCACTTTGACGTAGACCACGGCCTGGATATCCCTGGTCAAGCGGTTCAGACGGACCAAGGGGGTGTGGCCGACGGCGTCGAGGATGCTATTGCACTTCATTATTGCAGCTCCCCGTGAGCGCACTTTGCGCTTGCAGAATAGAAAGTCTACCACCGGGGAAGGGGAACGTCGAACGGGTGCGACCTATCTCTCCACTCCCATGACGCGGGGAATTCCCTTACAATCAGGCGTCCTTCGTGACGGGTCTGATGCCGCGACAAAACATATCGAGCGGGACACCGTGGGAGCCTGTCGTCGGCTATTCAAGGGCCGTGAGGGTGGGGAGCACAGTGTACGTGGCCGGGACTACAGCAACAGGTGCGGGAGGGGCCATCGTTGGCGCCGGAGACGCGTACGCACAGACTGTTCAGACGCTGCGGAACATTGAATCGGCACTGCAGAAGGCAGGGGCCAAGCTGAGCGATGTGGTGCGGACGCGAATCTACGTCACGAACATTGACGATTGGGAGAAGGTGGGCCGCGCGCATGGCGAAGTTTTCGGGCCGATCCGGCCAGCGTGCACGATGGTGGAGGTGAGTCGGCTGGTGAGTCCGGAGATGCTGGTTGAAATCGAAGCGGACGCGGTGATTGACGAATGAGCGCAAGCGCCACGGGCAAGAAGGGGCCTAACCCGAGCCCCTATGAGGCTTTTGTCGCCGAATACTATGATTACCTGCCTCCGGTTGCAGGGAGGCAGGACATTGAGTTCTTCCTGCGAATGGCACGGGAGCAGGGTGACCCGATCCTGGAGCTGGGATGCGGGACGGGACGTGTGTTGTTGCCGTTGGCGGAAGTGGGCCATCGCGTTGTGGGATTGGACTTATCGGAGCCTATGCTTGGTCGATGCCGGGCGAAGCTGGAAGGACAGCCGCAGGTTGTGCGCGACCGAGTCCGGCTGATCCAGGGAGACATGACCAAGTTTGATGCGGGGGAAAAGTTTCGGCTGATCACCATCCCCTTCCGGCCGTTTCAGCACCTGCTGCGCGTGGAGCAGCAGATGGCATGTCTGAGTTGCGCGAGACGTCACCTGGCGCCCGGCGGTCAACTGGTACTGGATGTGTTTCACACCGACCCTCGACGGACTTACGACCCCCTCTTCCAAGAAGAGTCTTCTCCGTATCCGGTGGTAACTTTGCCAGACGCGCGCAAGGTAAGACTGTCAGAACGCATTACGGCATTTCATCGGGCTGAGCAGATCAACGATGTGGAGATGTTTTACAACATCACGCACGCAGACGGGCGGACAGAACGGCTGGTCTTTGCTTTCCGGCTGCGGTATTTCTTCCACTTTGAGGTAGAGCATTTGCTGGCGCGCTGTGGGTTCGCTGTGAAGGAGCTCTGCGGAAGCTACGACGGCAAGCCACTTGAAGATGGCTCACCAGAGATGATTTTCGTCGCGCAGGTTGAAGAGTGAACAACTGAAAGAGGAGGCATGAATGAAATCGAGCCCGCTGCGAGTGAAGTCCTACCTTGCGGTTATCTGTTTGCTGGCCGCGGTTGGCACGGGGATCGGCCCAACGGCGCTGGGACAGGGCGCAAAGCCGCTGACCGTGGAGAGGATCTACGGCCAGCCGAGCCTGAGCGGAAGACTGACGACCGGGATTGCATGGAGCCCGGACGGCAAGCTGCTGAGTTATCTCGAGAGGCGCGGGCAGGGTCGTGAGGCGAGGACGGAGCTTTGGGCGGTGGAGGTAGCCACGGGAGCGCGGCGGGCACTGGTGGACGCCGACAAGCTCGACCAAATTCTTGTAGCTCCTGCGGGGCAGCCGGGTGCGGGCGGGCAGCAAACGGGACTCGGCAGAGTCGCTCCACAAAGATACCTCTGGGGACCAAACAGCGACGCGTTGCTGTTTGTCTCGCAGGGGCAGTTGTACTGGTTTGACCTGAAGACGCAGAGCGGAAAAAAGCTGACCACGGCGGCGAAGGCTGAGCCGGGGAAGCCAGGCGGGGAGACTGGAACGATTACCGACCCGAAGATTTCCCCGGATGGACGCTGGGTGAGCTTTGTGCGCGACTACGACCTGCATGTGGTCAATGTGGAATCCGGCAAGGAAAAGCAGGTGACGAAGGGCGGAAGCGAAGAGCTGATGAACGGACGACTGGACTGGGTGTACCCGGAAGAACTGGATATCCGCACGGCGTACTGGTGGTCGCCTGATTCCAAACAGATTGCTTTTCTGCAAATGAATGAGAGGCCGGTGGGGAAATACCCGCTGGTGGACTACCTCTCTTACACGGGTAAGACGGAATGGATGAGATACCCGAAGGCTGGAGATGCAAACCCAATCGTGCGTGTGGGTGTGGTGGCGGCGACGGGCGGGCCGGTGAGGTGGATGGACACTGGCCGTGAAACAGACATCTATCTAGCGCGGGTGAACTGGCTGAGAGATTCGCGGCGGCTGGCCATTCAGAGGTTGAACCGAGCGCAGAACAAGCTGGAGCTGCTTTTTGCCGATGCGACGACAAGGCGGTCGCAGGTTGTGCTGACAGAAGAGGACAAGTACTGGATCAACCTGAGTGATGACCTCTACTTTTTCGCCGATGGTCAAAGATTTCTCTGGTCGAGCGAGCGCGACGGGTTCCGGCATCTTTACTTGTACGAAACAAGCGGGAAGCTGCTGAAACAGATCACGAGTGGCGCATGGGAAGTAACCGAGGTCGCCGGAATCGATGAGCAGCATAGCGGTGTCTATTTCGTGGCTACGGAGAAGAGCCCGATCGAGAGACATTTTTATCGGGCTGGCCTCGACGGCAGCGGGATGAAACGGCTGACCGGCGAAGACGGGACGCACGGAGTGAGTTTGTCTCCGGACGCACAGCGCTACCTGGACACGTACTCCAACGTAATGACGCCGCCGCGCCAGAACATCCACCGCGCGGATGGGACACGTCAACTGGTGCTCAATGAGAACAATGTGGCCGAGCTGGAGACATACCAACTACAGGCACCGGTGTTCTTCACGGTGGCGGGCGCCGACGGAACGCCTCTGCACGCAATGATGATTAGGCCGGCGGGGTTTGATGCGTCCAAGAAATATCCAGTGATCGTGAATCTGTACGGAGGGCCGCACGTGCAGGTGGTGCGCAACGGGTGGGGTGGCTCGAATTTTCTGTGGCATCAGATGATGGCGCAGAAGGGGTACATCATTTTCTCGGTGGACAACCGCGGGATGGCGGCGCGAGGACATGCGTTTGAAACGCCAATTCACAAGCGCATGGGGGAAGTGGAACTGGCCGACCAACTGGCGGCGGTCAACTATCTGAAGTCACAACCATTCGTGGACGGAAGCCGGATTGGGATCTGGGGCTGGAGCTATGGCGGGTACATGACGTGCTATGCGATGTTGCAAGCGGCCGACGTTTTCAAAGCAGGATTTGCCGGAGCGCCGGTGACCGACTGGCGGCAGTACGACACGATTTACACGGAACGGTATATGGGCCTGCCAAAGGAGAATGAGGCGGGGTACAAACAGTCGTCACCTGTGACGCACGCGGCGAAGCTCAAAGGGAAGCTGCTGATTGCGCACGGGACGGGGGATGACAACGTCCACTTTGCCAACACGGTAGAGCTGATGGAGGAGTTCATCAAGGCGAAACGCTACACCGATGTGCAGTTTTACCCCGGCCGTGGGCACGGGATCAGCGATCCGATGGGGCGGGTTCACCTGTTCAATCGTGTAACTCAATTTTTCCTGGAAAACCTTTAGAACGGTCCGACATCAAGGAAAAACGAGGGCGGATTGCAGACCGCCCTTGTTCACCCGCCCGTGGATCCGCAGTTACCAGCGGGCGCGGATACGGTATCTCAAGACCGACGTGCCGTCTTTTGCTACCGGAACCTGGAAGCGGGCCGCCCAGGCTTCCGTCTTGATCCACTTGTAAGTGGATTCGAGCATCTGCCAGTCACCACCGATAGGCTCATTCACCTCGACGGTGATGGGTGATTCTTTGTGGTTGCGCAAAGTGATTTCAAACTCCATTTCATAGACGCGGTCGCTGATCTTTTTGAAATCGGTCTGCTTCCGTTCGCAGATCACGTCAAAAGCCGTGCCGATCTGCAGGGTGAGGCTTTCGTCTTTGGGGGTGTGTTGAATGCGGTCTTCGCCAACGAAGAGGACGCCACCTTTCGAATCGGCCTGATAGACGCGAACTACACCGGCGGGCATGGGGAGGCCCAGACCGGATTTTTCGTCATTCTTGAAGCGGTAGAAGACCTTCACCTGGTCCTTCAGAGGCGTGCCGGGATGCTGATAGTTGCGGTAGTAGAACTGCTGGCCTTCGACGACGAAGAGTTTTTCCACGGGCACGCCGCTGCCGGAGAGCAAGCTGATCTGCTTGGTCTCCTTGTCGAAGATGGTGGTGCGGCGGCCAAGGGAATAGAGGTGATACTCAGAAAAGACTTCTTGCGCGAAGCGCGAAGAATCAGCCGCGGACTGTAGCATGCGCTTGGCTTCCATAGCATTACCCTCGTAGCGCTGCATGACGCGATGCAAATCACCGGCGACGAGCTGGAGGCGGGCGTTTTTGAACGCGGTGCCGCTGTTATTGGTCAGGGTGACCCAGCCATCGAGATCGGCAACCCTGTCGTCGCGACCGACGGTGAGCACGTAGTCGCTGCTCCAGGAAAGATTCCCAGCAAGATAGGAAGCTTCGATGCGGTGGCGACGGGCACCGGTGTTCTGCAGGGACCAGATCAGGGTCGGCCGACTAAAGAGATTTTCAGGCAGCTCGGGGAAGCGGATGTGATCGGCGTGCATGCCGGTGACGATCTCATTTCCAATCTTCCAGACGGGGCCGTTGTTGTTGGCCAGGAGAGTGGCCTTGACCTCCTCCCATTTTGTGGTGCCATCTTCCTGGCGGGCGCGAACGAGTGTGACTTCCCGACCGACATACTTCTGCAGTAGCTTTTGCGGGTCGAGCAAGTCGTACTCATAGTTCTGCTCGAGGACGTCGAGGCGAGCCGGCTCAGTTAGTGATCGGAAATGAACGGTGGCCGGATTGACCGTTGCGGCGATGTCCATGAAGCGAAGATGGAATTCGCCCGTGGGGAGATTGAGCTGGCGGACGTCGTGCACGAGGGCGATGTTGGAGTTGTAGACCGTGACGGCGAGGTCAGTTTGATCCGCAAGGGTAGTGCCCTGATGATCGTCCGATCCAGTGGGTGATGCGGCCTGGACGTCCGGCTGGCGGAAGAAAATGAGCGGTGCGCCGAGGAGCGCCACGGCCAACAAGCCTGCCCAGAAGAGACGTGGTAGAGATGCGATGCGCATGAGTTTCCTCCAAGTGATTCCCGTCCTCATGGCTTAGAACGGAGGAGTCAGGATTTCTTGCAGGCCGTTTGAAGATAGGGAGTTGGGACGCTTCGTTCAAGAAGATCAAACTGTTAGACAAGAGCACCTTAGCGGGAAGCCTACTGGCGACTCCAGGTGCGGCCGCCGTCCGTGGTGGAGTACCGGTGAGAGTCCCGCGAAGTAATGGTTGCAGCTAAGGCGCTGCGCGCAACGACGGAAATCCAGTCCTTTTCCGCAGGGGAGGGGATCTTTTCCCAGTGCTCGCCGTCGGTGGTGCGCAGAATGGTGCCGGCGCGGCCAACGATCCAGCAGACATTTTCAGCGGGAGAGGAGCCTGCTAGAAGCTCAGTGGTGACAGGTGATGCCTGCGATCCCCAGGACTGGCCGGCGTCGAGCGAGCGTTCGATCAGACCGCCAGGGCCAAAGCGCCAAAGCGCGGTGGATCCCGGAGTCGAAACCTGCTGGGATGGCAACAGGCGAAGGGCTAGGTTGCGGTGAGGGCTATCTGCCTGTGTTGCGCGAAACGCCCCTTCAGCCGGAGTACCCGGTGATGGAGCAGGAGTGACAGCGACAGCGTCCAGATCCTTTTCTCTGCGTTCTTTCGCATTGAGATCTAGAAGCGGCTTCGGGGATGGTGTGGGCTGGACAGTTTTTGCCTGTTCACTGGATTTGCTGGCTGCCTCCTGCTTTTCGTTAGTGTTCGCAGCCACAGCCGGTTGAGTTCCAGGGGGCAGGCTGACCCCGGCCGAGGCCTGCGCGCGTGCCGTTTTCTCCAAGACGAGTTGATCATGCTCCGCACGAGTGGGCTCTGAGGAGACTCGGGCGGCCAGGGGGCCAGACTCAGATGAAGGTGCAGGAGACTCGGGCTTAACCCTAGTAAATTCGGATGTCTTTGAGCTTTCGCGAAGAGACCCACGGATCTCGTGCTGATCAGAACGCTGCGCTGAATCTGAAAGGGCCGCGCCGGAAGAATTCTGAGCCACTAAGGGATCGGAATTCTTCTCGGGGTAAGACTTAGTGACGGTTCCGGCCGGCAGTTTCCCTTGAAGTGTAGACCGGGTTTCATCGGCTGGACGCACGGGAATGGTTGCGACCCGGTCCGATGAAAGACGAGCTTGCTCGGTCGTCGGTGCAGGGCGGAGTGAGAACCAAAGGACGAAGGCAGCAGCAACCGCAGCTGCGGGAGCGAACCATCTCCAGTTGAGGAGTGGGTGAGAGCGTGATGGGACTGTTTGACGTCGTAGAGCGGCGGCCTGCGCGAAGTCAGAAGAGGGCGGAGGGGTGGCTGCCGCGGGCGCGGCCAAGGCAGCGACGTGGAGGTGTTCGGCGGGTTGCAGCTCCTCCGCGGCAACTGCGTTCAGAATCTCCTGGCAGCGCGAGCAGGTGGAGAAATGCAGCTCCCAATGAGTTGTTTCTTCTGCAGAAAGTGAGTGGTCGAAGTAGGCCGCGAGGAGATCGGGCTCGGGGCAATTGGTGATGGCCGCCGGCGGACGTTGGCGCAGGGTACGGCGGAGTGTTTTTTCAAAAGCCTTTTCGCGGTCGCGGTCGTTCATTGCCGTCCTTTTCCAAACTTAGAACGAAACAACCTAGGAATCTTGCAATGAGTTGATCGAGCTTGGCGCGAAGAATCCATGTCTGCTCACTCCTGAGCACGCTCGGGAAGGCGCCCAGAGAGCGCAGGAGAGAGATCATGAGGCCAATCGTCCAGAGCGTATTCGAAGCAAAGCTCAATCTGCGCCTGGCTGAGCCGGTGGACGTCGCGCAAACTGGATTCGACCTGGCGGCGCAGCTCGCGACGGATGCGGTCGAGATGGCGGGAGACGGTTGCTTCGTGCTCGCGGAGCAGGCGGCCAATCTCAGCCAGCGTAAGATCCCGGGCGTAATAAGAGGAGAGGCGCAGGAGGTCGCGCGGGGCCAGAGATCCAAGAGCCTTCAGCAAGGAATCCTGAAGAAGAGAGAGATAGAGAGCACGGTTGGGGTCTGGGTCGGCCTCGCGAGGAGGACCGTACAAGCCCCGACGATCTGCGGTTTCGGACTCTTCTTCAAGAGGGTCGAAGCGCCGGGAGGCGCGCAAAGAGTCGACGTATCGTTGAGCGAGGACGGCGCGGAGCCAGGTGGAAAGCTTGCTGCGCCCGTGGAAATACCGGAAGAGAGAGCGGCGAGAAGCGGCAGAATCGGCGAGGCCGTAGAGTTCGGCGTAGAGCGAGTCGGCGAGTTCGCGAGCGCGGGCTTCATGCACGCCGTCCGGGCCCGCGGAGCCGATGATGGCGCGGGCGGCTGCGTTGAGAA
Source organism: uncultured Acidobacteriaceae bacterium (assembly GCA_964533185.1). Classification (GTDB taxonomy): domain Bacteria; phylum Acidobacteriota; class Terriglobia; order Acidiferrales; family UBA7541; genus CAZHLD01. The sequence continues at coordinate 49,954 of CAZHLD010000001.1, read as the reverse complement.
CTTCGCGATAATGGCGGAAGAAGTACTCCCAAGCAGGCTCACTGCCTTCGGCACAGGCGCAGGCGAGGGCCAGATCTGCTACTTGCAGGGAATTCAGATAGGCGGTTAGCTCCGCCGATTCCGGAGGGCGATCCTTGAACCGATGAGTGGCGCTGCGATGAAGCGCTTCGGCAAACTGATCGCGGGGAAGCTGCCAGCGGCCGGCCTCAGACCTAGCGAAGAGCCAGTCGATCAACGCCGCATGTGCACCCAGGAAGTCTTCGAGCGTCTTGGCGGCCATGGACGGGCCCACTTGCCCTGCGAATATGATATCCGACTGCGCTGAAAGGAGGCCTGGGAATTAAGCCAGCGATTGCTTCGGGGGCAAAGGGGATTAGACTGTGAGCCACCATTTTGCAATCCCGAACGGAGGGAAAGCGCATTGCGACGAGCGTGGCGGCCCAATGCGTACCCGAAGTACCTGCTGGGCTTCTTTGCACTGTACTGGCTGGCGTGGTCCTACCGGCCAATCTATTTCCAGAACTGGCTGCTGGAAAACTCGATTGCGGTTCTCTCCATTGGGATGTTGGTATTGACGTACCGCCGCTTTCCGTTGAGCAATCTTTCCTACACACTCGTCTGCATCTTCGTGTGCATGCATACGATCGGAGCCCACTATACGTATTCGCTGGTGCCCTATGACCGGTGGTTCGAGAATCTTACGGGTGCGAGCCTGAACGGACTGCTCGGCTTCGAGCGAAACCACTACGACCGGCTGGTGCATTTTTCGTTCGGCTTGCTCATGGCCTACCCAATCCGTGAAGTGTTTCTGCGGATCGCCGGCGTTCATGGTATCTGGGGCTACTACTTGCCGCTGGACCTAACGATGTCGTTCAGCATGTTGTATGAAGTGATTGAATGGGCGGCGGCCGAAGTGTTTGGCGGGGAGCTCGGCCAAGCTTATCTGGGAATACAAGGGGACGTCTGGGACGCGCAGAAGGATATGGGGCTGGCGACGCTTGGCGCCGTTATTTCCATGGGCCTGACCGCTCTGATCAATTGGAAACTGAACCGGCGATTCGGGAAGGAGATCCGCGAGAGCCTGGCGGTGAAGCAGAGTGAGCCTCTCGGGGAAGTGAAGCTGGGAGAGCTACTGGATAAGGAAAGCAAAAAGAAACACGGCGGAAGGTAAATTGACTTCCGCTGACGGGTTGTGCCCCGACAGGTCGTGAGATGGGGCAGTAAGATCCAGGTCCTGGGAGCGGGCCAACGCAATTGTGAACAATTGTAAAACCAGTGGAGCAAGAGCGCTGCCAGGGGATCTATTGCAGATGAGTTGGTGTTCTCTTCCCAGACAGAATTGAGGTATTATCTGCCGTCCAGCGTGGACGGAGATAGTCGTGATTTCCCTGCTTCCTTCAAATCCCAGCACAAACGAAGCGTGCAAACGGTTGGCATCTAAACCGCGGAGGTTCCGGCATGTCCAAACGGGATGAACGGAAAGAGAGCAAGCGCGGCCTGGGGCGGCGCGAATTCGTCAAGCTGGTGAGTGGGGCGAGCGCGGCCGTTTCCGCGGGCGTGCTGACGAATGTAGAGCTTCTGGGCGCGCAGACGGCAGCAGGCGGAAAGACGGCTGGTCCCGGGGCTGTGCCGATGACGCTGCGCATAAACGGGCAGGCGCGGCAGGTGACACTCGAGCCGAGGGTGACGCTGCTCGATGCGCTGCGGGAGTCCCTGGATCTGACCGGTGCAAAAAAGGTGTGCGACCGGGGCACGTGCGGAGCGTGCACAGTGATTGTCAATGGCAAGCCGATTTATTCATGCACAGTGCTGGCGATCGAGGCAGCGATGTCCGGCGCAAATATTCAGACGATCGAAGGACTGGCACCGGAGGGTCAGTTCCATACGCTGTCAGTCTCGTTCGTGCAAAACGATGCGCAACAGTGCGGGTTCTGCACGCCGGGATTTGTGATGGCCGCGAAAGCGTATATCGATACACATCCGAATCCGACGTACGAGCAGGTGAAACATTCGCTGGGCGGGAACCTGTGCCGGTGCGGAACCTACATGGGAGTGCGGCGCGCAGTGGTGGACGCGGCGATGAAGATGAAGGGAGGGAAAAGCTGATGGCGGACTATGCGTGGCCTCCTGCGGGAAAGCGAGGGCTGATCGGCGAAGAGATTTCGCGGCTGGACGGGCCGGCAAAGGCCTCCGGGCACGCGAAGTACACCTATGACGTGAACCTGCCCGGGATGCTTTACGGGAAGATGGTGCTTTCACCGTATGCGCACGCGAAAATTGTGAGCATTGATACGAGCGCGGCTGAAATGATGGCAGGCGTGAAGGCTGTACAGGTGATGAAGGAGCCGGGGCAGGAAGTCCTGTGGGCGGGGCAGGAAGTCGTGGCACTCGCTGCGGAAACGGAAGATCAGGCGATCGATGCTGCCCGGAAGGTGAAGGTCGAGTACGAACCGATGCCGTACCTGGTGACCGATGCAGAGCCGGCGGCGGCCGGAGCAAACGCACGGCAGCTTGCGGAACAGGTGGACGGGAACCCGGACCAGGGGTTCGCGCAGGCTGAGGTTGTCCATGAAGGTTGGTATGGCTCGGCGGTAATCAACCACTGTTGTCTGGAGGCCCACGGGCAGGTGACCCACTGGGAGGGGGAATCGCTGATTGTTCATGCCTCGACCCAGAATGTGAGCGGAATCGGGGGTGAGTTGGCCCGTGGTCTGAAGATCCCGGCAGGGAATGTGACGATACTCACGCCGGTCATGGGCGGCGGGTTTGGAAGCAAGTTTGGGGCGGATACATGGGGACTGGCGTGCTCGCAACTGGCGAAGAAAGTCAACCGGCCGGTAAAGATGATGCTGGAGCGCGACCAGGAGCAGATTGGCGCGGGGAGCCGGCCGTCGATGTACGCCAAAGTGAAAGTGGGCGCGAAAAAGGATGGCACGCTAACGGCATGGTCATCGGAGTCTTGGGGCACGGGAGGACCGGGGCCCGGCGGGTCGTCAAACCTGCCCTACGTCGTGCGACCGCCTGATCGGAAACGGCGACACACGGCGGTCCTGACCAATACGGGACCAGCGAGAGCCTGGCGCGCGCCGAATCACCCGCAAATGTGCCTGATCACCATGGCCGCGCTCGAAGATCTGGCCGCTGATCTTCAGATGGATCCACTACAGTTTTTCCTGAAGAACCTTTCGTTCACGGACCGGCCCGAAGTGTACAGAGCGGAACTGGAAAAGGCGGCGGAGCTGATTGAATGGAAGAAGAAGTGGCATCCGCGCGGGGATAAGACGCCGGGGCCAATCAAACGAGGGCTGGGTCTATCGATCCATACCTGGGGAGGGGCAGGACATCCGAGTAAATGCAATTGCACAATCCACCCGGATGGGTCGGTGGAAGTGTCGCTCGGGTCGCAGGACCTGGGGACGGGGACGAGGACTGTGATCGCGATCATTGCCGCCGAAACGTTGGGACTGCCTCTGGATGCAGTCAAAGTGAATATCGGCAGTTCGCGATACCCGCCTTCGGGCGCGTCCGGTGGGTCCACGACGGTGGGCGGGGTCAGCTCGTCAACGCGACGAGCGACGACCAATGCGCTGAATGAACTGCTGGCCAAGGTGGCCCCGACGTTGAATGTGAGCCCGGACCAGTTGGAGGCAACCGGAGGGCGTATCCAGGTGAAGAGTGACGCAACGAAGGGAATGACATGGAAGCAAGCGTGCGCCAAGCTGGGAACGGCGCCAATCACTGCACTTGGAGAGCGAGTGGCGGGTGCGCGGGATGAGCTAATCTCAAGCGGGGTGGGCGGCGCGCAGATGGCCGAAGTGAGTGTAGACATTGAGACCGGCATCGTCCGAATGGAAAAGATGGTGGCGGTGCAAGACTGCGGGCTGATCATCGACATGAAAACGGCGGAGAGTCAGGTGTACGGCGCCTGCATCATGGGTGTGAGCTATGCCTTGTTTGAAGAGAAGATCATGGACCAACAGACGGGCCGGTGCTTGAACGCCGACATGGAGTTCTACAAGCTGGCGGGGATCGGGGACATTGGAGAGCTGGTGGTGCACATGATGACCGGCCCGGGGTATGACGAGCGGGGGGTGATCGGGTTAGGAGAGCCGCCCGTCGTGTCGCCTGGCGCAGCGATTTCGAACGCTGTGGCGAACGCGATCGGTGTGCGCGTGCCGACAATACCGATCACTCCGGACAAGGTACTCGCCGCACTGGAGAAAGGAGGCAGAGCCTGATGAATGCCTTCGAATATGCCCGACCACAGACGGCGCAGGAAGCAGTGGGAATGCTGGCGGTTCGCTGGGGCGAAGTGGAGATTCTCGCCGGCGGCACGGACCTGCTGAGCCTGATGAAAGGCTACCTCGCGATGCCGAAGCGGGTGGTGAGCCTGCAAGGCGTTAAGGAGTTGGGAGGAATCCGCGCCAGCGCGAGCGGCGTGAGCATCGGAGCGATGGTCACGCTGCAGGAGTTGCACGACAACAAGACAGTTCACGACGGGTACCACTCGTTGGCTCAGGCGGCAGAAGGCGTAGCCAGCCCGCAGATTCGGAATATGAGGACGGTGGCGGGCGACCTGTGCCAGCGGCCGCGCTGCTGGTATTACCGGAACGGCTTCGGGCTGCTGGCGCTGGGGCCGGATGGACAGTCGCTGGTACCCAATGGCGAGAACCAGTATCACGCGATTCTGGGAAACCAGGGGCCGGCGTACTTCGTGAGCCCATCGAGCCTTGCGCCGGGGCTGATCACGTTTGGGGCAAAGCTGCGGATCCTCGGCCCGAAGGGGAAGCGCGAGGTGGCCATAGCCGATTTCTACCGCATACCCCAGAAGGAAGGCGAGAGGGAGTACGCGCTCGAGCCCAATGAAATAATCACTGAGGTGTTTCTCCCAGCGGCTTCGCAGGGGCTGCGCAGTGCGACGTATGAGGTGCGGCAGAAGCTGGCGTTGGACTGGCCTTTGGCGACGGCGTCGGTGGCACTAGGAATGAAGGGCAACACTGTGACCAGTGCGCGGATTGGATTGGGTCAGGTGGCGCCGAAGCCGTGGCCCGCACAAGAAGCGGAGAAGTGGCTTGTGGGCAAGACAGTCACAGAGGAAACGGCCGCGAAGGCCGGGGAAGCGGCGGTCGCCGTGGCCAGGCCGCTCAGCAAGAACAAGTACAAGGTGCAACTGGCGAGAGTGGCCGTCAAGCGAGCCCTGCTGGCCGCTGTGCGTCCGCAGAGGCTGGTGGCGAAGGGAGGATTCTGATCATGCCGGGACTTAGCGTGCTGATCCAGAGGGGCGAGGTCTGCCAGTGCCTGCGGGACAAGAAACTATTCTATGAAGCCGATACGGAAGAAACGATGAACGACGGGACAGTGCCGGCCGGGCCATTTTGGTGCGCGCTGACGCAGTCGCTGCAAGGGCCGGATGGCAAGATCGTGGGCGTGGAGGAGTGCCGACAAGGGCGGTCGTGCTGCGAGATTGCGTGAGTTCTTCGTGCAGTGTTAGCCTACAGACAGATGAGCTACATCAGTAGTGTGTCTGAATTGATTGGCGTGAAGCAGCGTGGGACAATAAAGAATCGTAGCCGGGACGTCCCCAGAACTGCAGCAGGGAGGTTGACGGAAATGAAGACAAGAGGTTGGCTGATTCTTATCGCGATTGCGGTGCTGGCGACGCCGGCTTCGGCACAGGTGACGGGCATATACCTGGAGTCACGCACGGCTGATGTCTACACGGGGCCGTGCTTCGCCAATGGCGAGGTGAACCTGACGGGGTACGAGGCCGTGCTGGCGTGGCGAATCGAGAAGGGGAGCTGGAACCAAGTTGCGCTGGGCGGGCTGAGCGTGGTGGCGGTGGTGCGGGCGAGCAGCACGCTGGGCGACCCGTTTGCGAACCCGCTACCGGCAAGAACTGTTTTCATCGTGGATGAAAACGCGGGGACGGCGCAGCGGGCGGCGCTGATCGCGTTTGCCCAGGCGCAGACGGGCGACCTACTGAAAGACGTAGTGGCCATTGAAACGACGCAAATCCAGTTTCAGATGGAGAAAGACCGCCACGGGTATGCCACGCTTGAAGCCGGAAACCTTGCGCGGATTTCGACGCGGGCCATCGGAAGCGGCGACCATCTCTGCAACAACGAAGAGGTTTTCTACCCGCCGCTGGCCGTTGGCCTGGGCCATGCGGTGCCGGCAGTGGCACTGGAGAGCCGCTACCGCGGCAACCACCTGAATGTGACTTGGAATGAGTCGGGCCGACGGAGCGCGTTCGTGGGTACGTTTTCAAACTAGCGCGTCAAGCCCTGTCGCTTGCGTAGACCTTCTGCTTGCCGCAGAACTACATCAACCGGAAGACAATAAGGGGGTGAATTGGTGTCTGCAATCTGCGGCACGGGCACGAAACGTGCCATCCATATCCTTTGAAAAGAAACCCATTCCAAGGCTCATCATCTCCCTCCTATTTGTTTTATTGGCCTATGCCACAACTGCTCAGGCGCAGGGCTACCTGGCGGAAGCGTTTCGATCTTCGCCGCCGGAAGAGTTGAGCCCAGCGATCCGCGAGACGCTTACGGACGAAGGTGTGCGCGTCGTAGGCCCAACCGGTGTTTTGTGCGAGATCTGGCTACGGAAGGCGATTCCGATACAATTGGAAGAGAACCAGGAACTCGGCGTAAGTTTTGGACAGATTGCAGAAGGCACTCTAGTGGGAGCGGTGCGATTTCCGGCTGGCGTGGTGGACTTCCGTCGCGGACGCGTGAAACCCGGAGTGTATACCCTGCGGTTCGCATTGAATCCAGTGGACGGCAACCATCAGGGCGTGGCGCCGCAAAGAGATTTCCTGCTGCTTGGGCCAGCGCAGATGGATACGAGCCCAGCGAATGTACCGCGTGAAGAGATGTATGCACTGAGCCGGAAGGCACTGGGCTCGACGCATCCTTCGGTGTGGAGTATGGGTGCGGCGCATGAGCCTCCGGCGAAGTTGCCTGCCATGCAGCACCACGAAGAAGAGGACCACCGGGTATTGCTCTTCCGAGCGCAACTGCAGCCGGAGCAAGGCGCGGGGAAACATGTGGTGTTTGCGCTTGTCGTGGTCGGCTACGCCCCGGAGAGCTAGAACGGCCCGCGTCCTTCCCTGTAGACGGCACTTGTTCTGTGCGTCGATTGCGGAAGGGTATAAACTCCAGCCTCGATGTACACCTGCCGCGAGTGTGAACGTCCGATCAACCAGGCGAGCGAGATCTGTCCGTATTGCGGGGCCGATCTGACAGTGGAATTTGGCGAGTCCAGCGAAGCCGCATCCAAACCAACGCTTGCAAAGATTCTCTTGCGCTGGAGCCTTGTGCTAGTGCCCATCCTGGCAGGGCTGTGGGGCTTTCTCTGGTTCATCCTTCCCGAGCAACGAGGAGACATGAGTGCGCGGGCCGAGACAAGCGCGCGCGAAGCAATGTTCGAGGTGCGTCTGGCACTGGAGAACTACGCGGCAGCTCGGGGAGGGTCCTATCCGCCGGCTCTGGAAGTTCTGGGCGATGCGGCCCGTGGGCCGGCCCGAAAGGCACTGGGTGAGGGCTACGAGTTGAAGTACACTCCTGGAACGCCCAATGCGGATGGGACTGTACGGACCTATGCGCTGGTGGCGCGGCCGGCCAACTACGGATACTCGAACTTCTTTCTAGATGAGACGGGTGTGGTGCGAGCGACGCGAGAAAAGCGTCCGGCGACAGCGCAAGACCCGCCGGTTCGATAGGGATGATGATCTCTCAGGTGGAGGGAAAGCTAATGCGGAAATATTTCGGCTCGTTCCTGCTTTTCGCAGCGATATATGTGGTGCTGCCCGCCGGCGGCAACGCTCAACGCGTGGCTTTCAAGGTCGGAGAGATTCAGGCGGCGCCGGGGACGCGAGCGTCGGGATTCCTCGAAGTTGCCGCAAAGGCAGGTGCAGATAGCGGGACACGGATCCCAGTAACAGTGATTCATGGTGCGATGGCAGGACCCGTGCTTGCGCTGGTTGCGGGCACCCACGGGTATGAGTACTCACCGATTGTAGCTATGCAGCGATTTCCGTGGAAGGTGGAGCCACGCGAATTAGCGGGAACGATTGTGGTCGTCCACGTGGCTAACATGCCTTCTTTCCTCGGAAGAACGGTTTACTACAGTCCGGTGGACGGGAAGAATCTGAACCGAGTCTATCCGGGAAAAACTGACGGCACACTCTCGGAGCGAATTGCGGATCAGATTACGCGTGAGGTGATTGACCGCGCGGAGTATCTGATCGATCTGCACTGCGGCGACGGCAATGAAGCGCTGCGGCCCTACGTTTACTGGGAGGCGGTAGGGGCTCCGGAGGTGCAGGAGAAATCCAGACAATTGGCACTGGCGTTTGGGTTAGATCACATCGTAATCCAAACCGACCGGCTGACGGATCCAGCCAAGTCCGTATACACATCGACAACGGCAATTGCTCGAGGCAAGCCAGCCATCACCACAGAAACGGGCTTACTGGGGCGGGTGGATACCGACGGGGCCGATCTGGCCGAGGCCGGCGTCTTCAATGTGCTTCGGCATCTCAAGATGCTGCCCGGGGAAGTCAAGGCGGTTGAATACCCCATCTGGATTGATCGAAGTGAGGTGCTGCGGAGCCCGATCACCGGAGTGTTTCATGCGCGGGTGTTGCCAGGGCAGACCGTGGTCAAGGGTACACTGCTTGGGGTACTGACTGATTTCTTCGGGAATCAGGTCCAGGAGGTGCGGGCGCCGTTTGATGGAGAAGTACTCTACGTGGTGGCAACGCCGCCGGTGAGCCAAGGAGAGCCGCTGGGAATGGTGGGCCACATCAAAAAGGAATAGATGCGTTGGATGGGATGGCGGAGAGGGGGGGATTCGAACCCCCGACACCGGTTTTGCCAGTGTAACTGCTTAGCAGGCAGCCCTGTTCGGCCACTCCAGCACCTCTCCGCAGAAGAAAACGGGCTTGGAAGGACTGCGGCTGCCTCAAGAAGTATAGCATCAACGGATGGGCCCGTGGCGCGCGGAGCGGCCGCGTTGCGAAGCTCTGTGAGCCTCCTTTATGATGTTGACTGAGCATTCGCCAAATCGGACTAATTCACCCCGGTGTGAGACCGGGAGTCAGCCGGACTCTTCCCATGAGTGATGCTGCAACGAAAATACGGATGAAGCTTGAGGAAGAGATACGGAGGTTGGAGCATGAGCTTAACCATGAGCTGCCGAAAGAGTTGCTCACGGCGCGGGCCCATGGGGACATCTCCGAGAATGCTGAGTACAAGTACGCCAAGGAGCGGCAAGGGTTTCTGAGTGCGCGGCTGGGACAATTGCAGAAACGGCTGGTCGACGTGTCCATGCTAAACTTGGAGAATCTGCCGAGGGACCGAGCCGGGTATGGATCGCGCGTGTGGGTGCTGGACCTTCAGAAATCGGCCGAAATCGAGTACAAGCTGGTGACCACGGAAGAAGTGGACGCCTCGAAAGGACTGATCTCGACCACGTCGCCGATTGGAAAGGCGTTGCTGGGGCGACGAGTGGGCGATGAGATCAAGGTACAGACACCGGCTGGGCTGAAAGAGTTTGAATTGGTCCGTCTACAAACCATTCACGACGAGGCTTGAAGCGGAGTCCACCTGAAAGGTAGATGAGCGTGAGCGTGACGGGTATTATCGGGGTTTTGGTCTTCGTCGCGGGAGTCTATTTGATCTGGCTAGCGCGAAAGGAAGTTCTCTATTGGATGAAAGAGTTCCTGCGGATATTCCGCCAGGCGTTGATGCGTCCGGAAGGATCAAAAGTGAAGCACGCGGGTCGAGAGGCAGGCATATACGACCGTCGGGGCACGTTGCGGCTGGTCAGTGCGATCGGATTGATTTTTCTAGGTCAGTTTCTGGTGTTGCTCGATCTTGCCTTTTAGTTTGCGACGCTAGTCCCGGCGTAGTCAAACCGCCTTACGAGCCGGGGATTTCCTGAGGCTCTCAGACTACCTTGTCCAGAACCAATCGACCGTCTCTGATTGTGCACGGTGGGGCGTGGAACATCCCCAACGAGGCCATCGAGCCATGTCGGGCCGGATGCCGGAAGGCGCTGGAAGCCGGGTGGGAGGTTCTGAAGAAGGGCGGGGAGGCACTGGATGCCGTTGAAGCGGCAGTGGTCGTGCTGGAAGACGATCCCATACTTGATGCGGGGACTGGATCGCACCTGAACCGTGACGGGTGCGTACAACTGGACGCCATCGTCATGGACGGACGCACGCTGCGGGCAGGGGCGGTGGCCGCAGTGGAGCGAATTCGCAATCCCATACGGCTGGCGCGACGCGTAATGATCTCCTGCGAGCACATCCTGCTGGTTGGAGCGGGAGCCGAACAGTTTGCGATGGAGCAAGGGATGGAACTCTGCGCGCCGGAGGAATTGGTAGTCCCTCGAGAGCGCGAACTGTGGCAGCGTGCCCGGTCGAGCCGCCGGCCGAACCGCGCAATGGGCACCCCGGGGACATCGCAGCATTCGGATGACGATGTTCCCTCCAACCTTGGACCTCCGAGTTCGGATGTATCGACTGGCACGGTCGGGGCAGTGGCGATGGACAGCCGAGGAAGCCTGGTAGCGGGGACATCCACAGGCGGAACATTTGACAAACGGCCGGGACGAGTGGGCGACTCGCCGTTGATTGGATGCGGCTGCTATGCCGACCTCGAGGGAGGTGGAGTTTCTTGTACAGGTTGGGGAGAGGCCATTATGAAGGTCGTGCTGGCCAAGACCGCCGTGGATATGCTGCGAAATGATTCACGGGGCGCAGGGCAGGGTCCACCGGCGGAGGAGGCACTGCCGCAGAAGGTTGCGAGGGAATGTGTTCGCCTGCTCGCGGAACGCGTGCAGGGCACCGGCGGCCTGATTCTGCTCGACCGCCAGGGGCGGCCGGGATTTGCATTCAACACGCCGCGGATGGCGTTTGGCTACGTAGCCGCAGACGGTACCTTCGTCGTTTGCGCATGAGTTGAGGCGCGCCGGATCAGGCGCTGATTCGTTGCCTCGTCGCGCGACCGTGTGCTAGCATCGCGCTTTTCGGCGGAGCCCTTCCGCCCCGGCGGGAGAGATTCCCCAACCTTCCCAAAATCTTCAGAGGTACCGGGCTAACAGCATCTCGCAAGCCAAGGATGCGTGAAGCCGGGACAGAGGACGCAGATGAAAGCATACAGCAGCGAGGCAATCCGAAACGTTGGCATTGTAGGTCACGGCGACACCGGGAAGACGCAGTTGGTGTCGTCGTTGTTGTTCACTGCGGGTATGACCAACCGGCTGGGTAAGGTGGCCGAAGGGAATACTGTGACCGACTGGGATGAGGAAGAAATTGCGCGGAAGATCACAATTCAGACAGGTCTGGCGTTTGCGGAGTGGGCGCCTGCCGGGAAGACCGAGAAGGTAAAAATCAATTTCCTCGATACGCCGGGGTACAGCACGTTTGTGAATGAGACGAAGGCGTCGTTGATCGCCGCCGATGGGGCACTGATCATTGTGGATGCCGTGGCCGGGGTGCAAGTGGTTACGGAGAAGGTGTGGGACTATTGCACGGAATACGACCTGCCGCGCGCATTTGTAATCAACTGGATGGACCGTGAACTGGCCAGTTTTGAGCGGGCGAAGGCGTCGATCCAGCAGGTGTTCGGCAGGAACGTAGTCCCAATCCAGATCCCGATCGGGGAAGAAAAGAGTTTCCGCGGGGTGATTGACCTGGTTTCGATGAAGGCCCACGTTTATGTGCCAGACGGGGACGGCAAGGCCAAGGTGGAAGACATCCCTGCCGAATTGGCCGACGCGGCACAAGAAGCGCATGAGAAGCTGGTCGAGATCGTGGCCGAAGGCGACGACAAGCTGATGGAGGAGTTTTTTGAAAAAGGGACGCTGCCGGAGGAAGACCTGGCGCCGGGGTTGCGAGAAGCCATTTTATCCAAGCGAGTCTATCCGGTGCTGCTCAGTTCCGCGCTGCACAATATAGGGAGCGAAGGAATCCTGAATTTTCTCGTTGAGATGTTTCCCGGGCCGGCGACACGGGGTATGGTAGCGGGTTACACGCAGGCAGAACGAAAGGGAGAAACAGTTGAGCGGAAGGTGAGCGATGCCGAACCGGTTTCTCTCTTCGTCTTTAAGACGATGGCAGACCCGTTTGCCGGGCGGATTAACTACTTCAAGGTGATGTCCGGCGCGCTGAAAAACGATGCGACGCTGAACAACTTCAATCGCTCGACAGCTGAACGGCTGCAGCACGTCCAGGTGATGCAAGGAAAGACAGCAACCGCGGTCGCCGAGCTCCATGCCGGGGATATAGGGGCGGTGGCCAAACTGAAGGAGACGCTGACCGGAGACACGTTGGGAGATAAAGCGGCTCCCATATTCTTTCCGCCGGCACGGATCGCCGAGCCATCCATCACGTTTGCAATCGAGCCCAAGACGCGCGCCGATGAAGACAAAATCGGGCAGGCAATCCACAAGATCCTGGAGGAAGACCTGGCGCTGCGATTCTCGCGCGACCCTCAAACAAAGGAGTTTCTGCTGGCCGGGGCGGGGCAGCAGCACATTGAAGTGGTGGTAGCCAAGTTGCGCAAGCGCTACCACGTGGAGCTGACACTGAAGCCGCCGAAAGTTCCGTACCGGGAGACGATCCGGGCCAAGGCCGATGCCGAGGGGAAACATAAGAAGCAGACGGGCGGACACGGACAGTTCGGCGTTTGCCGGGTGCGGATGGAGCCAATGCCACATGGAACAGGCTTTGAATTTGTGGACGACATCTTTGGCGGGGCAATTCCGAAGAACTTCATCGCATCCGTGGAGAAAGGCATTCGGGATGCAGCCAGTCGTGGCTATCTGGCAGGCTTCCCAGTCGTGGACTTCCGCGCGGTGTTGTATGACGGCAAGTACCACGACGTGGATTCGTCGGACATGGCGTTCAAGATTGCTGGCTCTCTGGCGTTCAAGGAGGGAATGAAGCAGGCCAAGCCGGCGCTGCTCGAGCCGATCATGCACGTTGAAGTGTACGCGCCGGAGCAGTACTCCGGCGACATCATGGGCGATCTGAGTTCACGCCGGGGGCGCATCAGCGGAAGTGAGTCGCGCGGCACGAGCGTCATTGTCAAGGCACAGGTGCCACTGGCGGAGATGCTGAGTTATGCGACGAACCTGACGTCAATGACGCAGGGACGCGCCAGCTACTCAATGGAATTCGGCCACTACGACTTCGTGCCCAATGAGATCGCGGAGAAAGTGATCGCCAGCGCGAAGGCGGGTCGCGAGGGCGAGGCGGACGAAGAAGTGGCCTGAACCAGGCAAGCTGTCCCTGAGATCTACGACCACGCGGGCTCCTGTAAGGCCGCCAATTTGGATGTTGTACAGTTGTCCCTCCGGCGGATACAGTGCCTGCCTATGAAAACCAGGCGAAACAAGCAGTGGGGTGCCGCCACACTCGCCATCCACGGCGGTGAGAACCGACACGGCTTTAACGGGCCTGTGTGCACGCCGGTTGTGCGCAGTTCGACGTTTACGTTCGCCGACACGGCGGAGATGAAACGGTGGGCCGAAGGCAAAAGCAAAGCCTATATCTACACCCGCTACGGTAACCCGACGCTGACCGTTGTCGAGCAAAAGGTAGCGGACCTGGAGGGAGGCGAGGCTGCCGTTGTCACCGCATCCGGGATGGCTGCAATCTCCAGCGCGTTGCTCGCGGTGGCGCAGACTGGGGATGAGATCATTGCGACGCGGCAGCTCTACGGCGGGACGTACCGGTTGATGCGCGACGTGCTGCCGCGCATGGGGATTCGGGTCCATTACGTGGAGAACGACCTCGAAGGTGTGGAGCGGCTGGTGAACCAGCGGACGCGGGCGCTCTACGTCGAAACGCCAACGAACCCGACGCTGCGGCTGGTGGACTTGCCAAAAGCGGTGCAGCTGACGCGGCGGCACAAGCTGGTCTCGCTAATCGATAATACGTTTGCTTCGCCAGTGCTGCAGCGGCCGCTGGACCTGGGATTTGACATCGCCCTGCATAGTGCGACGAAATACCTCTCGGGCCATTCGGACTTAATTGCGGGTGCTGCGGCTGGCAGCCGGAAGTGGATGGAGAAGGTCCGAAACATGGTGATCTACCTGGGTGGATCGATGGACCCGGATGCAGGGTTCCTGCTGATGCGAGGGCTAAAGACACTGGAAGTGCGGGTGAGGCGGCAATGCGAGACGGCGATGGCGGTAGCCCGATTCCTGGCGCGGCATCCGAGGGTGGCGCGAGTGCATTACCCCGGTCTTGCTTCGCATCCAGACCACGCTCTGGCTCGGAGGCAGATGCGAGGATTCGGCGCCATGCTGGCCTTCGACTTGAAGGGCGGGTTGGCGGCTGCGCGACGCTTCTGTGACCGGGTGCGCGTCTTCTTGCTGGCAGCGAGCCTGGGCGGCGTGGAATCGCTCGTTGTGCTCCCCATATACACTTCGCACTATCGGATGAGCAGCGCCGAACTTGCAGGGGCGGGCGTGAGTCCAGGAACGGTGCGCGTCTCGATTGGCCTAGAGGATTCGAAGGACCTAATTGACGACTTGAAGCAAGCTCTGGGGTAGACGGAATCCATTCACCATGCCAGCCTGTCCGGCGGTACAGGTTTGCCCAAGGGAACCTGCGCATTGTGCCGGTTGACCCCCCTGGACCAAAACCATACAATCGAAGCCAGTAGCCAACCTGTTGCGCCGGGCACGGCGCCGTAGTAGAGATACCTCCCCTTGCTTGTTCGACTGAGGTATCCGAGCCCGCGGCAAACAGGACGCTTGGACGCACAATGAAGAAGCTCGGCACAGGGATCGTAGGCGCAGCTCTCCTCCTGGCTCTAGCGGGATGTGAGGAGTCCGCGCGGCGGCCTGTCCAAGTGCGACCTCCGGAAATGGCCGCCTCACACACGGCTTCCAATGAGCCCCTCCCTCTCGACAGCCAACGACTGAATGGAATAGGGATCTTCGTACAACGGCCCAACGGTGTGGACCTATTGCTGAGAGCGGTCCAGACGCATTTAGAAGCGGGGAAGAAATACTACGAGACCGGCGAAGCCGATCAGGCACGACAAGAGTTTGACCAAGCGATGAATCTGCTGGTTTCCAGCGGGTTCGATCTCAATAGAGATCCGCGACTGGCCAAGGTGTTCGGCGATGTAACGACGACGATCCAAGCCCATGAGGTGGCCGCCTCCCAGGAGGCTGAGAACCAAATGGAGCCGAAGGGCGAGCCGGCACCAATCGAAGAGATTGGAGAAGTGACGGTCTCGCTGGACCCCAGGGTAAAAGAGAATGCGGAGCGAGAACTGAAACAGATCCGGCACGACTTGCCGCTGACGGTGAATGAGCATGTTCTGACGTATCTGAATTTTTTCCAGACATCCCGCGGCCGAGCCATCGTGGAAACAGGTTTGCGGCGCGCCGGGCGGTACCGGGATATGATTTCTCGAGTCCTGAGGGAAGAGGGACTGCCGCAGGACCTCATTTATCTGGCGCAGGCCGAAAGCGCCTTCCAGCCGGCGGCGCTATCGCGTGCCGGCGCGCGCGGCATCTGGCAGTTCATGGCCTACCGTGGCCGGGAATACGGATTGCAGCGAAGCTGGTGGATCGACGAACGACAAGACCCGGAGAAATCCACGCGGGCCGCTGCACGCCACTTGAAGGATTTGTATGAGGAGTTCGGCGACTGGTATCTGGTGATGGCGGCTTATAACTCGGGCCCGGGAAACGTGACAAAGGGGATTGAACGAACCGGCTATGCTGACTTTTGGGAATTGTACAAGCGAAACGTCCTGCCCAGGGAGACCCGGAACTACGTACCGATCATCCTCGCGCTAACATTAATTGCCAAAGATCCGGAGCGATATGCCGTGGAGGTAGAACCAGAAGCCCCCCTGCGTTTCGACCGGGTCAAGCCCGGGCAGCCGGTGGACCTACGGCTTGTGGCGGAAACCCTGGACGTTGAACTCAACACACTGAAGGTGCACAACCCGCACCTCTTGCGGATGGTCACGCCAGTTGACCCGAACTTTGAGCTGCGGTTGCCGGAAGGGACGGGCGAACGATTTGAAACGGAGATGACGGCGATCCCGAAGGACAAATGGCTAAGCTGGCGCCGGCATCGTGTCGAGCCAGGAGAAACACTTGTGGCCCTAGCACGGAAATACGGCGTTACCGTGCGATCGATTACCGTTGTAAATTTACTAGAGGAGCATGAGACGCTGGCGGCCGGCGAGAAACTGATTATCCCGGCGGCCGCGCGGCCACAGCCGTTGCTGGGGAAGCTGGTGCGCTATCGCGTGCGGCGCGGGGATACGCTGGAGAGTGTGGCTGCACAGTTTGACGTCAGCGTGGCCGAGCTGAAAAAATGGAACGGGTTGCGGGGGAACAAGGTCTCTCGCGGCGTTACGCTGAAGGTCTATCCGGGAGGAATGCCGGCGAGCCGCGCGGCAAAGAATTCACGACATGCAGTTCAGGGCGGAACTGATGTGAGATCAGGCGGATCCGAATCAAGCGGTTCCCAGCCGCTTGTACATCGCGTACGACAAAGAGAGACATTGTGGTCAATCGTCGGCACTTATCAGACCACAGTGGATTCCTTGCGTGGCGCCAATCGTTTTCTGGTCAGTCGGCAGTTGCAGCCTGGGGACGAGCTGATGATCTTGCTTTCCAGATAGGCGAAGAACCGCCTCAGCCTCAAGTCGTCATCCTCTTTATTTACAGCATATTAAGTGGTTTTTAGTGGCTCAATCAGTCCGTGGTCTGAGCGAACGAGACGGTAGAATTTTGGCGAATGCAGGAGGCTTCCACCTTGACAAACTGGAGAGACTGCGATTATAAGCCCGCGATGGGCTGGGCCCCTGGATGAAGTTGCCGGGAGGCGTTTGCGGCGGAGGAGATGATGGCTTACGACAAGAACGAGTTTGGTGATGACAACGAGATCCCGCGTTTCGAGGAGGAAGAAGAACGCACTGGCGAACGCGATGAGATAATGGAAGACGAAGCCGAAGAGCTCGTGATCCCAGAGCGACCGGGCCCAGCGACACCCGCCCCTCCACCCTCGCTTCGCCCCTCGAGACCCGCAGGGAAGAAGAAGGCCGGAGGCAAGTCGCGCCGCAAGGCCAGGGCGAAGAAAGCAAAGAAGCTGAAGAAGACCAAGAAACGGAAAGGCACGCGGAAGACCAAGAGCTCCACTAAGAGGAAGAGAGCAGGGCAGAAGGGAGCGAGGCGCCGGAAGCGGCGGTAGCCAAGATTTTGCATTTGGAGCGAAACAAACAGGCCCGGGAGGCAATCCCGGGCCTGTTTATTTTCCGCTGCGAAGATGTGCCGTCGGATGCGCTCGGATAACTGGTAGGTCAGGTCTCCAGGGCCACCTGGGCCACGCGGCCGACAATTAGATCAGCGTAGGTTTGTTCCTCCTCAAGCGGGAGAGCTTCGACGGGGTATTCGGGATTGTGCGGCCGGAGAATTAGGAGAGAGCCGCTCAGCTCGACGTATTTCACCGTACAGCCCTCCCCCTTACGGACTGCATACATGTTGCGATCGTTCTTTCGATAGGGACGAAGGCTGTTGTAATGCCGGTCCACCAGGATCGTGGATCCCGGATTAAGCCGAGGCCACATGCTCATGCCTTCTTTCTGATCGATCCGGATGAGGATAAAACGGGTCCAGGACTTGCGGGGCGGAGCGGCCAGATCGGCCCGGATCCGTTCGAGGAAGCCGTGGCGGAACTTCAGGAGCTCTTTGACATCTTCGTTGACGATGACCTCTGTGCCCGCAGCAATCTGGCCCTCCACGAGAGGCACAGCGTCGTACTCCTCATCGTGACCGGGAGGAACGGCGGCGAAGCGGACCAAGTCATGCGGGTTGAGCAGATCGTAGAGGGAAAGTCCGATGGCCTTGAGCATGCGGTCGAGCGCAGAAAGTTTCAGGCCGCGTTTGCGGTTTAAGAAGTTGGAGATGTGAGCCTGAGTGAACCCGGTGCGGCGGGCGAGCTCCATGCCGGTGAGTTCGCCGGCGTCGATGCGCTTGCGGAGAGCGCGGCGCAAGGATTCCTGAAGGGAGACAAAGCTCATAGCGGCAGTCTATAACAGGGAGCTAAGAAGCGCAACGGCAAAATGCCGCAGAATCAACCAGTTATAGCACTGTGAAAATGTGCTTGACAGAACTTAGCGTATAGTTAATACTGAAGACAGAGGATTTCAAGATGGCAACGGGCAGTCGAGAGGCGGAACAAAGGGAAGATGTGGAGCGGCGCGGACCGGCAGGAGAGATGGGCCGCGTCAGCGCCGATGATTGGGCTGAGGAGTGCGACCGGCAGGCGCGTCAACTCCAACTGGCCACGGTTGCGAGCGATGGGGCTTATGGAGAATTCCGCAGAAAACTGGCGGGCGGCGAAGTGATCTCGCATGCCGCGGAGAAGCTGGCGGAAGCGGTCAAGTTTTCCGGAAGGATTACGGTGACATTTCATCAGGGGAAGCTGACCAAGACAGTGCTGGAGGAGTCCTACTACGGAGGATCGCGCCGCCATGTGAGATGACAGAGCAGGAAGACTGGTGAGCTAAATCTACCGACAGGTCTGACGGAACACACTCCGGAGCCCTGTGGTTTCCCCCCGAGGGGGAAACCCGGGGCTTCTTGTTTTGGGGCCGAGGATGAAAAAAGACGCTGAGCGAGTGGAAGAACCAGAGCAAAACAGCGAGGAGCGCATGGAGCTCAGGTATTGCCCGAGATGCGGGGTGCTCGGCGTCTGCCAGCGGGGCACGGAGGAAGCGTTTTGCCCGGTGTGTCTGCAGTTTCTGCGCTGGATTTGCGGGGAGGTGAAAGGTGCGGCTGCCAAGCTATAAACACATGCGAACGATGGCGCTGTTGCATCAGTACTTCCGGAAGTCGCTACTGATCGGGCGCATGCCATCGTTGCTGGGGCGGGAAGTGTTCCCCGCACGAATGCAGGGCCGGTCGGCACGCGCATTCGAAGATACCGTTTTGTTTGTGTGTGACGTGGACCGGTGCCTGACAGGGCTGGAGCCGATCGATCAGCGGCTCGTGGCGTTCTGCATTCTAGAGGACCACACGGAATGGGATGCGGCGCGGCAGTTCCACCGCACACAGAGCGACATCTCCCGGCGGCTCCACCATACGCTGGACCTCCTGCACGATACGTTTTGCCGGCTCGGCCTGCTGAAGCCGCTGGAAGCCGAACTGCTTGATGGGTCAGGAGCAGCCGAGGCAGAACAAGCCATGGTCCAGCGACGAGGAGGAACACGATGAGCGACGAAGGCGAGCATGTGGAGCAGGTCCAAATGGGTTCATCCGTTTTCCGGACAGAGCTGGAGCGTGCGGTTTTCTCCGAGGTGACGGAGTCTCTCTACACGACCGAAGCGCGCAAGAAGATCAATAAGAAGCATCCGGCAGCAAGCAACGACGAGATCGACGCCGTGCTGATCTCACCCGGGATGAAGCGCCAAATCAGCCAGTCGGTGGAGGCATTCTTGCAGCAGCAGCTACCGGCCCTGCTCGAGAAGATCTTCCAGCAGGCAAGCGAAGGACAGAGCTGGGCGTGCAAGTTGGTATTGGAATTGACGGGGATTGCCGAGCTACTGCGGGCAGCTGTCTCCCAGGCCGAGGGCGAGATCCAGGAGATGCAGGTGATCTCGGAACTCGAAAAGGGACTTGTGGAAAGCTTTCGCCAATTGGTGGCGGGCGAGGGGAGGGAAGAGGCGCAGCCGGATGGCAGATTGAAATGACATGCCCACTCAACGGAATTGCCCGGCAAGCATGGAACATATTGCGAGAGGGTTAAGCTGTCGAATCGAAGAAGCGTGGGCGGAGCGGTTTTTTGGCAGTGGTGCAGAGGTGGTATGGCTTGAAGGTTTGGTGACCGGGCTCTGGATTCGAGATCGACGCGGGGATTTGACTCACCTGCACCCCAACGCAGCGCAGCAGCAATACGCGCGGGAGCGGGGCAAAAGAAATATCATCTTGAAGCCGCGGCAGGTGGGCATGACCACGTACATTGCCGCGCGGTTTTTCCTATCCACCATCTTTCAGCCGGGGACGGTCACGTTGCAAGTGGCACATTCGCAGGAGTCGGCGCAACAAATCTTCCGTATTGTGCAGCGCTTTTTCGTGCATTCGCGGCCGAAGATCCGGCACTGGCTGGCACCGGGCGTCATCAATGTGCGCGAGATGGCTTTTGAACGACTTGATAGCCGATATCTTGTGGATACGGCGGGAAACAAAAATGTGGGGCGAGGGTTGACGGTGAACAACCTGCATGCCTCTGAAGTCGCATTGTGGCCGGGGGATGCACAGGAGACGATGGCGACTCTACTGGCTGCCGTGCCACCGGGCGGGGCGGTGGACATCGAGTCCACACCAAACGGAATGGGCGGGTATTTCCATTCGGAGTGGCAGCGGGCTCGGAGAGGGGAGGGATATCAGCCACACTTTTTCCCCTGGTGGGTCGAGCCGGCGTACCGGTTGCCAATTCTTGCCAGGGAGCCCTTAGAGCCTTTCAGTGAAGAAGAAACGCAGTTGCTCGCGAAGTGCGGCCTGCGGAAGGAGCAAATCCTCTTTCGCCGGCGCTTACACACCACGCTCGGGAGTCGAGCTATTCAGGAGTTTGCAGAGAACGACACCGAGTGTTTCTTGCGTTCCGGACGGCCTGTTTTTGAGATTGCGCTTATCGAGGCGCGGCTGAGGCGAGTAGGAGAGGCGCGCAAGTCTGAACTAAACAACGCCTTGCAGGTGTGGCTCGATCCGGAGCCCGGCCGGCATTACATCCTGGGCGCGGACGTTGCGGAAGGCATCACTGGAGGCGATTATTCAGCCGCCGAGGTCATCGACGCAGAAACGGGTCTGCAATGCGCGGAGATTCAGGTGCAGTGGCCGATCCAGCGCTTTGCGGAGGAAGTGGCCCGGCTCGGGCATCACTACAATCGAGCGCTGCTGGCCATCGAGCGGAACAACCACGGACACGCTGTGCTGAATGTGCTTCAACATCACCTTGAGTATTCGCCTATCTACCGTCATCGGGATGCCGTCGATGGCGAGATGAAGGCCGGCTGGCCGATGAACGCAAAAACCAAGCCAGAGGCTGTTGCCGCATTGGGTAGGATGATCTTGACTGCTCCTAGTGTATTTGTCTCCCGACGGTTGCTCGAGGAGTGCCGAAGCTTCGACTACGGCAACGATGGTGAGATGGCCGCACGTAAAGGTACGCATGACGACCTGGTGATTGCGATGGCCATCGCCCAGGCCGTGCGCGCGCAGGGCGGGATGATCCAAGTGGCCAGCGTGGAGAGATAGAGAACGTCGGGACAGCAGAGCGTCTTCTGCTTCATACGTTACCCAGATTTATAATAATCCCCTTGTTTCGTCGGCAGGCGCTGGCTAGCATACGCACCAATGCCGAAAGCGCTAGAACATATCCGCCGAATGCGGGGAGGAGCGCAGGCGCACCTTCTGCGCTGCGATGACGGGCAATACTACGTCGTAAAGTTTCAGAACAACCCGCAACACGTGCGGGTTCTGGCGAATGAACTGCTGGGGACACGACTGGCGGCTCGATTGGGACTGCCCACAGCTTCCGCGGCCGTAGTCGAGGTGAGCCAAGAACTGATAGCTTATTCCGCCGATCTGGTGATTCAGTTGGGTGCGGGGCGATACCCCTGCCGAGCGGGATTTCATTTCGGGTCGCGATACCCAGGCAACCCGAGAGACCTGGCCGTGAACGATTTTCTGCCTGAGGAGCAACTGGGTCAGGTGGAAAACCTAGAAGACTTCGTTGGGATACTGGTGTTCGACAAGTGGACGTGTAATACAAACGGGCGGCAGGCGATCTTCTACCGGGACGGAGGTACGACGCCATTCCGGGCGTTGATGATCGATCAGGGGTTCTGTTTCAACAACGGCTCGTGGGATTTTCCGGACGCTCCGTTGCGAGGGCTGTACGCACGGCATCGCGTGTACGGATCTGTTCGAGGGATGAACGCGTTCGAGCCCTGGCTAGAGCGACTCGAGAAGCGCATCAACGAACGGGTGATGGATGAGATTGCGGCGGAAATCCCGCCCGAGTGGTACGACTTTGAGCAAGATATGATGTTCAGCCTGCTAGAGCGGCTTTTGAATAGACGAAAACGGGTGGCGGACTGGATTCTGGAGGCCAAGGATTCCTATCGACAGCCATTCCTAAACTGGAAGTGAACCATGCCCGAAACAACGCTTGAAACATATGCCTACCGAATCTTGCGGTATACGCCCAACCTGGTGCGTGACGAGTGGATGAACATCGGGATCCTACTCTATTCCCCGCAGGGCAAGAAGTGGCGCCTGCGTATGATCAACGAGGCTGAGGAATACCGGCGCGTCCGGCGGCTCCATCCGCTGGCAGATGAGGAATTGCTACGCGGGTTGCAGGACTCGCTCGAGGCGCAGATGCCTAGCGCGCCGGAAGATCTTTCCCCCTTTGTGGAGAAGTTGGATCAGACACTGTCCAATGTGCTTCAGTTGAGCGCGCAGCGGGGCGTGCTCACAGCAGACGTGGAAGAGGAACTGGAGCGGCTCTACCGTGATCACGTTGCACCACAGCGGTGGCAGCGGGCGACGCAAGCAGACTTGAACACACCGGCAGGAATTCGACGCCGTATTCGGGACGTTTTCGGGGCGGCCGGATTACGAGATCGAGTTGACTGGGGCGTGCGCGTAGAGGAATTCACCGAGCGCGGCGATTCTTTCCGGCTCACATGCGGTTACCGACGAAACGGTACGCGCGGGTTCGTCCATGCGTTGCCGCTTGGCGGTGACCTGACTCAAGCCAAGGTCCTGGCGTTCACGGTTGAACGAATCCGTGGAGCATTAAGGGAAACCGAATTCGCAGCAGTTACGGAGGTCGAGCCGCGCCTGGAGAACAGGCGGCACGAATTTGTCTCTAACCTCTTGCGTGAGCAGGAAATCCGTGTTGTGGTTGAGAGTCGGCTTGAGGAGTTCGCGCGAGAGCTGGCTCCTACAATCCACTGAAAAGGGCTGCTTTTCAATTGTCAAGAGGGGCCAAGTCTATGATTCACTACAAGCCATTGAAACAGAACGGTATAAGAAATGTGCTCAATTGAATAAAGACCAGGTCCAGCATGCTATAACTGTATTAGAGAGTGAGAAACAAAGACTCCGGCAGGGATTGGCGCCGGGGTTTTCTTTTTGGCATCGCCTGGGCTTCTAAGAGCAGAGGAGCCGGCTGATCAAGAAATTCCGCAGCATTCTGACCGCGTCAAGGAACCGTTCCGTCCAAAATGAGCAAATCGAGAATTCGGGCCTGGCTCGACCGGGCATGGCAGATGTTTGCAGGCCAGCAGGTGAGGAAGACGGTTGTCTTGCCGGGTGTTCCACGGGGGCTGGGACGACAAGCACTGCCAAAACCGACGCCTGCCAACTTGCGGCGATTCTCTGAAACACCGGTCGCGCGCAAGGCGATCAACACCATCAAAGATCGAGTTGCGGGGATGCGGTGGCGGGTGCAACTCAAGAACGCCAGCCCGGCGGAAGCAATCAAGGATGAGCGGGTTCGAATCCTGGCAGCTAATCTGGACGCGCCGAACCCGGATGACAGTTTCCGATCTCTGGCCGAGCAGGTGATTGAAGACGTCCTGATCGGCGGCTTCGGCGCCATTGAAGCACAACTGACTCCCAACCCGATGCGGCCGCTGGTGTTGTGGCCGGTGGACGGCGCAACGATCCGGATTTACGCCGGCTGGTCGGGCGACCCGGACGAGCCGCGGTACGCGCAGATGACTCCCTGGGGCCAGCGCGTGGACCTGCGCAATGACGAACTGATTTACATCCGCCTGAACCCACGCACGCACACACCATTCGGCCTGGGGCGTCTGGAAGTCGCCTTTGAAACGATTAACTGGCTGCTGGGAGCGCAGGAGTACGCATCGCGTCTGGCATCGAATACGGTGGTGCAGTTTGCGCTTTGGCTTGCGGAGATGCCGCCCTCCAGCTACGACAAGGTGATTTCCTGGTGGCAGAACGAAATCGAGGGCACGGGCAAGGTGCCCATCATTGCCAACCTACCGTCCAGGCCGGAGGTGTTGCGGTTCAGCGAAGGGTCAGACCGTGACCTGCGGTTGGAATGGCAGCGCTTCCTGATCCGGATCATCGCCAACGCGTTTGATCTGCCGCCGCTCCTGCTGGGTCTAGAGCAGGACGTCAACCGGGCAACGGCCGATGCGCTGGTGGACGAAAGTTTTCGCACGGCAATCGTTCCCACGGCACGGCTCTTCGCCGAACACATCAGCCGCGAAATTATCGAGCGAAAGCTGGGCTGGCCGGACCTGGCGTTTGTTTTCGAAGACCTGGAGGTCTTCGATGAACGCGCGCAGGCGGAAATTGATGAAATCCTGTTGAGGAGCGATGTCTTGCTGCCGAATGAGGTGCGCGCGCGGCGCAATCTGCCCGCGCTTGAAGGCGGCTGGGGTGCACTGACGCAGACGCAGAGGCAGATGTTGATTCAAGGAGCCGGCCAGAAGTCGGCCGGAGAGTTCTCCAGGAGCAATTGACCCGTGGCGAAGCGAGCGAAATCATTGGACATGCGACTCGAGGCAATGGCGCTCGAGATTCCGGAGTTTCCGGACCACCCGAACCGAGTCCCCTTCTCGGGTGTTTTGACCCGCGTGAATGTGCCGAGTGACCGCGCGCCCAACGGGGCAGCAGGGCATCGCGTACTGCTGCCCAGGGACGTTGCTGAACGGGCTCTTCCCAGCCTGCTCGGAATGGCTGTGGACTACGCACCGGGGCTGAGGGGACACGACGTCAGCCGCAAGATCGGCGTCATCAGCCGTGCGGAAATACGGGAAGACCGCCTGGAAGTGGCCGGATACCTGTTTGGGAAAGACTTTCCGGAAGTCCTCGCCGATCTGCGCGCACGCCGGGAGCGCCTGGGGATGTCCTACGAAGTCACCGGCGTGCGCGTGGCTGATCCATCGGCGGAGATCTGGGTGCTGGAACGGGTAGTTTTCACAGGGGCGGCGATCCTGGAGCGCAATGCCGCTGCGTATCAGTCCACATCGCTGGCCGCTACGGCGGCCGGCAGCAGACAAGGAGAAAACATGAACGACCGAATCGCGCAGGCGCTGGACATGCTGGCGCAAACCAACCGGGCGCTAACCGCCGAGTTTGCGAATCTTCGCTCGCTGCTTGATGAGCTGCGACAATCCCAAGCTGCAGTTACGCAAATTGTGGGGCAGGGCGGGGCGGTGCAAGCGGGACATGGCGACCTGGAAACGCGCGTGGAAGCGCTGACCAACACTTCTGAGGAACTGCGGCGGCAGAACCAGGCACTGCACGAGCAGGCCGAGCGGTTCGCCGTGCAGGCCTCGCGCAAGACTGTTTCGCCGCAGGTGCTCACCCTGCTGGCCAAGTCCGGCGTCGGGTCCGATGTGATCGGGCCGGGCGGCAGGATCGAAGTGCCGGTGCTTGACAGGGCACTCGAGAGCCTTTCGCTCGAGCAGCGCATCGCCGTGAAGGCGCAGCTTGCACGCGCGGGCGCGCTCGACTAGGCCACGCGAACCAGACGAGAGTAGGGAACCTTCCGGGTCTTCAAGGAGCTGGCGGGGGCCAGCGATTCGTTCGTTTTCAGAAATCTCTTCCAACGAGGGTGAACATGAACAGAGGCTATTTCGTGGATATCGCGGCCGCGGCGGACTTTCTGGGCCCGGGCGCAATCGAGGTAAACCGGTACCAGAGCGAGATCACCGACCTGGTTCGGCGGCGCGGCCCGTTCGGGCAGCGAATCAAGCAGGTGCCCGCGACCGGCCATCCCTCGCGGTTCTTCGAACAGACGGCCATTAACCCGTCGGCCGCCTTCGTGGACCCGCGGTCCATCGGGCCAACGGCCGGCTCGCCGACGCGCGTGGAGCGCACGCTGCCGCTGAAGGCGCTGGTGTCGCAGATCAACTTCTCGCTGTTTGACGTGGAAGTGACGAGGCAGCAAGCACAGTTCGCCTACCTGCAGGCCAAGGACCTGGTGGACACCGTTGACGGATTGCTGCGCAAGCACGATCAGGCGCTGTGGGCCGGCACCGACACCAGCTTCACAACGCCGACTACGCTCGAGTACTACGGCGTGTTGAAGCAACTGACCGACGCGGGTGCTGAAGTGGCGATCACGAACACGGCTGCCTCGTTTGTGGATAACGTCAAAACGCAGATCGCCAACATGGTGGCGCGCACGGATTTTGAGGTACGACCGAGCGCCATCTATGCCAACCCGGCCACCCTGGACCTGATCGACCAGGAGATGAAAACGATCCACAACGTGGTGCTGAGCACGCGCGAGATCGTTGGCGGCATCACCGTGAAGGAGCTCTCCACGCAGGCCGGTACGCTGCCGCTGATCCCCGACTGGACCATTGCGGTAACGCCGAGCGGGCCGAACTCAATCCATGACGTCTTAATCGCCAGCGAAGACCAGGTGGAATACCACTGGCTGACGGATGCCAACCCGCGCGTCTTCCAGCTCGGGCTGCCGAACTCACTGACGTCACAAATGGTGGCGGTGAAATTTGGCGCCGTTGTGGCCAAAGGCGCCGCCTACGCACACAAACGGATGCGGTTTACCCGGTAACCTCTGCCGCAGGAGAGGCCGAGCGCGTCTGAGTGGACTGTTCGGGCGCGCCGGCCTCCTGGTCTGATTTCGGATCCAGGTGTCCATGCCGAATAACCTCTACCTGTCAACCGCAGAGTTCGTGACATTCGGGCTGTCGGATTCCACCGACCCGGCGCTGATCCGGGTGGCGAGCGACCTGGTGGATTCCTACTGCCAGCGCGCTTCCGTACTCGTGGCGCAGTACACGGAGCGAACGCGCCTGCCACAGGGAATCCCAATTACGCGAGCCAGCTACACGCCGCTGGCTGTGCCGGCTGGCGGCCAGACACCCTTTGTCACCCTCCGCGCGCGGCATGGGGTGCCGCGCGGACCCAATGCCGATACGCTGGCGGAAATGATTGCGCCGTTCGGTGGGCCGCCTGCCTGGGTGAACCTGGATCCGGCACAAGTGGACTATCTGGCTGCGACCGGCGAGATCTGGCTGCCGACAGGCATTTTCGGCGTGCCATACAGCGAAGTCGAGATGACCTACACGGCTGGCTACGACCAGGTGCCCGAGTCGGTGAAGCTGGCGTGCGCGCAAATCATCCGCAACATCGAATCGCACCCGGCGGCAAAGGTCAGCGCGGTACAGTTGGACCGGCTACACTTGGAATACTTTGCCGGCTCGCTGCTGGACGAAGATGTTCGGCGATTGCTCGGGCCCTACATTGCCATGCGACTGAACTGACCATGCAGCTTTATTCCAAGGCGGCACGGCGGTGGATCGAGCCACTGCTTGCGCTGGGTGTTGGCGAGGCTGTAGCGCTGCGGTTCCTTCCGGCAAACAGCGATCCCTCCTCCGACCTGGGGTTGGTTTCACCGGGAGCGGATTCGTTTGCCGACTATCCAGCGCCGCGCTGGTACGTCCGAGAACTCACAGCGGAGGAACTAGCCGTGCTGGCAGGGCAGCTCCGCCAGGGTGCGCGCGAGGTGCTTTTGAGCAATGCCTTCGCGCGCAGTGTTGCGGCGGCGCAGGGGTTTGAGAGTGCCCGTCAAATGTTCGAAGCGGCTGCGGGCCTGCTGATCCGCGGCCAGATTTGCCGGATCAATGCCATCAAACCAATGGATGCCGGCGGTGAGACGTATGGCTGGCAGCTGCTCTGTGATGCGGCCTTGGAGGCCGTCTAAATGGCCGGGCGCACCCTCACACTGAGCGAACTGCCAGCACTGCTCGATGCCATGGGGCAGGTGACCGGGCGGTACGAGAGCATCGGCGTCACAGACCCGGCTGTGGCCCGCTATGCGCGAGTGCTCGAATACGGCAGTATAGCCGGGGAAAAGCCCTGGCCGCAGCCCGGTGAGAAAACAGTGCTCGCGCAGAATCCGGACACTGGTGCAGCGGTCGTCGTAACCGCGCAGGCACCGCAAGGCTATATTCGGGTCAATGCGCCGGCCTTCCTTCGGGAACTGAACAATCGAATTGCCGATCCCGCAGATTGGCTGGATCCCGAGGAGACTGCAGATCACCTCGAAAGGGCCACAGCGGCGGCCGCCGCAGCGGCTCTGATTCGTCTTCGCCAGTTGATCCCGCAAGAGTCCGGCCGATTGCGAGAAAGCCTGCGAGTGCTTGATGGCTGAGGCGGGGTTCACCGGCGACTTGCGAGGTTCTGATTTCGCAGGCCAGCGGCTTGCCGGCGCAATTTTACGAGATGCCAATCTGTACCGCGTGTCATTTTCAGGAGCTGACCTTGAAGGTGCCGAGTTCCTGAACTGCTTTGCGGCCGAGTGCTGTTTTGAAGACGCCCACTGCGCCAGGCTACGAGCCAGCAATTCGAACTTTTACCGTGCGAACCTGGCGGGAGCTGACCTGGAGGATGCGCTTTTCTGGCGATGTGTGCTGGCCGGTGCGGATCTTCGCGGAGCGCGTCTCCGGCGGGTAACGATTACTCTGGACTGCAACGCATTTGAGGAGCTAAAAGTCGACCGCCGCACGAGTACTGAGCTGGCCTATCTGGTCGGACGGATGCGCTCGCCGCACCGCCAGGCATGGCTCGACGTTATCGGTCATCGTGGACTGCTGCTGCTCGAGAGAGTTTTTCAGAGGTGAACGCCGACCAGGGTATGGGGTTCCTTGCTCACTGACATGCAAGCTGCCAAGGACAGTTTCTTTCGCGCGCTGCAGGGCCGGCTTTCAATCGTGAACCCCGGGCGCACGATTGTGCTGGATGGTGCCGTGCGGCCGGCCATTTTGGTCGTGGAGAACGAACCGTATCCACCGCCGAAGTTGTTCTTCAATACGTTCTACATTCATTGGCTCGGGGCGCCTGCGGTCCGCGAGTTCACGGGGACCGCAGCTCCTCGCTATGAGCAGGTGGCGCAGATCGAATACTTCGTGCAGGGGACGGCCTCGTTGCAGCGTCCCTTCGCAGACCGGGGAAGACTGATCGGCCAGCTTGATAGGGAGCTGGTCCAGATTCTTTATCCCGGATACACGGCGAAGCTCAACTACACAGCAGTCCCTCCTCAATCGCTCGGGAGCCACGTGTATTGGAGCTGGACCCCAGACCTCCGCACGATCGCGCAAGGTGAAGGCTCTGTTCTGCAACGCGTGTCCACGGTCAATGTTTCGTTCTATCTGGAAACCATTTCGAATTAGCCCCCGTGCTCACGCAGGGGCGACCTGAAGGAGTTCTCGATGCCCATTTCGAAATCCCTCGTTCAGCCGTTCCGCAAGCCGATGGTGCTGGTCGGCTCCGGGTTCCGCGGGTACTTCGCGCCATTTGTGCAAGGTGCGAGCCCTTCGCCGACCTTGTTTGACCCTGCCCGGCAGGGGCGCTTCGACACGAACAGTCCCCCAAGCGGATGGTACGACCTGGGGTGGATCGACCAGTTCAAGCGCTCGTCGGCCGGGCGCATCGGGCAGATCCGCTCGGGCTATCGGGGAGCCGTGCGGGCCCAATACCGGGGAGAGATCGGGAGTAGCGTCGAATTCGAGTTTCGCGAGTGGGGGAAGCTCCAACTGGCGCTTTCAAAGGGGACAACGCACTTCAACATCCTGAAAGCGGCGGCTGGCGCACCGCAGCAGCCGGTGGGAGGCACGCCGGTGGCGGCAGTCGGGCTGGGGAGCGGCTCGACGGCCAGCTCCATCGTGCTCGCGGCCGGGGGCGGAGTACAGTTCCAAGCGGGCCAGCTGATCGCCGTGGACGTGGACTATTCAGGTCAATCGGGCTACATCGGCTCGGGAATTCAGGCCAGCTTCGTTGCGGCCGGAACGGTGACCGACGTGGATTACGTGCGACGCGTGACCTTCAACGTCGGCGCGATCCAGTCAATCTCTGCCGACACCCTCACTTTGCAGCAGCCTATGTTGGGTGGCGCGCCCCCGACCGGAGCCAAGGTGCAGGGGGTGACGGGCTTTGCCAGCCGGGAGGGTAGCTCGTTTATTCAATCCTGGTCGGCCGTGTTCGTCGTGGACACTGCTGACGGCGCGCAGCTCTACTACTACTATCCACAACTCTCGGTGGCGGGCGAGCGCGAGGAATCCACGTATAACGTCGAGAATACGGGCACAGCCGATCTGAAGGGGTTCGGTCTGAGTGCAGAGTTCAATGCGCTCGCGTTTGACGACCCGGTGGACGGCGAAACCGTAGTGTGCTACCGCGGGTTCTTCCCGGCGGCAGGCTCGCAAGCGTACTGATCATCCTAACAGGAGAGAGCTGCAATGCCGCAGACCGCACGCGAGAGCGAGCGTCAACTCGACTCTGTGTATCAGAAGCGGCTGGACCAGGAGATTGCCCGGCTGCGCGAGCAATCCAAGAAAGCGGTGGAGGAATTCAAGTCCAGCTTCCCGCCGTCAAGCGACGAGCAGATCGAAAAGCTGCTCTATCCGGAACTGGCGGAATTTGCAGTCGAGCTCGGTGAGCGCCGCTTTGTATTATGTGAGCTGCCGGCGCTCATCGAGAAGAAGCTGATCGCCCTCGTTGAGCGCAAATTACCATCACTCGTTGCCGAGATTCTCGCGTTTGATGAACGGCTGGACGACAACGCGGCGCAGGCCTTCACAAAGCTGTTGGCCCGTGCCGGAACTGCGCTCGACCTCGTTGCAGAGACTTGCGTGCTGGTGCTTGACCCGCGCGGTGAGGCCGGCCTGACGGGAGAGTTTATCCAGCAGCACGCTTCCACGGCGCGACAATTGCGGATCCTGAAGGCTCAGTTGTTGCTAAATGGCGGGCGCGATTTTTTATCGCGACTCTTCCCCGGCTGGACCGAAGATCCCCAAGCCAGCTCCGTTATCCCCATCTCGCCGCCGCTGTCAGCTGGGTCGAGTTCTGCCGGGCATCCCCCAGCGAAATCGGACGCCGATTCACAGTCGGACAGCTTGCAGTCATTGCCTGGCAGCTTGAGATGAAGTGTCGGCAGGCCGAAGAAGAGACTGCGACCGGCGGCTGCGACGTTGACCTGGCGCAGTTCGACAGCGCTGAACTTAGCCTCCATCTTGCGAGGATCGGTGCCTAGGTGTGCTCACACCGGGCCAATGAGACATGCCTGAGACCGTTGCCGACGTTTTGATCCGGCTGGGAGTGGACACAGCCGGACTGCGTGAGGGATTCCGCGACGCCCGCAGCCAGAGCGTTCGCTTTGCCGCCGACCTGGCCCAGGTGCTCACCGTGCGTGGTGGCCCACTCGGCATCCTCGGGCAACTGGGCGGGGGTGGTGGAGGCGGCTTCGGGGGCATCTCCGGCTCCGTCTTTAAGGGGATTGGAGGGTTGTTCTCCGCCATCGGCGGCCTGTTCACGCGCGCGGCACGAAATGCCGCACGTAGCATTCGGCGCTCATTCGAGGAGATCGTCGCGGAATTCAATGCGGGTTCGGCAACCCTGGGTGACACGATTCGTCGTCTGGAAGACGAACGCGCCAAAGCCATCCGCCGCCTATCCGGAAAAAAGGGAGGCCGGAAGGAACTCGACAAGCTGCTGCCGCAGTTCGACCAGGCAATGGCCGAACTACGCGCTCGCCAGGAAGCCATCTTCGAGCAGTTTGACACCTCTCTCGAATCGCTACGCACCGGGGAGGCATTTCGGGATGTAGCGGCCGACGTACGGGAAATCATCCGGCAATACCGGACTTACGTGGATGCCGGTGGCGATCTGGCCAAAGCGAATGAATTCCTTTCCCGTTCACTGGAGGATCTAAGAGAGCAATCCCAGCGCACGCTGGCCGAGGGCGAGCAGCGCGCCATTGAAGATGCCCTTCGCCTGAATGATCTGCTTCGGGAGCGGGAAGACCTACAGGCGGAATCGGCCGAGGATGAAAGGCGCATCCTGACGCGCGGAGTTCTCGAGCGCCAGCGAACGGTGGCCCAAGACAAGTCGGCTGAGCTGGAAGCTGTGCGTCGCCGCCGCGACGAACGGCTTGCCGCACTCGACCAGGATATCCAGCTGCAACGGCTGAAGGTGGACAGCGAGGCGCGCGTCTTTGACCTTGCGAGCGACCGCGTGGCACTGGAAACATGGTTACTGGAGCTGAAGGCCAAGGAATTTGAGCGCGAAGCGGCCTACCTGGCGGCGTTGAAAGATGTCGTGGCTGGTATCGTGCCGGGAACAACCGGGTTTCTGGGAGTGGCACCGGTCCTGCAGCAGCAATTGAACTTGGGCGGAGTACAGATTGTCCTGGGTCAGGGCGTAACGCCGGCTCAGGCACAGATAGCCGGTGAACAAGTGATCGAAGGAATGTTGCGCTCGCTGGTGAGGGAGCGGAGCCGCTTTGGACTCCCGGTCTAATGTCGATCCTTCTCGAGATTGATAACGCAGACGGTCGGGGACGAGTCAACTACACGCGCTACCTGGCGTCAGCAGAGAGCACGCCGGTGACGTTGCGCGACCGGATGAATCTGCCAGCCTTGCTCGATTTTTCGCTTGTCCCCTCAGATGACCGCTTAATTGCTCCGAGGCGCTCAGGGTATGTCAGATTGAGTGGACTCGCAGATGCCTTGCCGCCGGGCGGTCCGCGCGCGCCCGGACCTTTGTTCACGGGATACCTCACGAATGAGCCTGCCATCGAATTTCTCGGAGTGTTAAACGGCCAGGCGGTACACGGCTACCGCTACCAGGCCACCAGCGAAGAGTACCTACTGAATGTTAAGCGCATCGGGGTCCTCCCGCCCTTCCTGAATCAGACAGCCGGGCAGATCCTGCGCTTTCTTACGGAGCAGCTCCAGCCGGGACGATTTGACCTGAGCCAGGTTGCCGAGGGTGCGCTCGTGCCCGTGTTTGTGGCTGAACCCGACCAGAGCTGGAGCGAAATCGCCCGGGAGCTGGCCGAGCAGTCTGGCTTCTCCTACCGCGTGCTGGACGCCAAGGTGATCTTCCAGCCGGTGGGTGACCAGCCGGACGGAGTCTCAGTAAATGAACGCAACCCGCACTTCCGTCCGGAAGCATTAGAGGTGGCTCCGCTCGGCAATCCCATTCACAACGACGTAACGGTCTTTGGCGGCAGCGAGCCCCAGGCAACGTATCGAGAATACTTCATTGGTGATGGCTTCACTTCTCAGTTCGCACTCTCAGCGCCGGTGTTTGGAAGTGAATCAGCGCGACTGCTGGCCGACGACTTCACCGGCGCCACTTTCGATTCGACGCGCTGGAAAGAGACCGACCCGCAGAATGTGATCAGCCTGTTTCAAGGCCGGCTCAATGTGACTGGCGGCACGGGGAACGTAGGCGACAGCACGCTACTGGCTCATCAGGCGATCGAACTCAGCGGCGAGTTGGAATTGCTCCATGGGGAATTCGAGTTTGTGGCGCCATCTACCGGCATTCTGGGTGGGCTTTATTCCAGCGCGGCCCTCACTCAGTCGGATTGCTTAATTGGGTTTGACTGTTCGCCCATCAGCGGGACCACGAGGCTCCGCGGCTTGATTGCGGGCATTGTGCAAGCACCGGAAATACCCGTGCAGTCAAACCACCACTACATTCTGCTAACCCGCTTGAGCGCGGACCAGGCCTTCCGCTCACAGCTCTCCTTTTTCGGCTCAGGAACGGCCTTTGGAGGAGGAAGCATTCCGGCCGCGGTTCGGATTGTTCTTGAGGTGCGGGACATCGACCTGGCCGACCCGACTCGTGTCACCAACACAATTCTGTACGAAAGCGAACTGACGCTCCTGCCGCCGTTTGTCTTCTTTGCCCCCATCAATTCAGCCGACTTGCATGTGGTGTGTAATTTTCTGCAGGTCACCCGACCGATCCAAGCGCGTCTGACGACAGAAAAGCCTGGAGAATTGCCGCGAGCGCGCCGTCTGGGTTTCGGAATAGCGGGTCAGGACGCTACAATTACTTCGGATCCCAACCAGAACCGATGGACACTCGAATTCTACGACGACACCATCCCGGTACGTGGAGAGAAGCTCACCATCAGCTACCGAGCCGCGGGACGTGCACGAGCCCGCGTACGGGACACGACCAGTATTGCAAGTGAGGCAGCGGCGGCAGGAGATGACGGCATGCGCGCGGTAGTGCTGCAAGACATCAAGCCGCTGCCGCGCACATCGGCCGAGACGGAGCTTGCCGCACTGGCTTATCTGTCCGAACACACCACATCCCGTTATGAGGGCCAGTATTCGACGTGGAGCGACCTTGCTGAAGGCTTTCCACGAAGCGGTCGATTCCTCGAAGTTGCAGTCGAGAAGCGTTACCCCACCTTCACAGCTCTCATCCGCGGCGTCACGAGCGAATTCCGCGAGCTCGCCACCGAGCGCATCCTTCATACACTTTCGTTCGGCCAGCCATCCCGCTTTGAGGAACTCCTGAAGCAATTTGCCGAACCGGAAAAGATCCTTCGTGGCCAGGAAGTGCCCCCACTTTCTGCCATCGGGACAGGGGACGTGGGCAATTCGCACATCACCGAGATGGGTGAGTTCAGGTTGAGCGGTGTGAGCTCATCCTTTTTCACTCTGGATTTTGGGGCAGCCGCCCCAGCCGGCCAGACTTTTGAGGTGCGCCGCGGAGACCAGGGTTGGAGCAAGGGCAGCGTGGCGGGTTCATCCCAAAACGTGATCGGCACATACTCGATCCAGACAGCTCTGCTTCCGAGGTCGGCCCGGAACACAACCTATTTCATTCGACCTGTCGCCTCGAACGGACAAACCAGCCGCTACTCGGGCGTGATTGTAATTCAATATCCACTCATACCCTCTCGTCCTCAGTTGTTGCAGGTCATCTTTGGTGTGGACGAGAAGCAAAGGCCGGTCATCCAGGCCATTGTGGAGTTGTCAGAGTCGCAGCTAGCTGATGTGGATCGCGTCGAGCTGAGAGATTCGGACGACACTGCGGTCCTCGGCCGATGGAACTTTGGACAGCTGGTGAGGGAGGGGAGCCTGTACCGGGCCAGCCTCACACTTGAGAACTCAGTCGCTTTGCTGCGCTCAAAGACCCTCCATGCTCATGCCCAGAATGTTCTCGGGGAATACTCCACTGCGACTACCGCAACGGGCACCCAGGCCGTACCTCTCAAGCCTGTTCTGGCTCCGGGCAACTCTGTCGGGCAAATCTTAGAACTCCTGTTGGACCGAGTGGCAAACGAGATCCTGGAGACAGAGGTGCAGGTCGCCAGTCCCAGCGGAAGCTTTGCATCTCCCGTCCAGGACGCAAAGCTCCCCGGTCAACCGGAGAAGTTCAGCTTCGTGGCCACGCAATCCGGCGCGTGGAGCTTCCGAGCCCGGCGCCGCGACTCGCTCGGCTGGTCTCCATGGTCCGATGAACAGCAGGGCCAAGTCGGCCCACAGATACTGGTGTTCGATGTTAAGTTTTTTCGAGCTCGGGAGCTGGATCCATCGGTCGGTGCCGCGATCAACGGGCAAAACCTCCTGCCCAATGGAGAGTTCTTTCTGAGTGGAGTTGCCGGACAGGAGGGAATTCACGTCGCGCGCTACTTTAGCCTGATCAACGCGGCGGTCAGCGGGGCTGAAGTGGACTTCGCTTCTGCCTCAAACGAAATGCAGTGGAAATCCGGAGTGAGCCTCAGTGCCGCCAACCCGGGCGTCCGATCGTTGTTGTCCAATCTCGGGCGAGCGCTCAATCCGGGCGAGCCTGTTACCTTTTTAGCTGCCCTCCGGCATAACGGCAGCGGGCCGTTCAGCCGGGCGGTCCGGCTGGCGCTGCGATCGCCTTCGACTCCATCGTATGACAAGATCAGCGACATACCGGTTGGCCGAATCACAGGGAACTATCAGTGGTTTTCTGTGACGTTTCAGCTGCCGGGCACGCAAGCCGTTCCCGCGGATCTCGCCGTCGAAGTATCCGTCGTCGCCACCGCGGGACAATCATTGGCGACCGATCTCTTCTGCGACAAAGTAATCCTCAACCGGGGACATCGCCCGGCAGCATTCAGCCTTGCCCTCTGGGACGTGATCCCCTTGAGCTGGAATGTTGCCGCCGGGGCCTACGATCTGCCTGCGACGAGCGTCGCGGCCACGCCCCGCGGTACCGACCCCGGCAATGCAGGCCGCCTGGCCGGCACTGGGACAGAAGACTTGGATCCGGATTTTACAGATCGCTATTTCCGATCCACTCTCTGAATAGGTGCCGGTATGGCCAGCGGTCAATTGCCTATGTACGGGCGTCGCAATTCAAGGAGCCTCGAAGTGAGCAATTCAAGAAAAGTGATGGCACGCCTGTTGTTGACGACAGTTCTGGCGCTTTGGGCGGCCGTAGAGTTTCCCGCCTTCGCGACCAACCTGACCGGGACGTTTAAGAGCCCGGACGGCTCTCTGGTCAATGGGAAGCTGATTTTCCTGCTCAGCCAGCCTGCAAGGCTCAACGACAGTACGGCCCAGATCGTGCCCATGGTCAAGATTTTTTCTGTAAGCAACGGGGCGCTAGAGTCAGGCGCATTCATCTACGGCAACGACGTTCTCGTGCCGTCGGGCACCTATTACTTGGTGCGGCTGGTCGATAACAATAACAATCTGCTCTTTGAGCAGAAATGGTCAATGCAGGGAACCAACCTGGACCTGGGTACTTTGACGCCGACCACATCTGGCGTTGTGCTGGCAGATCCACTGGTCAAGAACACAGGCACAAACCAGTCAGTGCAGGGGCCGGTTACGTTTACTTCCGGCCTTACTGCCCTAAACCTGACCCTGAATGGAAACCTGAATCCTGGCACGGCCGATAGCTACGATCTGGGCACAACAGCAGCACCGTGGCGCCAGATCATCACCAAGGAGGTTGTCACCAAGGGGCCGAGGCCCTGGTATGATGTTCGGGCCTATGGCGCCATTGGCAATGGGTCGACCAATGACACACCCGCCTTCCAGGCGGCGATCAATGCCTGCCAAGCCAATGGTGGAGGCGGCGACGTTTACGTTGCTCCCAGTCCAAACTTCGCGTACTATCGGATTCTGACCCAGCTGACTCTTGCCACGCCCCCTCAAGGCCGCAACTGCAGACTCCTACTGGCGAACGGTATCCACATCAACGTAGGGCTGGTGCTCCCCAGAGGCTGGCATATTGAGGGTGTGCCAGGTGCGAATGGCGCGGGCGCGTTTATGTCCGACTATCACGGCGTAATTGCCGCGGAGACAGGGACAATCACCGGCGCGGTAATCAAGCTGAACGCGGCTTCCAGCTCCAGTCTCAAAAACATTCAGGTTGTCTGGAACGGCACGTCCTCGGCAGCAGGTATCTGGATTTCAGGCGGAGCCAATTACCAGCTTCGCAACGTCGCCTCGGAAGTCAGCTTGTCTGACACGACCAACTACGCGCTTCTGATTGAAGGCCCGGCGCAGCAAGTCGAGATTTATAATTCCGTATTCACTAGCGGGAACCAGGTCACTAGCAAGCCGTCCATCCGCATTTACGGCGTGCCTGGCCAGACCTGTGCGGGTAACGTATTCATCTACGATTCGGTTCTACAGAACCACGGCATTTCCAATGAGTCCAATTGCAGCAGTAGCTTTGGCGGCATGGTGTTATTTAACGTGTTGCACGAAGCAGTGATGAGCGCCACGGTGCAGGTGGACTCGACAGGGGCTGCCGGGGCGCGCTGGACGTTTATCGGCGGCGGGCAATCTGACCTTGCTGCGGCAACCGCAAAGCCGCTATGGGAGCACACCGCTGGAGCGTTTCCAGTAGGCGGCCTTACATTCATTGGCGTTGAGGAGCCGAATGGGATTGGCTACTACGTGGATAATTCCGTAGCTGCGGCTCGGATAACCGACGTAACAATTATCGGCGCGCTGAATAATGGAATTACAATGCGGCCCCCGAACAGCCGGCTGAAGGCCGCGAATCTCCCACTGGTCGGCTGGAGTTCGTCTATCCTGACCGCCACGCCATCGGAAACGTTTGGCGCAGGGGGTCTGATTGGCGGGCAACTGAACGTTGGGATGCAGTTCCCCGAAAACGTGGCCGTCACCGGTTTCATCACCGGCGGCACCCTGGCAGTGGGGAACTTTTTCTACGTCGTGTCGGCCCTCAACGGGATCAACTCGCCCTTTGATAATGCGTTCATCAGCAGCGGGACTCCTTACGAGTCGTGGATTTCGCAGGAAGTATCCTGCAACGTGGCCAGCGGGACAACAGGACGCTGTGACCTGACGTGGAACAGCGTGCCCGGCGCGACCAGCTACCGCATCTACGGGCGGGGCGCGTACACAACCAACAATGGTCAGCACAATAAGGCTATCTACTTCACGTCCGCCACTGCGAGCTTCAGTGATACCGGCGGCGCGGGCACGTCAGGCTCCCCGCCGCGCTGGGACAGGGAAAGCGGAAACGCTCCGGTTGTACGTCTTTCGGCTGCCGCCGACAATTTTATCGGCGGTCCAAAACCGCTTGGTGTGGGGACGTACGCACCACAGGCGAAGGTGCACATTGCGTCGCCGGATGCCGCTACCGTAGGTCAACGGATTGACCTGGCAACGGCACCGACTGCAAATGCCTGGGAGGTCCGCGACAGCGCGGGCACTGTGCAGGCCAAAGTGGATAACGGCTTCAATCTCACCGCGCCGCGATTGATTGCTTCTGCGACTACTGGCACAGCACCTCTCGGGGTGTCCAGCACGACCGAGGTGACAAATCTCAATTCACAGCTCTGGCACGGGAAGCTGGCCATTGATTTTTCGGCCTCGTTGGACTTCGGTTCGATTGCGCCGCAGAGCTGTGCGGAGCTATCCGTCACAGTGACAGGGGCCTCGGTGAACAGCGCCGTGGCACCAGCGTGGCCCGCAACTCTCGAAAGTGGGCTGATGGGAGTGATGTACGTGAGTGCGGCCGATAATCTGAGAGTTCGCCTCTGCAATGTCACCTCAGCCTCTATCGATCCGTCCAATCAGACCTTTGGCGGCCGCGTGATCAAGTAGTTCGAGGAGAACAGAGAGATGGAGGACGTGGCCCTGAAGCTCCTCGAAACAGCCGTCGAACACCTGAAGAGCTTTGAGAATGATGTTGTCGAGCGGCTCACGCGGATGGAGGAAAACCTTCGGCTTTTCCGCCAGGAACTGATGGGGGACGGCCAACCCGGTCGGATCGCGCGGATCGAAGCAGACGTCAGCCTACTCCGTGCCGAGTATCACCGCCAACGAGGAGTCTTTGCCGCTCTCAGTTTTGTGATCTCGGCTGGAATTGCATTACTTTTCCGATTGTTTCCCCGATAGATGCACCCGGAAACACTCCCCGCAGGGATTTCTTCGGGCGCATGAACGTGCGACCTGTAGTGGAATAAAAGGAGCTGAAAATCAATGGAAACCACAATCCTCACACTGGCCTTGACCATCATCCGCGAGGTCGTGAAGAATCCGAAGAAGAGGGCGCGGCTCAAGGGCCTCATGCTCAAGATGCGGGACGCAATCGACGCCGCCTTTGCAGAGGCGTGAAACTCAAGGCGAGCGTAGCTTGCACACGCCGGATTGTCGTTCCAACGCTCGCCGTGTGTCTGGCCCGACAAAAGGACACAAGAATGTACGTACCTGGGGATATTGATCTGAACTGCCGGAGGCTGCAATGCGCAGTAGTCTGCGAATCTTTTTGATCGGCGTCTGTGCCTCCATGTACTTGTGTCTCTTCACCACAGGTGCCACCGCACAGTGCCCTTCCAGGACAACTGTCAGCGACACCCTTTATAATGCCGATGGAAGTCTTGCTGCCGGGCGCGTGGTGATTGCCTGGCCCACCTTTCTCACCGGCTCCTGCCAGGTGATCGCCGGACAGACGACGGTTACTGTCAGCAGCGGCGCCTTCAACGTGCAGCTTTATCCGAACCTGACCGCCGCGCCCGCAGGGACCAGCTACCGAGTAACCTACTACCTCAAGACAGGCCAGATCAGCACCGAGTACTGGGTCGTCCCGAGCAGCGCAACTCCAGTTACCCTGGCTTCCGTGCGCTCGGCATCCGTCCCTGTCCCCACACTGATGTTCAGCCAGTCGCAAGTAACGGGGCTCTTTACCGCTCTGACGAAGAAGGTGGAGTTGCCCACACCCTGCCTGAGCGGCAAGTTTCTTCGCTCCAATGGCGCCAGCGGGCAACCGCAAGTGGACTGTGAGGATGGCACAGGAGGAGGTTCCCAGCACCAGGTTAACGGAATTAGTCTCACGGCAAACGACCCGGTGAATTTTCAGGACACGGCCACAATTGCCTTCTCCAACCCATCGGCTGGAGCGATCCAAGCTTCGATCAAGGATGGTTCGATCACGGCTGTGAAGCTTGGTGTGAACAGCCCCTCTGCACTGCAGTTGAGCGGCATTGGCGATGCCAACATAGCCGCGGGCGCCCTCTCACCAAGTCGAATCAGCGGCACTGCTGAAGTGCAGGCAAACCGGGGCGTGGCCAACGGCTACGCTTCGCTCAATGCTTCCGCCAAAGTGGTGCAGGATCCCGCCAGCGCACAAACTGCTTCGGCCGCCAACAAGATCCCTCTTGCTGACGGATCGGGCAAGATCTCGGATGGCTGGCTTTCTGCCAATGTATCTCTTCTTGGTTCAGCAATTGACCTGGCCAGCGAAGTCGCTGGTAACCTGCCTGTCTCGCGGTTGAACGGCGGGACCGGCGCGTCTGCTTCGACGTTCTGGCGAGGAGACGGATCCTGGGTGACACCGGGGCTTTCCAGCGGCGGGACGGGACAAACAATTTGGACCGCAGGGCGATGCGTGCGCGTGAATGACCTGGGCACTGCGTTTGAATCTGCTGCGGCAGATTGTGGATCCGGATCCGCCAATCACAATCTTCTTTCGGCAACGCATCCGGATACGACCGCGGCGTCCGTGGCGCGAGGCGACATCATCACGGGGATTGGTGCGACGCCAACCTGGCAACGCTTGGCTCACCCTGCTGCCAGCGACCGCTACTTGAAGTCCAACACGAACGAGGTCATTTGGTCCTCCGGCGCAGCTTCGGGCACTGGCGCTTGCACGAACCAGTTTGTTCGCACCCTAAACAGCGACGCGGTGCCCATTTGCGTATCAGTGGCGGGGACAGACTTTGCCAGCCAGTCGGCCAACGTCTTTCTTGCTGGCCCTTCCTCAGGTGGTGCGGCCGCGCCGTCCTTCCGTGTCATAGTTGACGCGGATATTCCATCAGCCATCACGCGCGACTCGGAGTGGCCCTTCGCCACGGCCACGCTCACCAACAAGACGCTCGACGCGGAAGGCGCCGGCAACGTCATCACCACGGTCAGCTACGTCACCTTCATGGCCGCCACCTGCCAGAACATCACGGCCACACTCAATTTCGATACGCCCACCACCAGCCCGGCTGTGGCCGCGTGCATCACCGGCACCAACACGCAGAAGGGTGTGGCCGACTTTGCCGACGCCGTAAACCTCTCGATGCAGATCACGTTCCCGCTGCCGCGCGATTGGTCCGGCGCGGTAGATGCACGCTTCAAGTGGCTGACCACGGCCATTACGGGCAACGTGGTCTGGCAGTTGGCTACCATCTGCGTGGCCGATGCCGAGACCGACGACCCGGCGTTCAACACCGCTTCGACCGTCACCGACACGGCCAAGGGCACGGCCAACCAGACCAATGACGCTGACTTCACCGGCGTCACCATGACCGGCTGCGCCGCCGGCGAGCTGCTGCACCTCAAGGTGCTGCGCGATTCGGCCCACGCCTCAGACACCCTGGCCGCCACTGCGCGGCTCATCTCCGTCGAGCTCACATTGCGGAGGGCCCAGTGAAGCGTGCCCTCGCACTGACGCTTCTACTGCTTCTGCTTGCTGCGGCGTTGTGGGCTGTCCTGCCAGCCACGGATGCCTTTACCGGCACGGACGGCACCGCGCTGACCACCTACAGCGCGAATTGGTCTCTCAACTCCGGCAACTTCGTCATCAACACCAACGCCGTTGCCCCTAATCAGGCCACCACCGAATGCGGCGCTCGCTGGAACGCAGACACCTTCGGAAACGACCAGTACGCTCAGGGCAAGCTCGCCAACAGTACCACCACCGGGCAGACCATTGGCGTTGCCGTGCGTGCGGCCACCGGTGGGGCGGCCAGCTACTACGGCTTCTACGCCGATGGCTCCGGGGGCGGTAAGACCTTCCTCTTCAAGATGGTCGCGGGCACCTGGACACAGCTTGGCTCCCTCGGCGCGGCATTGGCGGTGAACGCCGTGCTCCGGCTTGAGGTCAGCGGCACCACACTCACGCCTAAAGTCAACGGTTCGACCCAATCGCCGCCCGGGGCACAGACCGATAGCGCGCACTCGTCGGGTGCGGCGGGGATTTCCGGCTATTCCGTAAGCACCTCCATGCGACTGGATGACTGGGAGGGCGGCAATTTGGGAGGACGGCCTCCGCCTCGACGTATATTTGTCTCCTCGCTTGGCCGTATGTACGCAGGCGGCACACGCAGCAAACTGGCCGCGATGCGCTGGTTCGGCCCGAGTGTGGTGCAGGCGCAGGCCACGTTCGGCCGCTTCTACGTCGTGCCGGTCATCGGCACGGGCGCAGACCATACCGATGGCCGTCGACCTAAACATTTCGATTCGCTGGGCGCACCGTGGAACGCGATGGATTACGGCGCGGAGCCGGTGATGCTGGTGCGTGCTGAAGTGACTGCCGCGCAGGATGCCACGCTCACCAACAACGCGGACGTCTTTGCTCTGCCGGTCAATCTGGATACAACCTTAACTGCCGCCGAGGTCACATCGGCGCGCACGGTTCTTGAGGCGCTGAACATCCCGGCCAGCAACTGGGTAACGACCGCAGTTACGTGGCGGCAGCTTCTCCGCACTGTTGCTCAAATGATGCAGTTCTTTCAGCGGCTCAATGCGGTTCAGGGGAACACGCGACTTTTCGGCGGCACGATCACCCTGACGACCCGGTGGAACCAGCTCAACGTCGCGCAGCAGTCGGCTCTGAGTCAGGCAGCTTCCTCAATGGGCTTTTCCACTACGGCGCTCGCCGGATCGAGCAACTTTCGCGCCATGCTCAAGGTTATGGCCGACCAATGGGGCAACAGGCCTGTTGTGATGGGTGGTATGGAGTTATGACCGATGGGCAAGAGGTAGATGCCGCCGGGTTTGTGACGGATCAGGATGGCGCTGGACGCTTGCCTGCCTCCGGCATGTCTCGATCCGAACGGGAAGCTTAGTTGGTCGAGAGCTATTTAGAGAATATCCTCGTTCCAGTTCTCGAGCGCCGT
The DNA here is from genome assembly GCA_964533185.1 of uncultured Acidobacteriaceae bacterium. Taxonomy (GTDB): domain Bacteria; phylum Acidobacteriota; class Terriglobia; order Acidiferrales; family UBA7541; genus CAZHLD01. The sequence continues at coordinate 6,729 of CAZHLD010000001.1, read as the reverse complement.
CTTTACCTTGTGCATGAACTGGTGGGCGATTGCCCCATCCACCACGCGGTGGTCGTAGCTGAGGGTCAGGTACACCATTGACCGGATCGCGATCGCATCGTTGATGACCACAGGGCGCTTCTGGATTGTACCCAGCCCTAGAATTGCCACGTTGGGCTGGCTGATCACCGGCAAACCCATTAACCCGCCAAAAACACCCGGATTGGTAATCGAAAACGTGCTTTCCTGAACCTCGTCCGGCTTCAGCTTCTTGTTCCGCGCGCGCTCGGCCAGATCTGTCACTGACCGCTGAAGGCCCAGGAAGTTTTTCTCCTCAGCATTCTTGATCACGGGCACGATCAGGCCCCAATCCAACGCCACCGCCATGCCAATGTTGATCTCCTTGTGAAGCACTACATTTGTGCCGTCCACCGAGGAGTTCACCGTTGGAAATGCGCGCAACCCTTCGATGCACGCGCGAATAAAGAACGGCATGAAGGTAAGCTTAAGTTCATGTCGCTTCTCAAACTCCGCCTTAGTCCGCTCGCGGATTTCCACGATCCTCGTCATGTCGGCTTCGTCGATCGAATAGACGTGTGGTGATACGCGCTTCGAGGCCAGCATGTGCTCCGCGATGCGCTGGCGCATCACGCTCATCGGCTGGACTTCGTAGTGTCCGAAGTACATCCGTTCCCGCGGTACGGCACTGTCGAGAGCAATGTACACCTGTCCGCCGGGCACACCGGGGGCCGCTGCTGGAGCTGCCGGTGCAGTGGGGACACGCCCCCCGGCAGCCGGAGCAGATGCGACCTCCTTTGCCGCCCCACTGGTCTCAATGGCCGCGAGGATGTCTTTCTTACTGATCCTCCTGCCGGCTCCGGTGCCACTGAGCTGCGTGAGGTCAATGCCGTGCTCCTTGGCCAACCGGCGGACAAGCGGCGAGCTACGAACTTTCTCTCCATCAACCCGGGCCGCAGGGGTAGCCGCAACCGGTGCCTGTGCTGTGGCTCGTGAGGAAGCTGGCGGCGGGGCAGGCGTTGTCTCGACTGTCGCTGGCTTCGGCGGTTCTGTTTTGGCTGGCGCCGGTGCAGACGTCTTTCCGTCCGTATCGATCACACCAACGACGGTCTGGATCGGCACCGTCTGTCCCTCACCCACCTTGATTTCTTTCAAAACGCCAGCCGAGGGAGCAGGAATTTCTGCATCCACCTTGTCCGTGGAGATTTCAAAGAGCGGCTCATCGCGCTCCACGCGCTCGCCGGGCTTCTTCAGCCATTTCGTGATCGTGCCTTCAAAAATGCTCTCGCCCATCTGGGGCATGATGACGTCAACAGGCATGTCTTTCTCCTCAGGTGTTCAGAATCTCGCCAGCTCGCGCGCGGCCGCGGCCACCTTCTCCGCGTTGGGCAGAAACCGTTCCTCAAGCGGAGGTGAATAGGGCACCGGCGTGTCAAGCGAGGTCACGCGCAGGATAGGTCCGTCCAGGTCCTCGAATGCCTCTTCGCAGACGATCGCAGCGATCTCTCCGGCGATACCGCCGGTTCGAGTGTCCTCATGAACGACCAGCAGTTTATTCGTTTTCCGTACCGAAGCAAGGATGGCCTCGCGGTCCAGCGGGCAAAGGGTGCGCAGGTCCATTACCTCTGCCTCAATTCCTTCCCTGGCGAGCAGGTCCGCCGCCTCAAGTGACGTATGCATCATCGCCGCGTAGGAAATGATCGTTAAGTCCCGGCCTTCACGCCTAACTGCAGCCTTACCGATCGGCACTGTGTAGTCTTCGGCTGGAATTTCTTCTTTGATTCGCCGATAGAGGAATTTGTGCTCAAAGAAGAGCACTGGGTTGTTGTCCCGAATTGCGGACTTGAGCAGCCCTTTCGCGTCGTAGGCTGTCGATGGATATATCACCTTGAGTCCGGGCGTATGCACGAAGTACATCTCCGGGTTGGCCGAGTGGAACGGGCCACCGTGGACGCCGCCTCCGGACGGGCCTCGCACCACCATCGGTACTGGCGCACCCCAGCGGTAGTGCGACTTGGCAACGAAGTTGGTGAGCTGGTTGAAGCAGCAGGCAATAAAGTCGATGAATTGCATTTCTGCCACCGGCCGCAGCCCCGCGTAACTCATTCCGACGGCCGCGCCGATGATCGCCGTCTCGCTGATCGGCGTGTCGATCACTCTCTCCCAGCCGAAGCGTTCAAGCAATCCTGCGCTGACCTTAAACGCGCCGCCGTACACGCCCACGTCCTCCCCCAATAGGACGACCGTGGGATCACGCTCCATTTCCTCGAAGAGCGCTTGGCGGATCGCCTCCAGAAACGTCACCTGGGCCACTGTTATCTCCTCACTTTACTGCGGCCGACTGTTTTTCCAGTTTTCGTTTTCTTGCCAATCGCTCGGGCCGTGGGCTTTCTCCCGTCGCCTGAAAGGCCGACGGTCGGCGCTGGAGTCCTGCCTTCCACGACTTCAATTCCCCCGAAGTTCTTCACCGTCCATTCCGATCGAACGCTCGATTTCGGTGGCATGACTTCCTCAATCGGTCTTTCCCACTTTGCCTCAATCGTATGACATCCTTCGCAAAAGACGCCCTGCTCGGCCAGTTCGGGGGGAGGCAGCGGCGAGTTCTCCGCAAATTCTTGTTCTTCCTGCAATTCGCGCTCGATCCGCGCGTCGATTTCTTCCTTTGTTTTTGCGTCCCAGAGCTTATTTTCTGTCAGGTATTGTTCGTAGCGAATGATTGGGTCGCGCGCCTTCCAGTATTCCACCATTTCCTGTGGGACATATTCGGCGGGATCGTGTTGCGCGTGCCCCTTCATTCGCATCGTCTTGGCTTCGATGAGGATTGGACCCTCGCCCGTCCGGCAGCGCTCGACGGCCTCTTTGCTCGTTGTGTATACCGCTACAACATCGTTTCCGTCCACAATGTAGCTGGGGATTCCGTACGCCTTGGCGCGATCTGCCAGGTCGCGTAACGGCACCTGGAATCGGACCGGAGTCGAGTAAGCCCATTGGTTATTCTCGACCACACACACGAATGGGGCTCGCTGCGCGGCGGCCAGATTCATACCTTCATGAAATGCGCCTGTTGAGGTGCCGCCATCGCCGATCCACGTCATCGCGACGATCTTCTGCCCCAGGTAGCGTCCAGCCATGGCAACGCCGGCCATGACCGGGATCAGATCGCCCAGCATGGAAATTGGCGAGACCACGTGCCGTTCTTTCAGATCGCCGAAATGGCTGGTGCCATCCTTGCCCAGGGTCGGAGCCGTGTAGCGCGCCATGTGCTGTGTGAAAATGTCCCGCGGCTTGAACCCCTTGACCAGCAGGGCTCCGATATTGCGGATCATCGGAGCCATCCAATCCCTCAGCTCAAGCGCATACGCCGTGCCAACCGAAGTGGCTTCCTGGCCCAGGCTCGAATATAGCCCTCCGACAATTTTGTTTTGGCGGAACAGCCGCTCCATCTGTTCCTCGAGCATCCGGTTCAGCTTCATGTAGTAGTACAGCTCGAGGTGCTGCTGTCGCGTCAATGACACGTTCATCTCTGGCTCCGTGCTCCACTGGAGGTCATTCTGCGGCTACAGGCTCAAGAGTTTGTTCATGCCCGGCAAGTTCTCGTTCCAACTCGCCTCGGGTGGCCCATCGGGGCTCACGCTCGAAGACTTCGCCGAACCGCATTGCTATGGGCGTCAGTGCTTCTCCAAGTGAAACGCGGCGATGGAAGAGCCGTTCGAGCGACGTGACACCCCTTCCGGCAATCCCGCATGGCACAATCAGGTCGAAAAATCGTAAATTGGTGGCGACATTGTATGCGAAGCCATGCGAAGTTACCCAGCGGCTCAAATGGACGCCGATCGCACCCAGCTTGTTCTCCTCGCCGTGCTCATCAATCCAGATACCGGTCCGCCCGGGCTTTCGAACAGCACGCATCCCGAAGTCGGCCGTTGCCCGGATCATCGTTTCTTCCAACTGTCGAACGTACCAGCCAACATCCCGCCGATGTTCAGCAAGGTTTAGAATGGGGTACCCAACGAGCTGTCCGGGTCCGTGATAGGTGATATCGCCTCCGCGATCCGTCGGGAGGAACTCCACTCCCATCTGCCGCAGGAGACGCTCGGAGGCCAGTAGGTGTTCCGTTCTGCCGCTGCGACCCAGAGTAATGACATGCGGATGTTCGCAGATGAGCAGGACATCGCGGATGGCGCCCGCTTTGCGCGCCGCCACGAGCCGTCGCTGGAGCGACCAAGTCTCCCTATAGTCCGCAAGCCCCAGATCGACGATTAAGAATTCATTCATGAAGATCGGCTGCCTTCCTGCTGAGCCCGTGCAGTGCAGAAGCCCTCACTCCGCTTTTCTCGATGGGGCTGTTACGCGTTGATGGTCAGTCGGCGTACGGAATTGAAAGCGTCACCCATCGCTTCCCATACCGTCGGGTGCGCATGGACCATAAACATCATGTCGTCCAGTGTAGCCTCCATTTGGATCGCCGTGACCGCCTCAGCGATGATTTCCGTGGCGAGTGGACCGATGATGTGCACGCCGAGTATTTCGCCGTATTTCTCCTCCGCGACCACCTTGATAAATCCTTCGTGCTGCCCGAGGATGGTAGCTTTGCTGTTTCCGAGAAACGGGAACTTGCCCGTTTTCACAGCGATCCCCGCATCTCGCGCTTGTTTTTCTGTCAGCCCGACTGAGCCAATCTGCGGCTCACAGTAGGTGGCATTCGGAATCCGGCTGCGCTCCAGGGTCGGCACCTCTTTCCCCGCCATTTTGCCGACGGCGATAAGTCCCTCCATCGATGCCGCATGAGCCAGTTGCGGGTACCCGGCAACGATATCGCCGATCGCATAGAGCCCCGGCTCTGCAGTTTCCATATAGGGGCCGACGTGAACAAAGCCGCGCTCAACCTTGGCTCGCGTCTTCTCCAGGCCCAGGTTTTCAGTCTGCGGTTTGCGGCCGACCGCAATCAGGATCTTTTCTGCAGAGAGGGTTTGCTTTTTCCCGGACCTGTCTGTGAAAGCCACGCTGATGCCCTTGGATTTCTTCTTAATCGACTCGACTTTGGCCTCTGTTTGGATTTGGATTCCCTTCTTTCGGAAAACCTTTTCGAGCTCAGCGGAAATCTCTTCGTCCTCGACAGGCACAATACGTGGCAGCATTTCCAGGACGGTCACCTCGGCTCCGAACGAGTTGTAAATTGAGGCGAACTCGACCCCGACCGCTCCTGCTCCTACGACAATGAGCGACTTCGGCACTTCGGGCAACCCGAGGATTTCCCGATTGCTCAGAATTGTCTTGCCGTCAAAGTCCACGCCCGGCAGCGATCGCGCTTCGGAGCCGGTTGCAAGCATTATGTTCTTGGCTTCGATTTCGGATGTCTTCCCTTCGTTCTCAACCACAATTCGCCCCGTCCCAGCAATGCGCCCCCGCCCCTGGATGGACTCAATTTTGTGCTTCCGGAACAGCAGCTCGATCCCTTTGGAATGCTTCTTGACAATCTTGTCCTTTCGAGCCAGCACACTTTCCCAGACGAGTTGGTAGCCCTTGATCTCGATTCCGAACTCGCTGGCTCTCTTGATGTGGTCGTAAATCTCGGCATGGTGAAGCAAGACCTTGGTCGGAATACAGCCAACGTGCAGGCAGGCCCCCCCGAGGAATCCATCCTTTTCAATGACTGCTGTCTTCAGGCCCCACTGGGCGGCACGGATTGCCGCAACATAGCCGCCGGGACCGCTTCCAACAATGGCCAAATCGTATTTGGACAAGCTCCTCCTTCCGTGTGGGCGGTAATGGCCGGAAACAAAAGCACATCCTGGGAATCAAATGGTAGAGTACCGCCCCCCTGCCCCTCTGTTTTGATCGGGCAGGTATTCGATTCTAACAGCCGCCCTTTGGGGCCGCAACCATGTCCTGGATCGGGGACTGTCCAGTGTTTCTGTTGAAAGAGGGTGGGGTGTGCTCCGGGCCATGGGAGGACCTCACGAGTGCATTCCTTCGGCGGCGAGCAGGAAGCAGCCCAGGACCTGCTCGGCATGGGCGGCATCGACGCAGCCGGGAAAGCGATTCAGATATTTGCGCAGATGGCGGAAGAAGTCTTCGGCCAGGTTGGAGGTGCGCAAGCGATGTCGCCAGCGCGGCGGCCAGCGCAGGTAAGCCAGCACCCGGTGCAACTCGTCGCCGAACTTCTCGACCATCTCCGGCGCCCAGAACCGCCAGCGGGCACAGAAGCGCCGCGCCCAACCGCGCAGTTCTCTCTCGTCCAGGGCGTCCCACAGATGCCAGAACTGGCGGCGGAACTTGCGGCGCTGCTCGAAGCGCAGGGCCGGGGTGAGCGCTTCCCGGTTGCGGAACCAGTGGGCCAGGCCGAGTGGATGCTCCGCGGCGGGGTAGACCATCGCTGCGGCAGTGGCGATGGCTTCGGCTCCGTCGCTGACCAGCAACTCGATCCGTTGCAAACCGCGCTGCCAGAACCGCGGGAACCGTTGTTGGTAGGCGGCGGTGGTTTCTGCTCGTGCCGCCAGCCAGTCGAGCACGGCGAAACTGCCGTCGCGTCGCACGCCCACCGCCACGCGCGGCACGCCTTCGCGCCGGCCGCGCTGAGCGCGTCGGCGATAGCGATGATGCAGTGCATCTACCACCAAGATCGGGAACTCTGCCGCCGACAGCGCGGCCGCCCGCCGCGCCGCGATGGCCTGCTGGGCCTGTTCGAGCACCGCGTGGATGGTGGCCACCCGCCGCAGGCGGGCCGCCTAC